>NZ_JBEPEW010000061.1:0-45509 GCF_040300965.1 Streptomyces mesophilus | reverse complement strand
GGGCCTGCCCTACTGGGCGGCGCTGCCGTGGGGGGTCTGCCCGTTGTCCGGGGGGGGCGGCCGCACCCCCGGGGGGGGGCGGGTGCCCACCCCCGGGCCCCGCCGCTCATGTATGTCTCGGCCCGCAGGCCCGTGTCCGGCCGCCTGGCTTGTGCCCCGGCCGACTCGCTCAGTTGCGCAGTGAGTGCTCGCCGACGCGCGACTCGATCCGCACCTCGGCCCCGGTGTGCATACGCGGCAACGGCACGCGCTCCGCGGGGACTTCAGGCGTGCGGGCGGCTGCCGGCGCCGGACGCGGCACGGGCACCGTCACCGCGACCAGGAGGCCGAGCCCCAGGGCTGCGACGGTGATGACGGCGACCCCGAGACCGGTACGGGTCTGGGAGAGCAGCAGCATGGCGAGCGTGGCGATCACGACCGTCACGGTTCCGTAGACGAGCTGTGCGGCAGTCGGACGCGGCATGGCGAACCGTCCTCTAAGAGGGTGCGGGGGTGTCGGTCGTGCGATCGGGCTGCTCGGGCAAAATCACCGTCAACTGACTCTATGACGACGGATTCCCTGCTGGAACGGCCAGTAAGCGTGACCTAACCCACGGTGCCGATGCATGGGGGGCGCACGGGCTCATTTCGTATCTCATGCGCTGAGATGGGCGCGCCGTACGGGCCCCGGGGAGTGTCCGGATAGTGCAACTCGCGCTGCAACTAACGTACTTGGGCATGTGAAGTCAAGGTCTGTCTTTTCTCCCGTAACTCCGGTCGAATGTCGTCACTTGTGACGCGACACTGCGCGCGGATCGTTCCGATTCCGGACCCCCCATCCGCAGACGCTGTCGCGGGGGAGGACAACACCCAAGTGAACAGTCAGACAGGCAGACGCCGTTCCATACGCGCGCTCGCCGTCGGTGTGGCCCTGGCCGCCACCGGAGCGATGTCGTACGGCACCGCTCAGGCCGAGGGCCATATGCCGAGCGCCCCGTCGGGCGTGGAGCGCCATGACCCGGCACCGGGCAAGGAGCATGTCGACCACGACCTCGAGGGCCCGTTCAGCGAGCAGCAGGCCGCCGAGCGCCAGGCCGCTCTGCAGGAGGTCGTCTCGGGCGAGGCCAAGGCCGAGACGCGCGGCGCCTCCAAGGTCGTGAAGCTGGACGACGGCAAGTACGTCGAGCTGGGCCGTCAGAAGACGGACAAGATCTTCACGATCCTGGTGGAGTTCGGCGACAAGGTCGACGACACCACGATGTTCGACCCGGACGGCGCGGGTCCCAAGCCGCCGGTCAAGAAGTTCGGCGGTACGCCGGGCCCGCAGCACAACGAGATCCCCGAGCCCGACCGTGGAGACGACAACTCCACGGACTGGATCGCGGACTTCAACCAGCAGCACTTCCAGGACCTGTACTTCGCGACCGACAAGGAGAAGGAGTCGGTCAAGAAGTACTACGAGAAGCAGTCCTCGGGCCGCTACTCGGTCGACGGCCAGGTGTCCGACTGGGTCAAGGTCGAGTACAACGAGGCCCGTTACGGCTCGAACTACTGCGGCTCCACCAACTGCGCCAACGTCTGGGACGTCGTCCGCGACGGCACCAACGCGTGGGCCGCGGACCAGAAGGCGGCCGGCAAGACCGACGCCGAGATCAAGGCCCTGCTCGCCGAGTACGACCAGTGGGACCGCTACGACTTCGACGCCGACGGCAACTTCAACGAGCGCGACGGCTACATCGACCACTTCCAGATCGTGCACGCCGGCGAGGACGAGTCCGCGGGCGGCGGCGCCGAGGGCACCAACGCCATCTGGGCGCACCGCTGGTACGCCTACGGCACGGACGCCGGCCGCACCGGCCCGTCCGAGAACAAGGCCGGCGGTACGCAGATCGGTGACACCGGGGTCTGGGTCGGCGACTACACCGTGCAGCCGGAGAACGGCGGACTCGGCGTCTTCGCCCACGAGTACGGCCACGACCTGGGCCTGCCGGACCTGTACGACACCTCCGGCGGCGGCGAGAACTCCACCGCGTACTGGTCGCTGATGTCGTCCGGTTCGTGGCTCGGCGAGGGCAAGGAGTCGATCGGCGATCTGCCGGGCGACATGACCGCCTGGGACAAGCTGCAGCTGGGCTGGCTGGACTACGACGTGGCCAAGGCCGGCACGAAGTCCACGCACAAGCTGGGGGTCGCGGAGTACAACACGGCCAACCCGCAGGCGCTGGTCGTCGAACTGCCGAAGAAGGAAGTCACGACCCCGGTCGTGAAGCCCGCCAACGGCGCCAAGCAGTGGTGGTCCGGTCGCGGTGACGACCTCAAGAACACCCTGACCCGTTCGGTCGACCTGACCGGCAAGTCCAAGGCGAGCCTGGAGCTTTCGGGCTGGTGGGACATCGAGCAGGACTACGACTACGCCTACGCCGAGGTCTCCACGGACGGCGGCACCAGCTACACGCCGATCGACGGCACCGCCGACGGCGCGGCGCTCCCGCGCGACGCCTCCGGCGCCCCGGCCCTGACCGGTGCTTCGGGTGCGTACAAGAAGCTGGTGTACTCGCTCGACGCGTACGCGGGCAAGAAGATCGACCTGCGCTTCCGCTACCAGACGGACGGCGGCGTCAACATGGTCGGCTTCGCGGCCGACGACATCTCCGTCGTGGCCGACGGCACCGCCCTGTTCACGGACGGCGCCGAGGGCGACGACAACGGCTGGACGCCCAAGGGCTTCTCGCGCGTCGGTGAGTCGATCACCAACGACTACGACCAGTTCTACATCGCCGAGAACCGCCAGTACGTGTCGTACGACAAGACCCTCAAGACCGGTCCGTACAACTTCGGCTGGCAGACCACCCGCGAGAACTGGGTCGAGCACTTCCCGTACCAGAAGGGCCTGTTGATCTGGAAGTGGGACACCTCGCAGCCGGACAACAACACCTCGGTGCACCCGGGTGAGGGTTTGATCCTGCCGGTGGACGCGCACCCGAAGGCCGAGCGGTGGACCGAGGACCTCGACACCACCCCGGGCAAGGACCTGATGCGCAACCGCATCCAGTCCTACGACTCGACCTTCAGCTGGCTCCCGACGCAGGGCTTCACGCTGCACCGCAACGGTGTCGCGGCGAAGATCAACTGGAAGCTGGGTGTCCCGGTCTTCGACGACGGGCGCCACTCGTACTACGACGAGGCGAACCCCTTCGGTGGCGTCAAGATCACTGACACCAACACGAAGATCACGATCGTCGACCAGCCGCTGAGCGGCACGACGATGACCGTGAAGGTTGGACCTTCCTCGAAGTAATCCGTTAAACCGCAGGTCACAGCATGTTCGGCCGTCGCCCTCTAGCGGGCGGCGGCCGAACGTGCTTATGTGCCTGCTGTGCGGTTCTTATTGACAGGGCGTCTCACGGGGGAGTGATTCTGGATGGCTGGTGGCGGATTCTGCAGACTTCCGGGCGGCGATGTGGTCGTGGCCCTGGACCTGCCGAACCCTTGTCCCAGCGGGGCTCCGGGGGTACGGGTCGTGGTCCACGCGGCGAACCGCGCCCGGGCCCTGACCCGGCTGCGCAACCTCGGGCTGCGCGCGATCTACCTGCGCGGGAACACCGCACCGCCCACGCCGGACGAGATCACGGCGGTCCTGCACCATCCGGACGGCCTGATATGGCGGGGCGCCCCCGACACGGCCGAGGAGCTGTGGCACCCGATCAGGGCGCTCCTGAGGACCATGACGCCGCAGACGACCCGGTACGTGGTCTAGCCGCGCGCCGGGCCCAGGGCCAGGTCCACGCCCGGCGGGCCGGCCCCGGGTCCACGCCCGGGCTCTAGACGACCGGCTTGCCCGACAGCTCCACACCGGCGGCGCGGAGCTCCTCCAGGGCCCGCTCCGTGCTGTCCTCCGCGACCCCGGCCGTGAGGTCGAGCAGGACGTGGGTGCGGAAGCCCTCGCGGGCGGCGTCGAGGGCCGTGGCCCGTACGCAGTGGTCCGTGGCGATCCCGACGACGTCGACCTCGGTGACCTCGCGGTCGCGCAGCCAGTCGGCGAGCGTCACACCGTTCTCGTCGGCACCTTCGAAGCCGCTGTACGCGGCCGCGTGGGCGCCCTTGTCGAAGACGGCGTCGACGGCGCCGGAGGCGACGGCCGGGGCGAAGTTCGGATGGAAGCCCACGCCCTCGGTGCCGGCCACGCAGTGCGCCGGCCAGGAGTCGCGGTAGTCGGGGTGCTCCGAGAAGTGGCCGCCCGGCTCGATGTGGTGGTCACGGGTGGCGACCACATGCTGGTAGCAGGGACCGCCGGTCTCGCCGATCAGGTCGGTGATCGCGGCGGCCACGTCCGCACCGCCGGCCACGGCGAGGCTGCCGCCCTCGCAGAAGTCGTTCTGCACATCCACGACGATCAAGGCGCGGCGCATGATCCCTGTCCTTCGTTTGTCGGCGGTCGTCGACTCGGCCGTTCTGACCGAGAGTAGAGACTTCAAGTCCGTTGCGGGAGAGGGCGTTTGGGGGTCCGTGCCCTCCGGGTCACCTGTCGGTCACACGTACTCGGTGGGAATGACCGCCTCGCCGCGCGACAGCTGGGTCGCGGACAGCGGCAGTCCCGCGCGGGCGGCCGTATGCCGGTCGCGTACGACATCGAGCGACTCGCGGCCGAGCACCTCGCCGCCCTTGACCAGCTCGACCTGCAGCTGCCGGCCGGCCAGTTCGGCGGGCACCGCACCCGTGCCGATCACCTCGGCCTCGGCGACACCGTCCTCGTCGACGCGGCGCGCGGCCCACTTGCGACCGCCCATCGAGGACTTGGCGCCGAGCGACTTCTTCGCGACGGGTACGAGCGGGGCGTTCGCGTCGGCGGACTCGGCGCGGGCGACCAGCTTGTAGACCATCGAGCAGGTGGGGTGCCCGGAGCCGGTGACGAGCTGGGTGCCGACCCCGTACGCGTCCACGGGCGCGGCGGCCAGCGAGGCGATCGCGTACTCGTCGAGGTCGCTGGTCACCACGATCTTCGTACGGGCGGCCCCGAGCTCGTCGAGCTGCTGGCGCACCCGGTGTGCGACGAGCAGCAGGTCGCCCGAGTCGATCCGGACGGCGCCGAGCTCGGGCCCGGCGATCTCCACCGCGAGCCGTACGGCCTCGGTCACGTCGTAGGTGTCGACGAGCAGCGTGGTGCCGCGCCCCAGCGAGTCCACCTGGGCGGTGAAGGCGTCGCGCTCGTTGTCGTGCAGGAGCGTGAAGGCGTGCGCGGAGGTGCCGACCGTGGGGATCCCGTAGCGGAAGCCGGCCGCGAGATCCGAGGTCGAGTTGAAGCCGCCGATGTACGCGGCCCGGGACGAGGCGACGGCGGCCAGCTCGTGCGTGCGGCGCGCGCCCATCTCGATCAGCGCCCGCTCACCGGCGGCCGCGGACATCCGCGAGGCTGCCGCGGCGATGGCGGAGTCGTGGTTGAGGATCGACAGGATCACGGTCTCGAGCAGCACGCACTCGGCGAAGGAGCCCTCGACCCGCAGGATGGGCGAGCCCGGGAAGTACACCTCGCCCTCGGGGTAGCCCCAGATGTCTCCGCGGAAGCGGTAGTCCGCGAGCCATTCGAGGGTCGGCCCGTCGACGATGTTCCGCTCCCGCAGGAAGTCCAGGACGCCCGCGTCGAACCGGAAGTTCTCCACGGCGTCAAGGACCCGCCCGGTCCCCGCGACGACGCCGTAGCGGCGCCCCTCGGGCAGCCTGCGCGTGAAGGCCTCGAAGACCGAGCGCCGCTCGGCCGTACCGGCCTTCAGCGCGGCCTGCAGCATCGTCAGCTCGTACTGGTCGGTGAAGAGTGCCGTCGAGGGAACATCCACCGGCAGCCCAAGGTCCGCTGTGTTCATGTGCGGGATCGTACTCCCATCTCGTCACTTTGACGATTTCGGCTGAGCCGTCGGTGGCCCTGCCCGGGTGGAGGGGCCCCTTTATGCACCGCGAGGCTCCAAGTGGCAGCATGGGACAAGTGAGTGTGGCTCCAGACGTGGCTCCAGCAGAGATCACCAACCCCGCCGACGAAAAGTCGGCGGTGGTCGAGCCCGACGTTCCCTGGGTGACGATCGTCCATAACGACCCCGTGAACCTGATGAGCTACGTCACGTACGTGTTCCAGGCCTACTTCGGCTACTCCAAGGACAAGGCCCACAAGCTGATGATGGACGTCCACCACAAGGGCCGCGCCGTCGTCTCCAGCGGTTCCCGCGAGGAGATGGAGCGCGATGTGCAGGCGATGCACGGCTACGGCCTGTGGGCGACGCTGAGCCAGGACCGCAACTGATGGCCGGCATGTTCGAACCCGTACCCGGCGGCGGCGCCGCCGTCGCGCTCGACGAGGTCGAGGTCTCCATTCTGCGCTCCCTCGCCGTGCAGCTCCTTGAGCTGATCGGCCCGGGCCCCGGTGGCGAGCAGGACCCCGACCCGCTGGCCGAGCTGTTCGCCGACGGCCCGAGCGAACCGCCGAGCGACCCCGTACTGCAACGGCTCTTCCCGGATGCGTACGGCGATCCCGAAGCCGTGCCGGACGATCAACTCAAGGCGTACTCCGCCGAGTTCCGGCGCTTCACCGAGAACGACCTGCGCGCCGGCAAGCGCGACAACGCCCTCGTGGTCGTCCGCGGCCTCGACGCGCTCTCCCTCGACGGCGAGGGCGGCGCGGTCCTCAAGCTCACCCCGGACGAGTCCAAGCAGTGGCTCGGCGCCCTGAACGATCTGCGGCTCGCGATCGCCTCGCGTCTCGACGTGATCAGCGAAGAGGACACCGACCTCCTCTACCGGCTCCCGGACAGCGATCCGCGCAAGCCGATGGTGATGGCGTATCTGTGGCTCGGGGGTCTGCAGGAGACGCTTGTCGAGACGTTGATGGCGTAAGGCCCACACTCCAGGGACAGTGCTGACGTCCGGATACCGGTGAGTGCTGTCCGAATAACGATCACGTCACGCCCGCTGCCGTTATGCCTGGTGGCGGGCGTCTTGGCACTTCAGGCCGTGATGCGCGTCACGTAAAGACCCCTTAAGGCCGTGGTAAAACTTCGGCACTTCGGTGGCGGCACCACCCCTCGCCGCCCTCGGAGACCTGGCGCACCGCCAGGCAGTCTGGCCCCAGCACGACCGCACGACCCGTACGACCAGGGCCGCGTGTTCCGCGTCCACGGACCGCCGCCCTCAAGTCGCCGACCGGACAACGGCGTTCGCTCCCTTCGTGCCCCCACCGCCCTGCCTGCCGCATCCCTCGCCGGATGCCGCCGTTCCGCACACCCCCCATGTGCCTGCCTTGAGGTGTCCGATGTCTCTTGAATCCCTGACGAACTCCATCGAGGAGAGCGTCAACAGCGTGGTCGACCCCGTGGCCGAATTCCTCACCAAGTGGGTCTTCTACGCCGTGCCCGTCGGCGACGCCGAGCTTCCGCTGATCGTCGCCTGGCTGGTCGTCGCCGGTCTGCTGTTCACCGGCCTCTTCGGCTTCATCCAGATACGCAAGTTCAAGCTCGCCCTCAAGGTCGTGCGCGGCAAGTACGACGAGAAGGGCGCGGTCGGCGAGGTCAACCACTTCGGCGCGCTGACCGCCGCCGTCTCCGCCACCGTCGGCCTCGGCAACATCGCCGGTGTCGCCGTCGCCATCACGATCGGTGGCGCGGGCGCCGCGTTCTGGATGGCGGTCTGCGGCCTGCTCGGCATGGCAACGAAGTTCGTCGAGGTCACCCTCGGTGTGAAGTACCGCAAGGTGCACGCCGACGGCACGGTCTCCGGCGGTCCCATGCAGTACCTGCCTGCCGGTCTCGCGGACCGCTTCGGCGCAGGTTCCGCCGGCCACAAGCTCGGCAAGGTGCTCGGCGTCTGTGCCGCGGTGTTCGTGCTGTTCTTCGGCCTCTTCGGAGGCAACCTGCTCCAGGTCAACCAGGCCTACAGCCAGCTCGCCAACACCACCGGCGGCGACAACGGCTTCATCGACTCCTCGGCCGGCGCGATGGTCTTCGGCGTCGTCGTCGCCCTGCTCATCGGTGTGGTGCTGATCGGCGGCATGAAGTCGATCGCCGGCGTGACCTCCAAGCTGGTCCCTGCCATGGCGATCATCTACATCCTCGGCTGCCTCGCGGTCCTCGCCGTCAACGCCGGCGCACTGCCGGGCGCCGTGACCGACATTTTCTCCTACGCGTTCAACCCGGAGGCCTTCGCCGGCGGCCTCATCGGCGCCCTGATCGCCGGCTTCCAGCGGGCCGCGTTCTCCAACGAGGCCGGCCTCGGCACCGCCCCGATCGCGCACTCCGCCGTGAAGACCAAGCACCCCGCGAGCGAGGGCCTGGTCGCGCTGCTCGAGCCGTTCATCGACACCGTCGTCATCTGCACCATGACCGCCCTGACGGTCGTGGTCGTCAGTCCGCCGTCTCTTGAGGCGGCGCGGACCGACCCGAACGCCCCCGGCGGTGTGGTCATCACCTCCGACGCCTTCGAGACGGTCCTGCCCTGGTTCCCGTACGTGCTGACCGTCGCGGTCATCCTGTTCGCGCTGTCGACCGCGCTGACCTACGGCTACTACGGCGAGAAGGCCTGGTCCCACCTCTTCGGCCGCTCGAAGCCCAGCCTCACGCTGTTCCGCGTCCTGTACACGGTGTGCGCCGCGGGCGGTTCGCTGCTCACGCTGACGGCGCTGTTCAGCCTGGCCGACGCGGTCCTGTTCATCCTCGCGGTGTTCAACATCATCGGTCTCTACCTGCTGTTCCCGGTGGTCAGGCGGGAGCTGAAGTCCTTCCTCGACTACGCGCAGCGCCGTGACAACGGCGAGCCGGAGCCGGAGGAGGAGAAGAAGGACCTCCTCAAGGTCTGACCGGACCCGTATCCGCCGACGGGCCCGCCCGCACCCTCAACGGTGCGGGCGGGCCCGTTCGTGTCTGCGGAACCGGGACGGCCGTACGAGGCACCGGAATCTGGGCGTCCGTTCGCTCAGAGGAGCCTCAATTCCGCATAAAGAACACTCAAAAACTGCCGCCTCACTTCGTCGCCTCGACGACTTATGTCCGCTTCTTCCTGTGGCGCCCGCCACATTGGCAGCGTTTCGCCCCACTTGTGCGCGTGATAAATGTTCACGACCACCTGCCGGGACGCCACCCATGTTCCGAGCAGGGGCGCCCCGCCGGCGGACCGCCGGTAGGCAACAGCTCCATCCACATCCGGGGGGATCGGGACCCGATCCGGGCACGTACACCGCACGTACTGCACGGGTCGGCATGGAGAAAGGCGCACCACCATGACCTCAGTGCAGGTCGACAAGCAGAACGACGGCAGTGAGGCCGGGGCGGACGGCGAGAGCACGTCCGCGGAGGGTTACCAGCGAGGTCTGGGAGCCCGGCAGATCCAGATGATCGCGATCGGCGGTGCCATCGGCACCGGCCTGTTCCTCGGCGCCGGCAAGGGCATCCACAAGGCGGGGCCCAGCCTGATCCTCGCGTACGCCATCGCGGGCCTGGTGATCTTCTTCATCATGCGCGCGCTCGGCGAGCTCCTCATGTACCGCCCGGTGTCGGGCTCCTTCTCGGAGTACGCACGCGAATTCATCGGCCCGTTCATGGGCTTCGTGACCGGCTGGACGTACTGGCTCTTCTGGGTCGTCACCGGTATCACCGAGGTGACCGCGGCCTCCGCGTATATGCAGTACTGGACCAAGAACACCGACGGCTGGCTCGATCAGCCGCAATGGGTGTTCGCGCTGCTGTTCACGGTCATCCTCTTCGGCGCGAACCTGATCTCGGTGAAGCTCTTCGGCGAGCTGGAGTTCTGGTTCTCGATGGTCAAGGTCACCGCCATCATCGGCATGATCCTGATCTGCGCCGGCATCCTCACCATCGGCTTCTCGGACGCCGGTGACACCGCTTCGGTCGGCATGCTCTGGAACCAGGGCGGCTTCTTCCCGAACGGCATCGGCTCCACCCTGATGACCCTGCAGATGGTCATGTTCGCCTTCCTCGCCGTCGAGCTGGTCGGTGTGACCGCGGGCGAGTCCAAGGACCCGAAGACCGTGCTGCCCAAGGCGATCAACACCGTGCCGTGGCGTATCGCCGTCTTCTACGTCGGCGCGCTGATCATGATCCTGTCGGTCGTGCCGTGGACCCACTTCCAGCCCGGAGTCAGCCCGTTCGTGGCCGCCTTCGAGAAGATGGGCCTGGGCGTCGGTGCCGCGATCGTGAACTTCGTGGTGCTCACCGCGGCCCTGTCCTCCTGCAACTCGGGCATGTACTCCACCGGCCGCATGCTGCGCGACCTCGCGCTCAACGGCCAGGGCCCGAAGTTCTTCACCAAGCTGACGAAGAACGGTCTGCCGCTCGCCGGCACCTCGTTCTCCGCCGCTCTGATGCTGGTCGGCGTCTACATCAACTACGAGTGGCCGGGCGAGGCGTTCAACTACGTCGTCTCCTTCGCGACCATCTCCGGCATGTGGGCCTGGATCATGATCCTGATCAGCCAGATCCGCTACCGCGCCAAGGCCGACCGCGGCGAGCTGCCGCAGTCCTCCTTCAAGGCCCCCGGCGCCCCGTACACCAGCTGGTTCGCGCTCGGCTTCATCTTCCTGGTGATCGTCCTGATGGGCATCGACAAGGACGCGCGGATCTCGCTGTACGCGGCTCCGCTCTGGGCGCTGATCCTCTTCATCGGCTACCAGTTCATCCAGCGCAAGAACGCCAAGCAGCTGGAGGACGTGAAGAGCTAGGCCCTTCCTGGGGACGGCCGTTTCCTGCCGGGCGGCCGTCCTCGGGCGGTGTCTTCCTCACGTGACGCACGGTCTCCAGTACGTGTCTCACGTACGCGTCTCACCAGGTGGGCCGGGGATCTCGAATCCCCGGCCCACCTGCTTATGCTCAGCGACATGCTGACCATCACCCAGGCCCTCTACGACCAGATCGTCGCGCACGCCCGCGAGGACCACCCCGACGAGGCCTGCGGTGTCGTCGCCGGGCCGGTCGGCGAAGGGCGCCCCGAGCGGTTCATCCCGATGCTGAACGCGGCCCGCTCGCCCACGTTCTACGAGTTCGACTCGGGCGATCTGCTCAAGCTCTACCGCGAGATGGACGACCGCGACGAGGAGCCGGTGATCGTCTACCACTCGCACACGGCGACCGAGGCCTACCCGTCCCGTACGGACATCACGTACGCGAACGAGCCCGGCGCCCACTACGTGCTGGTGTCCACGGCCGACGCCGACGGTGCGGGGGAGTTCCAGTTCCGCTCGTACCGGATCGTCGAGGGTGAGGTCACCGAGGAAGAGGTCGAGGTCGTACAGGCATACTGAGCCTCGACCTTGGGGCGGCAGGACCAGGAACCCGGTGTGAATCCGGGACGGTCCCGCCACTGTGACCGGTCAGGACGACGTGCACCCCGATGCACGCGCCCGGCCGGAGAGTCAGGAACTGACCTGCCGCCTTCTTTCCACCGACTGGGGACGCGGAAATCCCCGGAGGAGGCCTCGCCATGTCCTGGCTCACAGCCCCACGCGCATGTGTACGTACGCGGGCTCTCACCGCCCTCGCCCTGCTGGTCCCGCTCGCCGCCTGTGCCCCGGCCGCCGATTCCGCGAAGCCGCAGGCGACCGCCGCCGGATTCCCGTACACCGTGACGAACTGCGGAGTGAAGACCACCTTCACCGCACCGCCCGAGCGCGCCGTCACCATGAACCAGCACGTCACCGAGGTGCTCCTCGAACTCGGCCTCAAGGACCGGATCGCGGGCACCGCCTACCTCGACGACGCGGTCCTGCCCGAGTACGCGAAGGACTACGAGTCCCGCCCGGTCCTCGCCGACGAGTACCCCTCGTACGAGAAGCTCCTGTCCGTGAACCCGGACTTCGTCTACGGCGGGTACGCCAGCGCCTTCGCCGGGAACGAGGGCCGCTCGCGGGGCGCGCTCGCCAAGTCCGGCATCGGGACACGGCTCAACATCGAGGGCTGCGCGAAGTCCGCGGTCACCATGGACGACCTCTATCGCGAGGTGCGCGAGGTCGGCCGCACGTTCGGCGTGCGGGAGCGGGCGGATGACTGGGTGAGTGGCGCGGAGCGTGAACTCGCCGCCACCGCGAAGGAGTTGAAGGGCGCGAAGCCGCTCTCCGTCTTCGTGTACGACAGCGGCGACAAGACCGCCTTCACCGCCGGCGGCCAGGGCATCGGCAACGAGATCATCACCCGGGCCGGCGGCCGCAATGTCTTCGCCGACCTGGACAAGTCCTTCGGTGACGCCTCCTGGGAGAACGTCGTCGAGCGGGCCCCCGAGGTCATCGTGATCTACGACTACGGCGCGCAGACCGTCGCCCAGAAGAAGAAGCGGCTGCTCGAGGACCCGGCCCTCGCGGACGTACCGGCGATCAAGAACGAGCGCTTCGCCGTGCTGCCCCTGTCCGATGCGGTCCTCGGCGTCCGCGCCCCCGCCGCGGTGGAGAAGCTGGCCGCCCAGCTCCACCCGGACGTGGCGCGGTGAGGCGCGGCTACCTCGTGGTGGTGAGCGCGTTGGCGGCGGCACTCCTGGTGGCCGCCGTCGCCGGGCTCGCGCTCGGCCCCGTGCGGATCGCGCCGGCCGAGGTCGTACGGATCCTCACGGGCGGCGCCGAACCGAGCCCGCTGCGCACGATCGTGCTCGACGTACGGCTGCCCCGGGTGCTGCTCGGCGCGGTCATCGGAGCCGGGCTCGCGGTCATCGGCACCGTATTGCAGGCGCTGGTACGCAACCCGCTCGCCGACCCGTTCCTGCTCGGCGTCTCCTCGGGGGCGTCCGCGGGCGCGGTGGCCGTGATCGTGCTCGGGATCGGCGCGGGCGCCGCGATGACCGTGACGATCCCGGCCGCCGCCTTCGCGGGCGCGATGGCCTCGCTCGCCCTGGTCTACGTCCTGGCGCGCGGACGGGGAGGCGCCATGACCGGGGCGCGGCTCGTACTCGCCGGAGTCGCCGTCGCGTACATCCTGTCCGCCCTGACCAGCCTGCTCCTGGTCACATCCGCCGACGCCAACCACATCCAGGAGGTCCTGTACTGGACCCTCGGCGGTCTCGGCAGCGCCCGTTGGGACGTGCTCGCGCTGCCCGCCGCGACCCTGCTGATCGGCACCCTGATCATGCTCGCGCTCGCCCGGCCGCTCGATCTGCTGCTCGCGGGGGAGGAGGGCGCGACCGTGCTCGGCCTGGACACGAGCCGCTTCCGCGCCGCCGTGTTCGTGCTCACCTCGCTGCTCACCGGGGCGGCCGTCGCGTACAGCGGGGCCATCGGCTTCGTCGGCCTGATGGTGCCGCACGCCGCCCGCATGGTGGTCGGCGCGAGCCACCGCAGACTGCTGCCCGTGGCCGCGCTCGGCGGCGCGGTGTTCCTGGTCGCGGCCGACCTCGCGGCCCGTACGGTCGCGGCGCCCCAGGACATCCCGGTCGGCGTGCTCACCGCCCTGACCGGCGGACCGTTCTTCCTGTGGCTGCTGCACCGCGGCCGCTCCGCCGAAGGGGTGGGGGCGTAAATGCTCGACGTGGAGTCACTCTCGTACGAAACCGGCGGCCGCACCCTCGTCGACGCCGTCACCCTGCACGCGGCCGCGGGCGAGACCGTCGGGCTCGTCGGTCCGAACGGCAGCGGCAAGACGACCCTGCTCCGCTGTGTGTACGGAACGCTGCGGGCGAGCGCGGGGCGGGTGCTCGTCGACGGCGCGGAGCTCACCGGCGCCAAGGAGCGCGCCCGGCGGATCGCGACCGTCCCGCAGGACGGGCAGACCGGCTTCGAGCTGACCGTACGGGAGGTCGTCGCCATGGGCCGCTCCCCGCACAAGCGGTTCTGGGAGCCCGACACCGCCGCCGACGAACGGCTCGTCACCGAGGCGCTGGCCCGCGTGGGCGTACTCGGCCTGGCCGGGCGTGCCTTCCCCGGCCTGTCCGGCGGCGAACGCCAACGTGCCCTGGTCGCCCGGGCGTTGGTGCAGCAGCCCGGCCTGCTCGTGCTCGACGAGCCCACCAACCACCTCGACATCCGCTACCAGCTGGACATCCTCACGCTCGTCCGCGGCCTCGGCACCACCAACCTGCTCGCGCTGCACGACCTCAACCTGGCCGCGTACTTCTGCGACCGGCTGTACGTGCTGCAGGGCGGGGCGGTCGTGGCCTCGGGTCCGCCCGCCGACGTGCTCACCGCCGAGCTGCTCGCCGAGGTCTACGGAGTGAGCGCCGACGTGGGCGTGCACCCCGCGACGGGGGCGCCGACGGTCACGTATCTGCCGGGCCCGGGGACGGCCACCGCCGGACCTCGTCCAGTCGGTGAACGAAAATCATCCACTATCTGAGATCACACTCCGGGATCCGGGCCGGGAATCGATACGATGACCGCATGGTTCAACACGACGTGAGTGACAAGACGCCGGGCATGCTGCTCGTGGCGCGCCTTCACGTCGACCTGTGCAGGCTGAACAGCGCCATCTGTCCACGCTGACCCCTGCCGCCGACCCCTGCTCCAGTGGGGGGCCGCGAGCCGCCGCATGACAGGCGCGGCCCCGGCAGACGGCGACTCCTCCGCGTACCACCGCAGTCCGCGCGCATGCCCGCGCGCACCCACACTTCCGTATCCAACAGGAGCCGCAGCCATGGCCATCGAGGTCCGCATCCCGACCATCCTCCGCACCTACACCGACGGCGAGAAGGCCGTGGAGGGCAGCGGGGACACCCTCGCCGAGCTCTTCGCCGACCTCGATTCCCGGCACTCGGGAATCGAGGCCCGCATCGTGGACGAGGGCAAGCTGCGCCGCTTCGTGAACGTGTACCTGAACGACGAGGACGTGCGCTTCCTCGACGGCATCTCCACCAAGCTCGCCGACGGCGACAGCGTCACGATCCTCCCGGCGGTCGCCGGCGGCTCGGTCTGAGATGCGGTACGACTCCCCGCTGGCCGCGGTGGGCAACACCCCTCTGGTGCGCCTGCCGCGGCTCTCGCCGTCGGACGACGTCCGTATCTGGGCCAAGCTCGAGGACCGCAACCCGACCGGTTCCGTCAAGGACCGGCCCGCGCTGCACATGATCGAACAGGCCGAGAAGGACGGCCGGTTGACGCCCGGCTGCACCATCCTCGAGCCGACCAGCGGCAACACGGGCATCTCGCTCGCGATGGCGGCGCGACTCAAGGGCTACCGGATCGTCTGCGTGATGCCGGAGAACACCTCGTCCGAGCGTCGTGAACTGCTCGCCATGTGGGGCGCGGAGATCATCTCCTCGCCCGCCGCGGGCGGCTCCAACACGGCGGTACGGGTGGCCAAGGAGCTCTCCGCGGAGCACCCGGACTGGGTGATGCTCTACCAGTACGGCAACCCGGACAACGCGGGCGCGCACTACACGACGACCGGCCCGGAGATCCTCGCCGACCTCCCGTCCATCACGCACTTCGTCGCGGGCCTCGGCACCACGGGCACCCTCATGGGCGTCGGCCGCTACCTGCGCGAGAACAAGCCGGACGTCTCGATCGTCGCCGCCGAACCGCGCTACGACGACCTGGTCTACGGCCTGCGCAACCTCGACGAGGGCTTCATCCCCGAGCTCTACGACTCCTCGGTGCTCACCACGCGCTTCTCCGTCGGCTCGGCGGACGCGGTGACCCGCACCCGCGAACTCCTGCAGCAGGAGGGCATCTTCGCGGGCGTCTCCACGGGCGCGGCACTCCACGCGGCGATCGGCGTCGGCAGGAAGGCGGTCAAGGCGGGCCGGTCCGCGGACATCGCTTTCGTGGTCGCGGACGGCGGCTGGAAGTACCTGTCGACGGGCATCTACACGGCTTCCTCCACTGAGGAGGCCATCGAGCTGTTGCAGGGCCAGCTCTGGGCGTGATTCCAGCCCCTGCGGCGTTTGAGCAGATCCGAACGAAGTTCGGATGCAGGGGGCCCGGGGGCGGAGCCCCGGTTTCGGGAAGGGGCGGGGCGGGGGAGAAAGCCCGCCGCAGGCGCCACCGGCCCGCACCCAGCGACGAGAACGCACCGGGACGGAGCGGGGCCTCGACGGAGCGGGCCTCGACGGAGCCGTACCGCGACGGAGGCGCTTTCGACCGGCGCCTCAGCTGTGCAGGTGGCGGACCTGGTCCCACAGGATCGGGTCCACCACACCCACCCGGCGACGGAAAGCCCACACAGGAACCGACCGCAGCTCGTCCGTCTCCAGGAAGCTCGGCCGCCCCTGCGCATCACCCACCGAGCCGGGCGGCAGCGGGATCACCCCGGCCCGCTCGTCGTGGTACTTGCTCGTGATCTTGACGACGACGGCGTTCCTGCCGCGCAGCTCCAGGACCAGGCACGGCCGGTCCTTCGAGCCGGGCCCGTCCTCGTAGGGGACGTCCGCCCACCAGATCTCGCCCGGCTGCGGTGTGCGACCCGAAATCCAGCCCCGCGGCCGCCCGGGCGGCCGACGCTCGCCCCCGGGGCGCCGGCGCGACCGCGCCCGGCCGTCCACCACCGCGGCGACCAGCGCAATCGCGACCACGGCGGCCAGAGCGAGCCACCAGGACGTGTCCATGGGCATGAATCTACCGGCGCGGGCGGCGGGCGGCGCGCCGGGAGCGGATCCATCCGAACCGGTGACAGGGCAGGTGAGTTGCCCCACAACGGCCCATGACGCAGGGGCGACGCGCTCTTTTGCGCCTTACGCTCAACGAACCGCACGACCCCCGTCATGCCCCGCGTCATGCCCTGCCAGCACGGAGGTTCCCGTCTCCATGAAGCTCACCGTCGTCGGCTGCTCGGGGTCGTTTCCGTCCGCGGACTCGGCCTGCTCGAGCTACCTCGTCGAGGCCGACGGCTTCCGGCTGCTCCTCGACATGGGCAACGGTGCCCTGGGCGAGCTGCAGCGCCACTGCGGTCTGTACGACCTCGACGCCATCTTCCTCAGCCATCTGCACCCCGACCACTGCATCGACATGTGCGCGTACTTCGTCGCGCGCTACTACCGCCACGAAGGCGGCCGTTGCGATGCCATCCCCGTCCACGCCCCCGAGGGCGCCGAAGAGCGTCTGACCACGGCTTACGGCGACACCCCCGACTCCTCCGCGATGGGCGAGGTCTTCGACTTCCAGACGCTCAAGCCGGGTGCCGCGTTCGAGATCGGCCCCTTCTCCGTCCGTACGGAACGTGTCGCGCACCCCGTGGAGGCGTACGCGATCCGTCTCGAGCACGAGGGCCGCTCACTCGTCTACTCCGGCGACACCGGCGCCTGCGACCAGCTCGACGAGCTGGCCACCGGAACCGACCTCTACCTGTGCGAGGCCTCCTTCATCCACGGCAAGGAGGACATCCCCGACCTCCACCTCAACGGCCGCGAGGCGGGCGTGAGCGCCACGCGCGCGGGAGCGGGACGCCTGGTCCTGACCCACATCCCGCCGTGGACGGACGCGCAGGTCAACCTGAGGGACGCGCGGGAGTCGTTCGACGGCCCGGTCGAGCTCGCGCGCTCCGGGGCCGTCTACGAGATCTGATCCGCCAGGGCCGGACCGGGATCCGGACCGTCAGGACCCTGCCGGTCCGCCGCTCCTGGGGCGGCGGCCGGACAGGGCCATCCGGTTCCAGGTGTGCCGGCGGCCGCGGATCGCCACCGAGTACGCGTAGAGCAGCTCCGGGTCGCACATGCCGGGGATGTACGAGTCCCCGAAGTGGTGCGCGTCGAAGCCGATCTCCTTGGCGTTCAGGGCCAGTTGGGGCACCACGTTGGCATGACTGCCCTCCTGGCTCGTACCGATGGCGCCCATCACGATCGCGCCCGCGTCCTGCACGGCCGCGACCCCTTCGGCGGCCAGCTCCCTGGTGACCCCGGGCATCGTGCCGGGCAGCGGCATGACCACACCGTCGGCGCCCGCGTCGACCAGGGCGGTCAGCTTCGGGACGGTGACGCGCTCGATGTGTCCGGCGTGGTGCATCTTGCCGCTCCACAGCGCCGCGTCGTCGCCGAGCCCCTTGCGCAGCTCCTCGGTCACCCGGGCCATGCCCTCGAAGGTGCCGCCGGTGCCGGGGTTCGCGGTGATGCAGAGCATCGCGGCCCCCATGTCGATCAGACGCTTGGCGTACTCGGGCTTGGCGCGCCGGATCTCCGGTACGTCACCGGGCTCCAGGTTCACGCCGATCGGGCGCCCGACGACCTGCGCCAGCTCGGTGAACGAGGCGAACTCGCCGAGCCCGGGGAGCGTCAGCTTCTCGCCGTCCCAGGCGCGCTCGATGAGGTTCAGTACGACGATGTCGGCGCCGAACGCCGAGACGAGCTCCATGTTGTGCACACCGCGCCCGCCGGGGTTCGGGATCATCGCGGCGCGCTCGGCGAACACCTCGCCGACCATGGTGCGGCCCTCCGCGGCGGCTACGGCGGCGGTGAGTTCGCGGCCCTTGAGGGCGCAGAGCTGGTCGCGGTCGAGGTCGAGGATGCGTGTCGTCATACCACCGAACGTATCGGTAGGAAATGGGCAAAGCCCCCGACCGTTGGTAACAACGGCCGGGGGCTTTGGTCCCGTTCGGGTGAGGCTGAGGCTTACTTCGCCTCGGCCTTGAGGAGCTCCGCGAGCTCCTCGTCGGACTCGCGGCCCGGGGTCGGGATGTTGAACTTGGTGATCGCGAACCGGAAGATGAAGTAGTAGACCACCGCGAAGCAGAGGCCGATTCCGGCCAGACCCCACGGGTTGTCCGCGATGCCCAGGTTCAGGAAGAAGTCGACCGCACCGGCGGAGAAGCCGAAGCCGTCCCGCATGCCGAGCGCCCAGGTGAGCGCCATCGAGACACCGGTGAGGACCGCGTGGATCGCGTACAGGACCGGGGCGATGAACATGAAGGTGAACTCGATCGGCTCGGTGACACCGGTGACGAACGCGGTGAGGGCGAGCGAGAACATCATGCCGCCGACGACCTTGCGGCGCTCGGGGCGAGCGGCGTGGGTGATCGCGAGGCAGGCCGCCGGGAGGGCGAACATCATGATCGGGAAGAAGCCGGTCATGAACTGACCCGCGGTCGGGTCGCCGTGCAGGAAGCGGGCGATGTCGCCGGAGTAGGTGGCGCCGTCGACCTCGAAGCTGCCCGCCTGGAACCACGGGAAGGAGTTCAGCAGGTGGTGCATGCCGATCGGGATCAGCGCACGGTTGGCGACACCGAAGATGCCCGCGCCGACCGAACCGGAGCCGACCAGCCACTCACCGAAGTTGTGCAGACCGGTGCCGAGGACCGGCCAGATCAGACCGAAGACGATGCCGATGACCAGGCCCGCGAAGGCGGAAAGGATCGGGACGAGACGGCGGCCGCCGAAGAAGCCCGCCCAGTCGGGGAGCTTGGTGCGGTAGAACTTCTGGTACAGCAGGGCGACGACGACACCCATGATCACGCCGCCGAGCACACCGGCGTTGACCGGCGCCTCGTTCATGACGATCTTGCCGTCGACGACCGCGGCGACCTTCGGCAGGTTGCTGTCGGTGAAGGTGGCGAGCACCTTCTGGAAGACGAGGTAACCGGTGACGGCCGCGAGGGCCGTGGAGCCGTCCGACTTCTTGGCGAAGCCGATCGCGATACCGACGGCGAACAGCAGCGGCATGTTGTCGAGCAGCGCGCCACCGCCGGCGGCCATGTAGCTCGCGAGCTTGTTCCAGCCGAGGCCGTCAGCGCCGAGCATGTCGGCCTGACCGAACCGCAGCAGGAGCGCGGCGGCGGGCAGCACCGCAACGGGCAGCATCAGGCTGCGGCCGATGCGCTGCATGACAGCCATCGCGCCGGAGCCCTTCTTCGCCGCGGGGGCGGCAGCCGTGGACACAACTTCCTCCAGTGGGCATGACGCCGCCTTGGAACAGGAAGTTTGGGGACGGCGACGTCGCTCAGAAGACGCGGCCGATCGGCCGCGTGGTCTACACCAATTAGTGGTGTAGACCAGTTGTAACACGGTGAAGACCAGATAAGGAACCTCCGATTCCAGTGGCCTGGGACACAGCGGGACAGACATGACAAAAGACCCCTGAACCGAGCCGATTCAGGGGTCTTTCGTCAGTACAGCGGCCCTAGTTGGGCGCCCGAGGCTACCGATTTGTGAAGGTCAGCCCAGCAGTTCCTTCACCACCGGCACCAACGCACGGAACGCCTCCCCGCGGTGGCTGATCGCGTTCTTCTCCGCGGCCGTCAGCTGCGCGCACGTCCGCGTCTCGCCGTCCGGCTGAAGGATCGGGTCGTAGCCGAAGCCGCCGTCGCCGGCCGGCTCGTGGCGGAGCACCCCTCGCAGGCGGCCCTCGACGACGCGCTCCGTGCCGTCCGGCAGCGCGAGGGCCGCGGCGCAGGCGAAGTGCGCGGCGCGGTGGGGCCCATCGATGTCCGAGAGCTGGGCGAGGAGAAGGTCGAGGTTGGCCTTGTCGTCGCCGTGCCGCCCTGCCCAGCGGGCGGAGAAGATGCCGGGGGCGCCGCCGAGCACGTCCACGCAGAGGCCGGAGTCGTCGGCGACGGCGGGCAGTCCGGTGGCCTGGGCGAGGGCGTGCGCCTTGAGCAGCGCGTTCTCGGCGAAGGTGACGCCGGTTTCCTTGACGTCCGGAATCTCGGGGTAGGCGTCGGCACCGACGAGCTCGTGCGCGAGCCCGGCGTCGGCGAGGATCGCGCGCAGCTCGGTGATCTTTCCGGCATTGCGGGTGGCGAGGATGAGGCGGGTCATGGGGCGATTATCGCGTCCCCGGCGCCGGCCGTGAGGCACGCACCCGGCCATGACGCGCTCACCCGGCCATGAGGCGCACACCCGGATACGACGCGGGGCCGGGCGGCAGCAGCCACCCGGCCCCGCGTACGCGCTGGCACTTACGGCGAGCAGGCCTTCGTCAGCTCGCCCGTCGCGTCGACCACCGGACCGACATCCGGCGTCGGGTCGCCGTCCTTGATCGCCTGGCGGACGTTGTCCACCGCGGCCGAGATGTCGTCGACCGCCTTGCCGACATCCGTGTTGTCGGTCTTCTCGGTGATCTCGTCGAGGTTCTTGTCGATCTCGTCGAGCGCCTTGTCGGCCTCGAGCGGGTTCTCGGCCGCGTCCTGAACGGCCTGCTGCAGGTCGGAGGCGCTCTGGGCGATGGCGCTCGCGGTCTGGGCGCAGTCGAGCGCCTTGTCGATGGCGCTGCAGCCGATGACGAACGGCGTGAGCAGCGCGGCACTGGCGGCTGCCAGGGCGATACGGCGGTGGCGCGAGGCCATGGAACGGTTCCTCCCCTTTGGCGGACGGGTGCACGGCGGCTCGCCGTACACCCGTATCCCTTAGAACGCCCAGCAGGGCGTGCACGGTTGCGCGGCCGGTGTCAGCCGAGCGTCTGCTCGAGCGCCTTGCGCTGCAGCGCGGCGAGTTCGTCGCAGCCGGCGACCGCGAGGTCGAGCAGCGCGTTGAGCTCGTCGCGCGCGAAGGGCGCGGCCTCGGCGGTGCCCTGGACCTCGATGAAGCGGCCGTCGCCGGTGCAGACCACGTTCATGTCGGTCTCGGCGCGCACGTCCTCCTCGTAACAGAGGTCGAGCAGCGGGACGCCGTCCACGATGCCGACGGAGACGGCGGAGACCGTGTCGGTGAGCGGCTTGCGCCCGTGCTTGATCAGCTTCTTGCCCTGGGCCCAGGCGACCGCGTCGGCGAGTGCCACGTACGCACCGGTGATCGCGGCGGTACGGGTGCCGCCGTCGGCCTGCAGGACATCGCAGTCGAGGACGATGGTGTTCTCGCCGAGCGCCTTGTAGTCGACGACGGCGCGCAGCGAGCGGCCGATGAGGCGGGAGATCTCGTGGGTACGGCCGCCGATCTTGCCGCGGACGGACTCGCGGTCGCCGCGGGTGTTCGTGGAGCGCGGCAGCATCGAGTACTCGGCGGTGACCCAGCCCTCGCCGCTGCCCTTGCGCCAGCGCGGGACGCCTTCGGTGACGGAGGCGGTGCAGAAGACCTTGGTGTCGCCGAAGGAGACGAGTACGGAGCCTTCGGCGTGCTTGCTCCATCCGCGTTCGATGGTGACGGGGCGGAGGGATTCGGCGGTGCGGCCGTCGATACGAGACATGCGGTCGAGCCTAGCGGCATGCGCGAAGGCCCCGATCCGGTCGTCCGGAACGGGGCCTTCGGGTGAGCCCGGGGGCTCGGCGAGCTCGGTCGCTCACATCATGTCTTCGATGTCCGCGGCGATCGGGTCGGCGTCCGTTCCGATGACGACCTGGATCGCGGTGCCCATCTTCACGACACCGTGGGCGCCGGCGGCCTTGAGGGCGGCCTCGTCGACCTTGCTGGCGTCGACAACCTCGGTGCGCAGGCGCGTGATGCAGCCCTCGACCTCTTCGATGTTGTCGATACCGCCGAGGCCGGCAACGATCTTCTCAGCCTTCGTGGCCATGTCTTTCTCCCTGATCTTTCGCGCGCTCTCGCAAGCGACGGCCGGCCCACCATTGGTCCGTTTTGACACGGTAACGCACGGTTGGCCCATCTTCGCGGGCGGTCATTACCGGCGTACCGAATGATGTCGATCATCGGAGTACGCACGGGTTGTCCGCGCGAGCGCCGACGCCGGTCCCTCACTGGTCTACACCAATCTACAACGGCCGCCGAGCCAGGCCTATTCCGGAGGAAGCCCATGAGCGCGAACGCTGCAGCCGCACCGCGGCCGAGCCCCTGGAGCAACTTCTTCCAAGGGCTGCAGAAGATGGGACGCAGCCTGCAGCTGCCGATCGCCGTGCTCCCCGCGGCCGGCATTGTCAACCGGCTCGGCCAGCCGGACGTCTTCGGCGCCGACGGCCTCGGCTGGACCAACGTAGCCAAGGTCTTCGCCGGTGCCGGCGGCGCCCTCCTCGACGCCGACCTCGGCCTCCCGCTGCTCTTCTGCATCGGCGTCGCCATCGGCATGGCCAAGAAGGCCGACGGCTCCACCGCCCTCGCCGCGGTCGCCGGCTTCCTCGTCTACCGAGGGGTCCTGCGCCAGTTCCCGGTGGACTGCGCCGACGGGGCCACCGCTGTCGTCACCGGCTGCCAGGCCGCGGACGGCGCGGTCACCGCGTTCACGTACCAGAATCCAGGCGTCTTCGGCGGCATCATCATGGGCCTGCTCGCCTCATGGTTCTGGGTCCGCTACCACCGCACCAAGCTCGTCTCCTGGCTCGGCTTCTTCAACGGCCGCCGCCTCGTGCCGATCATCATGGCGTTCGTCGGCATCCTCTTCGCCGCACTGTGCCTGTGGATCTGGCCGGCGATCGGCGACGCGCTCGAAAGCTTCTCCAACTGGCTGGAGAGCCTCGGCGCCTGGGGCTCCGGCATCTTCGGCGTCGCCAACCGCGCCCTCCTGGTGATCGGCCTCCACCAGTTCCTGAACGTCCCGCTGTGGTTCCAGTTCGGCTCGTTCACCAAGCCCGACGGCACCGTCGTGCACGGCGACATCAACATGTTCCTCAGCGGCGACCCGAGCGCGGGCATCTATCAGACCGGCTTCTTCCCGATCATGATGTTCGCCCTCCCCGCGGCCTGCCTCGCGATGGTGCACTGCGCCCGGCCCGAACGCCGGAAGGTGGTCGGCGGCATGATGTTCTCCCTCGCCCTGACCTCGTTCGTCACCGGCATCACCGAACCGATCGAGTACTCCTTCGTCTTCCTCGCACCAGCCCTCTATGCGGTCCACGCACTGCTCACCGGTGTCTCGATGGCCGTCTCCTGGGCCCTCGGCGTCAAGGACGGCTTCAGCTTCTCGGCCGGCCTGATCGACTACGGCATCAACTGGAGCCTGGCGACGAAACCCTGGCTGATCATCCCGATCGGCCTGGCCTTCGCGGTCGTCTACTACGCGGTCTTCCGCTTCGCGATCACGAAGTTCGACATCAAGACGCCGGGGCGTGAGCCCGAGGAGGAGGCGGAGGCCTTGGAGCAGGAGAACACCAAGGCGTAGAGGCCGACCTACGGCGAAGGGCGCGACGTGTTGTACGTCGCGCCCTTTTCGCGTGGGCCCGGTGGGACTCGAACCCACGACACACCGGACCTAAACCGGCGTCCTCTGGCCAGCTGGGATACGGGCCCCTGGCGTCACTTTACTTGGTGGTGCGGCGTCGCTTCGAGAAGGTTGCCGTCTGGCTGTGGCAGGTGGGACAGAGGTAGCGCAGGTTCTCCTGGCGGTTGTCGAGCCGGTCACCGTTGATGTGGTCGATCTCCAGCACCAGCCTCCGACCTCTCCATTCGTCACCGAGCCCGCACCTGGCGCACTTGCGGACCCTGCCGGTGTCATCCAGGGCCCGGCGCAACATTGGGGTCGACGTGCGAGGTGTCCCGGGCGGCAGGAGGACAAGGACCGCGTCGCAGCTCATGCGGTAGGGCGACGGCTTGCCTGCTTGGTGTCCCTGCCCGGTGAAGTGCTCGGTCGACAGGCCGTACTCGTCAATGCTGCGTCTCGCCCTCGCTCGTGCGGTTCCGTTTAATTCCCCGTAGCCGATGTGTCGCATGACATCGGCCAGGCTGTGTGACGCGGCAACGGCCTCGATGAGTTCACGCTCAGGGAAGAGCGCGTCGCCCCGGCTCATGTGCTTCTCCTGCGGCGTCCGCGGTAAGTATCCGTCGTCGCATGGCAGTTGGGGCACAGGAGGCGCAGGTTGCCCGGGCGGTTGTCCCACCAGTCGCCGTTGATGTGGTCGACTTCCAATGGAATCTGCTGCTCGCACCAATACGTTCGCTCGCACATCGCGCATTGCTCTGGAACGCCGAGGCGCAGCAACTCCCGGCGGAGCCGCTTGCCCGGAATGCGCGGCTCTTCGCGTGGCCGCAACGTCAGTGGGTCGCCGAGTGCGCCCTTAGGTCGTCGCTTGGCTTGCGTGAAATGGGACGTATCAATCCCGTGTGCCGCGATACGGCGGCCGATATGCGCCTGGTTGCCGCCGACATTGCTGATTCCGAGATGGCGCACGACGTCTTGGATGCTGTTTGAGTTCGCGACAGCAGTCCTGAGCGCGTCCTCTGTGTGCCGCACCTGTCCAGACTGCAGATGCGAGAAGTCGATCTCCGCGTCAAGCAGTTTCTTGCGTAAGTAGCGACGGCTGTCACCCGTTGGGTCACCCCCGCAAAGCCGCACAGCCTCATCCCAGGTGCTCGCCTCACGTGCCGCCCGTTCCAGCAACTCCTGCGTAAAGCGCTGCCGCGTCATGGCCCACCCCTTCGGTCTCCCGTTCTCGTCCTCGCACGGACTAACGATCCGAAATCGGACAGTCACGCCCGGAATGCGGAACGGCCCGTACCGCTTGCCGAAGCAAGCGATACGGGCCGTCACAAGGCGCCGAACGGGAGCCTCAGACCCCCAGATCCCGCATGATCTTGGCGACGTGGCCCGTCGCCTTCACGTTGTAGAAGGCGTGCTCGACCTTGCCCGCCTCGTCGACCACGATCGTCGAGCGGATGACGCCCGTGACGACCTTGCCGTAGAGCTTCTTCTCGCCGAAGGCGCCGTAGGCCTGAAGGGTTTCCTTCGACGGGTCGCCGACCAGGGTGACCTTGAGGTTCTCCTTGTCGCGGAACTTCGCGAGCTTCTCCGGCTTGTCCGGCGAGACGCCGATGACGTCGTAGCCCGCGGTGGTGAGCGCGTCGAGGTTGTCCGTGAAGTCGCAGGCCTGCTTGGTGCAGCCGGGGGTCAGGGCCGCCGGGTAGAAGTAGACGATGACCTTGCGGCCCTTGTGCGCGGCGAGGGAGACCTCGTTGCCGTCCGCGTCGGGCAGGGTGAAGGCGGGGGCGGTGTCGCCGGGCTGCAGGCGCTCGCTCATCGGTCGGACTCCTCGATGCGGTCGGGATCGGTACGCAATGAGCGTAACGGGGCTGCCGTGAGGTACCGGGTCGTGGGAACTGACAGACTGTCTCTTCCCAGAGACGTACGACATTACGGAGGCGGCGCGGTGTCGGATGCCAGGACCCCCGCTGAGATCGAGGCGGACATCAAGCGGCGGCGCACCCAGCTGGCCGAAACCCTGGACGAGATCGGGGTGCGGATGCATCCGAAGACGATCGTCGGGGATGCGAAGGCCCGTTTCGTCGGCGGTGTCGACCAGACTCTCGGGCGCGCGTACGTGAGCGCGAACCGGGCGGTCAGCGAGGTGAAGTCGCAGTTCGTCGACGGTGACGGTGCACCGCGCATGGAACGGGTGGTGCCGGTGGCGCTGCTCGTCGTCGGGGTCGTGGGTCTGCTGGCCCTGGGATCCCGCCGCCGCAGGGGCTAGAAGGCCCTGACCCTGGGGCGTACGGCCGACATGGAGGCAGGTAGGTTCGGGGCGTGAGCGCGAACACCCATCACGACAAGTTGCCCATCCGGATGCTGCACGACCGGGTCCTCGTGCGGACGGACACCATCGAGGGCGAGCGGCGTTCGACCGGCGGGATCGTGATCCCCGCGACCGCGGCCGTGGGCCGGCGGCTCGCCTGGGCGGAGGTCGTCGCCGTCGGGCAGAACGTACGCGCGGTCGAACCGGGTGACCGCGTCCTGTACGACCCGGAGGACCGCGCCGAGGTCGAGGTCCGCGGGGTCGCCTATGTGCTGATGCGTGAGCGGGATCTGCATGCCGTCGCGGCCGACCGCTTCGAGGGCTCGGAGGACTCCACCGGCCTATACCTCTAGGCCCGGTTTTTCCGGCATACGGGGAGGGGCCGGCGAATCTTTTCGCCGGCCCCTCCCCGTATGCCGTCTGCAGGGCGTCCGCATGCCGTCCGGGCGCGCCGGCGCCTACGTACTCCCGGCGTCCGCGCCGCCGCCCTCGCTCCCGTCCTCGCCCTGTCCGCCGTCCTGCCCTGCGACATCGGCCCCGCCGTCGGTGCCTCCGTTGGTCTGGCCCTGGACCTGGCCCTGGGTCTGGCCCTGGGTCGGCCCTTGGTCGGCGCCCTGGGTCTGCCCCTGGTCCTGGCCTTGGTCGGTGCCCTGCGTCTGCCCCTGGTCCTGGCCCTGGGTCCGACCTTGGTCGGTGCCTTGGGTCTGCCCCTGGTCCTGCCCCTGGGTCCGGCCTTCGTCGGTGCCCTCGGTCCCGCCGTCCTGCGGCGGGATGGTGGGCGGCGGCGGCGGCGGTTCCTCGGAGCCGGACGGGATCTCCAGGTCGAAGTTCTGCACGGGCTTGCCCGCCAGTGCCGTGCGGGTGAACTGGGCCCAGATCCGTGCCGGATATGCGCCGCCGTTCATCCGTGGCTGGCCCAGCGCCCCGTACAGGGGGGTCTGGACGGCCGTGTCGGGGTCCTGGCCCATCACCGCGACGACGGTGGCGAGTTCGGGGGTGTAGCCCGCGAACCAGGCGGCCTTGTCCTCCTCCGCCGTGCCCGTCTTGCCCGCGGCCGGGCGGCCCGCGGCGAGTGCGGCGGAGCCGGTGCCGGCGTCGACCACCGACTGCAGTACGGAGGTGGTGGTGTCGGCGGCCGCGCGGGAGATGACCTGCTCGGTGTCCCGGGCGGGGAGCGCGATCTCCTTGCCGTTCTTCTCGAGCTTGTCGACGAGCGCGAAGGTGCCGTGCCGGCCGTGGTTGGCGAGGGTCGCGTACGCCTGGGCGACGTCGAGGACGCTGGCGGTCGGGGTGCCGAGCGAGATCGAGGGGTACGGGCCGAGGCCCGGGGTGGTCCTGGGGATGCCGAGGTCGATGGAGGTGTCCATCACCTTGTCCGAGCCGACGTCGACGGCCATTTGCGCGAACACCGAGTTGACGGACTTCTCGGCGGCGGTGCGCACGGTGATGTTCCCGTAGTCGACGTGGTCCTCGTTCTCGGGCGCGAACCGCTCGCCGTTCCACCCTTGTACGGGGCGGCCGCTGGTGCCGTCGTAGATGGTGTTCGGGGTGATCGGACGGCCGTCCTGGGTGGTGGAGTCGTTGTCGAACGCCGAGGCGAGGACGAAAGCCTTGAAGGTGGAGCCGGCCTGGTAGTCGCGCCGGGTGGCGTTGTTGGTGAACTGCTTGACGTAGTCGATCCCGCCGTAGAGCGCGGTGACCCGGCCGGTCGCGGGGTCGATGGCGGCGCCTCCCGCCCGAACCTTGCGGTCGATCTTGCGGGCGTCCTTGTCGAGCTTGGACATCAGCTGGTCGTCGACGGCCTTGACGAAGGCGTCCTGCTGGTCGGAGTCGATCGTGGTGGTGATGCGGTAGCCGCCGCTCTTGAGTTCGTCCTCGTCGACGATCTCGTTGGCCAGGAGGTAGTCCTTGACGGCGTTCACCAGGTAGCCGCGCTGCCCGGACAGACCCGATGACGTGCCCGCTTCGGCCTCGGGGTCGGGGAACTTCATCCGCGCACGGTCCGCGGGGGCCAGCCACTTCTCCTTGACCATGCCGTCGAGCACGTAGTTCCAGCGGGCCACGGCCCGCGGCTTGTTCTCGGGGTGCGCCGTCACGTCGTACGCACTGGGGGAGTTGAGGAGCGTCGCGAGGTACGCGCCCTCGGCGGTGGTCAGGTCCTCGGGCTTCTTGTCGTAGTACGCGTGGGCGGCGGCGGAGATGCCGTACGCGTTGCGCCCGAAGTAGCTGGTGTTGAGGTAGCCCTCGAGGATGTCGTCCTTGCTGACCTCGCGGCCCAGTTTGATCGCGATGAAGAACTCCTTCACCTTGCGGCCGATCGTCTGGTCCTGGTTGAGGTAGTAGTTCTTCACGTACTGCTGGGTGATCGTCGAACCGGACTGCTTGCCCTTGCCGGTGACGGTGTTCCAGGCCGCGCGCAGCATCGCCTTGGGGTCGACGGCGGACTCGGAGTAGAAGTCGCGGTCCTCGGCGGCGAGCACCGCCTGCCGTACGTTCTCGGGGACTTGGGCGAGCGGGATGTTCTCGCGGTTGACGTCGCCGTCACGGGCGAGCGGTTTGCCGTCGGCGTACAGGTAGACGTTGGTCTGGGCGGTCGCGGCGGCGTTGGCGGGCGGGATGTCGACGAGCATGTAGCCGGCGACGAGTGCGCCGCCGATCAGCAGGCACAGGAGCAGGAAGGTGCCGAGAACCATCCGCCAGGTGGGCAGGGCGCGGCGCCAGCCGGTGCGCTTGCGGTTCTTCCTGCCCTTGGGAGCCGGGGCCGATGCGGATTCGGGACCGGGCCCCGGAGCCCCGGCAGGCTCCGGCTCACGGGGGGCCCACCCCTGCTGTGGCCCCTCCTGCTCACGCGGCTCGTCGCTCATGTCAGACACCTTGGCATCAGGTCGTATGCGCCCCGTCTGCGCCGCGCGCCCCGGACGGCCGTGCGGTCGGCCGGATGAGTGAAAACGCGTGGCGCCCGGTTGCCGTGCGCGGCTAGGGTCGTCGTCTTTGGCTGCCGCCGGTCGGCCGGCGGCCTGTTGACGCGTGGCCGGGAGAGGGGCAGACACGTGCGCTTGTACGCGGCCGTGGCGGCCGGCGGGTTCCGGCGGCACTCGACGTACCGGGTGGCGACCGCCGCGGGCATCTTCACCAACACCGTCTTCGGTTTCGTTCTCGCGTTCACCTTCATCGCCCTGTGGGACGAGCGCCCGAACCTCGGCGGCTACGACAAGCCCGAGGCCCTGGCGTTCGTCTGGATCGGGCAGGCCCTGCTCGCGACCTGCGGTCTGATGGGCGGCGGCGGGTTCGCCGAGGAGCTGATCGAGCGGATCAAGACCGGCGACATCGCGATCGATCTGTACCGTCCTGCTGATCTTCAACTGTGGTGGCTGGCCGCCGACTTGGGGCGCGCCGCCTTCGAGCTGATCGGCCGCGGGATCGTGCCGATGGCCGTGGGCGCGTTCGCGTTCGATCTCGCGCTGCCCGACGCGGCCTGGCAGTGGCCGGCGTTCCTAGGCTCGGTCGCGCTGGGGGTCGTGGTCGGCTTCGCCATCTGGTTCCTGGTGGCGCTCAGTGCGTTCTGGCTGATGGACGGGGCGGGCGTGGTGCAGATCGCCTGGCTGTGCGGGCTGTTCTTCTCGGGGATGCTGCTGCCCCTCACCGTCTTTCCCGGAGCGCTCGGCGACGTGGCGCGCGTCCTGCCGTGGGCGTCGATGCTGCAGGTGCCGGCCGATGTGTTCCTCGGCAAGTACACCGGCTGGGGCCTGCTGAAGGCGTACGGATTCCAGGCCGGGTGGGCCGTGGTGCTGCTCGCGGCCGGGCGCGGGCTCCAACTGGTCGCGCGGCGCAGGGTGGTGGTCCAGGGTGGCTGAGTCGCGTCCGGTGGCCGGATCCGGGGTCTCCCGGGTGGCCGGTGGGCTCGCCTCGTTCCGGATGATCGCGGCGATGTGGATCCGGTCCACGATGACGTACCGCTTCTCGTTCGCGATGACGCTGCTCGCCAACTTCGTCGTGACGTTCTTCGACTTCGTCGTGATCCTGCTGATGTTCACGCACGTCGAGGGCCTCGGCGGCTTCGGATTCGCCGAGGTCGCTTTCCTGTACGGGGCGACCAGCACCGCTTTCGGTCTCGCCGACCTCGCGCTCGGCCAGGTCTCCCGGATCGGCCGGCGGGTACGCGACGGCACCCTCGACACCCTGCTCGTACGGCCCGCGCCGGTCCTCGCGCAGGTCGCCGCCGACCGGTTCGCGCTGCGCCGGCTCGGGCGCGTCACCCAGGGCCTTTTCGTCCTGGTGTGGGCGCTGGTCCTCGTGGACGTCGACTGGACGGTGCTCAAGGTCTGCGTCGTCCCGTTGATGGTGCTGTCCGGCGGGGTGATCTTCGGGGCGGTGATGGTGGCCGGGGCCGCGTTCCAGTTCTGGGCGCGCGATGCCGCGGAAGTGGTCAACTCCTTCACGTACGGCGGAAATACGCTCCTTCAGTACCCGCCGACCATCTTCGCCCAGGACCTCGTGCGCGGGGTGACCTTCGTGCTGCCGCTGGCCTTCGTCAACTGGCTGCCCGCGCTCTACGTCCTCGACAGGCCCTACCCGGTGGACCTTCCGTTCTCGCCGTCCTTCACGGCCTTCCTGCCGCCGCTCGTCGCCGTGGTGTGCGCGCTGCTCGCAGGGTTGTGCTGGCGGGCGGGGCTTCGTGCGTACCGCAGTACAGGGAGCTGATCTCGTCGTGGACGTGGAGACCATGGATTTCATCGAGCTCGAGGACGTACGGAAGGTGTTCGACGTCCGCAAGAAGAAGGGGTTCCTGCGGCGCGAACGCCATGAGGTGCGGGCGGTCGACGGCATCAGTTTCACCGTGCCGCGCGGCGAGATGGTCGGCTACATCGGACCGAACGGCGCCGGCAAGTCGACCACGATCAAGATGCTGACCGGGATCCTCACGCCGAGCGGCGGGCGCGTACGGGTCGCGGGCATCGACCCCTCCCGCGAACGCACCCGGCTCGCGCACCGCATCGGTGTGGTCTTCGGGCAGCGCACCACGCTGTGGTGGGACCTGCCGCTGATCGACTCGTACAAGCTGGCCCACCGCATGTACCGCATTCCCGACGCCCGCTTCCGTGCCAATCTCGACCGCTGCGTCGAACTCCTCGACCTCGCCGACCTGTTGGCCGTCCCCGTACGCCAGCTCTCCCTCGGCCAGCGGATGCGCGGCGATATCGCGGCGGCGCTCCTGCACGACCCGGAGGTGCTCTATCTCGACGAGCCGACGATCGGCCTCGACGTCGTCAGCAAGGCCAAAGTCCGTGAGTTCCTGCGGGACTTGAACGCCTCCGCCGGTACGACCGTCCTGCTCACCACCCACGATCTGCAGGACATCGAGCAGCTCTGCAAGCGCGTGATGGTCATCGACCATGGCCGTCTGATGTACGACGGGGCGCTCGCCGGACTCCACGAGATCGGCGAGAGCGAGCGCACCCTGGTGGTGGACCTGGAGCGCGAACTGCCCCCGCTGGATGTGCCCGGCGCGCGGGTCCTGCGGGTCGAAGGGCCCCGCCAGTGGCTCGCGTTCCCGGCCTCCGCGTCCGCCGCTCCGCTGGTCACCGAGATCGCCTCCGCGTATCCGCTGGTGGATCTCTCCGTACGGGAGCCCGATATCGAAGCGGTGATCGCGAAGATGTACGCGGACCGGGCCGAGCTGGGGTGACCGTCGCGGCAGGGGACCAGTGGGCGCGTCCCTTGCTGCACCCTGTGGGGGTGACCCTCGCGGCGGTCGCCCGGCTAGGCTGATTCATATGACCGACGACCTGCCCGAGCTGAGGGCATCAGACGCCGACCGAGAGCGGGTCGCCGAGGTGCTGCGGGACGCGCTGGCCGAGGGCCGCCTCGACATGGAGGAGTTCGAGGAGCGCCTCGATTCCGTCTACAAGGCGCGTACATACGGGGACTTGGAGCCCCTGACCCGCGATCTACCGGGCGCGGGACCGGCCGCGGCACCTATGCCGTTCGCCCCCGCACAGCCCGCCGGCAGCCCCGACTGGCCCGCGCGCATCGGCGGCGAGGCCACCTCGCGCGGCGGTGTGGCGATCATGGGCGGCTTCCAGCGCAAGGGCGTGTGGACCGCGCCGCGCCGCTTCAACTGCTTCGCGTTCTGGGGCGGCGGCGAGATCGATCTGCGCGAGGCCCGCTTCGAGGACCGCGAGATCGTCGTCAACTGCGTGGCGATCATGGGCGGGATGAGCGTGATCGTGCCGCCCGGCGTCGAGGTCGTGGTGCGCGGCTTCGGCATCATGGGCGGCTTCGACCACCGCGAGGAGGGCGTGCCGGGCGACCCCGGGGCGCCCCGGGTGGTGCTCACGGGCTTCGCGCTCATGGGCGGGGTCGGTGTCGAACGCAAAGTGACCCGCGCGGAGAAGCAGCGCCTCAAGGAGGAGCGACGCAGGGCGAAGCTGGAGAAGCGGGCCGAGCGCAAGGAGCTGGGGGACTGAGGGGCTGCGGGACTGAGGGGCTGAGGGGCTGGGGGGCCAGGGCTCTCGTCCGGCCCCCGCCGGCCTCGCGGTAGGGTCCGCTCCGGATCGGTCTTCGGTGGTACGGGGTGGGTTGCGGGTGCGACGGTGGGTGAAGCTCGCCTTGGTGGGCGTGGCTGTGTCGGGGCTGGTGGGCTACTGCGCCAAGCCGCACGTCAAGGACTGGTGGCTGGCGCGGGAGGCCTGCGGCGGGGTCTTCCCCGATCTCGTCGTCGATGTGCTCAACGCCGATGAGCGACCGCTCGCCGGCACGGACGAGCAGCTGATCGAAGAGCTGGGCTCGTACTCCTGCTCACTGGAGTACGAGACGGACAGCGGTCGCACCGAACGGCTGGTCGGCATCGATGCGTACACCGGCCGCGATCAGCAGGATGCCGGAATGCTCCGCAGCGCCGAACGGGGCCTGGACGCGATGACCGGGCTGCCCCATGGCCTGCCCGGCTTCTTCGACGGGGCGGGTCACGCCGTACTCCGACAGGAATGTCCCGCGCTCGGCAGGGACGACAAGGGCCGCCCGCGCACGATGCTGGTCGTGGCCCGTGGCGGGACGACCGGCGACCCCTCGGTCGCGCTGCTGCAGGCCGCGGTGACGGGGGCGAACCGCGCATCCGGTCAACTGGGCTGTGGCGCCAAGCCGTTGAAGGTGCCCGATGACGTACTGAGCAGGGATGCCAAGCCGAAGAAGGTGCCCGACGTACGGGACTCGGCCTGTGGCGCAGCCGCCGCGCAACTGCCGAAGGGCACCCGGGTCCGGGTGGTGGGTGGTGACACCACGCCGGTGGTCCACTGCGAGCTGTACCTGCAAACCCCTGGGGAGGAGCGGACCCCGTACGACGACGACAGGGACCGGACCGTCAATGCCGGCCTGGAGGCGTACTTCGGGGACTGGAGCACCAGCCTGGTCACCGCACTCGACGGCCGCCGTGACAGCAATACCGTCATGGCCCGCTGCGAGGGTGAGCTGGTCAATTTCCATGGCTGGGCGGACGACGACACAGAGGTCTCCGACCGCGAACTGCGCGAACTGGTGCTCACCTTCGCCAAGGACCAGGCGAAGCGGCGGGGTTGCACGGATGTGCGCCCGATGCCGGCCGGTTGATCAGAGGGAGCGCAGCGCTTGCAGATAGCCGTCGGCCACCACGTTGCGCAGTTGGGTGGCCGTCCGTTCGGGTACGGCACGGGACGCGATCCAGGTGTCGAGCACGCCGAGCAGCCGCGTACGGCCGTCGAACACGTCATCTGACAGCTCTGCGGCGGCCGGGCGGCGGGCGATGTCGCCCATGACGGGCCGGGTGCGGACCAGTTCCGGTGCCGTTCTGTACTCGCCCTTCAGATGGCGGCGCACTTCCCGGTCGAATGCGCCGAGATCGGCGATCTCACCATGACGGGCATAGGACAGGCGGTGCCCGAGCAGTCTGCCCACCCGCTCGGCCGTGTATGTGACCGCCCACCGGGTGGCGTAGTCCAGTACCTTCCTGGGCTTGCCGCCCCTGCCCTTCTTGCCGAGGTCCTCGGTGATGAGCAGAGATTTCGGGTCGACGCGTTCCAAGTGGTGCGTGAGCGATGCCAGTTCGGCGTCGTAGAGCAGTGCGAAGGCCTCCGGGTTACGCGCCGCGTTCTGTACGAGTCCCTCGATGGACGACTCATAGCGCCGGTAGGCGAAGGCGACATGCGCCTCTTGGGGATGGGGGAACTTCTCGGCGACGAGGTCCCTGCCCGGCTCGGTCGGTCCGGTGGCCTTGTCGATGAGGGAGTCCTTGCGGCCGACGTCCACGATGTAGTTCACCGCCATGCGGGCCACGAAGGGCTCCAGGCCGGACGGCATCGTCGAGTCCGCGTCGTAGGCGTCTTCGGGGTCGTCGTACACACCTGCCACGGCATACGCGGCTCGTGCCTGCGCATGCGTGTGCGCGGCACCGGGCCGGGACACTGTCGCCGCCTCGATCACCGACCCGAGTTCCGCGGGATCGCACAGCTCCTCATGGGCGAGGATCTTCGTCACGGCATCGAGGCGGGACAGATCCTCACCCGGGTCCAACGCCCTGGTCGCGGCCGCCGGATCGTCGGCGAGCCGCGTCACCGACTCCGGCGCCGACCAGCAGGGCTTCTCGGACTCGGCCAGCATGACCGGCACCACCACCCCGGCCGCCACGACCACCACCGCGGCCCCGATCACGTAAAGCCGCCGCCCCCTCCACCACGTACGCATCCGCGAAGACTAACGACCGCCCAGGCGCAGGGAGCGGGCAGGCTCAGAGCTCCGCCGGGGCCGAACCGCGCAGATGCGAAAGGTTGAAGGCCTCCGCCATCTTCCGGTATCCCGCGTCGCTCGGGTGCAGATGGTCACCCGAGTCGTACGGCTCGCGCAGCCGGTCCGGTGCGTACGGATCGCGCAGCGCGCGGTCGAAGTCGACGACCGAGTCGAAGACGCGGCCGCTGCGGATCTCCGCGTTGATCGTGCGGCGCAGCTGGTCCAGGTGCGGACGGTAGCCGCGGTGGCCGTTGAAGGGCATCAACGTGGCGCCCGTGACCCGCAGTCCGCGGGCGTGTGCCTGGCGGGTGAGTTCGCGCATCGCGTCCAGGAGCCGGCCGGCGTCGGCGTACCGGGGGTTGCGCAGCAGGTCGTTGACGCCCAGGACGACGACCACGGACTTCACACCCGTACGGGACAGGACGTCGCGCTCGAAGCGGCTCACCCCGCTGGGGCCCGCGGCCTTGAACTGCCCGCCGGGAATCAGCTGGTTGCCGCTGATGCCCTCGTTCAGCACGCCGAGCCGGGGCGCGCCCGCCTCCTCGCGCAGCCGGTCCGCGAGGACGTCGGTCCAGCGGGCGTTGGCGCCGAGCGTGGAGGTGACGCCGTCGGTGAGCGAGTCGCCGATGACCACCACGGAGCCGGACGCCTCGCGGGTCAGCACGTCCACGGCGGTCAGATAGCGCCAGTACGGGCTCTGCTCGGTGTACGTGTCGCCGCGCGGGTTCTGGGTCTGGTCGCCATTCGCCACGTACGAGATCTGGCGTGCGTGCGGGTGGTAGGTGACCGGTCCGGACGGCGTCGGCGAGTACGTGCTGACCAGCAGGTCCGCATCCGCCGGTACGTCGAGCCGGACCGAGTCCGAGACGATCTGGCCGCCCGCCGGGATCACGGCTTGGCGCTGGCCGCCGAACGTGAGGCGGCGCAGGCTGTCCGGCCGCGCGGTCGGGTTGCTCGGCGCGGAGGCCAGCGCGATCGAGGCGTGGCTGATCGTCAGAGGGCTGGTGCCGAAGAGGTTGGAGAGCGTGATGCGGGCACTCGTGCCGCCGACGCTGGTGTGCACCACATTGCGCAGGGTGCGGCCCGCGAAGCCCGCGCCCGTGCGCGGTTCGGCGCCGGCCGGGGCCGTGGACCACGTACCGACCCAGGAGCCGGCGGCCGCGCGGTCGGCGGAACCTTGCGGCGAAGGGCCCGCGCTGATGGTGGTGTCCCGGCTGTCACCGCCCGAGAAGGCGAGGTAGATGACGGTGGAGATCAGCACCACCACGGCTGCGAGCGTGGCGACAAGGGCATAACCATGACGCTTGGTCATGCGCGGTGTGCTCCTCGGGCAGGGGAGCCCGAGGCTCCGGTTGGACAATCCCATTTTGCGGTATGCGGCCCGAGGTCGCGCACGGTACCCCCCGTGTCGTGCCCTGCCGTCTTCCCGTACGCGACGTCGGGGGCATCCCTGAGATTCCCCGGGTTCCGCGTCGACATGGAGGACGCCGGGAACTCCTGATGCGTTCCAGGAGTCGGTCAGATGTGATGCGTTCGAGGAACGGGCAAGCAGGGACAATTCGAAGAACGGGCAAACAGGGACAATTCGAAGAACGGTTCAGGCGGGGACAATAGGTGCGTGACCCCGGGGGCCGGCCGGCGGATGGAGCGGTAGGGCGGATGGAGCAGACGAACGTGAAGGATGCGGAAGAAACCGGACCAGATCCGGAGGAATCCGGACCGCCTTCCCGCGGGCAGCATTCCCCGGGTTCCGGCTTCTCATTCAATGCGGCCGACGAGGAGCGCCGCCGCGGAGTGCGCCGTATGAAGGCCACCGCGACCGGTCTGCTCGTCTTCGTCGCGATCGTCTATGTCCTGGCCAAGTGGGCGCAGAACTCCGGGTTCGGGCCCTGGACCGGCTATGTCGCGGCCGCCGCGGAGGCGGGCATGGTGGGCGCGATGGCGGACTGGTTCGCGGTCACGGCCCTGTTCCGGCACCCCCTCGGCCTGCCCATTCCGCACACCGCGATCATCCCCACGAAGAAGGACCAACTGGGCGCGTCGCTCGGCGAGTTCGTCGGCGAGAACTTCCTCTCCGAGGATGTCGTACGCCGCCGTCTGCGCGCCGTGAACATCGGCGCCCGGCTCGGCGACTGGCTCGCCGAACCCGCCAACGCGGACCGTGTCACGGCCGAACTCTCCACGGCCCTGCGTGGCGCCCTCACCGTCCTGCGCGACTCCGATGTCCAGGCCGTGGTCGGCGAGGCCATCACGCGGCGCGCGGACGCCGCCGAGATCGCGCCCGGGATCGGCAAGACCCTGGACAAGATCGTGGCGGACGGCGGCCATCGCAAGGTCGTCGACCTGGTCTGCGTACGGGCGCATGACTGGCTGATCCTGCACAGCGACCAAGTGATGGACGCGGTCCAGGGCGGTGCGCCGGGCTGGACGCCCCGCTTCGTGGACAAGCGGGTCGGCGAGCGGGTCTACAAGGAGCTGCTGCGCTTCGTCACCGAGATGCGCGATATGCCCGAGCATCCGGCGCGCGGCGCCATCGACCGCTTCCTCACGGACTTCGCGGCCGACCTGCAGTCCGACACGGATACGCGGATGCGCGTGGAGCGCCTCAAGTCCGAGGTGCTCGGCCGCGGCGAGGTGCAGGACATCATCGCCTCGGCCTGGTCCTCCGTACGCCAGATGATCGTGGCGGCGGCGGAGGACGAGCGCAGCGAACTGCGGCTTCGGGTACGTGCCGGACTGCTCTCGCTGGGCGCACGGCTGTCCTCCGACGGCCGGCTGCAGAACAAGGTCGAGGGCTGGGTCGAGGATGTCGCGGTGCATGTGGTCAACACGTACCGCCGCGAGATCACCTCACTGATCACGGACACCGTGGCGGGCTGGGACGCCGGGCAGACGACGCAGAAGATCGAGGCGCACATCGGCCGCGACCTGCAGTTCATCCGGATCAACGGCACGGTGGTGGGGTCGTTGGTGGGGCTGCTGATCTACACGCTGGCGCATGCGTTGGGGGCGTAGGCGTGCGGGCTGGCGCATCCGCTCGGGGGCGTAAACCCGCAGGCCGGGGGGACTCGGACGGCACCGTCTCCAGGAGGTGCCGTATGTCCACCGGATCCGCCGCCCCCAGCGGCACGGTCACCACGTCCGTGCCCGCCCGACTCGACCGGCTGCCCTGGTCGCGCTGGCATTGGATGGTGGTGATCGGACTCGGCACTGTATGGATCCTCGACGGCCTCGAAGTCACCATCGTCGGCAATATCGCGGGCCGCCTCTCGGAGGAGGGCAGTGGTCTGCCGATCTCGTCCGCGCAGGTCACCGGCATCGCGGCCGCGCTCTATGTGGCCGGAGCGTGCAGCGGAGCCCTCTTCTTCGGGTGGCTGACCGACCGTTTCGGCCGCAAGAAGCTCTTCATCATCACGCTCGCCGTCTACTTGGCGGCGACGGCCCTGACCGCGGTCTCCTTCAGCTCCTGGTGGTTCTTCGTCTTCCGCTTCCTCACCGGCTTCGGCATCGGCGGCGAATACGCGGCGATCAACTCGGCCATCGACGAACTCATCCCGTCCCTCTACCGGGGCCGGGTCGATCTGATCATCAACGGCAGCTTCTGGCTGGGCGCGATCGGCGGTTCGCTGCTTTCGATCGTCGCCCTGGACACCTCGCTCTTCGCCATGGACGTCGGCTGGCGGCTGACCTTCGCGCTCGGTGTGGTCCTGGGCCTGGTGATCCTTCTCGTACGGCGCAATGTGCCCGAATCCCCACGCTGGATGTTCATCCACGGCAGGGGCCAGGAGGCGGAGGATCTCGTCGGCTCGATCGAGGACCGCGTACGGGCCGAGAAGGGCATCGAACTGCCGCCGCCCGCCTCGGAGATGACCATCCGGCAGCGCAAGTCGATCGGCTTCCTGACCGTGGCCCGCACCGTCTTCACCGCCTACCCGAAGCGCACGGTCCTCGGCCTCTCCCTCTTCATCGGTCAGGCCTTCCTCTACAACGCGATCACCTTCGGCTTCGGCGCGATCCTGACCAAGTTCTTCGACGTGCCCACCGGCAGCACCGGCTACTACTTCGCGGTGATCGCGGCCGGCAACTTCCTGGGCCCGCTGCTGCTCGGCCGGCTCTTCGACACGATCGGCCGCAAGGTCATGATCACGTCCACGTATGTCCTGTCCGGCCTGCTGCTGTTCGGCACGGCGTATCTCTTCGACCGGGGTTCGCTGACCGCGACGTCGTTGACCGCCTGCTGGTCGGTGGTCCTCTTCTTCGCCTCGGCCGGCGCGAGCAGCGCGTATCTCACCGTCTCCGAGATCTTCCCGATGGAGACCCGCGCGATGGCGATCGCCTTCTTCTACGCGGTCGGCACCGCGGCCGGCGGCATCAGCGGCCCGCTCCTGTTCGCCAAGCTCACGGAGTCGGGCGTGGTCGCGGACACGGTGCTCGCGTTCCAGATCGGGGCCGGGCTGATGATGGCGGCGGGTCTGGTCGCGGCGGTGTTCGCGGTACGGGCCGAACGGCGGTCGCTCGAGGACATCGCGGCGCCGCTGTCGGCGGCGACCGGGACGTCGGCCGCGGGGGCGCCGGCGACCACCGGGTGTGGGTGGTCGCCGGCGGGGCTGCCGGGCGGTCGACGGTGGGCCTTCGGTGGGTGAGTCGGTGGGCCTCAGTGGGTGAGCTGGTGCGCGCCCTCAGTGAGTGAGCCGGTGGGCCTTCAGTGGGTGAGCCGGCGGGCCGTGTGGGCCGCCCAGTCCTGCGCACTGCGGCCGTCCGTGCCCGTGAGGCGCTGGAGGGTGTCGGCGACGGGCGCCGGGCTCTTGGTGTGGCGCTCCCAGGTGCCCAGGAGCAGGTCGGCCGGAGCGTACGGGCTGATCGCCGCACGGGCCGCCTCCGGCGCCAACTCCTCGTACCGCAAAGGCCTGTTCAGGGCCTCGCCCAGGAGCCGCACCTGCTCGCGCAGGCTCAGCCGATGCGGTCCGGTGACGGGGTACACGCGGTTGGCATGCGCGCCGTCGTCCGTGAGCGCGGCGATGATGACGGCGGCGAAGTCGGCCGGGTGGACGGGGGTTTCGAGGGCCTCGGCGTACGGTCCGGAGACCACGTCGCCGCGTGACAGCTGGCCCGCCAGGTCGAAGGACCACTCCAGCGAGCCGGACGACTCGACGGCCAGGCGCAGGAACGTGTAGCCGACGGCCGAGCCGCGCAGCGCCTGCTCGATGGCGTGGTGGAAGGCGGCGACGGGGTCGGGCTGCTCGGCCTCGCCGTCCACGACGGCGCCGGACGACTGGAAGACGATCCGCCGTACGCCGGCCTCCTCGGCCAGCGCCGCGAAGCCGGCCGCGTCGAAGTCCGGCGAGGCGGCGAGCAGGAACACCGCGTCGACCCCCTCGAGGGCTGCCTTGAGGCTGCCCGCGTCCCCGAGGTCACCCGCGACGACCTCGGCCTGCGGCGGCAGCCCGGCCCGCTCGGGGTCGCGCGTGAGGGCGCGGACGGCGACACCGTCGGCGGCCAACTGCTCGACCACGGAGCGGCCTACGGGGGCGGTGGCGGCGGTGACGAGGATCATGACTTCTCCCTGGGGCGTCGGTGGGTGATTCCGTACTCCTAAGGTAGAGAGGCATGAGGACAGCTTCTGTCCTCAATACTTCGACGCCGCAGCCCGCCCAATGCCCGCCTCTCGTACGGGAGTTCAGTGGCGACCAGTTCAGGGATGGGGCGTACGGGGAGGGCTCGGTGTTCGTACCGTAGGAACGGTGGCCGGGCGCGACACGCCCGTACTCGGAGGCCATTTGTGGGGTATTCCAGTGCGCCGAGGGAGCACCCTCCCAGAGGCCCTGAACGCACATGTTCCATGCTCATCTCGGCTTTACGGTACGGAAGTTGATGATCCTCGCCGACCAACCTCTTCTGCATCAGAGGGTGTTCTAGCGGACTTGGCGCTCAATACCGGCTCGTAACGCCTACATTCGGTCATAGCGCATGCAGGTACGCGGCTCTGTAGTGGCCGTCACCTTCGTCCTCGCCTCCGCCGCATGCGGGGGCACCCAGTGGATCAACCGGGATCAGCGAGACCTCGCGGGAGCGAGTCCGGGATCCAAGGAGCGGAGCAAGGAGCAGTTCAGGTGATCTGTTACGGACCCACCGTCCTCGACCTCGTGGAAGACCTGGTCGACGCGTACGCCGAGGTCTTCTCGGCCCCGCCGTGGAACGAGAACGAAGAATCGATCCAGCGTTTCCACTACCGCCTGTGCAACGAAGCCGACCGCCCCGGCTTCCGCGCCGTACTCGCCCAGTCGGGCCAGGGCATCGACGGCTTCGCCATCGCCTGGCTGACCCCTACGTCTCTGCCCGACACACGCACGTACGCGAAGGTCGCGTCGCAGCTGGGCCCGGACCGTGTGCGCTCACTCCTGGTCGGCGCCCTGGAACTCGACGAACTGGCGGTCCGCCAGCGCGCCCGGCCGGCGGGGGTGGGCCGCTCGCTCCTGTCGGAGTTCGTCAAGGACGCACCGTCGGGCCGCGCGTGGGTCCCGATGTCCCGCCGCGCCACATCGGCTGTGGCCAGCTACCGGCGGCTGGGCTGGCACGAGGTGCGCCCCCTGCCGGAGGCGGACAACGACGTGGTCGTCTTCCTGGCACCGGGGCATCCTCGGGCGGAGTTGGCGGCTTAGGGGTGGCGTGCGGGCGTGTGGGTGATTCACCTGGGGCTTGCCGGCGAGGTGAGTTTCTCCGGGCGGATTGCCCGCACCTATTGCTAGACGGCTCTTCCTTGGCGCCCCAGCGCGACGCTTAGGTTGAAGTCTTGTGCTCTTGGAACGATTCTCCGTCGGCCCAAATAGCGGTGATCGAGAGCGCTGCGCAGAGATCGAGCATGTCCGTGCGTGGTTGGTCTGGCAAGAGCAGGCCAAGGGTTGGGCGAGGGTGAATGTAGCGCTGATAGTCGAAGAGTTGCCCTATCGCGGTTCTGATGGCCTCGCGCGTGACGGTTCCCTTGGCTTCAATGAGGAAGTTTTCTTGCGCCACGTAAACATCGGTACGCAGGACGGTGCGCTCGTCTGCGAGGGTTATCTTCTTGCGGGTAGCTGATATTCCGCGTCGTCGCAGGTGGTGCAGATACTTCTCAACAAGGAGTGATTCGCGACGCTCTGCCTCGCGCTCGCCTTGTGCGCGGACTCGTGCTGTCGAAACGTTTCGCTGCTCGACCTCAACATCTTCAACTGTCGTTTCGACGTGATGTGGTGGTCCGGCTGGTGCCAGCGGCGTACCTGCTTCGATCACCGGCCTGAGGCGGAACGTGATGACGCTACGCATGTCGCCGTTTCTGTCCGGGCGATCTGCCCTGTACCAGGGCTTCTCCTCGGCGAGTGTGAACTGGCCCAAATGTTGCACGACGCCGGGGCTGACCGGGCGGAAGACATGGATGGGGCGACCATCGAGTCTGTGGTTCAGGATGTTGCGATTTCCGCCGGTCATGTCCTGATCGCCGACGAGTCCTTCGCCGGTGTAGTGGTAGTGACCGTCCGGCCCCCAGTCGTCAATGTAGCCGTATAGGCGTGAGCCTTTAAGGCTACTGAAGAGCATCAGCTCGTTATCGGCTTTGGTGGCGGGGGTGATTCCTTGCTGCCTATTTCCGCCGAACTTGTCGTGTATGAGGCTTCGGCGCAGCTGTTCGTTTCTTGGTAGGTCAAGCATGAGGTCCCGTTCTCGCCAATCCCTGACACAAGGAACTACTAAGGCCTTCCGTGGCAATCGCTATACGCCGTCCCCGACCCACACCAACACTCCCCCCGAGGCGGCCACCCCACCGCGCGCCCCCGTGCTGCCAAGGTCGTCGCGTACTGGGGGAGCAAGGAGGTGTCCGTAGGGGAGGTGCCCTCTGAGGCGGCGAAGGCCTCGTAGGAGGGGACCGTGGCTGTCACGATGCCGAGGTTTTCCGTGCCGGAGGCGGCCAGCTCCCGGAGGGAGGACTCTATGGTCGACAGGTGTTCCTCGTGCGAGGGGTATTCCGCAGCCAACGAGGGGTACGCCGCCAGGAGTTCCGAGAGTTCCGACGCCGGCCAGTGGAGGACTGCCACTGGGAACGGGCGGGACAGGGCCGCGCGGAATGTGCCGAGTTCTGCGCGGAGGCGGGCGATTTCCGCGCTCAGTTCCTCCGGGTCCGATGAGCCGAGTGCCCAGGTGCGCTTCGGGTCGTGGAGTTCGTCCAGGGAGATGGGGGACGAGGACGAGTGGGCGTCGTCCGCGAGGACGTCCCAGACGTCGTGGGGGAGGGCGAGCAGGCGGCGGACGCGGTGGCGGCCCAGGAGCAGCGGGCGGCAGTCGTAGGGGACTTCCTCGCCCTGGACGGTCAGGAGCTCCACCCCCTCGGTGAAGACCTCCTGCGCTGTGGTCAGTTCGTCGTGGGATTCCAGGGATTCCGCGGCGATGACCCATGCTTCGGGGGAGCGAGGGGCCGTGGTGCGGAGGCCCTCGATGATGGCCCGGGCCTCGGCCTCGTGGCCGTACTCCCAGAGGTTGGCGGCCTTCAGGGCGCGGACCAGGGACGCATCCTCCAGCTCACCGGCCAGGAGCCGGTCGTAGAGCGTCGTGGCCTGGGGGCGGTCGCCGGCCAGCTCCAGATGGGCGGCGGCGTGCAGCAGCAGGTGCTCGGCGTCCTCGGGGTACTGCGCCGCGGTGCGCAGCAGACGCTCGGCTTCGGCGGTGTGATCCGTGGAATCGGCAGGCGTGTCGGGGCGCATGGGGTTCACCGTACTGCCCGGGCCGGCTCTTTCGGCAGGACCCATCGGTACGACGTTCGGTCCGTGCCCGCGTCCATGGCCGTCTCGCCGCATGCTCCCGCGCCGGTCCGGTGGTCCGTCCCAACCTCCGCACCGGCCTGGTCACTTGTCCGCTTCCGACCTACCCTGCAGCCCTGCGAGGAGGGGAGGCGCCGTGCGGGTGCGGAGTCGGGAGCGGATTCCGGTGGTCGTGCAGGGCGGCCGCGGGAGCCGGCAGTCCCCTCGGATGCGGCGGAATGCCCCCTGGCTGCGAGGGCTGTGGACCGGCGCCGAGGTCACCGTGACCGTGGGAGTCGTGCTGCTGCTGCTCGTCGTGCATCAGCTGTGGTGGACCAACCGGCAGGCCAGGGAGGGGGCCGAGCGGAAGGTCGAGGCGCTGGAGAGGGAATGGGAGAGCGGCGAGGCGGCAGAGGCGGGCGACGGTGACGCGGACGAGCAGGCCGCGGCGCCCGAGGACCTCGGTGAGCTGGCCGAGCCTCCGCCCGACGAGGGCAACCACCGGCCCACGACCGAGCGGAAACCCGCCGCCCCCCGCACCCCCGACTACGAGCAGGCCTACGCCGTGCTCTCCATCCCCAAGCTCGGCGTACGCGTCCCCGTCGCCCAGGGCGTGAGCAAGCAGGGAGTGCTCAACAAGGGATACGTGGGCCACTACCCCGGCAGCGCGCAGCCCGGCGGCGCCGGGAACTTCGCGCTGGCCGGGCACCGCAACACCCATGGCGAGCCGTTCCGTTACATCAACCGGCTCGGCAAGGGGGACCGCCTCACCGTGGACACCAAGGCCGCGACCTTCACGTACACCGTGGACCGCACGCTGCCGCAGACCAGCGCGCGCGACAGCGGGGTGATCGCGAAGGTGCCGCGCAGCATCGTGAAGCCCTCGTACGGCTACAGCGAGCCCGGTCTCTACATCACGCTGACCACCTGCACCCCGGAGTACACCTCCAAGTACCGGCTGATCGTCTGGGGCAAGCTGACCGCCATCAAGAAACGCTGAGGGCAGCCTCGCGTCGCCAGTCCTGTCAGCCCTTGGGCAGGCCCGGCTCGTAGTTCTTGTCCTGGTCCGAGTCGTATATCTGCTTCCCCTTCGCGTCATACCCCTTGATGCGCGGAGCCGTCGTCGGCTGCTCCTCGACGACGCCCGTCGCCGCGAACCAGCCGTGGTCCACGGCCGCTTCGACGGTTTCGCCGCCGTACGTCACCGTGACACGGTCGACCTCGGACGTGACCTGGCCGATGTTTCCCCAGCGGAAAGGCAGTCGCCAGCCGTCGCTGGTGAAGATGTTCTGCTTGTAGAGCTTGCCGCCGTTCAGATCCGAGTAGACGGGGCCTTCCTCGGGAAGCAGAGGGCCCGCGCCGCTGTTGATGGCGGTCACCTCGCCGCCCTTTATCCCGCAGATGACGCGATTGGGCCGGGGCACGGGCTTCTCCGTCGTGGCGACCACCCAGATGCCGTCGTCGGGTGCATTGTCGTCACCGGTCTTCCGGTGCGCGAGCAGGATGCGGTAGTCCTCCGGCGCGCCCAGATCGGTGGCCATGGAGTCCTCGGGGCGCGCACGCTCCTCCTCCGCGGAGCGGCCCAGACACTTCTCAAGGCCGTCCGCCGCCTCCTCGAAGGTGATCCCGTCGACCAACTGGCCAGGTGAGGCCGGTGGTTGCGGACCGGGCGGAGTCGGCTCCGGCGTGGTGCGCGCGGGGGGCGCGGCGACCTTCGTGGGGGAGGGCCCCTCCGCGGCCGGGGCATCGTCGCCCGAGCCAGGTCCGACCGCGTACGCACCGACCGGCACCGCGACCG
>NZ_JBEPEW010000060.1:0-45666 GCF_040300965.1 Streptomyces mesophilus | reverse complement strand
GCCTCGAGCGCCACGGCGCCGTCGAGTGTGCCGCCGGGAGTGAGGCCCTCGGCGGGCGGGACGTGCAGCGGCTTCGCCTCGAGCCGCGCGATCAGGGCGTCGAACGCGGACTGCGGGTCTCCGTCCCCGAACGGGCAGGCCTTCACGCCCTCGGCGCGACAGGTTTCGAACCAGGCGTCGAGGTTCTCCTCGTTGGACCGGGCGACGTCGTCGAGGAGGCGGAGCGGTTCGTTGATCCACAGACTGGTGTCGACGGGGGCATCGATCACCATCTGGCGGACGCGGCCCGGGAACATCGTGGCGTACATGGGGCCGACCACGGTGCCGTAGGAGGCTCCGTAAAAGGTGATCTGCTCTTCGCCGAGCGCCGCACGGACCTGGTCGAGGTCGCGGGCGACGTTGTCGGTGGACAGGCTCGCGAGGAATTCGGGGCTCTGGTGCGCAAGGCAGCCCTTGGTGAAGATGTCGGCGTCGGCGAGCAGCCGTGTCAACGGCTTCCCGCCGGGGATGGCCGGGTCGAGGTTGTCGGCCGCCGCCTGGGCGCGCTGCTCGTCGGTGAGGCAGCGCACGGCGCCCGACTTCCCGACTCCGCGCGGGTCCATGCCGATGACATCGAAGCGGGACACCACCTCGGGGGAGTACGGGCTGGTGGCGCCCTTGGGGTCGATGGACGCGACGGTCTCGGTGGCCGACACCCCCGGACCGCCCGGGTTGATGAACAGGCTGCCGATGCGCCGTTGAGCGTCGGTGGCGCGGTGGCGGGTGACGGCGAGCGCGATCTGCTCGCCGTCGGGCGCGGTGTACTCGAGCGGCACCTTGACGGTGGCGCAGTCCAGGCGTGGTCCGCACGCAGTCCAGTCGATCGGGTCAGGGGCAGGCGCCGACGCGGACGGCTCGGGTTTCTTCGATGCCGCGGTGCTTCCGCTGACGCACCCGGTCAAGGTCAGCGCGGCGGCGGCCAGCAGCGCCGCGATCCGTAGAGAACGCGAGGGCACAGCGGACTGCCGGAGAGATCGTGACATGCAAGCGACGCTATGCACCTCGCCCGGGGTGCGCATCCGCCGATGGTTTTGGGAACTGCGACCAAAGTCGAAGCTTTCCCCAGCAGACCTCCTCCTACGGTCACTCCGTTCCGCGGCGCCCCGGAGTCCGGGCGGCCACTCCATCGGTCGAGGCCCGGTCGCTGAGGGACGCGCGGCTCGGCAAGAGTGGGCGAGAGCCCGCGATATTGGAGCGTCCGTATGCGCAAGGTCGTCCAGACCGTGACCCTCGTCGCCGGCGCTCTGGTGGTCGCGGCCATGGGAACGGCACTGATCGCGCCCGCCGATGCCGGACGGCAGGCGTCCACGACCGGCGCAGCACAGTTGCTGACGCGTACGGATGCCGCACGGCAGTCAACCTTGCGGTGGGCGGAATGCCCGGGCCCTGGCAAGGGAACCTTGGAGTGCTCATCCCTTGAGGTCCCGCTGGACTACGGCGCCCCCGACGGCCGGCAGATCAAGATCGCGCTTTCCCGGCCGGTCGGGTCCGGGAAGGATCGGGCCAAGCGCCGTGGCGTGCTGCTCATGAATCCGGGTGGCCCGGGATTGGCTGGGCTCAACAGCCCGCTTCCTGCGGCGACTCCGTTGCCGCTGGAAGTGCGCGAAACCTATGAAGTGATCGGGTTCGACCCCAGGGGAGTCGGCCGCAGCGCACCCGTGACCTGTGGGTTCGCACCGCAGCAGGTCTCGCAGGCATCGAATCCGCGCACCCCGTACAACGATGCGGATGTGGCGAAGCAGGCCGACACCGCAGAGCAACTCGCCGAGTTGTGCGCCGCTTCGAAGACGGCCGATCTGCTGCCGTTCATGACGACCGCGAACACGGCACGCGACATGGACCGGATCCGCGAGGCACTCGGTGAACCGGCGATCTCCTACTTCGGGGTGTCCTACGGCACCTACCTCGGCGCGGTCTACGCGACGCTCTTCCCTCACCGCAGCGACCGGTTCGTCCTCGACAGCAGCCTCCCGCCCGAGGGCTATGACATCGAGGCACTACGCGGCCAGGGCGAGGGTTTCGAGGAGCGCTTCCCGGACTTCGGCGCCTTCGCGGCGGCCGATCCGCGCAGGTACCGCATCGGCGGCACACCGGCCGCGGTGCGGGAGAAGTACTTCCAGCTGGCCCGGCGGCTGGACACGAAACCGGAACAGGGCTACGACGGGGCTACCTTCCGCGGGATCACCGCCGCCCTGTTGCGTAACGACGCCACCTTCGCGCCGCTCGCCGAGATCTGGCACAAACTCGACACCGGACAGCGGCTCAAGGATCCCGGCCAAGCCGCCGACGGCGGATCCGGCAGCAACTTCGCCGGGTCGTACCTGGCGGTGATCTGCGCCGACAACCGGTGGCCGCAGGATGTGAAGACCTATCAGGACAACGTCGACGAGGACCGCGTCCGCTATCCGATGTACGGCCCGTACGCCGCCAACATCAGACCCTGCGCGTATTGGCAGGCGAAGCCGGCCGAGGACAGGGTGAAGATCAGCAGTGACGGTCCCGCCGCGCGGGTGCTGCTGCTGCAGAACCTCCGCGATCCGGCGACCCCGCTGGCCGGGGCGAAACGGATGCGGGAGGCGCTCGGTGACCGGGCCCGGATGGTGACCGTCGACCAAGGCGGGCACGGGGCCTATCTCTTCGGCGCGAACAAATGCGGAAACGACGCCGTCACCGACTACCTGACCACCGGCCGGATGCCCGAGCAGGACACCCACTGTCCCGCGTCACCTTCGACGCGCTGAACTCTCCCTTCGCGTACGGCACCGCAACTGGGCTGAGAGCCATGGGGGTTGGGCGCGCCTTGCCGAGGGTCGGGGAGCCGGCCTGACGCTGGTCGAAGATCACCGCGTGTACGGAATGCGGAACAACCCGTCCGATTCTCGCTCTTGACGGTCTGTCACACAGGGCACGACGATGCGGGCACGCATCACGCACAGCTCCAACGCCCTGCGGCCCCGGTGGCCGCAGGGCGTCTCGTACGTTTCCGTCCCTGTCCTGTACGGAATTCGAATCGGAGCCCCCACATGAGACTCTCCGTTCCCGACCGCGCGCCCGGCGTCAGACGCCTGGTGGCCTGTGCGGTCCTCGCACTCGGCGGCCTGCTCGCCTCCACCGCTCCGGCGGCGGTCGCGGCCCCCGCGCCGACTGTGATCGCAGCCCCCGACATACCGCTCGCCAACGTCAAGGCGCATCTGACCCAGTTCGGTTCCATAGCCGCCGCCAACGGCGGCAACCGCGCCCACGGCCGCCCCGGATACAAGGCCTCCCTCGACTATGTGAAGGCCAAGCTGGACGCGGCCGGATTCACCACCTCCGTGCAGCAGTTCACCGCCAGCGGAGCCACCGGCTACAACCTGATCGCCGACTGGCCGGGCGGCGACGCGAACGCCGTCCTGATGGCCGGCGCCCATCTCGACGGCGTCAGCTCCGGGCCCGGCATCAACGACAACGGCTCCGGCTCGGCGGCCGTCCTGGAGACCGCGCTCGCCGTCTCACGAGCGCAGCTCCAGCCCACCAAACATCTGCGGTTCGCCTGGTGGGGCGCCGAGGAACTGGGTCTGCTCGGATCCAAGCACTACGTCAACAACCTGCCGACCGCGGAGCGTTCGAAGGTCAGCGGCTACCTGAACTTCGACATGATCGGCTCGCCCAACCCGGGCTACTTCGTCTACGACGACGACCCCGCCATCGAGAAGACCTTCAAGGACTACTTCACGGGCCTGGGCGTCCCGACCGAGATCGAGACCGAGGGCGACGGCCGCTCCGACCACGCCGCGTTCAAGAACGTCGGCATCCCCGTCGGCGGCCTGTTCACCGGTGCGAGCCGTACCAAGACCAGCGCGCAGGCCCAGAAGTGGGGCGGCACCGCCGGGCAGGCCTTCGATCGCTGCTACCACTCGTCCTGCGACGGTACGGCGAACATCAACGACACGGCCCTGGACCGTAACAGCGACGCGATCGCGCACGCGGTGTGGACGCTGGGCACCGAGCCCGCGATCCCGCCGGGCGACGTCTACGAGAACACCACCGACGTCGCAATCCCCGACAACGCGGCGGCCGTCACCTCCACCATCACCGTCAGCGGCCGTACGGGCAACGCGCCCGCCACCCTCAAGGTGGGCGTGGACATCACGCACACCTGGCGAGGCGACCTGGTGGTCGATCTGGTCGCACCGGACGGCACGGCATACCGCCTGAAGAACTCCTCTTCCAACGACTCCGCGGACAACGTGGTGGCGACCTACACCGTCAACGCCTCCACCGAGACGGCCAATGGCGCTTGGATGCTGCGCGTTCAGGACGTGGCGGCGCAGGACACCGGCCGGATCAACGGCTGGAAGCTGACCTTCTAGCGGGTAGACGACAAGGGTCCGGCCCACTGCAAGGGTGCCGGCGTTCCCACGGTCCTCGCGCCACCCGCGATGTGCGGGAGGTGCGAGGGCCTACCCCGTCGGCTTGTGACTGGCCAGTAGCTTCACCTGTCATACTCATCGCGGCCACCCGGCCTGCACAGGACTGTCACAGATGACGCACGATGTGGACGAGTTGCCCGCATGGTGGACGCGGAAGGTTTGAGAACTCAATGACTGGGGCGATCGACGGGTTCAGCTATGGATGGGTGACACCCGTCGTGGGGTACGTCATGGCGTGCTTCGGCAGTGCCTTGGGGCTGCGGTGCACGACACGATCCCTCTTCGATGCGCCTACGTGGCGTCCCGGCTGGCTTGCTCTGGGAGCCGGGGCCATTGGCTCTGGTATCTGGACAATGCACTTCATCGCCATGATCGGCTTCACCGTGCGAGGGACGCGCGTCGACTACGACTGGCCGTTGACCTTCGGCAGCCTCGCCGTCGCGATCGTGGTCGTCAGCATCGGAGTGTTCATCGTCGGGTACCGGGGAGCGACCCTGCCCGCGCTGTTGACCGGCGGAACGATCACCGGACTCGGGGTCGCGGGCATGCACTACATGGGCATGGCCGCAGTGACGGTGCAGCGAGGCTCGCTCGGTTACGACACGGGCACGGTCGCCCTTTCTCTGGTGATCGCTGTTGTGGCGGCCACTGCCGCACTGTGGGCAGCGGTTCAGGTCAAGGGGCTGCTCTGGAGCCTGGGTGCCAGCCTGATCATGGGTGTAGCGGTGACGGGCATGCACTACACCGGTATGGCAGCCGTCAATGTTCACGTGCACTCAGGCGTCGGCGACGGCAGCGCAAGCACCTCGTCCTTCGGCATGCTCGTCCCGATGCTGATCGGCCCGCTGGCCTTCCTGCTGATCGCTGGGGCCGTGGTGATGTTCGACCCGTTGATGATCATTGGGTCGATCGACCGCGTGCCTGAATCCTCGCGTCTGGAAGTTGACGTGCCCTATCTCGGGGACAGTGGGCGTCTGGTCGGATCGGGTTCGTTCGGTGCCGGCGGTGGTGATGGTGCCGGCGGCGGCACGGGGCTGTCCGCTGCGGTCCAGTTCGACGCCTTCGCGCCCGCTGATACGCGGCGGCTCGATGAGAACAGTGACTGGAGGGTCTAGAGCACGCGATCGCCCGGATGCAGTGGCGGTCGCCGGGCCGCGCCTGCGGGGAGTCGGCCGAGGCCGGCTTTGGCCTACCGGCACGTGAGCCCGCCGCTGGTGAACAGGGGTGCGGAAGGTCGTGGATCTACGCGGCGCACTCTCCGGTAACGTCAAGATATGAGTCATCCACATCCCGAGCTGAAGCCCGCCCCGCCGCTGCCGGAAGGGGGGCTGCGGGTCGTCGCCCTGGGCGGCCTGGGCGAGATCGGCCGCAATATGACCGTCTTCGAGTACGCGGGCAAGCTGCTGATCGTCGACTGTGGCGTGCTGTTCCCCGAGGAGCATCAGCCGGGAGTCGACGTGATCCTCCCGGACTTCACCTCGATCCGTGACCGCCTGGACGACGTCGTGGCCCTGGTGCTGACCCACGGTCATGAAGACCACATCGGGGGAGTGCCCTACCTGCTGCGGGAGCGGCGCGACATCCCCGTCGTCGGCTCCAAGCTCACGCTGGCATTCCTGGAGGCCAAGCTCAAAGAGCACCACATCCGGCCGAAGACCGTACGGGTCCGTGAAGGTGACCGGCGCGAATTCGGGCCGTTCGAGTGTGAGTTCGTGGCCGTCAACCACTCCATCCCGGACGGTCTCGCGGTCGCGATCCGCACCGGCGCGGGGATGGTGCTGCACACCGGCGACTTCAAGATGGACCAGTTCCCGCTGGACGACCGGATCACCGACCTGCGCGCGTTCGCCCGGCTCGGTGAGGAGGGCGTCGACCTCTTCCTCACCGACTCCACCAACGCGGAAGTCCCCGGCTTCACCACCTCCGAGCGCGAGTTGACCCCGGCCATCGACCACGTGATGCGCACCGCGCCGCGCCGGGTCATCGTCTCCAGCTTCGCCAGTCACGTGCACCGCATCCAACAAGTGCTCGACGCCGCCCACGCCTACGGACGCAAGGTCGCCTTCGTCGGCCGCTCGATGGTCCGCAACATGGGCATCGCCCGCGAGCTCGGCTACCTGAACGTCCCAGCCGGCCTCGTGGTCGCCACCAAGGACCTGGAGAAGCTGCCCGACGAGCAGATCACGCTGGTGTGCACCGGATCCCAGGGCGAGCCGATGGCCGCCCTGTCCCGGATGGCGAACCGCGACCACCAGATCCGCATCGGCAAGGGCGACACCATCCTGCTCGCCAGCTCCCTCATCCCCGGCAACGAGAACGCCATCTACCGCGTCATCAACGGACTGACCCGCTGGGGCGCCAACGTCGTCCACAAGGGCAACGCCAAGGTGCACGTCTCCGGACACGCCAGCGCCGGCGAACTCGTCTACTGCTACAACATCGTCAAGCCGCGCAACGTCATGCCGGTGCACGGCGAGTGGAAGCACATGCGGGCCAACGCCGACCTGGCGATCCGTACCGGCGTGGACCCCGACCATGTGGTGATCGCCGAGGACGGTGTCGTCGTCGACCTGATCGACGGGCGGGCCCGCATCACCGGCAAGGTGCCCGCGGGCAACGTCTATGTGGACGGCATGGAGGTCGGCGGCGCCACCGAAGCCTCCCTCAAGGACCGTCGTACCCTCGCCGAGGAAGGCGTGGTCACCGTCGTGGCGCTCGTCGACGCCGATACCGGAGCGCTGACCGAGCCGCCGGACTTCCTGGCCCGCGGCTTCGTCCACGACGAGACCACCTTCGAACCGGTCGTCCCCGTGATCGAGAAGACCCTGGCCGCCGCGGCCGAGGAAGGCGTCGGCGACGCGCACCAGCTCGAACAGCTCCTCGCTCGCGCGGTGGCGAACTGGGCCTTCCGTACCCACCGGCGCAGGCCGCTCGTTATCCCCGTGATCATCGACGCCTGAACATGTCCGGCTTGCAGGTGCCGGCATCCAGGCCGACAGGACCTGCCACCCCGGCCCGCCGGGCCCGAGAAAGGCCGAGTCATGAGCAAACGCATCGAGGAGCTCGACTGGCGCCCGACCCCGATGGGCGACCTCTGTCTGCGCCGCCGACGGGACCCGGCGACGGGCCGGGACATCCACGAGGTCAAACTCGGCGATGAGTTCCTGATGTCCAGTCTCTTCACCGAGGGCGAGATCGCCCTCACCCGGCTCGGCCTGGAGCACCTGCAAGGCGACGAACTCGACGTCGCCGTGGGGGGACTGGGACTCGGCTACACCGCACAGGCGGCGTTGGACAATCCGCGGGTGCGCTCGCTGATCGTCATCGACGCCCTCGCCGAAGTGATCGAGTGGCACCGGCAAGGGCTTGTGCCGCTCGGCGCGGAACTTGCGTCCGATCCTCGTTGCCGCCTGGTGCACGGGGACTTCTTCGCGCTGGCTGCCGGGGTGCACGGTCTTGATCCCGGGCAGCCCGGCCGCCGCTTCGACGCCGTCCTGCTGGACGTCGACCATTCGCCACGCCACGTACTGCACCCACGGCATGCGGCGCTCTACCAGCCCGCCGGGCTGCGCGCCCTCGCCGCCCAACTCCGTCCGGACGGCGTGTTCGCCCTGTGGTCGAACGATCCGCCGGACGCCGAGTTCAGCACGCGGCTGACGGCTGCTTTCCGGAAGGCGGAGTCCCACGTCGTGGAGTTCGACAACCCACTGCAAGGGGGCATGGCGACCAACACGGTTTACGTGGCACTCACCTGAGTGCGCCGGGGCTACCCTTTCGCTGCGTCAAGGTGCGGCATCCGGGTGCCGCTCGCCCATCGCCCGGCCAGCCGTGCGGCGCCCCAAGTCGACTGCTTCCTAAGTTGACTGAATGTCCGTCAGCTCACCTGTCCGTTCCGTCCTGGCCGCTGTGATCGCCTGCGCCGCCGGCGCGTTGCTGTTCGGCCCGGCGTCGGCGACAGTGGCTTCGCAGAGTGAGCCGAAGCCTCCGCGGGCTGCGTCGTCCGACCCCTCCGTGTTGTACCGCAAGGGGGTCCAGGTCCGTACGGGCCCCGGCGCCCCTGAGCTGCCGGACGAGGTGTCGGCCCTGTCGTGGCTGGTTGCCGATGCCCGTACCGGTGACGTCCTCGCCGCCAAAGAAGCGCATCGCAAACTGCCTCCGGCCAGCACTATCAAGACGCTGTTCGCGCTGACCGCGCTGCCGCATCTTCCCGGCTCCGTACGTCACAAGGTGACCGAAGCCGATCTCGCAGGCGTCGGCGACGGCAGCAGCCTCGTCGGCGTCAGGGCGGGCTACGCGTACCGGGCCGCGGATCTGTGGCGGGGCGTGTTCCTCAGCTCGGGCAACGACGCGGTGCATGTGCTGGCGAGGATGAACGGCGGGTGGCGGCACACCGCCCGTCAGATGCAGGCCAAGGCCCGTGCCCTGGGGGCGCGCGACACCCGCGTCGTCTCGCCCGACGGTTACGACGCCCCCGGCCAGGTCTCCTCCGCCTACGATCTCGCGGTCTTCGGACGGGTCGGTCTCAAGAGTCCGGAGTTCGCTCGCTATGCGCGCACCGCTTCCGCGAAGTTCCCCTTGGGCGGCTGGTCGTTCGACATCTACAGCACGAACCGACTACTGACCGGAGCCGACGGCGTCGCCCGGTACCCAGGTCTGCTCGGGATCAAGAACGGCTATACGAGCAAGGCGGGCCACACGTTGGTCGCCGCTGCCGAACGTGGCGGTCGCAGGCTGGTCGTGACGGTGATGAATCCGCAGGCAGGTGGCGGCTTCGCCGTCTATGAGGAGGCGCGAGAGCTGCTGGACTGGGGCTTCGAATCCGCGTCACGCGTCAGACCCGTCGGCTCGCTCAAACAGCCTGCCCCACAGCCGGGTCCGGGACCCCAGGCAGCGGCCAAGATTGATTCCGGCGGTTCTGCCTGGCCCGCAGTCGGCGCGGGGGTGGGTCTGGTGGTCATTGGCGTCATCGTCCGGGCGGTGCGGCTGCGGGGCCGCTGCGGTGCGCGGGTCCGTTGAGACCGGCAGTGTCAACTCGCCGTGAGCGTCTTAGGGCAGGCAGCGGCGGCAGAAGCACAGTCGATCGGGGGAGTAGTCGGCACTGACAGGGGCTTGTTCGGGCGTGCGCTTTCCCACGCACCAGGAGCTGGTGCGTGGGCACTGATTCAGGGCCAGCAGTCGGGCGGCTTCCATGTTCGGTCGATATCCGGGTCAGCCACTTGCCCGGAAGGCCGATTCCCACTGCGCCGACTGGGATCAGCGAGGAAGTCGCCGACCTGGTCGCCTTCCTCGCCAGTGACCGCGCGTCGTTCATCACCGGCAGCATGTTCACGATCGATGGCAGCTGGCCGGCCGGCGGCATAGACCTCCAGGACGAATCCGCGGATCCCGCAGCTGGGGACGAGCGGATTGTTGCGCTGGCGGCCGGCTCATTCACCACCGGAGTCCGGACCATAGGGGTCGGGCTCTGTCGGATGGGGCGGCAGCTCGAAGCCTGCGCTCTCGTCGGGAGTTGGGCCGGGGTCGTCGCACTTCACGAATTTGCCCACATACCGGCAGCCCTCGCGAAGTGGCTCACGCTCCTGTCCACGCTGCCAGGTGATGATTGCGACGGACGCGACCACCGTGAGTACGAGGACGACCACCACCACGATGGTGTCCACCTGTTTGCGGCCACGCGCCACGTCCTGCTCCTCCCTACGAGTCAGCCGGGCAGGCAAGATTGCCCCTCCCGGTGCGCGTCGAACGCATTGGGGTCCACGCTCAAGCCAAGCAGCCGACCCCTCCCGTTACGAGATCCCGCTTATCTTCTGTGCGCATTTGGAGAGCTCGATGGAGAGTTGAAGCTCTACGGCGTAGCTTTCTGGGATGTTTCCGAAGCCGTCAGGTAGCTAGCTGATCCGTCTTACTCCCCGCGTTCTCGAAGCAGTCATCATCCTTCCATTCCCCGTTGCTATCCCTGACGGTGATGCGCGCATTGGATTTCCGGTTGTCCGCGTAGTTGTCGTGCAGCAACAGCGTCTCGTCGTCTGCGCGGAACCACGCCTTGTAGTGGTAGTTGCCCGTGTCGTCCCCACAGGGGTAGATGTACGCGACTGCGTCAACGCCTGGATGGTCTTTGAGGCCTATCCGCAAGCGCCATGGTGATCTTGTGCCACGCCCGTCGGATCATGTCCGCGCCCCCATCGCGCCGTTGTGGGACAGCGCCAGACCGTGTGTCCAGTGAGCTGAGCAACTCCCGGTGAGAGTAAAGCGTTCAGGAACCGAGTCAACCTGAGTATTCCCAGTACTGACTTCGGCTTGTCAGGGTGACGTTGGGATGTCGAGGGCGAGGCCGGTTCCGGCGATGAAGCCGTCGAGGGTGCCGGGCCGGTACTGAAGGCGCTTGAGCCGGTCGCGGACGAGTGCCTCCAGGCGGTCGAGGGCGACGACGGCGAGGTTGGCCAAACTGCGTTTGACGTGTGCCCATACCCACTCGACCGGGTTCAGGTCGGGCGAGTAGGCGGGCAGCAGGAACACACTCAGCCACTCGCGCTTCTGCTCGAACAACTCGGCCGCCTGCGCTCGTACGGCCCCGCGGCGCTGACGTCCCGCAGCGGTCAGCCCGCCCCCATCCGCATACCTCACACACCACGGAGTACAGCCAACACTCCACTGACATCAGGAACGTCAGCAAAGATCACCCTGACGAGCCGAAGTCAGTAACCGACCGGTACGTGCGCGGGAGTTGGGGGTGTGCGCAGGGCATTCAGCTATCTGCAAGGTTTCGTCAAGGTCCGAATTGCAGGGTGGCGTCGTAACCCGTCCTGCGGCACCTGGAGACCCCATGACTCGAACCCGTTTGAAGTACGTGACCGGCTTGACTACCGCTGTGCTGGCCGCCACGGTCTTCGCCGCCGCACCCGCGTCGGCGGGGGAGCTAACCATCAAGCGCACCTGCAACGGCGTCGTGACCGAGTACTGGGCCTACAGCAGCCGCACGCTGGCCTACACCCAGAAGACGGGCACTTCCTGTGCGGGGTACGCATGGGTCCGAGTCAAGACGAATGGCACGTGGAAGAGCTGGATCAGCAGTCCCACGAAGGCCACCATCAAGAATTCCACTGGGAACTACCAAGCTTCCCAGCACAAGGGCTGTGCGGACTGCACGGTCTACACCCTCTATCCGTGACCTCGTGAGTACTTCGGGACCGCCCGCGGTCCAACGGCGGCCTCGGGCGGTCCCGCGAGTCGGGCGATGATCTGTGTGCGCAGGGGCGTCATGGGATCACCCCATGGCTCGCCCTTTCGCCAAGGGCAGGGATGGGGGCGCGCAGGCCCTGGCCTCGCGTGGCGCGAGCGGGTCGCGGTGCCGCTTGTCGCCACGCTGCCTGCCCAAGCTGGCCGCGTAGCTCGATGAGGGCCCGGTCGCGCACGGCTGGGCGGAGGACCAGGTGTGGACCGCCGCTCGGGTGGCCACGCTGATCGGCAGGAAGTTCCACGTCTCCTACAGCGTCTCCGGAGCCACGAGGCTGATGCACCGGCTCGGCTTCTCCCAGCAGGTGCCCGCCCGGCGGGTGGCCGAGCGAGACGAGCAGGCCGTGAAGGTGTGGAAGGAGGCGACCTGGGCCGAGGTAAAAGAGCCCGGGCGGCCTGCGGGGGCTACATCTGCTTCGAGGACGGAGCCGGGTTCACCCGCAAGCCGCCCCGAGGACGCACCTGGGGCCGGCGCGGCGTGACGCCGGTCGTCACCGTGAGCGGACGCCGCTCGGGACGGCTGTCGGTGGCCGGACTGGTCGCCATGCGGCCCGGCTCACGCACACGACTGTGTCACCGGCTGATCTCCCATCCGGCGGGCAAGGGCAAGCGTCGCAGCATGGGCGAGAAGGACTTCATCGCGCTGCTCGACGACGCCCACCTACTCCTCAAGGCGCCGATCGTGCTGGTCTGGGACCGGCTCAACACCCATGTCTCGCATGAGTAGCCGTCTCTAAGGTCTGCCTTCGAAATTCGCGTGTTCCCACGAATGCTCAACAGACGTCCTCACCCCAGGTATTCAAACTCACCGAGCCACATGCGCCTGCGTCTACAGCCAGGTGACCCCTGGCCGAGGCGCCTTATGTGAGCGAGCACTTGGTGTCTGGCCGTCCTGGTTCCCCCAGGCGATCGGCGGTGCGCTCGAGCGGCTTGATAGCGTCACGGTTGGATCATGGGGGAGGGCGTGCAGTGCCTACAACGCGTCGGCGCAAGTGGTGGATCTTCGGGGCAGGGGGTGCCGTGACCTGCGTGCTCGCCACGGGTGTCCTCGTATGGCACTCGAATGATCAGCAACATCAACAGGCTCGGAATCGTGCACAGTTGAAGCGCGCCTGTGCCGGTTTGTTGCCCGAGCGGGACCTGAGGGAGTTCCTCCCCGACGACTCGGCTGGAGTGCTCGAGGAATACGGGACGATGCTCGACCCGGGGCAGGAGAGCCGGGCGTTGCTCGACTGCAGCCTTTCCTGGGGAGGCGGTCGATGGGGCCCCGATGCCGCGGTGACGGTCCGGGCTGAAGCCCTCATGGCCGGCCAGGGCGACGAGAAATCGGAGAGCGGGGAGAAGGACTCCGACGACGAGGCGCCTTATATACCTCTGGTAGACGACTTCGAACTCCCGCTGCCGAGGGGCGTGCAGGGTTCAACGGTCGGCGGGGACCGGCTCGAGGGCAGTGAGGTGACCGCATCATTGCGGGTCGAGTGCCCCAAGGGTCTGAAGGGGCGCGTGCTGCCGTCGAGGGACCTCCAGGTGGCGGTGACGCTGCCGGCGCACGCCGAGAGCGAGTACGACGTCTCGCACGCGGACCGTCTGCGCACCGCCCGAACCGCGGTGCGCGTGGCCAACTGGGTCACCGAGAAGCAGAACTGCGGCACGGGAAGCATCACGACCAAGGCCGCGCCGGCCCCGCACACCGCTTATGAGCCCTCCGCACTGTGTGCCTGGCTCGATCCGGAAGTGCTGCAGTTCGAGGAGGGCGACAGCACGGATGCCGACGGCCGGCCGACGAGCGAGTACGGCTGGGAGTGGACGAGCGACCGCAGCTTCGACGACCGGCGGGGGGTCTGCCGGGGGCAGATGGTCGGATATTCCACCGGGTACGAGGGTGCGCCCGTCGTGGACGCGATCGTCCAGAGCTGGTCGGGGAGTTACGCGGACGGTGCCTACGAGCGCTTCGCCGAGACTGACGACGTCCCGGGAGCTCGGCAACCGTCACCGACGCGACCGGACGGCAGTGTGACGGTCACGAAGAAGGGGACGGCGCTCTCCCTGTGGGCGAGGTCGCAGTGCGCCGGCGGGCGCAGCTACCACCGGATCACGCTCACCGCGCAATTTCCCGCCGTCGGCGACGAGACGAAGCACGTGATGAGCCGGTCCGACCGCACGCGGTTCTCACAGCATGCCCGCGCCACCCTCGACCGCTACCTGGCCGATGACCGGGCCTGGCCGCAGCGTTCGGGCTGCGCGGACACGAAGATCCTGGGAGAGGTCGAGGAATGGGTGCGCTGAAGCGGCACGCCGCCAAGTTCGCAGCAGCGGCAGGCGTGCTTGTCCTCCTGGCCGGCGGCGTCTTCTGGTTCGGGGGCGGTTACGACCGCTGGTCGACCGGCCGTCTGATCGAGGACGCCTGTGCGGGGACGCTGCCGGCCGAGGACATGCGGGCCCTTCTCGGCGACCGGGCGCTCGTCGGCGGGAACGACGTCGTCGAGGGGACGCTCGACGGCAAGGAGGCATCGCTCCGGGTGGAATGCGGCCTCAGCCGCGAGAGCGAGCAGAACGCCGGGTCTCAGGTCGCCGACAGTTCCGTCTCGGTGACGATCAGCGCTGTGCCGGCTCTCGATCCCGAAGATCGCGCGGAGAGCCTCTATCCGCCGCCCACACGCGCAAATCTGCCTCCCGCGCCGCTGGGACAGGGGTGGAACGCGGTGTTCACAGGTTCGGGCTCGTATGACCGTGACGCTTCGGCGACCACGTCGGTCCTGCTCGACTGCGTGACGGGCCGCAGCGATCTGCTGGTCACGGCGCAGGTGTCCCAAGGCGACAGGACACTCGACAACCCCGACCGTCGCCTTGCTTTCGCCCAGGTGGCAACTCGTACCGCCGCCGCTGCCGCCGCCAGATGGGACTGCGACGCGAAGCTATGCCGCCCGCTGACTGACGTTCCCCTGCCTGTGAACGAGGACGAGGGCGTACCGCTCGAGAAGGCCACCGGCAGCTGCGCGGGCGTTCCCTCCTACGGGAAGAGAGTCACCCATGCCTGGGAGCAGCGGCCCGGACCGGCGCCCTACGAGGAATGCGAACTCGGCGCCGGCCGCGACCCGCACGCCTACACCCTTACAGCGCACTACGGCCCGTACGCCGAAGACGTCGCGTACCGCGAATTCCAGCGGAACGACAGCCTCGACGGTCGCCCCTGGACTCAGGTGAGGAAGGGGGAGTTGTACGGGCACGGCCACTGGACCAGCGCGACCTGCACCGGAAGCAACAGAACGGCCCTCTATACGCTTCACCGCCACGGTGACGACCAACCGACCTCGGCCGACACCGCATACGAGCGTGCCGCGCTCGAAGCCTTTGCCGAGCGGTCCGCCGAAGAACACGGCTGCGCGAGACCGGCCCGGCCCGGGCCTTGAGGCACGCATCGGTTCGGCTGACGGGTCAGCGCAGCGCACCGTGTCCCTTTGAAGGGGCACGACATCAGTGTGTTCCCCCCACCTCCGCAAGGGCGGTGAAGCGGGCGCCTTCCGTGAGGTGTCGGGACAGGCACTGCTGCTGAAATCGCGCCACATGGATGCCGACGACATCAAGTTCGATCTTCACCCAGTAATCAGCCAGGTTGCTCCTTTGCCGAGCTACTCAATCCGTCGGGCATCCGTGTCGAGTGGTGGAGGCGGCGGCGAACGCCGTCAGCAACCGGCGTGCATCCCCGGAGGCGACGGTGGTGCGTATCTTCTTCGCGGCGTCCGGCCGCGGGAATTCCTCGAACTTGAAATATGCGGTCCCCAGCCCGCCTGCGCAGTGCTGAGACCGCATGACCGCGCCGTTCACGCTGCCCGGGTAGCGGTCATCCAGGTACATCTCTTGCTGCGCGGAGGGCCCGTAATAGGCGGACAGGCGGACATGCCGGTTCTTGCCGGGCAGGGGCAGGGTGCATGCTTCGGTGAGCGCGCGCCCAGCGGGCTTCTCCGACACGCTGGTGATCCTCAGTCGAGCCGCCTCCTGTACGTCGACGACGTCACGGCAGGTTCCCGATGCCTGTGCTGCGGGACGGTTCTGCCAAGGGGTGCGGTCCACGGCGGCGGGCCGTTGCCCGAGCTTCCCCTCACAGCCCAGGCGCTCGGCGGCGAGGCGCGCGGATTCGGTGGCGAGCCGGGCCACTTGGAGCACCTGAGAGTCGGTGAGCTCCTCGGCCTCCCGGCTTATCTCGGCCAGGACGAGTAGACCCTTGCCCGCCATGGGTGCACAGTCGATGAGTACGCCGGCCTGGGTTTGCAGGCCAGTCGTGGAGAACGAGCCGTTCCAGCCGTGTCCGATCGGTGTCGCCGAACTGTCCTCGGCCGCGCCGCTGGCACGGTGTGCGGACGCTGGACGGATGTTCAGCTTGAGCTGCTTGCCGATGGAGCTGTCGCCGTCGGCCCATGCTGCGCAGTGCTGCGTCTCATGGCCCATCCACTCCGCAGTGTTCCCGCGGAACTCCAGCTCGGCGCCCTGGAAGAACTCCTCCGCCTCCCGAACGGCCAGCGCTCCATTGCAGGTGTCTGCCGCCGAGGTGGCAGAGTCGCCGTGCCATGGGCCGAAACCCCAGATCGCCCCGCCCGCGGCGAGTGCGAGTGCGAGTGCACCTACCTTGGTCCGTAGTGCGGTCATGCCTGGCCCTTCTTGGTGTGGCGGGGTGCGGCTCACCGGGCGGTGGTCAATAGCCCCGGGAGGAGGGGCCTCCAGAGGCGCCGGCGGCGAGCACTCTCTTGCGGTGGGTCAGACGAAGGGAGTACGTCTTGTCCGTGTCGACCGTGGTGACTTGGTACTTGGAGCCACCCGACTGGGCGGTCTGGACCAGCAGCCCGTGGGGCGGGCCAATGCCGGTGATCTAAATGGCACACTGCTGCGCCTCCCTCCTGCTACGCCGGCGTCCACGACATCACGCAGTGCACCCCACTTGCTTTTTCGCGGCCGTGACGTAGTCCTGGATAAATCCCTTCACCTTCTTGGAAGTAGCTTCAGACTGTCCATCGACAGGGCTGTAGTCGACTCTGAAGAGCAAGTATTTGCTCGGATTTCCGCAGTCTGTCTCGACGAGTGCGCCTTGCTCGCCCACGATTGCGCGTCGCGCGAAGGGGAGTTGCGTCACTTTCCCACTGAGGTACCCGAGCTCCTTGTCCGGGATCCAGTCCTCCGCGGGGAGCGGCTCGTTCAGCTCGCGGATCTCGATTTGCAGAACGCGGCTCTTGTCTACGCGTACAACGCAGTACTCATCAAGTGTGAGTTGCTTCGATGACTGCGTGACTTCGCCCTCCTCGGGGAGGAGCGGCGTCAGGGCATCACGGTCGACGGGGGTCCCGCAGATCGCTTTCGGAGCGTCGATGGGGTTGCTGCACGCTGTGGCCAAGGCCAACAAGGGGACTGCCAGAGCTGCCGGCCGCCCGGCGTGTTTTCTCACTGATCGCCCTCGATTCCGTCGGTCGCATCGTTGCCATCGTTCGCAGCAGCCTCGATCCGGCGGTAAATACCCTCATCTGCGGAGTAGCCGGTCTCGTCCTGCGCCCACGCGGAATTCACGGCATACCATTCGTTGGCCAGTGTCCTGAGTTGCCCATTCCGGGCCTCATAGGTGGTCTTGTTGTTGTCGGTCAGCTCGTCCGCCTGGCGTTGTTGTTCGTCCATGATCCATGCAGTGGTCACCATGTCCGCACCGCGTTGCGCGATGTCACCTACTCCGGGAATGAAGTTGAGCATGGCGCCCGATGCGTGGTAGCTCCACGCCTTGTCCCAGGTGTAGTCGTGTTGGTCCCCCTTGAGGGCGTTGTAACGAGCCTCTTCCATGAAGCCGACCGTATAGCCGGCGGCGTCCAGGGTGTCTTCCGGCTGCCGGCTCCCGTCGCGGAACGATTCGAGGATGGCGTAGTTCATGCCTTCGTGGAGCATTCCGTAGGAGTTCTCGCTGCGGGAGACTTGTTTGGTCATTTCCGTGACCTGGCCGCGATCCAGTGGCAGTGGGTCGCCCGAGTTGCTCATTGTGGCGTGTACCTCCTCACCGTGGCTGGTCATGATCTTTGCCATGTCATCGCGGAGTGAGGACGGCATGTCGTCGCCCTGCCCAGACAGGAACTCGAGGGAGTGCTTGAAGATCCTGTCGTTCGCAGCGGTGTGCTCCGTGGCCCGGGCATTCGGATCCGTCGGGTCCACGCCGGTGGCAGCTGCGGTGAGTGCGTCGCCCAGGCCACGGCGCTCGTCCTTGTCCTGCTCGTCCGGGCCGGCGGTCTCAGCCTTGTCGTTGATGAACGACGTCGTGTCGCGGATGTCCCAGTCGCGGGAACCGTCCCCGCTTCCGAGCAGGTACTCGTACCGCTCCTTGCCCGTCTCGGTGGCGGGGTCGAGGTAGACGGCTGCGCCGTCCGGATTATGCGCCATGACCCCGAGGGATGCGTCGACAGGGTCGTTGGCGAACCAGCCGTCGTTCTTGCCGCTGTACTCGCCGTGCAGGTCCCAGATGTCGGGGTCCTTCTTCTCCATGGCGATCATGTCGTCGGTCACGTCCGCGACGAATTGCGGTGAGAAGTCACCGCTGCCTTGCTGCATGAGCGTCGCCAGGCTCTGGTAGCCACGGATCTCCTGACCGTGGCCACGCCCGACGTCGACCTTCTCGCCGGCGACCTTGAGGTCGTACTTGTCGTTGCCGAGCTCGTTGAGCTCCTCGCGCCACTTGAGATAGAAGTCGGAGTTCGGGGTCTTCTTCCAGTTACTGAACGCCTCCTGGTAGGCGGGGGTGCCGTAGCGCAGGGGCTTGCCGTCGGCTTCCTTGAACTCAGGGACGCGGGTGGCGGTGGCCAGGGAATTCGACAAGCCCGCGTTGATGTTCAGGTAGGCGCGCTTGTCCTGGGTGTCGTCGAAGTAAGCGAGATCGTTGACCTTGTTCGACAGCTTGAGCGTGTTCTCGGGCCCGAGCGAGTTCAGCATGGTCTGGCTGAAGGCTTTGTCGCCGTCGTTGTCGCGCATCAGGCGCTCGTACTCGGCCAGCTCGCCCTTGTCGAGCTCTTCACCAGCAAGGATCAAGTTCGCGTACTTGTTGGCCTCTCGAGCCTCGACAACTTCGATGTCGCCTTCAGCGTTCGCATTGAATCCATCTCCGCGGCCCAGGGCGCGGTCGAACATGCCCTCGAAGAATCCCTTGATGCCGGCGGCGTCGTGCAGAGCCAGCTTCACCCCTTGGTCAGCGTCGTCCACCGCCTGCACGCCTTGCTTGATGGAACGTGTCCAGTCCTCTTCCGCCTTGCGAGCGTCCTGGACGGCCTTGTCGTAGTCCGGATCATTGCGATACGGGGTCAGCTTGTCGAAGTTGTAGTGCGCCAGGCCTTCAGCATCGATTGTGAAGTCCTTGGTCTTCGCGTCCTTGGTCAGATCCCGCACGTGCTTGACCAGGGTGGTGAACTGCTGGTGTGCATCGCGCAGGATGGAGGCCAGGGCCCGGGCCTCGGTCTGCCCGGCCTCGAATTCCGCGCGAGTGGCTGAGAACCGCCCTGACGCGGCCCCCGCGCTCACCCCCACCCAGACACCATCGTTGGCCACACTCTCCACCTTGTGGCGATAGAGCGTCTCCAACTCCTCGAACCCGTCGGCTACTTCGTCCCAGTCCTTTGCCGCTGTAGTGAGCGGTTCAAGACGGACGGTCATGACGTCCTGATAGGACAGCATCGATTCCCCCGTGAGTAACTAGACGTCGCGCCGCGCATCCTGTGACTTGCTGTCGATCTGGGCGAGTGAGCTGTACACACCAACATCGATCTGTTGGAAGTCGCCCTTCGTCCTGCCCAGAGCCTCTTGGTCCTGCGCGAGCCGGGACTTCAGGTTCGTCAGCTGCCGGTCCCACTTCTCATGTGCGTCCTTGAGTCCTGATCCTGTGTCCCACCCCTTGAACTCACGCTCGGCGGAGTTGGTTGACTCATCGGCATGCGTGCCGGCCTTCTGCGCGCCAGGCCGTATGTCCTCCCGTAGAGACCTGACCGCTTCCTTCTTGCCTGGGGAATTGGTGCGCAGCATCGATCCGTCGCCACGACCCTCACCCGTGCCGTTCAATTGCATCTCGCCCTCATGGCGCGCTGCCACCTCGGACTTGATCCGCTCCCACTCGTCCCAGGCCATGGCCCGCCCCCTCGACACTGATCATGTGGTGCCACCCTACGAAAACGTGATCACGTGAGTAAAGGAGCTCCCAAAGAGGCCTGCTGCCTCCTGAGGTGGCGCTACGGAGAGTGCCCTCCGGAGCGAGGCGCCTCGCGTAAGGTGCCCGGGCGCAGGACGGTCAGCTGCCCAAGGGGCAGGGCATGCGGGGCCGATGAGAGCGAATACCGGGGGTGGGGATGTCTGTTGAGCGGTGGTGGGGACGTGCGGATTTCGAAGGGAGACCTTCGAGACGGCTCCTGCTGAGAGGGGCGGCTGCAGGATTCCTCGGCGCGGGAGGCGTTGCGGGGATGGGCGCTGTGGGGCTGTTGTCCGGGCAGCGGGAGCTGGGCGCATGGGTCGCTACTGCGATGGCGTTGGGACTCGCCTTGTGCCTGTTCACCGCTAAGGCCGGCCATGCATGGGTGCTGGGGGTGATCGCTCTGGGGCTTGGGCTCTCCTGGTTGGTCTCCAGCGCGGGAGCAGAAGCCGTTCTCGTCGCTCGAGGTGAGGAACGGACGGTGAAGGTCACGGATGTTCGCGAGTACCACCACACGGGGCGGAACTACATCAGATACGAATGTTCGGTGGCTCTACTCGACGGCACTCCGGTCGATGTCGTAGTTGCAGCGAGCTGCGAGGAGTCCACGGCACCGGGGGATTGGCTCCGGATGGTGTTCGATCCGTCCGAATCGGTGGAGCCGACAGACGAGCCACTGCCCCGGACGCTGCTCGACGCGTTGATACCGATCGTCTACTTCACCACGGCCTTCGCGGGTGTTTGCGGCGCGGCCGTCGTGTGCTCGCGGCCCTGGAGACCGCGGGCCGCGGGGAGCGCACCTGCGTCGTCAGGCACACCAGACCCCGATGCATGGGGGCGGCATCAGTGGCGGCCAACCCGCAGGGACTCGGGCAACGCCGGCGTCTTGACAGCATCCGGCGGCACACTTCAGGCACGTGAGGGATCGGTGCGAGACCGGCTTCGGCGGAGTGGCAGCAGGTAACTGAGGACAATCAGGACCATGCCGGCAATCAGGAGAGCGTTCCCACCGAAGAAGCGAGCCTCCCAAGAAACTATCGGCAGGACATCGCCGAGGACGTACACGAGGCTGTGCAGAACGAGGGAGGCGCCCATGAGCAGGGCACCAAGACCGTGGAATTTCGGCGTGGTCACGTGGCGGCGCGCCGTGGGTACGGTCCACCCTGTCCGAAGCGCGACGATTCCCAAAGCGATCGCCAGCAATCCCACGAACGCGTTGGTTGTTACCACCCATGCCATGGTGCTGCTCCGCTTCGACCACGCGGAACGCGAGCAGCGTCCGGTCCGAACCCCGACAGTATTGCTGGGTGCTGCGGCGCTGACCATGCCAGGGCCAGGCAATGTCCGGCCGGCTCAACTGCCGTCTCTGCGCAGGGCGCTCAATACACCTGGCGCGTACAACTCTTAGGGCGCCGTGCATGACGCCACCGAGGCCGAGTGCAGGCTGCGCAGCGGTTGGCTCCTGCCCCGTGCCGCCCGCAGGCACTCCTTGACCTGGGGAAACTTAGGCAACCCGAGGTAGTGTCGACGAGGAGTGAGGGGGACGCGTGGAACTGGTGTGGGCAGCAGCAGAGTCGCAGACGCCGAGTGAGCTGGACGCCCTGGCGTGGGGCCTGTTCGCCACGATCTTCGGGGTTCCCGTGGCCACCGATTACCGCGGGATCGCCTGGCGCGCCGTGCGATACATGGAGACGTACGGCCGTGGAGTCCGGGTAGCCGATCCTGTACGTTTCATACGCCTGATCGCCGGGTTCTTCGCAGTGGCTGGCCCTATTTCCCTCATCGTTGGGCTCACCCAGTTGGGCACCGTCGGTATAGGCGCGCTGTTTCCTCGACCATCGCTTCCGTACGCCGTGATGATCAGCGCAATCGCGGCTGCCGCTCAGGCATTCGCGTGGCGTCATCCAGGCAGTCCGCTGCTGCTCGTGACCCACGACAGGATGCGCCGCATCGCCGCCCTGATACTCACAGCGATCGTCGTACCGTTCCCCTTCATCCTCTGGGCGGGACTTGGAATGCTCGCTTTCGTCGTATGCCTCGTCGGACTGGTCGCCGGCGTGCTTGTCGCCATCGGCCCGGACACCTACGCCGGGGCGGAGGAATGAAGAGGTAGGCAACGGCCGGGCGTCACGGCCCTCTGAGAACCAAGCCCGGAAGACGTGAGATATGAGCAGGATCCACATCAAGAGGAGCTCTGTTGAATCGCGAAGATCAGGCTGGAGCACGGGCAGTAGCGCGCTATCTCGTGCAGTGGCTCTGCGGCTTGATCGCTGTCGGGGCCTTGTTGCTGCTGGCGGCGGTAGTCCTTATCACCGACCCCTCCATGCTCGTGTACAGCTTCAAGCAAGGCATGCTCTGGCCGCTGATAGGGATCGCTGTGCTGTCTCTCGCGGTGTGGCTCACGCTGCTCGTGGCCGGGGCGGCGACGCGGGATCATGATCGATGACGTGTGGTGAGTGGAGTTGATGCTGAGGCCTGGCAGCGGACGCCCTAAGGTGCATCGGATCGCGATTCGCCAGGAGACGGCTTGCCCGTATCGACAAGCACGACGCGCCGACTGCCGTGGCTGTCCTCCACCGTCCCTGCCCCGATCCGCCAAACACCACGGCCCCAGCCACGCATGTCCCTTACTTGCCGGCCGAATGGGGCGAGCAGCGACAGTCCCGATGTCGCATCGAGTGTTGGATGGACGTTCCCACCGATCACGAGGATGGCCGAAGTGCCGTACCGACTACGGAGTGCCCGTACGAGATCGGCCAGGGAACAATCCTGAGAGACGGGCAGACAACGATGCCCTGTGGCGTGTCCCTGCACGGAGCATTGCAGCCGCTCACCCTTTCCAGTTGTCAACTGTGCCAGCACGTCGAGGAGTTCACCGGGACCCAGCGCCTGGCGCTGCTCTCTGTCCAGCTGCACCATCCGGTTCTCTGCTCGGATCCTGCGGATCTCGCGTCGACACCGGAACCCCAGATACCCCCATGCCGGGAGCGCGGCAGCCAGGCTCATGATCCGGTCCCCGCCGGACTCCCCGGAGCCGATGGTGATCGATCCCATGAGAGCCACCCAGACCATGGCCATACCGAGCAGACGGTTCATGCCCACCTCCGGGCCTGCAGATCGTTCAGCAAGGGCCGTCTGCGGCCCCGGCGTAGAGCTCTCCGTCGTGGTGGGTCAGGCGTATGCAATACGTGCTCTCCGTGTCGAAGGTGCTGACCTCGTACCCGGAGCCCCCCGACTCGGCGTCCTGGACAACCAGCCCGCTCGATGCGCCGATGCCGGTGTCCTCGATGGCATCTTGGATGAGCCCCTGGTCGTACATCGCATACGGGTTGTAGTCGCTGTCGCCCGCGAGCGGTGAGTCGGAGAGGAGTTCGCCGTTGGGGTCGGCAGCGCCGTGGAGGTCGCCGGCCGCCTGGTATACGGCGTCCCGCAGATCGTCCTCGGTCCAACGGGACCCGGCGTGGAGGGAGTAGAGCATGATCCCTGCGAAGAGCAGTGAGCCGATGATGAGTGCGACACCTACGGGGCTGCTGGTGTTGTAGACGTACCGGTTCGTTCCCCACTTGCTGCGGACGAGCACCGGCTCGTGGTCACTGTCTCTCATTGACATGCCTCTCTGAAGGCTTCGGCTCTCGCCGCTCTTCAGCGCCGTCCTGCCTGGATGCGGGGCGCGGGCACAAGCATGGCCGGGACGTTCGAGAACAGAACACGTCACATTCCGGCAGCGTCCGCCCCTCTGCCCCTGCCTGGGACGGACCTACGCCGCTCGGCTGTCGGGACCCACGGCCTCTCGGCCGTTGGTGCGCTGTTGCATGGACAAAGCTCGTCGGTTCACAGCCCTCCTCCCGACTGGGTCCGCATCCGCGCTGCACTGACAGCGGCCCGTGAGGCGCCGTCCCGGGAGCTGGCCTACCTCCCGGCATTTTCACGTCACGTGAAAAGCGACATCCACTTCGACCGATACGACCGCACCGAAACGGCGCTGGAGGTCGTGCAGACCTCAGCCGAGGCTGACCGATCGCGCGGCGATGTGCAGCCGTACTCCGTCGTCGTCGAGGGTGACCCCGGTGACGTCGACCGGGATGGGGCCGGTGGCGAGGGTGACCATCTGCGGGGGTGCACCCTCGACTTCGGGGGTGAACACCAGGTCTGGGCGCTGGCCGGTCAGCCGGGCGATGAGGTGTTCGCCGCCCTGAGTGAGACGAACGCGGTTGGCGCCCCCGGTGACCGGTGCGAGCTCGACGTCGCCCTGGCCGGGGTACTGACGCTGCAGCCCGTCGGCGATCGCGCTGTACGGGACGATCGCCTCTCCGTCGATGCGATCGGCCACCGCGCTCGAGGTGCCCTCGACGCGCACGTCGTGTGCGGTGAGAGTGGCACTGGGCAAGGTCACGGCGGACGAGCCCGTGGGGTCGGCAGCGTCCTTCACCGTGATCTCGATCTCGTCGAACTGGCCGGACACCGCTTGGGTCAGGAAGGGGAACCCGGCGATGTCGACGTCCACGCTGCCCTGGTCTCCGGGGAGTCGGTCGGAGACCTTGTCGGTGGCTATGTTCTCCGCTATCTGCTCGGCCGCCAGGTCGCCGGCGAGAGCCAGGGCGGACAGTACGCCGAGGGTGATGAGTGTCGTGCGCAGTCGCATGAACGCGGGTTCCTTCGAGGAGGTTCTGCGGTCGATGAAGAGCCCGCGCCCGGTTCGCGGGACCGGGCTCTTCATCGACGCGTAACGGGTGTTTCTGGTCAGTTGTGGCAGAACGGAACGGCCGGTTGAGGTGTTGAAGGTTCAGCAAGCCGCTGAGCCCACTGCAGTGGGGGCGCCGATGCCACTCCTGGTGACGGCTGGGTAAAAGTACAGCTCCTTGCCGGAGCCGCGGTGGGTGGCCCTCAGATCCCAGGGTCCGCTGCCGTCCACATCGCCGGGTGGGTGCTGCTCTGTGTACTGAGCGGTGATCTTCTCTCTGTTGGGTGGCCGATAGGTTCGTCTCATGAGATCGCCACGAGCAGACGTGCATCATTCGGCCTCGTCCTGGCAGCAGCCCTGCCCTCCGCCGGCCTCCGTCGAGCGCAGCTCGCTGATCGAAGGGATCGGCAAGCGCATCCTGGCGCTCGGGGAGGGTCGTCTGCTTGTGGGGATCGACGGGTTCACGGCTGCGGGGAAGACGAGCTTCGGACATGAACTCGCTGAGTGGATCAGTGCTGCGGGCCGACCCGTGCTGCGGGCGACACTCGACGACTTCAAGAATCCGTGGGAGGACCGGCATCTGTATGACCGGGAGTCCGGCGAGGGCTACTACCGCAATGCGTACGACTATGAGGCCGCCAAGCGCCTGCTGCTGGACCCTTGCCGATCACCGGAAGCGGGATCGTGCGTGCTGTGCAGCATCGACCCCTTGACCCAGCGGGACCACTCGTCGGAAGCGACGCCGGTCGCGGCGGACGCTGTACTGATCGTGGATGGTGTCTTTGCCTTCAGGCCCGAGATCAATGACTACTGGGACTTCAGGATCTGGTTGCAGGTGGATGCGGAGTTGTCCGTCCGCCGAGGCGCCGAACGGGATCAGGACTGGGCCGGCTCCGAAGCCGAATCGATCCACCGCAACAGGTACCTGGTGGCCGAGCGGATCTATCTTCGGGAAGTCGACCCCCTGCCGTTGATGGATGCGGTCATCGACAACTCGACGTTCACGCGTCCGCGAGTGGTGTCGGCGTGACGTTGGGACGGTCCTGGCAGGAAAGGGACATGCCGAACAGAGCGACGTTCGGGCACCGGAAGTGCCGGCCCTCAAGTCCAACCTGAACTAGACCTCTTCTCCCGGCCATCCCAGCAAGCGCGCACCGATGACCGCGGTCTGCAGGGTGTAGCGGTGCGTGGGATCGCCGGGGTCGTAGCCGGTGAGGGTGTGGATGCGTTCGAGGCGGTACGTCATCGCGCGGACGCTCAGGGCCAGGCGTCGCGCGGCTTCGGCGGCGACGCAGCCGCTGTCGAAGTAGGCGGTCAGTGTGTCGATCAGTGGCTGGGCGCCACCGCGTGCCTGATTGAGAGGGCCCAGCGCACTGTCGACCAGGTCGGTCATGGCCTGGCGGTCGCGGGCGAGCACCGGGTAGACGAGCAGGTCGGCCGCGTGCAGCACCGGCTCGTCGAGGTCCATGCGCTCGGCGAGGTCGAGGGCGCCCAGGGCTTCTTCGTAGGAGTGGACGACGCCACCGGCGCCTGGGTGGGAGCGGCCGATGCCCACGCGGCCACCGTCGGTGGCCGCGTACGCCAGCTTCGCGAAGTAGGTGACGACATCGGACTCGTCGCCGGGCGCGATGCAGATCAGCCGGTCGTCCTTGGTGGTCAGCAGGATGCGGCGGCTGCCGAAGCGAGTGGCGAGCGCGGCTTCGATCTGGCGGCTCACGGGATACCCGTCGGCGTACGGCTCAGGGCCCTGGGCCACCGCGACCGTATGCGCGTGGGACAGGAGCAGACCGAAGCGCTCGGCGCGTTCGGCCAGGCGTCCCAGGTCGCTGCGGCCGTACAGCAGGTCGTCGATGAATTCCCGCCGGGCGGCTTCCTCTTGACGGATCGCGAGGCGCTGAGCTCGTTCGTGGCCCTCGGCGAAGGCGTCCACGGCTTGCCCGACGGCCTCGAGCAGATGCTCGGCCTGCGCGGAGCGCAACCCTGGGCGGACCCCCTCGGCCGCCGAGAGAAGAGCGCGGACCAGTGCGCGCAGTCCGAAGCCGGCCTCTGCTGCCTGCTCGCCGCGTGAGCGCTGTGCTTCGAGTTCATCGCGGGTCAAACGGCGACCGGTTGCGCAGGCTTCGGTCAGGCACTGGGCGTACCCCGCCAGATACTCCTCCGGTATCTCCGCCCCTGTCATGCCTCTCCCTCGAATCCTGTCGCCCCGCTGATGCCATCCTGGCGCGCGGCGATCGGCGGCCAGGAATGTGACGGCGCTTCGATGCGTCCGCCCCGGCATTAAAGACGCGTCAAAGACTGCCGGTCAACGGCAATGTGCCCAAGTGGGGTGCGGTGCGACGATGCACCCCGAGCGGCACCGGGGGAATTCTGGTGCCGGGGAACGGCAAGCACGCCTCACAAAGGGCGTGCACGGACGCGGAGGGGGACTCGTGGGCGGCTTCATCGACAGCATCGCTCTCTCGCTCGCGCCCGTCGCCGCGCTCCTCCTGATCGCCGGAGCCGGCTTCTGGCTGCGCACCCCTCCGTCGGCGAAGTGGTTCCCCGATGAACCCGGGGCGGACCCACTACCGTCCGCCGACCGTAACCGCCGCGCCGCCTGAACCTGTCGCGCCGCCTGAACTCTCGCGGCGTGCCGGCGCCTTTCAGCGCCCGCTCCGCGCTCTTCTCATCTCTCGACCGGGGATTTCTCATGGATGCCACCACTGTGGGCATCGGCCTGTCCGCTGCCCTCGTCCTGCTCACTGCCGTCATCGTCGTGTTCGCCCTCAGCCGCTTGTTCCGCAAGGTCGAACAAGGCAAGGCGCTGATCGTCTCCAAACTCCGAAAGGTGGACGTCACGTTCACCGGGCAGGTCGTACTGCCCGTCCTGCACAAGGCCGAGGTCATGGACATCTCGGTGAAGACCATCGAGATCACCCGGGCCGGCAAGGAAGGGCTGATCTGCCGGGACAACATCCGCGCCGACATCCGGATCTCGTTCTTCGTCAAGGTCAACAAGACCTCCGCGGACGTCATCAAGGTCGCCCAGGCCGTCGGCACGGCCCGAGCCAGCGACCGGGACACGCTGCAGGAGCTCTTCCACGCGAAGTTCTCCGAGGCGCTCAAGACGGTCGGCAAGCAGATGGACTTCACCGACCTCTACACCAAGCGCGAAGAACTCCGTTACAAGATCATCGAGTTGATCGGCGTCGACCTCAACGGGTACCACCTGGAGGACGCGGCGATCGACTACCTGGAGCAGACGCCGCTCACCCAGCTCGACCCGGCGAACGTCCTGGACGCCCAGGGCATCCGGAAGATCACCGAGCTGACGGCCATCGAGCACGTGCGCACCAACGAGTTCCGGCGCCACGAGGAGAAGGAGATCACCCGCCAGGACGTGGACGCCCGCGAGGCCATCCTGGAGCTCGAGCGCCGGCAGGCCGACGCCGAGAGCAAGCAGCGCCGGGAGATCCAGACGGTTCGGGCCCGCGAGGAGGCGGAGACCGCGAAGGTGGTCGAGGAGGAGCGGCTGCGTTCGCAGGGTGCGTTCCTGCGGACTGAGGAAGCCCTCGGCATCCAGCGCGAGAACCAGGCGCGCGAGGTCGCGGTCGCCACGAAGAACCGCGAGCGCGTCATCGCCATCGAGAACGAGCGCATCGAGAAGGACCGCCTGCTCGAGGTCATCGCCCGCGAGCGGGAGACCGAACTGACCCGGATCGCGGCGAACAAGGAGGTCGAGACCGAGAAGCGGGACATCGCCGAGGTCGTACGGGAGCGGGTGGCCGTGGACCGTACGGTCGCCGAGCAGGAGGAGTCCATCAAGCGGCTGCGCGCCGTCGAGGAGGCCGAGCGCCAGCGCCAGGCCATCATCATCGCCGCCGAGGCCGAGGCGCAGGAGAAGCTGGTCAAGGACATCAAGGCAGCGGAGGCGGCTGAGGCGGCGGCCACGCACCGCGCCGCCGAGCAGGTCACTCTTGCCGAGGCCCGGGTGAAGGCCGCGGATCTGGACGCACGCGCCAAGACCCGTCTCGCCGAGGGCATCCAGGCCGAGTCGGCCGCCGAGGGACTCGCCGCCGTGCAGGTACGCGAGAAGGAAGCCGACGCGATCGAGAAGGCCGGCCGCGCCGAGGCGCAGGCGACCGAGGCCCGGATGCGGGCCGAGGCCGAGGGCACCGAGGCCAAGCTCAAGGCGGAGGCCGCGGGTCTGACCGAGAAGGCGGCCGCGATGGCGGCCCTGGATGAGGCGTCCCGTACGCACGAGGAGTTCCGGCTGCGCCTGGAGGCGGAGAGGGACATCCGGCTGGCTGGTATCGAGGTGCAGCAGAAGGTTGCCGAGGCTCAGGCCACGGTCCTCGCGACTGGTCTGGAGAGCGCCGACATCAGCATCGTCGGCGGCGAGTCCGTCTTCTTCGACCGGCTGCTCTCGTCGATCTCGATGGGTATGAGCGTTGACGGGTTCGTGCAGAACTCGCAGACGGCTCAGGCGCTTGCCGGTCCGTGGCTGGACGGCTCGGCGTCCTTCACCGATGACCTGACGACGGTCCTCGGGTCGGTGTCCACGGGCGATGTGCAGAACCTCACCGTGTCGGCGCTGCTGATGAAGCTGATGCAGTCCGGCGGCGGTGCACAGTCGGGCCCGCTGAACGAACTGCTCAAGAAGGCAAGCCAGTTGGGCGTGGCTGACATGCCGCTCAGTGAACTGGCGACCGGAGCACACGGCTCGCTCAACGGAGCCGCCCAGGCCTGACCGCCCGTGGGGGGAGCGGTCAGAGGTGCTGGAGCTGCCGCACGGGGGGCGGCAGCTCCAGCACCTGAACCAGCAGGCGCCTGTACCGGGAGCACCCGGACAGGCACACGAAGGAGCGGCATCAGATGAACACCGGCAGCCGGACGGCGGAGGCGACGGGCAAGGTCGCCGGGCAGGACGCGAGCACGGGGGAGGGGGCGAGCGGGGCCATGAACGCCGACATCGACGCCGGCACGTACGAAGTGCTGCGCGACCGCCTGACCGCGCAGGCCACCGAACTGGCCGGCCGTACGGAGGCGTTGAACGAGGCCCGGATCGCCGAGTTCGGTTCCACCGAGCTCACGCTCGTCGGCAGTGAGCGACTGCGCTCCGAGTCCGCCCGCGTACTGCGGGACGTCGTCGCCGTCGAAGGCCGGCTGCTCGTCGGCGCGCGGACACCGCTCGCGCCGGGCGCCGCGCCCACAGTCGGCGACGTCTTCGCCCTGTACGACCGGGATCTGGAGCGGCTGCCGGACGACGCGGTCCCCGGCCTGCTCGACGACCCTTCCTTCGTACGTGAATTCACCGCCCTGCACCGCTACTTCCAGCAGGCGCGACTGCTCCAGCTGCGGCTTGTGGACGGCAAGCTGCTCGCCGTCTTCCAGGCCGGCGAGCAGCTCGACGACATCCGGGTGCTGCGCTGGTCCCTGACTCGCGACGGCGTGCAGTTCCTGGACGCGCAGGGCGAGCGCGACCACGTCTTTCCCGCACCCCACGACTTCGAGTGGACCGAAACCACCCGCGACGACCACGTCCTGGGCCGCCACCCGCACGTCCGCATCGACGACGGCGCGATGTACGTCTCCACCGTGGGCGGCGCCCTCACCGTGAAGACCGACGACGACACGGAGACGAGCGAGGGCCTCCACACCGAGCCCGTCGAGGAGCCCCTGCAGTCCCTCGCGGACGCCGAGATCGCCTACGCCCGGGTCGGTGTCCTCGTCCTGCTGCGCGTCCGCCCGTACAAGGAGGACACCCAGCGGCACCTGGTCTTCAACACCGTCACCCGGAGCGTCGTACGCCTCGACGGCATCGGCCGCTCCTGCCGTCGCCTGCCCGACGGCCAGGGCATCGTCTTCCCCGGAGGCTACTGCCTGGCGACGGGAGCGGTGAAGACCTTCGATACGGACACCGAAGATCTTGAGTTCGAGCGGGCCGTGCGCTCGCCGAACGGCGAGGACGTCCTGTACGCGTACCACTCCCGCGCCGAGGGCCGCAGCCTGCTGCTCCCGTACAACCTGATCCGCAAGGAGATCGCCAACCCGCTGGTCTGCGAGGGGTATGCGCTCCTCGACGACGGCACGATGACCGTGCTGCGCGGCGGCTCCGGCGAGGGCGCGCAGGTCCATCCGCTGCAGATCTGGCAGACGCCGTACGTCGCCGACACGCACACCGGGCCGGCGGGCAGTGGTCCGCTCGCCCGGCTCGGCAACGCCGATCTGGTGCGCGGCATCTCCGACTGCCTGTCCCTCGCCCGGCAGGCCCTGGAGACGACCCCGACCGGCGCGGTGTACGAGACGCTGGCGGCCGCGTGCGTGCGCGCCGCCGACCAGCACCACTGGCTCGGGGACCCCGAGACCGGCGACCTGCGCACGCCCCTTGACGCGCTGCGGGCCACGGCCGAGCAGGTGCTCACCGAGTTCGAGACCGTGCAGACGCTGACCCGGCAGGCAGCGGAGGCCCTGGCCGAGTCCGCCGCGCAGATCGCGCGGCTCGTACGCCGCATCCGGGGTGAGGCCCCCGCCACCGCCGAGGAGTGGGTCTCGCGCATCACCGAACTGCGCCAGTCCCAGGGCCACTTGGTGACGCTCAAGGAGATGCGGTACGCGGACACCGCCCGCATCGACGCCCTGAGCGAGGACGTCACCGGCGACATCGATGCGGCGGCCCGGCGCGCCATCGCGTTCCTGCAGCGCGAGGACGCCTTCGCCGACTACCACGAGGACATCGAGCGGCTGACCGCACAGGCGGAGGACATCGCCACCGTCGCCGAGGCTGCGACGATCGGCGACCGCATCGAGGCGCTGACCACCGGTCTGCGAACCCTCACGGAGGTCGTCACCGGACTCGACATCGGCGATGCGACCGTGCGGACCGCCGTCCTGGAGCGGATCGCGGGCGTGCTCGGGGGTGTGAACCGTACCCGGGCCGCGCTCACCGCCCGACGCGGTGAACTCCTGGAGCGGGAGGGGCGCGCGGAGTTCACCGCCGAACTCGCCCTGCTCGGTCAGTCGGTCACGGGCGCGCTCGCCGCATCCACCACACCGGACGCCTGCGACGATCAACTGGGGTCGCTGCTCGCCCAGTTGGAGGGCCTGGAGTCCCGGTTCGCCGAACACGACGACCTGCTCGGGGACCTCGCAGACAAGCGCACCGAGATCTACGACGCGTTCACCGCGCGCAAGCAGAGCCTCCAGGACGCCCGCGCCCGCCGTGCGCAGCACCTCGCCGACTCGGCCTCGCGCGTCCTGGAGACCATCACACGCCGCGCGGCCGCGCTGGACTCGGCCGACGCGGTGGGCACGTACTTCGCCTCCGACCCGATGGTCGCCAAGATCCGCCGCACCGCCGGCGAACTGCGCGAACTCGGCGACCAGGTACGGGCCGAGGAACTGGAAGGCCGCCTCAAGTCCGCCCAGCAAGAGGCCGGGCGCGCACTGCGCGACCGCACCGAGCTGTTCGCGGACGGCGGCGCCACGATCCGTCTCGGCCGGCACCGTTTCGCCGTGAACCGACAGGCTCCGGAGCTGACGCTCGTCCCGCACGGGGACGGGCTCGCCTTCGCCCTGACCGGCACCGACTACCGCTCGCCCGTGACCGACCCCGGCTTCTCCGCCGGCAGCCCGTACTGGCAGCGGCACCTGCCGTCCGAGTCCGCCGAGGTCTACCGGGCCGAGTACCTGGCCGCCCGGCTGCTCGCCGAGCACGGCGCCGAGGCCCTGGCAGGCGCGCTGGACGGCGACGAACTCCCCGCGCTCGTACGGCAGGTGGCCGAAGCGGCGTACGACGAAGGCTACGAGCGCGGCGTCCACGACCACGACGCGACCGCGATCCTCGCCTCCCTTCTGCGCCTGCACGACAGCGCGGGTCAGCTCCGCCACACACCCCGGGCGAGGGCGGCGGCCGTGCTGTATTGGGCACACCGCACCAGCGCGGAGCAGCGAGCGGTCCTGACCCGACGGGCCGTGTCGCTCGCGCGGGCCCGCGCCACCTTCGGGCTCTCTCCGGCCATTGCCGCATTCGAGTCGGAACTGGCGGCTGCTGCGGGCAGCTCCGAGGCCGCGGCGTACCTCTTCGAGGAGCTGACCTGCTCGCCGCAGGGGTTCGCCGTGTCGGTCACGGCGCGCACGTTGCTCGACAAGTTCCGCCGTGCGGTGGGTGGTTCGGCGTACACCGACGACTTCCGCGCGATCACCGAACTGCCGGAGCGGCAGCAACTGGTCGAGGGCTGGCTCCACTCCTACGCCACCGCCTCGGGGGAGGACATCGACGACGGGGACCTCGCCGAGGCCGTGGCCGTCGAACTCTGCCCCGACCTCGAGTGGTACGACGCGGACGGCGAAACCGCCACGGTCGTCACGGGTCTGCTCGGCACGCACCCGCGCATCACCCAGCGGGCCCTCCCGTTGCGTCTGGACGAATTCCTGGCGCGCACAAGCGAGTTCAGCGACCGCGAGGTCCCCGGCTTCCGCATGTACCAGCGGCAGCGCGGCACGCTCGTCGCGGCCGAGCGTAAGCGCTTGGATGTGGACGCGCACCGCCCTCGCGTCATGTCCTCCTTCGTCCGCAACCGGCTCGTCGACGAGGTCTACCTGCCGCTCATCGGCGACAGCCTGGCCAAGCAGATCGGCGCATCGGGCGATGCCAAGCGCACCGACTCCAGCGGCCTGCTGCTGCTCATCTCCCCGCCCGGCTACGGCAAAACGACGCTGATGGAGTACGTCGCCGACCGCCTCGGCATGCTCCTGGTCAAGGTCGACGGCCCGGCCCTCGGCCACACCGTCACCTCGCTCGACCCGGCCGAGGCGACGAACGCCGCTGCCCGCAGGGAACTGGAGAAGATTGCCTTCGCACTCGCTGCGGGCAACAACACGCTCCTCTACCTGGACGACATCCAGCACGTCTCGCCGGAGCTGCTGCAAAAGTTCATCCCGCTCTGCGACGCGACCCGCACCCTCAACGGCCACGACCTGCGCGGCAAACGCTTCGCGGTGTGCATGGCCGGCAACCCGTACACCGAGTCCGGCAGCCGCTTCCGTATCCCGGACATGCTGGCCAACCGTGCCGACGTCTGGAACCTGGGCGACGTCCTGACCGGCAAGGAGGACGTCTTCGCCCTCAGCTTCATCGAGAACGCGCTCACCTCCAATGCGCACCTCGCCCCGCTGGCCGGTCGCGGGCGCTCCGACCTCGACTTGCTCGTACGTCTTGCGGCCGGTGACCCGGCTGCCCGTCGCGACCGGCTGGAGCACCCGTATGCGCCGGCCGAACTCGACGCGATCTTGGCCGTGTTGAGGCACCTGCTCACCGCACGCGCCACCGTTCTCGCGGTCAACGAGGCCTATATCGCCTCGGCCGCACAGGACGACACGGCGCGCACCGAACCGCCGTTCCGCCTCCAGGGCTCGTACCGCAACATGAACAAGATTGCGGCCCGCATCTCTCCGGTCATGAACGATGCCGAACTCGCCGCCGTCATCGAGGACCACTACACCGCCGAGGCCCAGACGCTCACGACGGATGCCGAAGCCAACCTCCTCAAGCTGGCCGAGCTCAGGGGAACACTCACCGTCGAACAGGGCGCCCGCTGGGGTGAGATCAAGGCCGCCCAGGTACGGCACCGCACGCTCGGCGGACCCGACGAGGACCCCGTCGTCCGCGCGGTGGCCGCACTCGGCCTGCTCGCCGACCGGCTGACTGCCGTTGAAACGGCCATCACTCGGGCCACGGATCCTCGGCACATGCTGGCCCGGCCCACAGGACGGCATGCGGTACGCCCTGCCTCCGGGCGGGATGAATGACCGGCGCCGCTCGGGCGAGACCTTCATGCTGGAGGAACCATGGCGACACCCGTGTACGCCGCGCTGCACGGCCGGTGGATCTCATGCCTGGTCTGCGGCGGCGAGCGGTTCCGTGAGCGGGAGGTGAAGCTCAACGGCCGCGCGTGGGAGTTCCCGAATTTCACCTGGACGTCCGCCACCGGACTCATCTGCTGGCACTGCGGCTACGTCCACCTCTTCGTCAACAGGGACATCGAGCTGTACCGAGCGAGAAAGTGAGGAGTCAGCTGTCGCCCCAGTGGGACCAGGGGATGGACTCAGTGGTGCAGGGCCTGGAAGGCCTGATCGACCAAGGTCGGCAGCTCTTCGGCGCCGTCACTGTCCACCCAGGCGGTGAGGGCGGTGGTGAGCACGGCCAGCGCCGCGGCGGCGAGCGCACGCGTACGCAGGGGGTCGGCGTCCGGCCGGCGCGCAGCGAGCGCTTGGGCGAACATCTGCTCGGTGGCGTACTGGTTCTCCCAGACCCGGGCGCGAAGTGCCGGAGTCCGCAGAACAAGACGTGTGCGGACCAGGAGCGCCACTTTGTCGTGGGAGTAGACCTTCTCGAGCCCCTGGGCCAGTGCCCGGTGGAGAGCGGTCAGCGCGTCCTCCTGGGCTGGACGCGCCGCGATGAGCTGAACGATCATCGGGTCGTAGTCGTCGCTTTCGACGACTGCTTCCTTGGTGGGGAAGTGCCGGAAGAACGTCATGTGCGACACCCCTGCGGCGGCGGCGATCTGCTCGACCGTGGTCTTCTCATACCCCTGGCTCAAAAAGAGCTTGAGTGCGTGCTCCTGGATCGTGCGGCGGGTCTGGGCCTTCTTGCGGGCGCGCAGACCCGTCGACGGGGTCGAGGCCGGTTTCATGTCGTGATGCCTCTCGGGTACGTGGCCGTCGGTCAAGGCGTGCGACCGACGCCGCGCATGCGGGTCAGCCAACGGTCCAGGGCGGCCGGGGAGGTTCCCGACCATGCCAGATGGCCGTCGGGACGCACCAGCAACACGTTTCGCCCGGTGTCGGTCGGTGTCAGTAGCGCTGAGTTTTCCTCTCCGAGGTGGCGCTGGGCGATGGCCGCCGTCTCGCCGCTGGTGGCCGGCGCCAACAAGGCCCATCGCCATCCGAGTTCAGCGTGGAGCCGGGTGGGGCTGCCGTCCTGGCGTACGCACTCCAGGTCGGGGACGCGGTCGCCGGGCCGCCGTCCGATGGCCGGCAGTCTGCGTCGGGCGAGCGGAGCGCGACGGTAGCTCACCTTCAGCTGGGAGGCCGTCTCCCAGATCATCCGCTGGATGAGCTGTCGGTTCATCAGAGGCACGAAGAGGTGGTCGCGCAGAGCCCGGGCCGTCAGGCTCCGGCCGACGATCATGCGCGTCATCGCGCTGGTGGACTTGAGAACCTCCTCGGCGATCGGACGCCGCTCGGCCTCGTAGGTGTCGAGCAGATCTTCATGGGCGTGGCCGGAGGCGACGAGGCTCAGTTTCCAGGCCAGGTTCTCGGCATCTCCGAGGCCGGTGTTGAGGCCCTGCCCGCCGAACGGGCTGTGGATGTGTGCGGCATCCCCGCCGAGCAGGATGCGTCCCTGCCGGTAGGTCGATGCCAGGCGACGGTGGATACGGAACGTGGAGGTCCACACTGTCTCCCGCACCTCGACGGCCAGGCGCGTTTCGTTCTGCAGCGCTTCGATCAGCGGGGCCAGCACGGCGGGAGTATCAGCACGCTCCGAGGCTCCTTCGGGTGCCGGCGCCATCAGTCGCCACATGTCTTCGCCGGGCAGCGGGAAGACTCCGAGCATCTGGTCGCCGCGCAGCCACACCGACACCGCGTCGCGGGGCAGCGCGAGTTCGGCCCGTACGTCAGCGAGCAGGAAGCGCTCGATGACGGGCACCCCGGGGAACCCGATTCCCGAAGCCTTCCGCACCTGGCTGTGCGCCCCGTCGCAACCCACCAGCCAGTCGGCTCGCAGCCGGCCGCCGGGCAGCGTGATCGTCACCCCCTGGGAGTCCTGGTCTGCGGCCAGCAGTTCCTGCCCCCATTCGACCTCGCCCCCGACCTCGCTCAGCCGCCGCCTGAGCAGGGCCTCAATTTCGGCCTGTGACATGAGAAGGCCGGGCCTGGTGACCAGCTTGGTCCGGCCACCGACCCGCAACCGGGCTACCGGAATGCCATCGACGTGCGTGATCACCTGACGGATAGGGATTGCCCGCTGAGGCAGATCGCCGAGTGCGCCAAGCCGGTCCAGGACTTCCGCCCCTCGTGGTTGCAGCGCCAGTGCCCGTGAGGTCAAGGAGGGACCAGATGCTTTGTCCAGCACCCGCACCGGCACCCCTCCGGCGCGGAGTGCGCACGCCAGGGCCAGTCCTGTCGGGCCTGCGCCCGCGACCACCACGGTCGAGATGCTCACGATGCCTCCTGGAGTTAGTCGCTAACATTAGTTAGACGCTAACTCGACGAGCCTTCGGGCTCCAGGCCCGAGCCATAAGCCAGGCGTATGAGAAACGTCAGGACTGAGTGGCACGGGCCATGAGTGCTGGTGATCCGGTATGTGGCGGGCAAGCGAAGCCCGACTGCGCGCGACACCGCGCCGCGGGTAGGGTGTAAGGAACGCGTCAAGAAGAGCGCGGGGTGTGCCGGGAAGTCTGGTCGGCGTCAGTAGGGCCATGGGCCCATTCGCCGACGTCCTGGAGGTATACCGTCTTGGCTGCCACCCCTCCCCGCGGGCCGTTCCTGGGTCTTCTCACGTGGCCCGAGCGGCAGGCCGTGGCCAGGGCTCTGCGCACCGAGACGGTGGGCGGCCTGGTGTTGCTGGCGGCCGCGGTCGTGGCGCTGGTGTGGGCGAACACTCCGTTCAGCGATACGTATGTGGCCATTCGCGACTTCCATTTCGGCATACCTGCGCTGGGGCTGGACCTGTCAGTGGGTCACTGGACCTCCGATGGCCTGCTGACTGTCTTCTTCCTGGTCGCCGGTATCGAGCTGAAGCGTGAACTGGTCGTCGGCTCGCTGCGTACCCCGTCAACGGCTGCGCTGCCCGTGATCGCCGCGGTGTGCGGCATGGCCGTCCCCGCCGCCCTTTACGCGGCTACGGCCGCCATCGGCGGCGGGAGCATGGACGGTTGGGCAGTGCCGATGGCCACCGACATCGCCTTCGCTCTGGCGGTCCTGGCGGTCATTTCGACCCATCTGCCAACCGCTCTGCGGGCCTTCCTTCTGACACTCGCCGTGGTTGACGACCTCGGCGCGATCTTGATCATCGCCGTGTTCTTCTCCTCGGACATCAACTACTGGGCGTTGGCCGGGGCCTTCGCAGGGCTGATCGCCTTCTACGTCATGCAGCGGCTGCGGGTGCAGGGCTGGTGGTGGTACGTGCCGCTCGGGGTGGCGATATGGGCGCTGATGTACAACGGCGGCGTCCACGCCACTGTCGCCGGCGTCGCCATGGGCCTGATTCTGCGTACCACCCGTGACGAGGGAGAGCAGGAGTCTCCGGGGGCGCGGATAGGACATCTGCTGCACCCGTACTCCGCCGGGCTGTGCGTGCCGCTGTTCGCTCTGTTTGCGGCCGGGGTCACGGTCTCCGGCGAAGCGCTGGGCGAAGTGTTCACCACCCCCGAGCCTCTCGGGGTAATTATCGGCCTGGTCGCGGGCAAGATCCTTGGCATCTTCGGCGGCACCTATCTGGCAGCCCGCTTCACCCGCGCCCAGCTCAACCCGGACCTGGCTTGGGCCGACGTCCTCGGCCTGGCGACACTCGCCGGCATCGGCTTCACCGTCGCCCTGCTCATCGGCGAGCTCGCCTTCCCCGACGCCGCGACCCGAGAGCACATCAAGGCTGCGGTGCTCGTCGCCTCCCTCACCGCTGCCTTCCTCGCCACCCTGTTCCTGCGCCGCCGGAACAGGGTCTATCAGCGCCTTTACGAAGAGGAGCGCGTGGATCAGGACGGCGACGGCATCCCCGACATCTACCAGCGCACCGAAGGAAGCAGTGCATGACGCACTCATCGCCGGACCGTCGCCTGGTGACCGCGGCAGCATGGCTGCTGCTCTGCGCCTTGGCCACCGCGGCCGTCATTCAGCTCACACCCGTCTGGGCGAAGGTCCTCTGCCTCATCGCTGCCGCTGCAGCACTACGCGCCGGGGCGATGGCGGCCTGGACCGCTCGTTCCACATTGCGTGAGATCACGCCTCGAGAGCCGGGCCGCATCTACCTGCGGGGCGAGATCAGCGCTACCACCGCAGGTGAGACGACACGTCGGCTGACCCGCGCGCTGGCCACTCGCCCCACAACACTGGAGATCGATATGTCGAAAGTCGAACTCCTCACCAGCGACGGCGCGATGGCGTTTCTCTCTGCTGCCCGTATCGCTCGCGAGCAGGGCACCGAGGTCACCATCCGCAACGCCAGCCCTCAGGCACGCGCCGTCCTGCACAAGCTCGGCCTGGACCAGCTCCACCACTACCGCCACTGACACAGACCACTGCCGGCAGACGCCTCACAGTGCAGCACCATCGTGAGGTGAAGGACTTCGCGCGTGTGCTGATGTGGAGCGCGTACGCACAGAGAAACCTGGCGCACGGGTCAGTCGCCGATGAGCTGCCCGATCAGGCGGGCGGCGGTGACGGCGCCCAGCAGACGGACGTGGTCACCATCCCGCTCGATGACGGCGACCAGGGGTGTGTGGGTCCGGGCCATGAGGGCGGCGACGGTCGTTGCACTCGCGTCGGGACCGACGAACGGTGGCGTGAACCGGCGCCGGGGCAGCCACTCCGCCACGGATCGGCCCGCCAACTCCTCCTTCATCTCGCCGACGTTGCGATCGGTGACGACGGCGGCGAGAAGCGGGTCCTCCTGTACATAGGCGGGCACCAACTGCCGTACCAACTGAGACCCGGGCACGATGGCCCACGGCAGTCCGTCGGGATCGACCACGAGCAACGCGGGAAGCTCATTCTCCGCGAGTAGCTGGAGCGCCCGAACGGCGTCGTCGTCCGTCGTGACCGAGGGGTAGGGCTCTGCGAGGTCACGCGCGAGCATGGCCGTTCTCCTTGCGTGGTGCGGGGGCGGTCTGCGTGCCGGGGCCGGCGGCAGGGCCTGTGCTGTGCTCAGCGCCGGCGTCGTGAGACCCGTTGGGGATGCCTGCGATGTCGTCGACGTGGAAGAGACGTGCGATCGGCACGTCCGTGCTGCTGTGCGCGATGATCGATACGGCAATGCACACGGCGATCAGCGTGAAGGCTTCCTCGCCTTGTGGGATCCCGGCCTGCAGCACGAGCAGCCCGTACACCACTGAGGCGAAGCCCTTCGGGCCGAACCAAGCGGCGACCAGCTTCTCCTGACGGGTGAAGCGCGTCCCGATCAACGAGAGCAGCAACGAAGCCGGGCGGATCAGGACGATCGCCAGGACCACGGCGACGTAGCCGCCGATGGACAGGTCGCCGAAGAGCTGCGGAGTGAGCAGCGCTCCGAAGACCAGCAGGGCAGCGAACTTGGCCAGTTCCGCCAGCGACTCGCCCAGCGGCTCGAACGCGGTCTTGGCCTCCGGTGACACGGCAGTGAGGACGGCACCCGCGGAGAACGCCGCCAGGTAGGGATTGGCGTGCGTCAGGTGGCACAGGCCGTACAGGATCACGCCGATCGCCAGCGGCAGCAGCGGCTGCAGCTTCGGCTCCGCGCCCAAGTGCCGGAAGCGTACGAGTCCGTTCACGAGCAGCGGCAGCAGGATGCCGAAGGCCAGTCCGAGCCCCAGCTCCAGAGCGATCTTGGAGTAGGAGGCCTCGGCGTGACCCGAACTCGGGCCCGCGGCCGCGATGAGGATCAGTACGACCGGCAGAGCGAGACCGTCGTTGATGCCGGACTCGACATTCAGCAACTGGCGCAGCTTGGACGGCACTTCCTTACGCCCGACGATCGCCGAGGCGAACACCGGGTCGGTCGGCGCGAGCACCGCACCCACCAGGAACGACGTCGTCCAGTCCAGCCCCACCACGTAGTACGCGACCAGCGCCATGCCCACGAACGCGAGCGGCATCCCCAGGCCGAGCGCACGTGCCGGGTTCTTCCAGTTCTGCCGCAACTTGCCGAAGTGCACGTGCATGCCGTCGGTGAACAGCACAGCGAACAGGGCCAGATCCGCCGTCACGGCGACGATCTCGCTGTCCGGCGTGATGTGAATCAGACCGAGGAATCCGTCACTGACGATCGCCCCGCCCACCAGAAACAACAGCGACGTGGACAGAACCGTACGCGCGGCAAGCCCGGACAACAGCACCGCAACCAGCAGTGCCACCCCGAACACAGCAACCAGCACCATGACGTACGCCCCCGATCGGCTCACAGACTCCGCCTGGGGACACCTGTCCCCAGACCGCCGACCAGACTTCCCGGCACACCAAGGCGGACCTTACACGTTCCATACGCAACACTGACAGGTTCTTTGCGGGCACCCAGGCGCCACAACTGTTGCCGGAATCCGGCAGTGCGACTTCTGGCAGCGGCTCTTGCAGCGGTGGCGATGAGCAGACTTGCTGCGTGGCCGGCCGGCTTGTGACCGGCCACGCAACAACGGAGGGGTGCTACAGCAGGTGCACTCCGAGGATCGCATCCAGGCCGAGCAGGCCCGACAGGCTCAGGTTGGTCTTGAGCCCGAGCGCGGCGGCGAGGTCGAGGTTGACCTTGCCGTTGACTGCGAGCGCGGCGTCCACGTCGAGCGCGGCGTTCACGTTGACGTCCACGTTGGCCGAGATCTTCGTCTCGAGCGCGGCATCGATGCGGGCCAGGAGGTCGGCGCTCAGGGTGACTCCCTGGTCGGCGAGCATGATGACGGCCGCGGCGGAGCCCTTGTCGGTCTTGACGGTGATGCTCTTCGGGTTGACGACCTTGCCGATCTTCACGCCCACCTTGGCATCGACGTCCGCCGTGATGATTCCCGTGGCGACGTCGACGGACAGACGGGAGACAGTGATCTTCTTGTTGCCTTTGGCCAGCTGCACGGAGCCGTCGAGGACGACCGTGCCGCCGACGAGCTTCTTGTTCTTGTGAGTGACCTTGCTGCCGCTACCGACCTTGAGACGAACGACTGCGTCCGTCTGGACCTTGCCGTCCACCGCCACTGCGACGCCGTGTGTGCCCAGCTTGAGGGCGGTGGCGAGGTCGAGCGTGAGCAGTCCGCCGGTCAGCGGGGTGTCGGGGGAGGGCGCGACCGCGGTGACGGCCGGTACTCCGTCAGGGGTGGCTGCCATGGCGGCTGGGGCGGCAACGCCGGACAGGACGACAGCAGCTACAGCGATCGACGCGGCGCGACGGTAGGAGCGATGAGCGTGCATGAATGCCACAGACCCTTCATGGAGAAAATGTGATGGTCATGTTGTGACATTCCGCGCTGTCCAGGGTGACGCGCGGCCGAGGCTGCTATTTCACCCCGATAGGCCACAGGGCCTGGCCGGTGGCGGATGCAGGCATGGAACTGGCTTGAAGACTGCCGGGCCACGGCAATGCCCCCGGTCGCGACCCGTGGGATCCTCCGCATGCCGGAGGGCGGGCGGAGCAGAGGGGGAGTCCCATGACGCAATCCCTTGACGAGGCTTTCGCGCCGCCACCCCTCTACGGCCCGGTGATTCCACTCCGAAGACCCCCGGTCGACGGCCTCGCTGTCGCATCCCTGGTGTGTTCACTGCTTCTGCTCGCACCTGTCGGTCTACCCCTCGGGATCATCGCTTTGGTTCGGACGGCGCGAACGGGCAACCGCGGCAGGGGACTTGCCATTGCCGCAATCTCCGTCTCCGGTGTGACCCTCGCCGTTGCCGCGGCCTTCCTCGGCGGCGCGCTCCATTTCCGGGTCTGGGCGTACGGAGGCTCGGGCGTGCCGATAGGAACCTCAAGCGCACCGACGCAGTCCGCGAATGGGGAGCGCGTCCACATCAACGACCTGCACGAAAGGGACTGCTTCACACCGGGGGAACTGCCCGTCCAGGACGGTGGAGGGCTCGACGACTTCTCCGCGGTACGGCTGCCTTGCACCGAGGCGCATCGCGGCGAGCTCTACGCCCTGGTCCAACTGCCCCACAGGGCAACGTATCCAGGCACCGAGTGGATCAAGACGGCAGCGACCGAGGCGTGCACGGACCGCCTGTTCGACTACACCCCGGACCCCGCCGTGTACGGAGGTCTGCGCACGTACTTCTACTTCCCGGAACGCGACCGCTGGCAACAGGGCGACCGGACCGTACGCTGCTGGGCGGGATTGCCCCAAGGTGAACTCGACCAGTCCGTCCGTCAGGACACCGCAACCTTGGATCCCGCGCAGCGGGCCTATCTGGAGGCCCTCAGACCGCTGCAGCAGGCTCAGGCGGAGAGACCATTGAAGGGGCCGAAGAGGGATCTGCCGGGAGCCCGGCAATGGGCTAAGGAGATGTCTGTCGCCCAAGCGGAGACCGCTCGCCTTCTGGATGAGGCTCAACTGCCAGAGAGGGTGGGGAAGCCGGCGAAGGAACTGGCCGCCGAACTCCGCAGGGGAGTGCCGCACTGGGACGAAGCCGCCAAGGCGGCAAGCTCGAACGTCTACTACGCAGCCATGCAACGAGCAGCTGTCGACCCTGCTCGCGGCATCGATCTCGAGCGACGTCTGCGGACGGGGCTCGACCTGCCCATCCCGGACGTGCGGCCGGGGGCAGGGGGATCCGGTGGCTCGGATGGGGGATCAGATGCCTGACAGGGCGTGATCACTCTGTTTGTCCGGTTCCGGGGCGTAGCGTTGTCACTAGGTCCCCCTGAGGGAGGCTGATTCCATGCCGTGGTTCGTGTGGCTGCTCGCAGCCGGAGTGCTCGGTGTCGCTGAGTTCTTCACCTTGACGCTGGTTCTCGGGCTACTGGCAGGCGCCGCCCTGGTTGCTGCTGTGGTCGCCGGTGTGGGCGTGGGCCTGCTCGGTCAGCTCCTCGCACTCGGTGCGGCAGCGGCGGCCGGGCTTCTCATCGTCCGCCCGATCGCGCTGCGCCAGATGGAGCGGGCGCCTCTCACGCGCGAAGGCAGCGATGCCCTGATCGGCCGACGGGCCGAGGTCATCCAGGAGGTCACGGCAACCCGTGGGCTGATCAAGATCTCGGGCGAAGAGTGGTCTGCCCGCGCGCTGGACGAGACCCACGTGATTCCGGCCGGAGCGCTGGTGGACGTCATGGAGATCGACGGCGCGACCGCGGTCGTCTACCCCCGTGAGCTTCTGCCCTGAACGTCTTTGGCCCGCACGCCTGAACTCATTGCAATGGAGGAAGCATGGACCCCGTGGTCATCCCCATCCTTGTGGCGGCGATCGTCGTCATCTTTCTGATTGCAGCGACCGTACGGATCGTTCCGCAGGCGCGTCGGTACAACATCGAACGGTTCGGGCGCTACCGCCGTACGCTGCAGCCCGGCCTGAACTTCGTGCTGCCGGTGGCGGACCGCGTCAACACGAAGCTCGACGTGCGCGAGCAGGTGTACTCCTCCGACCCCCGGCCGGTGATCACCGAGGACAACCTCGTGGTGAACATCGACACGGTGCTCTACTACCAGATCACCGACCCGCGGGCGGCGGCCTACGAGGTCGCGGACTATCTGCAGGCCATCGACCAGCTCACCGTGACCACGCTGCGCAATGTCATCGGCTCCATGGACCTGGAGGAGACGCTCACCTCGCGCGAGGAGATCAACACCCGGCTGCGTACGGTCCTGGACGACGCCACCGGCAAGTGGGGCATCCGCGTGAACCGCGTCGAGATCAAGGCGATCGATCCGCCGCACACCATCAAGGAGGCGATGGAGAAGCAGATGCGGGCCGAGCGGGACAAGCGCGCGGCCATCCTGCACGCGGAGGGCGAGCGGCAGGCCAAGATCCTCACCGCGGAGGGCACGAAGCAGAAGGACATCCTGGAGGCGCAGGGCACCCAGCAGGCCATGATCCTGCGGGCCGACGGCGAGGCCAAGGCCGTGGAGCGCGTCTTCCAGGCGGTGCACCGCAACAACGCCGACGCGAAGGTCCTCGCGTACAAGTACCTCGAAACACTGCCGCACTTGGCGAACAGCGACAACAACACCTTCTGGGTGATCCCGGGCGAGCTGACCGAGGCAATCCGCACCGTGAGCAGCGCCTTCGGCGACCAGTCGAATGGACCAGGGTCTGTCCCCGCAGCAGCGGAGCAAGTGGACTTGGCTCAGGGCGAGACGGGGACCGGTGAACTCGAGTCGGGCTCGCCGCTCTCGTTGGACGCCGCGAAGGCCGCTGACCAGGTCGCGGAGCAGGCGGCCGCCGCAGTGAGTGACGCCAAGGCGGAGGCTGAGGCGGCGAAGACGAATCGGGTGCGTGGCCGGGGAGATGAGGGTATGGAGGCCTGAGCCTGAAGGCGGGCTGTCAGCCGCGGAGTGTCCGGCCGATGTCACCGAACCGTAAGGCTCGGGCCCCGGCTGTGCGCGCGCATCGTGCATAAGGTCGGCTCCGATAAGGACCTTCCCTGCCAGGAGGAGCGATGCGCCCCCGAACTGCCGTCCCCGCAGCGCTGTTGACCGTTGCGCTGATGGCCCTGGTCGCCGGCTGCGGCTCGCAAGAGCCATCCGCCGCGAGCGCCGACAGCCCGTCCGCTACGAAGAGTTCCTCCCCGGCGAACTCGTCGACGCCCGAGGACAGCCCGCAGGTGCCCGAGACACTGCGCTTCACCGGGACCACCGTGGACGGGAAGTCCTTCGACGCCGCGACGCTCGCGGGGAAGCCCGTCGTGCTGTGGTTCTGGGCACCGTGGTGCCCCAAGTGCCGCGCCCAGGCGGCTGAAACGGCCAAGGTCGCCGAGGAGTTCACGGACAAGGCGCACGTGCTCGGCGTCGCCGGACTCGACAAGAACGACGCCATGCGGGACTTCGTCGCCGAGACCGGGACCGAGAGCTTCCCGCACCTGTCCGACGAGAACGGCGAGGTGTGGAAACGGTTCGAGGTCACCGAACAGAGCCGCTACGTCATCCTCGACCAGGACGGCAAGCAGGTCTACGAAGGTGTCCTGCCCGCAGGCGAGGGCCTGGCGGACAAGCTCACCGAACTCACCGGCTGACGCCCGGTGTCCGACGTTCCCTTCGCCCTGGCGCTCGGCGCGGGCCTGCTCGCGGCCGTCAACCCGTGCGGCTTCGCACTGCTGCCCGCGTACCTCTCCCTGCTCGTCCTGGGCGAGCGGCCCGCGAGCCGTGCCACCGCGGTGGTACGTGCCCTGACCGCGACGCTCGCCATCACGCTCGGGTTCGGCGCGGTGTTCGGCATCTTCGGCCTGGCCGTACAACCGGCGGCCGGCCAGGTAC
>NZ_JBEPEW010000059.1:0-47101 GCF_040300965.1 Streptomyces mesophilus | reverse complement strand
CGCCTGGATCACCGCGCGCGGCAGCGACGGCAGCCGGGTCCGCACCCCGGTCGGCATCCAGGCCGAGCCGGACAGCGCGACCCTGACGCTCGCGCCGGGCGACCTGCGCGAGGGCGTCAGCGAGACGTACACCCACGTGGTGTGGCAGAACGAGAAGACCGGCGCCTCCGACATCGTGGGCTTCACCACCGGCAGCGAGCAGGTCACGCTGCCCAAGGGCAGCTACCGGCTGCTCGCGGACGTCTGGGAGTACCGCAACGCCGCCAACGGCGAGACCACCGCCATGTCCACCGTCACGCTCGCCGAGCACGTGAAGCTCGACGGCGACAAGGCGCTGACCGTCGACGTCTCGGACGCGAAGCCAGTGGACCTCGGCGTCGACGACCCCAAGGCGCAGGTGGTGCCGGGCGGTTCCACGCAGGGGCTGGTGTCCGACACCGGTACGGGTCCCACAGGGCTGCTCACGCCGATCTTCGACGGCCAGTTCAAGGCGTACACCGTGCAGAGCGCGCGGATGGACGGCCTGACGTACTTCGCGGGCGGTACCTGGGCGGAGCCGCTCCTTCGGGCCACGACCCTCGGTGAGAAGCCGCTGAACATCCGCGTGAACCCGTACTTCTACGCCCGGATCGACTGGGACGTCGAGGCCGAGGTCGCGGACGCCGGCACGGGCAAGGACCTCACCGGGCTCGAACTCACGGACAAGATCGTGCTGTTCACCCCGGAGCGCGAGGCGCCGGGCGCCGAACGCACCCGCCGCTACCAGGCGATCATGGCCGAGAAGCCGGCCGCGGTGATCTTCTCCGGTACGTGGATCGACGGCGAGGAGGGCGACAACCTCCTGGTCACGCAGGAGCCCGGACCGACACTGCTTCGCGAACGGCTCGCGGACGGTCCGGTGCGGATGGAGATCGTCGGCAAGCGCAACGCCGACGACGTCTACTTCACCTTCCACCGCTCCGAGGACGGCGTGCCGGGCGGCGCGAAGTGGACGGACCGCAAGCGGGACCTCGCCTCCGTCGCGCACAGCCAGCGCACCACCGGGTACCCCAACGACCCCAAGGGCGTGTACGGCTGGGTGACATACGAGGGGGTCGTGCTCGCGCAGCAGCAGACCGTCGTGCGGGCGCCGCACCGGTTCACCGGGCACTACACGCCCGGACTGCCCTGGACGACGGCGACCTTCGAGTACGCCAGCGACGAGGCGGGTGCGCTCGGGGCCCAGTACACCGCGCCGACCGTGTACGAGGCGGGGAGCAAGGGCGCGGACCACTGGCTGTCCGGGCCGTTCGGGCCCGCGCTCGGGGTGACCACACTCGAAGGCCGTACACCCGTCACGCGCGACCGGGACCGGCTGCGGGTGGACGTGCCGATGTTCTCGGACGCGGCCGGACACCGGAGCGAGTCGCCGGCCGTGATCGACTCCGGCGGCACCGAACTGCGGGACTCCGACGGGGATTTGGTCGGACGCAACGGCTACGGCGGACGCGGTCTGTTCGACCTGCCGGCCCGCTCGGACTGGTACACGCTGAGCGCGACGGCAGAACGGGACGACCCCTCGTGGTTCCTCGGCACGGAGGTCAGCGACACCTGGAAGTTCCGGTCGGGGCGTACGGCCTCGTCGCGGGCGCTGCCGCTGCTCGATGTGCGGTACGACATGTCCGCCATGGACGGGGACAACTCCTTCGCCCCCGAGCGGCCGTTCGGGTTCGGGGTGTCCTTCCCGTACCAGGAGGGGTCGCGCGGGGCGCCGGTGAACCGGGTCGCCGTGGAGTACTCCACCGACGACGGCGCGACCTGGTCGGGGGCCGCCGTCTCCCGTGCCGGCAACGGCGCCTGGGAGGTCGAGGTCCCGGGCCTGGCCCAGTCCCGTGTGTCGCTGCGTGTGACGGGCACGGCTTCGGACGGCACGTCCGTCACGGAGACGGTGACGCGGGCGTTCAAGGTGGGCTGCCCTGAGGACTGGTGCTCCTACGCGCCGCCGTGGCCGGGCTGGAACGGCTAGGGAAGTGCATGGCTGAGGGGCCTCCCGGACATCCGGGAGGCCCCTCGGCTCGTGCGTCCTCAGGCGCGGAACGCGTCCGCGTGCTCCGCCGCCCATTCGGCGAACGTCCGCGCCGGGCGGCCCGTGACCCGCTGCACGACGTCGGTCACCGTCCGCCCCTCCTCGGGCGTGTTCCCGTACACCATCACCAGGAACTCGATCGTGTCCGCCGGCAGTCCCTGCGCGGCCCACTGCTCCCGAGCCTGCGCCTCGCTCAGCTCCACCAGTTCGACGGCGCGCCCACGGGCCGCCGCGAGGGCGGACACCTTGTCCTGGAGGGTGAGGACCTGCGGCCCGGTGACCACATACGACTGTCCGGCGTGCCCGGGCGAGACCAGTGCCTCGGCCGCCACCGCGCCGATGTCCGCCTCGTGCACCATCGCGCTGAGCCGGTCGACGAAGGGCTCGCGGACCTCGTCGGCGGTGCGGATGCCGTCCGCCCACTCCAGGGCGTTGGACATGAACTCGACCGGCATCACCACCGTCCAGTCGATGCCGGACGCCTTGACCGTGTCCTCCAGTGGGGTCGGACCGCCGCCGTGCAGCACGGTGATCCGCCGCACCCCGGCCTTCTCGGCGAGCGCCACGATCTGCGGGCCGGTCTCGAGGGGTGCGAACGCGGCGCCGCCGAAGGTGATCAGGTGCACTCCGGTGACGCCCTCGAAGGCCGGGGCCAGGCTGTCCGGGTCGGTGAGATCACCCCGTACGACCTCCACGCCCTCCGGAAAGGACGTCCGCGCCGGGTCACGGGTCAGAGCGCGTACCTTCACGCCCTTCGCCAGCAGCTGCTCGACGATCCGACGGCCTACGGAACCGCTTGCGCCTGCGACCAGAAAGGTCATGGTCCGAGCTCCTTCGTTTGGTTGATGAGACCAAGGTAGAAGCCGTTGCGGACAACTTCTGTCCTAGTTCCGGGCGGCTGGAGGAGATGAATTCGGACCGTTTCGAGGGTCCGTTTCAGGCCACTGCGACGCGGCCCGAGCACGGACCCTCTCGCTCAATCCGTCGATACGGGCTGGGGTGCAGGCGCCGTCCTGGCCCCGGGCCCCTCGTAGAACTGCCGTACCCGCGCGGCCACTTCGGCCGAGGCCCCCACCTGATCGAGGCCGAGCAGCGCCGCCCCCAGCACCGGCCGGGCGGTGACCACCTGGGCCTGCGCCAGCGGAGCCGCCGTGGCCAGACGTTCCCGTATCCCCGCGTCCAGGAGGGGGTGCCGGGCCGCCAGCACGCTCCCGCCAAGCACCACGGGCACCGGCGTCGACAGCAGGTCGAGGCGGCGCAGGGCCACCTTCACCATCGCGAGGACCTCGTCGGCCAGATGGTCCACGATCGACCGGGCCACCGCGTCGCCCGCCGCCGCCGTGGCGAAGAGCACCGGCGTCAGCTCGTGCCGGCGCGCCATCGGGATCCGGTCCAGATGCAGCGCCTCGATCAGCGCGTACATGGTCGGCAGGCCGAAGTGGCCGGGCAATGTGCGGGCCAGATCCGTCGGTTCGCCCCGGCCGTCCTCGGCGCGCGCGGCGAACCACAGGGCCTCCTCCGCAAGACCCCAACCGCCGCCCCAGTCACCGGAGATACGGCCGATCGCGGGGAAGCGTGCGGTACGCCCGTCGGGGGTCATGCCGACGCAGTTCATACCCGCGCCGCAGACCACCGCCACGCCGAGGGGCGTGTCCACTCCCGCCCGCAGGATCGCGAAGGTGTCGTTGCGGACCACGGCCGACGCACCCCAGCCGCGCGCGGCGACGGCGGCGGTCAACTCCCGTTCCTCGACCGGGAGATCGGCGTTCGCCAGACAGGCCGAGACCAGTGACACCGATGTCACGCCGGCCTCGTCCAGGGCCTTCGTGACCGGAACGGACAGGGTGTCCATCGCCGCCTCGACGCCCACCCGTGGCGGCTGGAAGCCTCCGCCGCGGGCGGTCGCGAGGACCGTGCCGTCCTCGCCGACCACCGCGACATCGGTCTTGCTGTTGCCCGCGTCGATGGCGAGCACACTTGCCGTCAGGCCCACGCGAGATGCTCCCGGTTGTGTGCGATCAGCCGGTCCGTGAGGCCTTCGGCCGCGTCGTACTGGCCGATGAGGGGGTGCGCGAGGAGCGCCTTGAACACCCGGTCGCGGCTCCCGTGCAGGGCGGCTTCGAGGGCCAGATCCTCGTACGCGGTGACATGGGCTATCAGGCCCGAGTACAGCGGGTCGAGCTTCGGCACCGCGAGCGGCACCGCACCCTCGCGGCCCACCCGCGCCTGCACCTCGATCACCGCGTCGTCCGGCAGGAAGGGCAGCGTCCCGTTGTTGTACGTGTTGACCACCTGGTGCGGCGATCCGCCCACCCGTCTCCCACCACCGCCCGTGCCGGAGGGGCCTTCGGCCCCGCCCCTCTGATCGCCGAGCAGCGAGGCCGCGAGGTCCACGGCCGCCTCCGAGTAGTACGCGCCGCCGCGCTTGGCGAGCAGCTCCGGCTTCTCGTCGAGCGCCGGGTCGCCGTACATGGCGAGCAACTGCCGTTCCATCTCGGCGACTTCGGCCGCCCGGGACGGCTTGGTCCCCAGCTCCCGTACGACCTCGTCATGCGCGTAGAAGTAGCGCAGATAGTACGAGGGCACGACGCCGAGGCGGTCGAGGACCGAGCGCGGCAGCTTCAGCATGTCCGCGAGCTCGTCGCCGCCCTCGGCCAGGATCTTCGGCAGCACGTTCTCGCCCTCGGGGCCCCCGATGCGTACACCGAACTCCCAGGTGAGGTGGTTCAACCCCACGTGGTCCAGATGGACTTGGGAGGGAGTGACGCCGAGCGCCGAGGCCCAGCGCCGCTGGAACCCGATGGCCACATTGCACAGCCCGACCGCCTTGTGCCCGGCCTGCAGCAGGGCCCGGGTCACGATCCCCACCGGGTTGGTGAAGTCGATGATCCAGGCGTCCGGGTTGGTGCGGCGGACGCGTTCGGCGATGTCGAGCACCACCGGCACGGTCCGCAGGGCCTTCGCGAGGCCGCCCGCGCCCGTGGTCTCCTGGCCGACGCAGCCGCACTCCAGCGGCCAGGTCTCGTCCTGGTTGCGGGCCGCCTGTCCGCCGACGCGCAGCTGGAGCAGCACCGCGTCGGCGCCCTCGACGCCCGCGTCCAGGTCGGAGGTGGTGACGATCCGGCCGGGATGACCCTGCTTGGCGAAGATACGGCGGGCCAGGCCCCCGACCAGCTCAAGCCGCTCGGCCGCCGGATCGACGAGCACGAGCTCCTCGATCGGCAGGACCTCCCTCAACCGGGCGAATCCATCGATGAGTTCGGGGGTGTACGTGGAGCCGCCCCCCACTACTGCGAGCTTCACAGCACTTAGCCTTTCACTCCGGTCAAGGTGACGCCCTCGACGAATGCCTTCTGGGCGAAGAAGAAGAGGAAGATCACGGGCGCCATGACGAGAACGGTCGCCGCCATGGTGAGGTTCCAGTCCGTCTGGTGCGCGCCCTTGAAGGACTCCAGGCCGTAACTCAGGGTCCACGCGGCCGGGTTCTCCGAGGCGTAGATCTGCGGTCCGAAGTAGTCGTTCCACGAGTAGAAGAAGTGGAAGAGCGCGGCCGCCGAGATGGCGGGCTTGCACATCGGCACCACCACGCGGATCAGCGTACGGAACTCGCCGCAGCCGTCGATCTTCGCGGCCTCCGTGTACTCACGCGGGATCGTGAGCAGGAACTGCCGCAGCAGGAAGATCGTGAACGCGTTGCCGAAGCCCATCGGGATGATCAGCGGCCACAGCGTGCCGGCCAGATCGAGCTGCTTGGCCCAGAACAGGTACATCGGCACGATGACCACCTGCGGCGGCAGCATCATCGCCGCGATCACGGCCATCATCATCACGTTGCGCCCGCGGAAGCGGAACTTGGCGAGCGCGTACGCCACCGGCAGGCTGCTGCAGATCGCGAGCAGCGTGCCGAGACCCGCGTACAGGAGGGTGTTCTTCCACCAGGTCAGAAAGCCCGGCGTCTCCCAGACGGTGCCGAAGTTGCCCCACTCCCAGGTCTTCGGCCACAGATCGCGGGTGAGCGCCTGGTCGTCGCTCATCACCGCGGTCAGGAAGACGAAGACGAACGGGAGCAGGAAGAACAGCCCGACCGCGATCGCGAGCGAGTGCACGGCGACCCATTCAAGTGCCGCCTTGCGCTTGGCCGTCCGGTGCGCCGGGGTTGCGGTACGGGGAGCCGGCGCCGGTGCCTTGACGGGGGCGAGGGTCGTGTCGGTCATCTCAGTCCTCCGCCGAAAGGAAGCCGCTGCGGCGGCGCATCAACAGCGCCGTGAACGCCATGGCGAGCGCGAAGAGCACAAGCGCCACCACACAGGCCGCGCCGGTGTCGAAGCGCTGGAAGCCCAGGTTGTAGATCACCTGCGGCACCGTGAGCGTGGACTTCTCGGGGTAGCCGGGCTCGAACTGCTGGCCCGAACCACCGATCACCCCGCTCGCCACCTTCGCGGCGACCAGCGGCTCCGTGTAGTACTGCATCGTCGCGATCACGCCCGTGACCACGGAGAACAGCACGATCGGCGAGATGTTCGGCAGCGTCACGTACCGGAAGCGGTGCCAGCCGTTCGCGCCGTCGAGCTCCGCCGCCTCGTACTGCTCCTTCGGTACGTCGAGCAGCGAGGCCATGAAGATGACCATGAGGTCGCCGATGCACCACAGGGCCAGGATCGTGAGCGAAGGCTTGGACCAGGACGCGTCGTTGAACCACTGCGGGCCCTCGATCCCGACCTTGTCGAGCAGGGTGTTGACCGGTCCCGTACCCGGGTTGAGCAGGAAGACGAAGGACATCGTCGCCGCCACCGGCGGGGCCAGGAACGGCAGGAAGAACAGGGTGCGGAAGAAGCCCGCGCCCGTCTTGATCTTCGTGATCAGCAGGCCGATGCCCAGCCCGAAGACCACGCGCAGCGACACCATCACGACCATCAGCCAGAGGGTGTTGCGCAGGGCCGGCCAGAAGAACGGGTTGTCCTGGAGGACATACGCCCAGTTCTTCAGGCCCACCCAGGTCGGGGCCGTGAACCCGTCGTACTTCATGAAGGAGAAGTAGACGGTGGAGATCAGGGGGTAGAGGAAGAAGACCGTGAGGCCGATGAGCCAGGGGGAGAGGAAGCCGAGGGTACGAAGCGTCGCCTTGCGACGCTTCGCCCTCAGCCCGTACGGGACGGTGCTCATCTGCCTCAGCCGGCCTGCTCGTTGTCCTTGTCGACCTGCTGGTCGTTCTTCTTCAGCAGGGCGTCGGTGTCCTTCTCCGTGCCCTTCTCGTACTTCAGCGCGTAGTCCTGGAGCGTCAGCAGGAAGGCGCCGCCGTTGACGGACGAGGGGGCATGCGAGGACTTCGGGTGCTGGGCGATGTCGACGAACGTGCGGTAGACCGGGTCGCTGTTGAGCTTGGGCGACTTGATGGCCTCCTGCGTGGAGGGCACGTTGTGGATCGCGTTGGCGAAGGAGACCACCGCGTCGGTGTCCGTTGACAGGTACTTCACCAGCTCCCAGGCGGCGTTCTTCTTCGCGCTGGTGTTGGCGATGCCGAGGATCGTGCCGGACAGATAGCCCTTGCCGTAGTCGGCGACCTGGTCGTCGGGGACGGGGAACGGGGCCGCGCCGATCTCGAAGTCCAGGTCCGCGTCGGCGGCCATCTTGCCGCGCCATTCGCCGTCCAGCTGCATGGCGACCTGGCCGGTGTGGAAGGGGTGCTTGGGGCCCCACTCGTCACCGAGCGAGGTGCGGAACTTGTTCAGTTTCGCGGCGCCGCCCAGGTCGTCGACCAGGTTCTTCTGCCACGTGAGCATGTTCTTCACGGCCGGGTCCTTGGCGGTGTTGGACTTGCCCTCGCCGTCCAGGTACTGCACGCCGAACTGCGAACCGTAGTGCTCGACCGTCGTCTCGTAACCGAGGTAGCTGGGCATGAAGCCGAGCCGCTCGAAGCCGTCGCCCTTGGTCTTGGTGAGCTTCTTGACCACCTTGTCGAACTCGGAGAGCGTCTTCGGCGGCTCGGTGATGCCGGCCTCCTTGAACGCGTCCTTGTTGTAGTAGAGGCCGTACGCGTCCCCGAGCAGCGGCACCGCGCAGCGCTTGCCGTTGTGCTCGGTGTACTTGGCCATCTGCGGCAGGAAGGTCTTCGCCGGGTCGATCTTCGCCTTGTCGAGGAAGGGCTTCAGATCGGCGAAGGCGTTGGAGGAGCAGAAGCGGCCGACGTTGTCCGTGGTGAAGGACGAGACGACGTCCGGGGCGTTCGAACCACCGGCCCTGAGCGCCTGGTTGATCTTGTCGTCCGTCAGGCCCTTGACGACCTTGACCTTGATGTTCGGGTGCGCCTTCTCGAACGCCTTCACGTTCTCGGCGATCGCCTTCACCTCGCTGGGCGCGGACCAGCCGTGCCAGAAGGTCAGCGTGGTCTTGGCGTCCGGATCGTCGTTCGCGCCGTTCTCGGACGAACCGACGCAGGCGGAGGCGAGCAGGGATATCGAGGCCACCGCTACGGCAGCGGTGATCTTCCGGTTTTTGGGCATGACGGTGTCTCCCAGGGCAGGGCTGAGTGCCGGAGGTGTGGGTGCTGTGGTGCCGGAGGTGTGGGGTGCTGTGCTGTGGAGCGGGGTGCTGTGGGGTCAGCGGGAGGTGTCGAAGATCTCGTCGCGGGTGTCGGCGAGGGCGCTCTCCAACGCCCCGCGCAGAACGGGCTGTTGCTGCACCTCACCGAGCACGAGCTGCGGCCGCGACGCGGCCAGCTCGGCGAGTTCGGCCTGGATCAGCGCACGCAGCGCCTCACCGCCGGCGGTCATCAACCCGCCGGACAGGACGATGAGTTCGGGATCGAGAACCGCCACGACCGAGGACAGACCGGTGGCGATCCGGTGGGCGGTCTGGTGCAGCAGTTCGGCGTGGCGGGGGTCGGTGGTGTCGGCGGACGCGCGGGTCAGGAGCTCGGCCGCGGCCCGTGCGTGCGGGGTGCGCTCGGACGTCCCTTCGATACCGAGCGATTTGGCGATACGGGGGACGGCCTGCGCACCGGCCAGCTCCTGGTAGCCGCCGCTGCCGGTCTTGGCGACCTGGCGTACCAGCGGTGTACCGGGCACGGGCAGGAAGCCCAGCTCGCCGGCGCCGCCGGTCCAGCCGCGGTGCAGACGGCCGTTGATGACGAGGGCGGCGCCGATGCCCTCCTCGTTCCACAGGAGGACGAAGTTGTCGTGCTCCCGCGCCGCGCCGAGCCGCTGCTCGGCGACCGCCGCGAGGTTCACGTCGTTCTCGTACTCGACGGGCATCGGCAGCGCGGCCGCCAACTCGTCGAGGAGGTCGGGGGAGTGCCAGCCCGGCAGGTGGTGGGCGTAGCGGAGGCGTCCGGTGTTGGGGTCGAAGGCGCCAGGCGTGCCGATGACGGCACGGTGCAGGTCCGAGCGGGCGAGTCCGGCGGCCTTGGTGGCGCCGTCGAGGGCCTTGAGCACCTGCTGCCGCACCCCGCCCGGTTCGGCACGGCCGGTGCGGCCGGGGGTGGCCAGCTCGAACTGTCCGACCGTGGCGCCGGTGATATCGGCGACCGCGGCGAGGATCCGGCCGGGGGTGACATCGAGTCCGGCGACGTGGGCGGCGCCCGCGTTCACCGCGTACAGCTGGGCGTTGGGGCCCGGGCGGCCCTCGCTCGTGCCGGTCTGCACGACGAGGCCCGAGGCCTCGAGCCGTGCGAGGAGCTGTGAGGCGGTGGGCTTGGACAGGCCGGTCAGCTTGCCGATCTTCGTACGGGACAGCGGGCCGTGCTCCAGGAGCAGGTCGAGCGCGGCACGGTCGTTCATCGCCCGCAGCACGCGCGGAGTCCCCGGTGTCGTCCCGGCCATGGTGCCCCCTCGTACAGCCCTGCTTCGTGACGGCAGGGACGGTACCCGGCTGTCTGTTAGGAAGGTTTCCTATCGCTTCTGGGGAAGTTAGCAGCGGGGGGCCGGGGGACGTCAAGGGTCGCGGCCGGCGGGGAGACCAACTCGTTACGGCAACTCGTCACGGCAACTCGTCACGGCAACTCGTCACGGGCAACGAGAAAGGGGCCGCGCCTTCCGGCACGGCCCCTTCGGTTCCTCTGGGTTACTTCGCCAAGTTGGGCGGCGGAGCGATCGGCGTCGCAGCGACGGACTGCGGCGACGTGGGCGACGCGTAGGCGGACGGCGCCGCGACACCCGCGGCCGGGTCGGGACCCGCGTCCTCCGCGGCGACCGGCGGCACCCCGCCCACGATCCTGATCCCCGCCGCGTCGAAGGCCTGCTTGATCCGCCAGCGCAGCTCCCGTTCGACCCCGAGCGCCTTGCCCGGCATGGTCTTCGCGGAGACACGTACGACCATCGAGTCCAGATACACGGCATCGAGCCCGAGCACCTCGACCGGTCCCCAGAGCCGCTCGTTCCAGGGCTCTTCCTTGGCCAGCTCCTCGCCGACCTCGACCAGCGTGGCGCGCACCTTCTCCAGGTCCTCGTCCGGCCGCACCGACACATCGACCATGGCGGTGGCCCAGCCCTGCGACAGGTTTCCGATCCGCTTGACCTCGCCGTTGCGCACGTACCAGATCTCGCCGTTGTCACCGCGCAGCTTGGTCACCCGGAGCCCGACCTCGATGACCTCGCCCGAGGCCACGCCCGCGTCGATGGAGTCACCGACCCCGTACTGGTCCTCGATGATCATGAAGACGCCGGACAGGAAGTCGGTCACGAGGTTGCGCGCACCGAAACCGAGCGCCACACCCGCGACACCCGCCGAGGCGAGCAGCGGCGCGAGATCGATCTCGAACGCGCCGAGGATCATCAGCGCCGCGGTCCCGAGGATCACGAAGGACGCCACCGACCGCAGCACGGAGCCGATCGCCTCGGACCGCTGCCGCCGCCGCTCGGCGTTGACGAGCAGACCGCCGAGTGCGGTGCCGTCGAGAGCCGGGGCGGTGCGGTTCATCCGTTCTATGAACTTGGTGATCGCCTTGCGGATGAAATGCCGCAGCACGGTCGCGATCACCAGGATCAGCAGCACCCGCAGCCCGACGGCCAGCCAGGTCGACCAGTTCTCCTCGACCCAGCCGGCGGCGTTCTCCGCCTTCTCCTGGGCGTCCTGGATCGACGGCGGCGCGCTGGGGTCGGCGGCCGCGAGAGCGGACAAGAGCACGGCAGGAACCTCCACGTGTAGCGGTCTGCCCGCCGGACAGCGTCGGCGGTGTGCGCGGGCAGACCAATAACACTAACGGGGCATTGCGCCTGGATCGTTGCCATGCAGAGGGGAGAGACGCGCCTCACCTGGGGATGTACTCAGTGTGGCCGACTGCACATTCCCGGGGGACAACCCCGGGACCCCCAGCCGGAGCAGTGGTGATGCCGTAAATTCCCTCGCCCCGTTACCGGGACATGGTGGCGCTTCGAGCAGCCATGAGGGGAGACTGGCTACAGATCGTCCCGGCGCGAGCCACGCGCCGCCGGCGTATTAGGAGGCATCGGTGCCGCATGTCCTGGTCCTCAACGCGTCGTACGAGCCGCTCGGCGTCGTACCGCTCCGCCGCGCGCTCATCCTCGTCCTCGAGAACAAGGCCATGTGCCTCGAGGAATCCGGCGCCTTCCTGCACAGTGCTACACGCACCATCCCAGCCCCCAGCGTCGTCCGGCTGAAGCGCTTCGTCCGGGTCCCCTATCGGGGGCCCGTTCCGCTCACCCGGCGTGCTCTGTTCGCCCGTGACGGCGGACGCTGTGTCTACTGCGGTGGCGTCGCAACCAGCGTCGACCACGTGATCCCCAAAAGCCGCGGCGGCCGCCACGCCTGGGACAACGTGGTGGCGTCCTGCCGGCGCTGCAACCACGTCAAGGCGGACCGCCACCTGGTCGAGATCGGCTGGCGGCTGCGCCACAAACCGGCCCCGCCCACCGGTCTTGCCTGGCGCATCATCGGCACCGGGCATAGGGACCCGCGCTGGCTGCCGTACCTGCAGCCATACGGCGCGGACGATGCGATGGCCCGGATCGACGGCATCTCTGCCTGATCTTCGATCCGGGTTTTTGTGTGCCCGTTTCCTGTACGGGGAGGTGGGCGCCGTCGCCTCGTACGGGGTGTGAGCACCGTCGCCGTCGTGCCTCTGCGAACGGGGGTGCCGCTGACGTTCAGCGGCACCCCCGTTCGCGTTCCCCCGTCGTCCCCCTCGGGACGGTCACTCGTAGCGGAGCTCCGCCGGATGCAGCGTGCGCCGCAGCAACGGCAAGGTGCAGGCGGTGGCCAGCAGGCACGCGGCGTACACACCGACCGGCACGAGCAGCGACGAGAGAAGCGGCAGCGGCCGTCCCATCAGGCCGCCGTACGCGACGTAGAGGGCCACTCCGCCGACACCCGCGACCAGCATCGCGGGAGCGAGCGGCAGCGCGGTCTCCAGGAGCACCGCCCGGCGCAGCACCGCCTGCGGGACACCCGCCGCGGACTGCGCGGCGAGCGCGCGGCGCCTGGTGATCAGCGATTCCGCGGTCCCCGTGAGCAGGGCGAGCAGCGCGATGACGGTGGCGACAAGCAAGGCGGCGGCGATCAGGTTGATGCCGCTGGAGTAGTAGCCGTCGTCGTCCTCGCTCCCGACGTCGGTCAGGATCAGGGCGCGGACGCCGACGAGGATCACGCCGGCCACGGTGACCAGGATCAGGGTGCCGTGGATACGGGCGGACGCCCAGGGGTCGGCCTTGAGCCGGCCGGCCGCGATCAGCACGTCGGCCCGCTGGGCGCGCTTGAGCAGGGCACCGCCCATCGACCGGGCGAAGGCGGCCGCGGAGGCCACCGCGCCGACTCCCACGAGGACGACGGCCACCAGGGCGAGCACGGGGAAGACCGCGGTCGCCAAGTCCGCCTGCAGGCCGAACTGGACCGTCACGTACGCGCCGGCCGTGCACAGCACGAACACCACGTAGAAGACACGGCTGCGCTGCTTGCGTGCCCGGCGCACCACCCCGAGCGGTGACGTCACGACGCGGTGCAGCACGAGGATGCTCAGGAGCGTGACGGCCAGCGGGACGGCGAGGGTCACCGCGAGGGCGGCGGGCCAGGCGACGCTCACGTCGCTGGGCCAGTTCAGCACCCGGTCGCCGGACTGGAGCCGTCCGAACAGGGCGTGCACGCCGAGGAAGAGCAGCAGTCCCGCCACCGCCCCGGCCAGACAGGTCAGCCCGGCCTCGACGGCCGCGAGCGAACGGACCTGGCGGGGCGTGGCACCGGCGAGCCGCAGGTTGGCGAACCTGCGGTCGCGATGGACGGCGCCGACCCGCGTGGTCTGGGCCAGGAAACCGAGCACCGGCACGAGCAGCATGGCGATGGCGAACGCGAAACCGGGGCGCACACCGGGGTCGTTCAGGACGGGGATGCTGTAGCGGTCGGCCACGGGCATCGCCTCGGTGCCACTCTGCAGACGGGTGTCCCAGGTGATCGACGCCACCAGGACCGCCGTGAGCGCGAACACCGTGGCCAGCAGCGACGCGAGCCCGGTGAGGCCTATCCGCCACCACTCCCGGCGGTTGGAGCCGCGCAGCAGGGTCGTCGCGAGCCTGGTGTTGCCGAGCAGCCCCGCTCGCACGGGTTTCGTCAGGAGGTCGCGCACGGGAGTGAGCTCAGTCATTGCCGTACACCTCCGCCGTGCTGAAGTGTTCGGCGGCCCACGGCTCGTCGGCCCTCACCACACCGTCGCGCAGCACCACTTCACGGTCCGCGTACGCCGCCACCTGGGCGTCATGGGTGATGAGCACGACCGCACAGCCGCTCTCGCGGGCCGACTGCACCAGGGTGGTCATCACCTGCTCCCCGGTCAGGGTGTCCAGGGCGCCCGTCGGCTCGTCGGCGAAGACCACCTTCGGCCCGGTCACCAACGCCCGTGCCAGGGAGACGCGTTGCGCCTGCCCGCCGCTCATCTCGCCGGGCCGCAGCCGCGCCTGTCCGTACACCCCGAACTTCCCCAGCCAGTCCGCGGCCTGTTGGTGCGCGGCGGCGCGGCGTACCCCCGCGAGCAGCAGCGGAAGCGCGACGTTGTCGATCGCCGACAGCTCGGGGATCAACTGGCCGAACTGGAAGAGGATCCCGAAGTCGGTCCGGCGCAGCTCCGTCCGCTGCGCCTCGGACAGGTTCTCCACCTGTTTCCCGTCATAGCGCACGCTGCCCGAGTCGGGCGTGACGATCCCCGCGAGGCAGTGCAGCAGCGTCGACTTGCCGCTTCCGCTCGTGCCGGTGACGGCGAGGATCTCGCCGGCGCCGAGGGTGAGCGAGGCGCCGCGCAGGGCGTCGGTCCTTCCGTACGCCTTCTCGAGTCCGCGTGCGGCGATCAAGGGCGCTGTCGATGTGGTCATACGTTCCTGATCTCCTCGGTGAGAGCGGCGAGCCGGCCGGCGGTGGTGGTCATCCAGCGCAGATCGGCGTCGAGATGGCTGAGCGCGTAATCGGCGGAGAGCACCGTCGCGAGATCCGCCCCCGGCGCGGTCTTCAGGGCCGTCAACTCCCGCATCCGCGCCATGTGGGCGGTGCGCTGTGCGCGCAGATACGCGGCCGGGTCGGCCGGTTCGCCGGCCGCCTCGGCGAGGATCGCGACGACGACCTTGGCGAAGATGTCGTTGGTGACGAAGGGGGCGGGCGGCGCGATCTCGCCCAGCCAGTGGGCGAGTTCGACGGAGCCCTTGTCGGTCGAGCGGTAGTGCGTGCGCTCCGGACCGCCGTCGGCGTCCGTGCCCTCGACCTCCGCGAGACCGTCCCGTACGAGCCGCTGCAGTGTCGTGTAGACCTGCCCGTACGCCAGTGGGCGCGCCTGCGGGAAGCGCTCGTCATGGCGTCGCTTGAGGTCGTAGCCGTGACTCGGGCCCGCGGTGAGCAGGCCGAGCAGGACGTGGCGGGTGCTCATGGCTCAACTATGTACCGGCTATATGTACTCAGTGAATAGCTGGCGGGAATGAGGCGGGAAGTGAGAGAAGGCGTTCCGCTCAAGTCCGGGACAAACAGGGGCGATACGGGGCGGAGTCTCGGCTACTCGGCGGCCGCGTAAGCCTCCACCGACCACAGCGACACCCCGTACTCGGTGGCCCGCTCGTCCATCTGCACCCGCACGAAGCGCACATCCCGCGCATCGAGGCCCACCGCCTCGCGCCCGCCCCGTCCGTCGCGCACGGTCGCGGCCGTACGCCAGACGCGGCCGTCGGAGGAGACCTGGATCCGGTAGCGGGAGGCGTGGGCGTCCTGCCAGGTGAGGACCACCTGGCCGACGCGGGCCGGCGAGGCGAGTTCCATCTGCCACCACTGGCCGTCCTCGACGAGCGAGGACCAACGGGTGTGCGGATCGCCGTCGTTGGCGTCCGCCGCGGGGAAGTCGGGGGTCTCGTCGCCCGAGGACGCGGCCTTCGCGGTGCGGGCCAGATCCGGGCCGGCCACGCGAGGATGCGCCCGTACGGTCAGCGTCCTGGTCTCCGAGCCGAACTTCACCGGAATCTCGTACGTCCCCGAGGGTGTGCCGGCCGGCACCTTGATCTCCACCGGCACGTCCCGCCGGGTGCCCCGCGCAAGCGTCGAGGAGACCGGGGTGCGCACCTCGATGCCGGCCGGGGGCTCCGCCGTGACCCGGCCGCTCACCGCGTCCGGGCGCCGGGAGGTGAGACGGGCGGCGATGCGCTGGGGAGCGCCGCCGATCTCCGCGTCGAGTTCGCCGCGGGAGAGCTTCAGGGCGGCGGACGGGCCGTCGGCGTACCAGGGGACGAGGTGTTCCACCCGGCCCGCCTCGCCCTGCCAGAGCACACGCAGCGAGTCCACGTTCTCCTGGGGAAGCCCGCGCGCCTCCGTCCAGCCGCTCTCCGACACCTCGCCGAGCGAGCGCCAGCCCTTGCCCGGGACATGGGCCTGCAGGGTGCCGCGCGTACCCGGCACCGTCATGACGGTCACCGCGTCGAGCGGGCGCGGACGGGAGAGCTCCAGGCGGTCCTTGTCCGGGCGCTCCACCGGGGCCTTGGAGTCCTTCGCGTCCTTGCGCGAGGGCGCGCGGTCGGCGCCGGTCCAGGCCGCGGCCTCCTCCTGGGCCCGGTCGAGGAACGCGTCCAGCACGCCCTCGCCGACCGTCACCTGCCCCGACCTCAGGGCGGCGCGCCGGGAGTCGAGCCGCCGCGCCGAGCGCCACGCGTCCTCGCCCTGCCCGCGCGCCTGCGCGAGCAGCAGCCCGACGGCGAGTTCGCCCGCCTCGCCGTAGCGTCCCAACTGCTCGGTCCACGGCCGCACTTCGCGCCCGAGGTCGGTGTCGTCGAGGCGGCCGGGGGTCTGCCGCATGACGGAGAACGCTTCGGAGAGCCGACGTGCCGCCTCGTCGAGTCGACCGTCGTCCGCCGTGGAGCGCGCCTGGAAGAACTCCTCGATCAGCGGCCGCAGATACGCCGACTCCCGGCCGCCGAGCACGGACGAGGCGTCATGGCCGGCCAGGGCGGCCACCGCCTCGCGCTCCTCGGCGTCGGTGCCGGCGAGATCGGCGATCGCCGCCCGCCAGGACTCCCCGGGCCGGTACGCCCTCGGGTTCCACGCGTAGTCGGCGGCCGTGAACAACGGGATGCGCGAGGCCGTGGGCTGCTGCATCGCATTGGCGAGCAGCGCCGCCGAACCGGTGGCCACGGCGGGTTCGCGTCCGGTGTACGGGCCGAGGAAGATCCGGTCCTCGGCGTAGTCGTTGACCGGGTAGTTGTCCATGGTCACCAGGTCATGGCCGTCGAACACCCGGCGTGCGCCGGCCAGTTCGCGCCCGGTGATGGTCTTCGGCACGACACCCACGCCGGTCCAGGCGACCTGCACCCCGTCGTTCAGCTCCTTCGCGAGCCGGTCGCGGTAGTCGGTCGAGCCCTCCTGGTAGTACTCGGTGGGCATCAAGGTCAGCGGTGCCGCCTGCGGGTGCCGCCCGGCCAGATGCTTCGCGACCGCGTTCGCCACGCGGGCCTGCGCCTTCGCCGCGGCCTCGGGGCCGGAGCCGAACTCGTCGGCGTCCTTGTCGCAGTGCCACTCGCTGTACGAGACGTCCTGGAAGTGGAGTTGGAAGGCCCGGGCGCCCAGCGCCCACATCGAGTCGACCTTCTTGATGAGCGCCTTGAGGTCGTCGCCCGAGGACAGGCACATCGACTGGCCGGGGGCGACCGCCCAGGCGAGCGTCACATGGTTGGCGCGGGCGCGCTCGGCGAGCTTCCTGAACTCCGCGCGCTGCGCCGCCGGATAGGGCTCGCGCCACTTCGCCTGGCGGTGGAGGTCGTCGCCGGGCGCGTACACATAGCGGTTCTGCTTGGTGCGGCCCATGAAGTCGAGCTGTTCCAGGCGCTCCTGGGTGGTCCAGGGGGTGCCGTAGAAGCCCTCGGTGGTGCCCCGTACCGCCGAAGCCGGCCAGTCCCGTACGCGCACCCCCGCGAACTGCCCGTCCGCGGCGAGCTGGCGCAGCGTCTGCACGGCGTGGAACAGGCCGTCGTCGCCGACGCCCGCGAGTGCCACCGTGTCCCGGCCGTCGACCCGGCCGACCCCGATGCGATAGCCGCCGGACGGCAGATCGCCGCGTTCGGCCACCTTCAGCGCCCGCAGTGCGGCGTCCGTCCCGGAACGGGGCGCGCGCGGGTGCAGAGCCGCCGGACTCGTCCGCCCCTGCTCCTGGCCGGCGCGCACGAGCAGCCCGGGCCCCGACACCTCGGCCGCGTCGCGCACCTCGGTGATCTGCCGCGCGCCGGCGTCCCGCAGCAGGGTGCGCAGCGCCTCGATCGCATACGGATCCGCCGCTTCGTCCGCGAGCAGGAACACCCGCTCGCCCACGGGCACGGGAGCGCCGGCGGACTGCAGCGAGTGGGGACGAGGCCATACGGAAGGGAGCGCCGCGTCGTTCTCGCGCTCGGGAGCGGTCAGGCCCGGCTCGGGCGGCTCGGCATACGCCCCCGGCGCACCACCGAGCAGACCGCCGATGACCGCGGCGGCGAGCGCGGCCGCACGCTTACGACCCCGGACCAGCACGGCTTCTCCCGCCCTTCTCCTTGGTTCCCACACGACCCCGACAGCCGCTTCGCACGGCCCTCGACGCGGGGATTCCGGATGGTGTCGAGCCCACCACCGCAGTGGTGACAGTGTCAATGCGAGTGGCCGTTGTGCCGGTTATATACCACCTGGGGGAGATCCTGGGCGGGACGTCGACGAAGCTGCGAACCGGGGTTCCAGGGGCTCCTGTTCGTCGCCCCTGGCGCCGGGTTTTTCCGTTCTGTCGCAGTCGGCGCCCGCGGTCTGGTCAACTCGCCGTCGATCCGCAGAATGTGAGCAGCGCCACGTTCGGCGCATGGCACCGAAAACGCTGGGTAGGGCTGAACGTCTGCCGATCACACCGGCCGGGCACGACCCGCGGCGGTGGATCGACGGGGACCGTCCCCCACACAAGGAGGCTCTGGGTGAGCGCTCAGCTGTTGTTCGACGCCCTGTCCAAACACGCGGAACTGCCGGAACTGCCGGACCTGTCCCGGGTCTCCGACCCGGACTCCGTGCTCTACGGCTCGTTCTCCGTGGAAGCACCCCTCACCAGCGAACCACCCCTGGCCGACGAGGCGCCGCTGACCAGCGAGCCCCCGCTCGCCGACGAGGCGCCACTGACCAGCGAGCCCACCGCGTTCGGCACCGCCTCCTTCCTCTGAACCCCCGCACCTCTTCGTATCCGGCCGCATACGACCGAAGGGGCGCCGATGTCCCTGGCCCAGCTCGCAGTGCTGTACGGCATCGACTCCTCCTACGAGCCCGCGCCCGGGGTGCGGCAGCCGGTCTCCCCGGCGGCCCTGCGGGCGGCGCTGGCGGCGTTCGGCGTGGACACCTCGACCGACGCGGCCGTCGACGGCGCGGTCTTCGACATCCAGGAACGGCGGCGCAAGCGCGTCCTGCCCGACACCGTCGTGGCGGGCTCGCGCGTCTTCGGCGCGCTGCCCGACGGCACACGGATGGTGGTCGCCCCGGAGGGCGGCGGCGCTTCGGTCGAGTGGTCCTGGTCCGGTGACCTGCCGCAACTCCCGTACGGCGTCCACCGGTTGTACGCGGAGACCCCCGACGGCCGCCGCGCCTCCGCGAGCCATCTGATCGTCGCCCCCGACCGCGCCCCCGCACCGCCGGGGCGCAGTCACGGCCTGCTCGTCCAGCTCTACTCCCTGCTCTCGCAGCGCTCCTGGGGCATGGGCGACCTCGGCGACCTCGCCGAACTCGCCGCCTGGTCGGGCCGTGACCTGGGTGTCGACTTCCTCCAGGTCAACCCCCTGCACGCCGCCGTCCCCGGCGCGCCCGGCGGCTCCACCGACCCCTCCCCGTACCGGCCCTCCTCGCGGCGCTTTCCGGACCCTGTCCATCTGCGGATCGAGGACATACCGGAGTACGCCTATCTCGCACCCGAGGACCGCGAACGGGCCGCGGCCCTGGCGGGGCGGGCCGCGGAGTTACGGGAGTCGGTGCTCGGCAAGGGAGCGCTGATCGACCGGGACGCCGTGTGGGAGCTCAAGTCCCAGGCCCTGGAGCTGATCCGGGCCGTGCCGCTCGGTCCGGGACGCCGCGCCGCGTACTGCGCGTTCCTGGCCGAGGGCGGAGACGACCTGGAGCGGCACGCCACCTGGTACGCCCTCGCCGAACGCCACGGTCCCGACTGGCGCGGCTGGCCCGAGGAGCTCCGCGATCCGGGCTCGGCCGCCACCGCGCGCGCCGCGCATGAACTGATGGACCGCATCGACTTCCACAGCCGCCTCATCTGGCTCACCGACACCCAGCTCGGCGCCGCGGCCGCTGCCGCACGCGACGCGGGCATGGCGCTCGGTCTCATCCACGACCTCGCCGTCGGTGTGCACCCCGACGGTGCGGACACCTGGGCGCACGGGGGCCTGTACGCGGCCGGCACCTCGGTCGGCGCCCCGCCGGACGCCTTCAACTCCCGCGGCCAGGACTGGGGCCTGCCGCCCTGGCGCCCGGACCGGTTGGCGGAGTGCGGCTACGCACCGTTCCGCGCGCTCCTGCGCGGTCTGTTCGCGCACGCGGGAGCCCTCCGTATCGACCACGTCATGGGCCTGTTCCGGCTCTGGTGGATCCCCGAGGGGCACCCGCCCACCGACGGGGCGTACGTCCGCTACGACTCCGAGGCCCTGCTCGCGCTGCTCGTCCTCGAAGCGCACCGGGCCGGCGCCGTCGTCATCGGCGAGGACCTCGGCACGGTCGAGCGCGGCGTACGGGAGGAGCTGGCCGCGCGCGGCATCCTCGGCACCTCGGTCCTCTGGTTCGAGCGCGACTGGGAGCACGGCAGCCGCCCCCTGCCACCCGACCGCTGGCGCGCGGACTGCCTGGCCACGGTCACCACCCACGATCTGCCGTCCACGGCGGCCAAGCTCACGGGCGACCACGTCCGTCTCCGCCACCGCCTCGGCCTGCTCTCCGGGCCGCTCGACTCCGAGCTCGCGGCCGAGGCCGCGGACGTCCGCGAGTGGCTGGCGCTCGCCGCCGAGCTCGGACTGCCGGCCGAAGGCCCCGAGGAGACCGATGTCCAGTCCCTCTACCGGCTGCTGCGCCGCACGCCCGCCCGCCTGACCGGCATCTGGCTGCCGGACGCGGTGGGGGACCGGCGGCCGCAGAACGTACCCGGCACCTGGGCGGAGTACCCGAACTGGCGTATCCCCGTCTCGGGGCCGGACGGGCGGGTGGTCACCCTGGAGGAGCTGGCGGGCTCGGCGCGGCTGCACGCGTTCATGGCGGCGGTGCGGGCCGAGTCGTGACGCCGGCGGGCACCCCGGGGCGCACACGGGTGAGCCCCGGACACGCGAGGGTGGCCCCTGGACGCGCGCGGGTGGGCACCCCGGGCGCGCGCGCCCGGAACGCATTCGCTAGGTTGGCACCGTGGACAAGAAGAACGCCCTGCGCGCCGGCGCCGTAGCAGCCGGTACGACGCTGATGATGCTGCTGATGTCGTCCCCCGCGCTCGCGCTGACCCGCGACGACGGTGACGACCCGGGTTCCGGTCTCTCCGTGGTGGAGACCCTCGGCCTGTTCGTCGTGGCCCCGGTCGCCCTGTTCCTGGTCATCGCCGGCCTGGTCATGGTCACGGACAAGTCCCGCAAGCAGCAGGGCTGACCCGAAACCTTCGAGAGCGCCTCCCGGTTCCGCCTCCGCGCGGAACCGGGAGGCGCTTTTGCGTGCCCGCTCACCGGCTCCCTGAACGTTCAGTTCAGCTTCATGGAACCATCGATTCTTTTCGATGGACCTAAGTGTCACCCTCCTGCCACTGTAGATCCCGAACGCACACGACAAGCGCCCCCACCAGGGCAGTTGGGCAAGGGATACCGATGGCAGTCCTCGACCGAGTACGCACCCCCGAGGCGACCGCGACGCCGACGAAGCCGAAGGGACGCGCGGCCGGTACCGCGACGCTCGGGCTGCTGCTCGCGCTCGTCGCGACGGTGGTCTGGTCGGGAAGCTTCATCGGCGCCCGGGCCCTCGCCGACACGGTGCCGCCGATCCAGCACGCCTACTGGCGCTGGATCGTCGCCCTGACCGCCGCCGCCCCCTTCGCCGCCCGGCACGCCTGGCGCGAGCGGCACATCATCGTCAAGCACTGGCGCTTCGTCGGCCTCGCCTCGCTGCTCGGCATCACCGTCTACAACACCCTCGTCTACCAGGCCGGCATCTCCACCTCGGCCGGCAACATGGGCATGATCATGGCCGCCTCGCCGGTCGTGATGACGGTCTACGAGAAGCTCGGCGGCGCCCGGCTCGGCGCCCGGCGGGTCGCCGGCATGCTGATCGCCTGTGTCGGTGTCCTGCTCCTGGTCAGCAAGGGCAAGCTCACCCCGGACTTCGCCCCCGGCGACCTGTGGATGCTGGCCGCGGCCCTCAGCTTCGCCTCGTACAGCGCGCTCCTTCGCCGCCGTCCGGCCGAACTGGGCGGTCTGGCCTTCCTGTTCACCAGCTTCGCGCTCGGCGCCGTGATCCTGTCGCCCGTCTTCCTCGCGAGCCTGGTCCTGCAGGGCGGCTTCACACCGACCGTCGGCACCGTCTCGCCGCTCCTGTACGCCGGAGTCTTCTCCTCCGCGGTCGCCTTCTTCACCTGGAACAAGGCGATCTCGCTGATCGGCGCCGGCCGCGCGGGCCTGGTCTACTACCTGCAGCCCGTCTTCGTCGCGATCCTCTCGTACGTGATCCTGGGCGAGCCGACCGGCCCGATGCAGATCCTGTGCATGGTCCTGATCCTGGGCGGCGTGGTCCTCGGTTCGGTGGGCCGGAGTGTCGCGGACGCCAAGGCCGGCCGGAGTGTCACAGCCCGCAAGTAACGTGCCGGGTATGACGATTCGCCGGATCACTCCCGATGTCCGTACCCAGGACCCCGACAAGAGCCGAGCGTTCTATGCGACGCTCGGCCTTGTCGAGGTCATGGACCTGGGCTGGGCCGTCATCATGGCCTCGCCGTCCAACCCCACCGCCCAGGTCATCCTGATCACCGAGGACGCCTCGGCCCCGGTGGTCCCCGATATGAGCATCGAGCTGCCGGACGGCGCGGCCGTCGACGCCGCGTACGAGGCGATGCGCACGGCCGGCGCGGAGATCGTCCATCCGCTGCGGGACGAGCCGTGGGGCGTACGGCGCTTCTTCGTGCGCGATCCGGACGGCAAGGTCGTGAATGTGGTGACCCACCACAAGTGATGCGGGAGGTGCGGGGATAAGTTGCGGGACATGACCGAGTGGGACATCAAGAAGCTGCAGATCCTGCGCACCCTCAGCGAGCGGGGCACCGTCACCGCGACCGCGGGTGCCCTCCTGATGACCCCCTCGGCCGTCTCGCAGCAGCTGGCCAATCTGGCCAAGCAGGTCGGCGTACCGCTGCTCGAGGCGCAGGGCCGGCGGGTCCGGCTGACCGACGCGGCGCATCTGGTGCTGCGGCACGCGGACGCCGTCTTCGCCCAACTGGAGCGCGCCGACGCCGAGTTGGCCGGCTATGTGCGCGGCGAGGCCGGCGAGGTGCGGATCGGCGCGTTCTCGACCGCGGTGCCCGCCCTGGTCGTACCGGCCGTGCGGCAGCTGCGCGAGGACGCGCCCGCACTGGACGTACGGGTGCGGGAGGCGGAGGCCGCCGAGGCGTACGAGCTGCTCTCCACCGGCGAGGTCGATCTCGCCCTGTCCCTGGCCGCGCACGCGCCGACCGCCCGTGACCCGAAGTTCACCCGGGTCCCGCTGCTCGCCGATCCGCTCGACGTGGCGCTGCCCGAGGACCACCGGCTCGCCGGGCGCAAGAGCGTGCGTCTGGCCGAGCTGTCGGGTGAGGCCTGGATCTTCGGCGGCAGCGGGCCCTGGTCGCAGATCACCACGGCGGCCTGCGAGGCGGCCGGTTTCGTCCCCGAGCAGGCGCACAGCGCGGCGGGCTGGACCGCGATCCTCGCCATGGTCTCGGCCGGGATGGGGGTCGCCCTGGTGCCGCGGATGGCGGCCTCCACGGCGGATGGCGTGGTCCGCGTGAGCATCGGCGGGGACCAGCCCAGGCGCCATGTCGTGGCCGCCGTGCGCAAGGGAGCGGAGTCGGGGCCCGCGCTGGCGCGGGTGCTCGACGCCCTCAAGGAGGCGGCACACAGGGAGTGAGGCACGGTGAGCGACGCACGGAGAGTGACACCCGGGCGTCACACACCGTGACCGAGGAGCCGGGCGGGCCGCGCTGACCCGGGCCGTCGGGTTCGACCGTCGGCCTCGGCGGGAGGGTGGCCCAACTCGGTTCAATCCGCAGGGTGTTCGCGGGCCCGCCGGTGACGTTGTGGTATACCAACCCGGGCGGTGCGGGGCGCCTGGGTCCGCGCGTACGACCGCCCCTCCCGGCGCCCGTCACCCGCTCAGATCACACACCGCGAACCTTTGGTCACCGTGTGCAAACACTGAGGCGTGGTCGCCATGGCCACCCCGCCACGCTTCACAGCACACACCAAGGAAACCTGATGCACGCACTTCTCAAGAAGGCCGCCGTAGCCCTCCCCGCCGCCGCCCTCATGGTGGCCCTCGCTCCGACGGCGGCCTCCGCCGACGAGCCGCTCGGCGTCCGGTGCGCCGGCGGCAACGCCCAGCTCAGCGCCAAGCCGGGTCTGACGATCGTCGGCTCCAAGCAGCAGACGTGGACCGGTGAGGGCGTCACGACCGGTTGCAAGAACGTCGGTTCCGGCAAGGCGGTCACCTCTGCCATCGTCTTCTTCGAGGGCAACGGCAAGGGTGCGTGTGTGCCCGAGTTCGGTATCCCCAACGCCGACCTGAACGGCCGCATCACGTGGAACGGGGGCGGCCCGGACGTCGAGAACAAGGTCAGCAACGTCACCGGCACCTCCAAGCTCACCTGGACCGGCGCCAACTTCACCGGCGTCGTGACCGACGGCCCGTTCAAGGGCAAGAAGGTCAACGCCACGGCCAGCTGGGACTTCGACCTCATCGCCGCTGCCGGCGGCTGCTTCCTCGGTGGCTACACGAACGCCATCGGCACCTGGGACTCCCTGAACATCGGCTGATTCCGAGCCGCGGCACAGAGGCCTGGCGCCGGTCGTCCGACCGGCGCCAGGCCTCTGCGTGTTCCCCAACTCGCGCGAGCGTGAGGGCCGTTGGCGTGCGCAGGCGCCAACGGCTTAATTCTGTTGGCCCTTTGGGCGCGCGGAAACCGACGGCCGGTGGTCCGATGATCGCAAGCATGACTACGTTGCGAAGTCATGAAACTACACACAGTGATAGTCCGGGCGCGGGTGACTGATCTGCCGCGCTCCGGGAGGAGAGCACCATGGCAGATAACGCAGTCCGCCCCAGACGGCGGACAGGAAGGCCCCGGCCCCCTTGGCGCGCCACCGCGCTCGGGGTCGCCGCCGTACTGGCGGCAGGAGGGCTGTCCCTGACGACCGCCGCGCCCGCCGCGGCGGTCGAGATCGGCAACGAGCCCTTCTCGGGCGAGCGGGTCAAGGACGAGTCGCTCTGGTACGCGGGCCCGTACCTCAAGGGCGACCCGACCGGCTGGGCCTGTCTCACCGCCGCGTCCATGAACCCCGTGGACAAGGGCGACGGCAAGGCAGGGCCCGCAGGACCCGTCGGAGACGCGACGGTCGCTCCGCTGCGCGGCTGCCAGACCCACCCGGGCATGCCCACCACGCCGGACAAGCCCGGCGAGGGCGCGCTGCGCCTGACATCCAACAAGAAGATGCAGAACGGGTACGTGATGACCACGCGTACCTTCGACGCCCGGGCCGGTCTGCGCTGGACCGTCGACTTCGCGATGTACAACCCGGCGACCGCACAGCCCGCCGACGGCCTCGCCCTGATGCTCATGGACGGCAGCAAGCCGCTGCCCGAGCACGCCGGAAAGAACGGCGCCGGTCTCGGCTACTCCAAGCTGCCGGGCGGCTACCTCGGCATCGGCTTCGACGTCTACGGCAACTTCACCCGCGACTGGATGCCGGACTATCACAAGGGCGGTCCCGCCACCGCCAAGCCCAACTCCGTCACCATCCGCGGCGCAGAGAAGGACGCCGCGGGTGCGGCGCTCAACAACCCCTTCGTCGCCTCGTACCAGTCGGGCCGCCGCTTCGCGCTCTCGGAGGCGAAGACCCGAGAGGAGGCCAAGCGCACCGCCATCGTCGAGCTGTCGCACGAGGGCGTCATGCGCGTCCAGGTCGACTTCCACGACGGTACGCCGCTGCGTGAGGTCATCCCGCCGGTCGACCTCGACACCATCGAGGGCCAGCCGCCCGTCCCGGACAAGCTGCGCATCGGCTTCTCCGCGTCCACCGGCGCCTCGACCCAGATCCACGAGATCTGGAACGGCAAGATCGAGACCCTGGACCCGAACCTGTTCACGAAGGTCGTGCCGGACGGCACCGTGAAGGCCGGCGAGCCGGCCAAGTTCACGATGACGACCACCAACGACAAGCTGGGCGGTCCGACCACGGGCCCGATCACGACCACGCAGACCTTCCCCGCCGGCATCGTGCCCAAGACCGCTTCGGGCGACGGCTGGGACTGCAAGGTCGAGGGCCAGACGGTCACCTGTACGCGTCCGGGCCCGGTGCTCAAGCCCGGTGAGTCGGCGCCGCCGGTCACCGTGACCACCGATGTCGCACCCACGGTCAAGGGCGAGCAGCCGATCATCTCGGACGCCGCGACGCCGAACGACATGAACACCAAGCCGGACACCAGCAAGGTCGACGTCATCCCGGCCAAGGGGCCGGACCTGACGGTCGTCACCAAGCCGCGCGGCGAGGTGCAGGCCGGTGAGCCGGCCGAGTACCAGATCGACGTCACCAACAAGCCCGAGGCCGGTCCGACCCGTACCGGCGACACCATCGCCGTGGTCCGCAGCTTCCCCGAGGGGATCAAGCCCGTGTCCGCCGCGGGCGACGGCTGGGACTGCGCGGTCGAGGGCCAGGAGGTCAAGTGCACCAGGCCCGGTGACAAGCCGGTGCTCAAGCCCGGCGACTCGGCCCCGTCGATCATCGTGAAGACCGAGGTCGCCGACGACGCCGCAGGCGATCTGACCGGCGCCACGGTCGTCGCGACGCCTGACATGCCGAACCCGACTCCGGTCAAGGACACCACCACGGTCAAGCCGGCCGTCAAGGACCCGAACCTGACGGTGGTCACCAAGCCCGACGGCGATGTCGTCGCCGGCAAGCCCGCGAACTTCGTGATCGCCGTGGCCGACGCTCCCGACGCCGGACCCACCACGGGCCCGACCACGGTCGAGCGGACCTTCCCCGACGGAATCAAGCCGGTCACGGCGTCGGGCGACGGCTGGACCTGCAAGATCGAGGGCCAGAAGGTCACCTGCACCCGGCCCGACACCCTGAAGCCGGGCGAGCAGTTCCCGCCGATCCACGTCGCCACCGAGGTCGACAAGGGCGCCAAGGGCGACCTGACCGGCACCACCGGTGCGAGCACCCCCGGTGCCGAGCCCAAGGCGCCGGTCAAGGACACCGTCACGGTCACCCCGGTCTCCACGAAGGAGCCCGACCTGTCCGTGGCCACCAAGCCCGAGGGCGAGGTGGTGGCCGGCAAGCCGGCCACGTTCCTGGTCGACGTCAGCAACGCCGCCGACGCCGGTCCGACGCATGACACGGTCACCGTCACGGAGACGTTCCCCGAGGGCGTCACCCCGAGGACCGCGGTCGGCCCCGGCTGGGATTGCAAGATCGTCGGCCAGACCGTCACCTGCACCCGTCCCGGCACGGGCGCGGACGCCCTGCAGCCCGGCAACCAGTACCCGTCGATCAAGGTCACGACCGAGGTCGCGGAAGGCGCCGAGGGCACCCTGAAGGGGCAGACCGGAGTCGTCACCGAAGGTGACAAGACCACCGACCCGGTCGAGCACAGCTTCGAGATCACCCCGAACGACGGTGCGGGCGGTCCCGGCGTCCACTGCTACGGCGGCCTCGCGTCGCTCAGCATCAAGCCGGGTCTGACCATGGGTGACAAGCTCCAGACCTTCATCGGCTCCGGCACCAGCGCCGGCTGCAAGTCGGTCGACTCCAAGCGGACCCCCGCCTTTGTGGAGGTCAACTTCGAGGGCTCCGGCAAGGGTTCGTGTCTGCCCTCGCTCGGTCTCCCGAACGCCGAGATGACGGGCACCATGACCTGGCAGATCAACGGCCGTACGGTCCAGAGCACGGTCATGGGTACCTCGAAGCTGACGCTCACGGGCGCCAACTTCGACGGCATCGTCACCGCGGGCCAGTACAAGGGCATGAAGGTGCACGCCACCGCGGACTGGGACATCGCGTCCAACCTGGTGACGGCCGTCCCCGCCTGCTTCCTCGGCGGATACACGGACGCCACGGGCACCTGGAACAGCGTGAGCGTCGGCTGATCCACCGCCCCTGACCGGTCTCCGGACTCCCGTACGCGGGAGGCCGGAGCCGGCCGAACGGCACAGCGCCCGGGCCCTCTTGGAGGGACCGGGCGCTGTGCCGTGTGTCAGTGGGTCAGGACGCGGCCCGCGCGTCCGCCGCCTGGGCCTTCAGGGCCCGCTCCACACCCGCGCGCGACTCCGAGACGAGCCGCCCGAGCGCCGCGTTGGGCTCGGCCTCGGCGACCCAGGCGTCCGTGGCGTCCAGGGTGGCCTGCTCGACCTGGAGCGCCGGGTAGAGCCCGACCGCGATCTGCTGCGCCATCTCGTGCGAGCGCGAGGCCCACACGTCCTTGACCGCAGCGAAGAACTTCCCGGTGTACGGGGCGAGCAGCTCCCGCTGGTCGCTCTGCACGAAGCCCCCGATCACCGCTTCCTGCAGGGCGTTGGGCAGCTTGTCGGAGTCGACGACCGACGCCCACGCCTCGGCCTTCGCCTCCGGTGTCGGACGCGAGGCCCGCGCGCTCGCGGCGTGCCGTTCGCCGGCCGCGGTCTTGTCCCGCGCGTACTCGGCGGCGATCTCCGCCTCCTCGTACCGCCCGGTGGCCGCGAGCCGCTGCACGAACGCCCAGCGCAGCTCGGTGTCGACCGCGAGACCCTCGATGGTCTCGGTGCCCTCCAACAGGCCCTTGAGGAGATCCAGTTGCTCCTCGGTACGGGCCGTGGCCGCGAACGCCCGCGCCCACGCCAGCTGGTGGTCGCTGCCCGGCTCGGCGGAACGCAGGTGCGCCAGGGCCGCGTCGGTCCAGCGGGTGAGCCCGGCCTCGCGGAAGTCCGGTGCCGCGTACAGGTCGAGCGCCAGCTTGACCTGCCGGTGCAGCGACTGAACCACGCCGATGTCGGACTCCTTGCCGACGCCGGAGAGCACGAGCGACAGGTAGTCGCGGGTCGGCAGCTCGCCGTCGCGGGTCATGTCCCAGGCCGAGGCCCAGCACAGGGCGCGCGGCAGCGAGGCCTCGAAGTCGCCCAGGTGCTGGGTGACATGGCGCAGCGACTCGGGGTCGAGGCGGACCTTCGCGTACGACAGATCGTCGTCGTTGAGCAGGATCACCGCGGGACGGTGGCGGCCGACGAGCTCGGGCACCTCGGTGATCTCACCGTCCACGTCCAGTTCGATGCGGTCGGAGCGGACCAGCTTGCCGGACGCTGTGCTTGTGCCGGGGGCGGCAAGGTCGTACAGGCCGATCGCGATCCGGTGCGGACGCAGCGTGGGCTCACCCTTGGCGCCGGCGGGCAGCGCGGGGGCCTCCTGGCGTACGGCGAAGGCGGTGATGGTGCCGTTCGCGTCGGTCTCGATCTGCGGCCGCAGGATGTTGATGCCCGCGGTCTGCAGCCATGCCTTCGACCAGGCGCTCAGATCGCGGCCGCTGGTCTCCTCCAGGGCGCCGAGCAGATCGCTGAGCCGGGTGTTCCCGAAGGCGTGGCGCTTGAAGTACGCCTGCACACCGGTGAAGAACTCGTCCATCCCGACGTACGCGACCAGCTGCTTGAGGACGCTGGCGCCCTTGGCGTACGTGATGCCGTCGAAGTTGACGAGCACGTCGTCGAGGTCGCGGATGTCCGCCATGATCGGGTGGGTTGAGGGCAGCTGGTCCTGCCGGTAGGCCCAGGTCTTCATGGAGTTGGCGAACGTGGTCCACGAGTGCGGCCACTTCGAGCCCTCCGCGTACGCCTGGCAGGCGATGGAGGTGTACGTGGCGAAGGACTCGTTGAGCCAGAGGTCGTTCCACCACTCCATGGTCACGAGGTCGCCGAACCACATGTGGGCGAGCTCGTGCAGGATCGTCTCGGCCCGCACCTCGTACGCGGCGTCGGTCACCTTGGAGCGGAAGACGTACTGGTCGCGGATGGTGACGGCGCCCGCGTTCTCCATCGCGCCCGCGTTGAACTCGGGCACGAAGAGCTGGTCGTACTTCTCGAAGGGGTACGCGTAGTCGAACTTCTCCTGGAACCAGTCGAAGCCCTGCCGCGTGACGTCGAAGATCGCGTCGGCGTCGAGGAACTCGGCGAGCGAGGGCCGGCAGTAGATGCCGAGCGGGACGCTCTGGCCGCCCTTCTCGTACGTGGCGTGCACCGAGTGGTACGGGCCCACGATCAGCGCCGTGATGTACGTGGAGATCCGCGGCGTGGGCGCGAACGTCCACACGTCGTCCTTGGGCTCCGGCGTGGGGGAGTTGGAGATCACGGTCCAGCCGCTGGGCGCCTTCACCGTGAACTGGAAGGTGGCCTTGAGGTCCGGCTGCTCGAAGTTCGCGAACACACGGCGGGCGTCCGGCACCTCGAACTGCGTGTACAGATACGCCTGGTCGTCCACCGGGTCGACGAACCGGTGCAGTCCCTCACCGGTGTTGGTGTACGCGCAGTCGGCGACGATCTTGAGGACGTTCTCGCCCTGCTGCAGGTGCTTCAGCGCGATGCGGGCGTCACGGAAGACGGCGGCGACGTCCAGCGACTTGCCGTTCAGGACCACCTCGTGGACGGCGTCGGCGACGAGGTCGATGAAGGACTCGGCGTTCTGCTCGGCGCATTCGAAACGCACCGTCGTCACCGACGGGTACGTGCCGCCCTCCTGCGCTCCGGAGAGGTCGAGATCGATCTCGTACGAGTCAACGGTGAGCAGCTTGGCCCGCTGCTGCGCCTCTTCACGGGTCAGATTGGTGCCTGGCACGCGGTCATCTCCTTGGATCTAAGACTGTGGCGCGTAGCGCCTCGTTGAGGGGCGGTGGTCGGGCGACGGGAGGGGCCGACTTTTCGGCCATCCTTCCACGGAGATACCGGGGTGGGCATCGCGTTATCGCCGTACGCGAAAGGGGCGGTCACCACACTGGGTGACCGCCCCTTTCGTACCGCTACGTGCTATTTGGCGCCGAGCTCCTCGGCTACCAGCTCCGCGATCTGGACGGCGTTGAGCGCCGCGCCCTTGCGGAGGTTGTCACCGGAGAGGAAGAGCGAGAGGCCGTTCTCGGCGGTCTCGTCGCTGCGGATGCGGCCCACGTAGGAGACGTCCTGGCCCGCGGCCTGCAGCGGGGTCGGGATCTCGGAGAGCTCGACGCCGGCGGCGGAGGCCAGGATCTCGGTGGCGCGCTCGGGGGAGAGGGGGCGCTCGAAGCGGGCGTTGACCTGGAGCGAGTGGCCGGAGAAGACCGGGACGCGCACGCAGGTGCCGGAGACCTTGAGCTCCGGGATCTCGAGGATCTTGCGGGACTCGTTGCGGAGCTTCTGCTCCTCGTCGGTCTCGTTCAGACCGTCGTCGACGATGCTGCCCGCGAGCGGAAGCACGTTGAAGGCGATGGGGCGCTTGTAGACGTCCGGCTCGGGGAAGTCCACGGCGGAGCCGTCGTGCGTGAGCTTGTCGGCCTCGGCGACGACCTTCTGCACCTGGCCGTGCAGCTCGGCCACGCCGGCGAGACCGGAGCCGGAGACGGCCTGGTACGTGGTGGCGATCAGCGCGGTGAGGCCCGCCTCCTCGTGCAGCGGCTTGAGGACCGGCATCGCGGCCATCGTCGTGCAGTTCGGATTGGCGATGATGCCCTTGGGGCGGTTCGCGATCGCGTGCGGGTTGACCTCGGAGACGACGAGGGGGACCTCGGGGTCCTTGCGCCAGGCGCTGGAGTTGTCGATCACCACGGCGCCCTGTCCCGCGACCTTCTCGGCGAGGGCCTTGGAGGTGGCGCCGCCCGCGGAGAAGAGCACGATGTCCAGGCCGCTGTAGTCGGCGGTGGCGGCGTCCTCGATCGTGATGCCGTCGAGAGTCTTGCCGGCGCTGCGGGCGGAGGCGAACAGGCGCAGCTCGTCGACCGGGAACTTCCGCTCGACGAGGATCCTGCGCATGACTGTGCCGACCTGACCGGTGGCTCCGACGATTCCGACCCTCACGGTGACTCCTTCTGCTGTGGCGCTCTGGCTCCGTGCGCCTGCCCTGGGGACGGTCCCATCATGCGGTGACGTGGGGCACTCGTGTCCAATCGTTTGCCCAGGAAGCGAGACGGGCGCGCGGTCCGGCCCGGACGCCGCCGGACCGCGCACCGGGCTCAGGCGCGGTCGTACTGCGCCTGCACCAGCTCCCTGGCCTCCTCACGGGTGGCCACCGAGGGCGGCGAACCCTCGAGCGGCTTGCCCGCCGACTCCTTCAGGGTGGCCACCGCGATGATGCCGACCACGGCGAAGGCCATCACGTAGTACGCGGGCATCAGGTCGTTCCCGGTCGCGCTGACCAGCGCCTCCACGGCCAGCGGCGCGGTACCGCCGAACAGGGACACCGAGATGTTGAACGCGATCGCGAGCGCGCCGTACCGCAGCGCCGTGGGGAACAGCGCGGGCAGCACCGAGGACATCGTGGCGAGCAGGCAGAGCAGCGGCAGACCGAGCAGCATGAGGCCCGCGAAGACCGAGATCCAGTGTCCGGTGCCGATCAGGAGGAAGGCCGGCACGGGCAGGACGAGGAAGCCGATCGACCCGGCGAGCAGCAGCGGCTTGCGGCCGATGCTGTCGGAGAGCCGCCCGACCGCGTTGATGAGCGCCATCAGGATCAGCATCACGATCACGATCGCCATCAGGCCCGCGGTCCCGGAGTAGCCGACGGTGTTCTGCAGATACGTCGGCATGTACGACAGCAGGATGTAGTCCGCGACGTTGTACGCGGCGACCAGCGCGATGCAGACCGTGATGGCGGGCCACAGACCCGCGAACCGCTGCAGGAACGGCACCTGCTCCTGCGGCGCCGCGTGCGCCGAGGACTCGTCCTCCATCTGCTGGAACGCCGGGGTCTCCTCCAGCCTCATCCGCAGATAGAGACCGACCAGGCCCATCGGGGCGGCGACCATGAACGGGATGCGCCAGCCCCAGTCGAGCATCTGCGCGTCGCTGAGCACGGTCTGGAGGACGGTGACGAGCACGGCCGCGAACGTGTAGCCGATCAGCGTGCCGAACTCCAGGAAGCTGCCGAAGAACCCGCGCCGCTTGTCCGGGGCGTACTCGGCGATGAAGGTGGCCGCGCCGCCGTACTCACCACCGGTGGAGAAGCCCTGCACCATACGGAAGAAGATCAGCAGCGCCGGCGCCCACAGACCCACCGTGGCGTAGCCCGGGAGCACGCCGATGGCGAAGGTCGCGGTCGACATCAGGATCATCGTCAGGGCGAGGACCTTCTTGCGGCCGATCCGGTCGCCGAGCGGACCGAAGACCATGCCGCCGAGCGGACGCACGAGGAAGGCCGCGGCGAACGTCGCCAGGGACGACAGGACCTGCGCGGTGTCGTTCCCGGAAGGGAAGAAGACCTTGCCGATGGTGACGGCGAGATACGCGTAGACGCCGAAGTCGAACCACTCCATGGCGTTGCCGAGCATCGTCGCCTTCACGGCGCGCTTCACCGCCGGCTCGGGCGTCACGGTGACATCGGTCTCGCGCAGCTTGGGGTTGCGCCGGCGCAGTGCCGCGCGGCGCAGGAAGTGGTGGTTCGAGCCGGGGTTCGAATGGAGCGGCTGCTCCTCGGGCGCGGGTGGGGTGTCCACCGGTGCGGACATGCGGGTGCTCCAGCAGGGGTTATTCGGTGCTTATCCGCCCAGGCTGAGGCATCCGAAAGGCCGTGCGCTCCCGGCAAAAGCCCCCGGTGACCAGGACGTCCGTCCTTGATCAACAGGGGCTTTGGTCCATCCGGGCCGCGGGTGTGCGCGGACTTCGGCGCTACACCGACAGCTCCCATTTGCCCGCGATCCGCACCTGCAGGAAGCCGGGGCCCGCGACGCGGAACTTTCCCGGTCCCACCTGGAGGCGGTCCACCGGCTCGAACGAGGCGTCGAGCCCCCAGACCGCGCCGATCACCCCGCCGTCCCCCTTGAAGACCAGATCCGCTCCGGGACCGGAGTAGTACACGAGCGTGTAACCACGCCCCTCGATCTTGCGGTCGAAGGACCCGGCGGACTGCGCGGCGGCCGGGGTGAGCTTCCAGGCCGTCTCACCCGGGGCGCGCACGCTGACGTAGCACTCGCCGTTCTGCACCCAGACCGGTCCGCTGACGGGCCGCCGCCCGTTGCCGGCCTGTGCGGTGATCGCCGTACGCCCACCGGTCTGGACCGAGTTCACCACCAGGGGAGTCTCGTCCCTGGAGGTGCGCTCCAGCGTCAGCATCATGGGCGCACCCGTGTGCCGGAACACCGCGCGGCCCACGCCCTCGACCGGACCCTGCAGTGGCGGCGCGTGCTCCAGCGGCATCGGGCGCAGACTCCAGTCGCCCGCACCCTTGATCCGTATCCGTATCTCCGCCTGTCCCTCGCGGAACGCGACGACCCGGCCGGTGTCCCCGTCCTGGGAGCCCTCGAGGAAGGTCTCGGCCTCGTCGTACTCGTCGAGCAGCTCGGTCCGGTATCCCCAGCTGTCCTCGGAGACGATCGTGTAGTCGAGCAGACAGGGCCGGCCCGGGGTCGGGTTGACCAGCGTCACCGTCTGCTCGCCGCGCCCCTCGTACATCCCGGTCCGCTGGGCGATGACGGGATCCGGGGTGGGCAGCGGGCGGGCGCGCAGCGACCAGGCGCCGTCCGCCTCGATGAGCAGGATCAGCGGGCCCTCGGTGAGCGGGAAGGTCTGGTTCAGGCGGCCGACCTCGTACATGAGCAGATCGCGCTTGTCCTCGTGCACGGTGCCGGCCGGTGCCGTGTAGATCGACATGGAGCCGCCCTCGTCGTCCCCGTCCTCGTCGCCGGCGAAGCTCACGTCGAGATCCGCGAGCTTTCCCCGGTACGTGAGGACCTCGGGGCCGCGTCCCTGCAAGCCCTCGCCGAGCTCACGGGCCACCGACACGGGGCGGATCTGCACGGTCCAGTCGTTGTCGGCGTCCACCCGCAGCCGCAGCGGGCGGTTGCCCTTGTGGTGGACGGCGGCGCTGCCGCGCAGGTCCACGAGCGTGGTGTTGAAGAGGAGATCGTCGTCCTTGTTGCGGCGGTTGAGCGTGTAGACGCAGGTGTAGCCCTCGCCCTGGTGCCACAACTCGACCAGGACCGGCCCCTCGGGCAGCCCGTCCACCGACACGACGCCCTGCCCGCGCCCGCGCTGCACGTACACGGGGAACTCCGGGCCGAAGGAGACGGGGCGGGCGTCCTGCGGCGCGGCGGGGTGCGGTACTTGGGGCTGGGCATCCTGCGGCGCGGCGGCCTGGGGCATGGCGGGCTGCGGCTGCTGGTACGCGGGAGCGGGGTGGGGCTGCTGGTACGCGGGAGCCGGCCCCGGCTGCTGGTACGCGGGAGCCGGCCCCGGCTGCTGGTACGCGGGAGCCGGCTGGGGCTGCTGGTACGTGGGCGCGTAAGCCGGTGCGGCATGCGCGGGGGCCTGAGCAGGAGCGGCGACCGGTGCGGGCGCCGCCCCGTCCACCACGATCCCGAAGTCCGTCGCGAGACCGGCGAGCCCCGTGGCCCACCCCTGCCCGACCGCACGGAACTTCCACACCCCGTCGCGCCGGTAGAACTCCCCGAGCACGAAGGCCGTTTCGGCCGCCGCGTCCACCACCGGGTAGTGCGCGACCGGCGCCCCCGACGCGGCGCTCACGGCCTGTACGTAGAGCCCGGGCACCGCGCCGAACGTGCCGCCCTCGCACGAGGCCGCGATCACCACGCGCTGGACGACGGGCTCGATCCGCGCGAGGTCGAGTTCGAGCCACTGCGCGAGCTGTCCGCCGCCTTCGGTCGCCCCCAGGTGGCGCACCGCGCCCGAGGGGTGCTGGGGCTGGTTGTAGAAGACGAGATCGGCGTCCCCGCGCACCTTGCCGACGGCGTCGAGCAGCAGGGCGGAGGCGTCCACGGCGGGCGAGCCGGACTGTGCGAGGCGGCTCACGGCCACCCGGAGCACCTCGGTGGGCACCGGCACATTGGCGCCCTTGATCATGTGCGACATGTGCTCATAGTTGCAGTTCAACTCCCGTGAGTCGATGAGTAGTTCGATGTTTGCGTTCGTAAGCAGAAGGGGTGAAACGGGGGACATGGGCGGCGATGAGTTCTGCGGCCGGACCCGGTCTGCCCCGTAACGATTGCTCACACGTAAGGAGAACCCTCATGAGCGTCACCTACACCTTCGATGTCTTCTCCAGCCTCGACGGCTACGGCGCGGCGGGCGGCGACTGGACCGGCTACTGGGGCAAGCAGGGCCCCGAACTCCTGGAGCACCGGCTCGCCCTGTACGAGGAGGAGCAGCGGATGGTCTTCGGGGCCGCCACGTTCGGGCTGTTCAAGGAGATGCTCGCGAACAGCACCGAGGACGCCGATGTGCGCGACCCCTGGGTCACGCGGATGGTGAACACGCCGATGACGGTGATCTCGAACTCGCTGAAGGAACCTCTCGACTGGCCGGACGCGACGGTCGCGCGCGGCGACGCGGTCGAGATCGTCGCCCGCCTGAAGGAGGAGTCGAAGGTGCCGCTGCGCTCGCACGGCAGCCTGACCCTCAACCGGGCGCTGCTCGCCGCCGGTCTGGTCGACCGGGTGCACGTGACGCTGTTCCCCGTCATCACCGGCCGCACCGGGCTCGACCCGGTCTTCAAGGGCGCGGAGGACTTCGATCTGGAACTGCTCGAGCACCGCACGCTCGACGGCCGCGTCCAGGAGCTCGTGTACCGGCCCACGCTGCACTGAGAAACTTCCACCGCCTCGGGGCGAACGTTTCGGCCCGCCCCCGCGTCGTAAGGGCAGAACGGGGTGAGGAAGGGGTGGGCTTTGCTGCGCAGAGGGACGCTTCGGCGCGGGCGGGGAGCGGAAGAGGGGGATCCGCGGGACCCCCTGGACCCGGCTCAGGTGAGCCGGGTCCGGGCGGTCCTCGCGCTCGGCGGCGTGCCCGCGTCCGAACTGCCGGACGGGGTGCAGCAGGTGCGCCTCAAGCTGCTCGAACGGGCCGCCGACGGACGCGAGGCGCCCCGTGACGTGTCCGCCTGGGCCGCCGTCGTCGCCTCCAACTGGGCGATGGACTACCACCGGGCCCGCCGCCGCCAGGAGCGCCTGGGGGAGCGGCTCGCCTCGCTGCGTGCGGAGAGCCATGCGGTGGAGGAGAGCAAGGTGCTCTCGATGGCGGTCGCGAAGGGGCTCGACGAACTGACCGACACCCAGCGGCAGGTGGTCGTGCTGCGCTTCTACGCGGATCTGTCCGTCCGTGGCATCGCGGAACGGCTCGGCGTCCCCGAGGGCACGGTCAAGAGCAGGCTGCACGGTGCGGTACGGGCCCTGCGCGCGCGGCTGCACGAGGGCGAGGTGGTGTGACGTGGCCGGCGACAAGAGCTTCAAGGCCGATGCGTACGAGCCGGACGACCTGCTGATGGCGGCGATCACCGGTGCGGACGTGCCGGAGGAGCTCGCTCAGGACGCGGGGTATCGGGCCGCGCTCGGAGACCTCGATCAACTCCGGTTCGCACTCCGCGAGTTGGGCGATGAACTCGCCGCCGAGCCGGTCGGGGATCCGGTGCCCGCTCCGGCTCCGGTGCCGCCTCGCGTGCAGCCCGCAAGGGTACGGACGCGCCGGCTCTTCGCCGTATCGGTGCGGGTGGCCGTCGCGGCCTGTGCGCTCGCCCTGTTCGGGGGGCTGTTCTGGCTGGGGGCGCAGGACGGGTTGCACATGGGCGCGGCGGACTCGGACAAGAGTGCCGGGGAAGGCGTTCGAGGGCCGGCGCACGACAGCGGTGGCGACCACAAGGAGGGCGAGGGCGAAAAGGGCGCCGCCTCCCGCGCGCCCGACTCCGACTCCGCCCAGAGCGACGCCGGGTTCAGCCGCGCCGAGCAGATCGCCTGCGCCAAGGTCCTCGTCGAGGGCAGGGCGACCGAGATCGTCGTGCGCAAGGACGGCAAGGTGGACGTCACGGTCGAGGTGGACCGCTGGTACCGGCCGGAGCAGTCCGCAAGGACCCACGCGACGACGACCGTCACGCTGCCGGCGCTCGTCGCGTCGGACATCGAGCGCGGTGAACTCGTCCTGATCAACGTCCCCTTGCACCCCGAGGACGGCTACGACGCCGAACAGGGCGGGGGCGTGGACGACGTACGGCCGGAGCTCCTCGAAGCCCTTCCGGAGTCCCGCACCCTCGACTGCCCGGACCCGCTGCGGTGAGAAAAAGGGCGGGCGCCCGGAAACCGGACGCCCGCCCCTGTTCGTACCGATCGGAGCTCGGAGTTCTCAGCTCAGACCACTGAGAGAGCCGTCCCTTACGGAATGACCTTCTCGATCTTCACACTGCCCGAACCCGCAGCAGTGCCCTTGCCGTTGAGGATGCGGACCTCGCCGAAGAACTGGCGTCCCTCGGGAGCGGCACCGGCGACGAGGACCTCGGCGGAGACCGCGGCCGACGCGCCCTGCGCCAGGTCGATGCTCTTCGAGCCGTCGACCTTCAGCTCGCCGAGCGACGGCGCGAAGTACAGGTCGAGGTAGTCGAAGGCCGTGGTCCCGGCCGGGACGTCATAGCCGTCCACGACCGCGATGTACTGACCGGCGGCCGGCTTCGGCAGCGAGACCGCCTCCTCCGAGTCGCCGTCCGCGGCCGAACCGACCAGCGTGCGAACGCCGTTCACCTCGAGGTAGACGGCCAGGTCCAGGTCGGCGCCCTTGTCGGCGGTGTTGCCGATCGACACGTCGAGCCGCTCGGTGCCGGCCGGAACCGTCACCGCGTACTCCTGCGACTCGTGGTGCGCGATCGTCGGACGCGCCTGCTTCGACGAACCCAGCGAACCGCCGGCGAGCTTGCCGCCGGTGATCGGACCGAACTCGTTGGTGACGTTCCAGTCCACCGCGGTCGGCGTGCCGATCTTCGCCTCGGCGACGGTCTGCACCGCCGGGTCGAAGGTGACACCGAGCGCGGTCGCCGTCAGCTCGTACGGGTTGTCGAGCAGCGGCGACGTACGGCGGGACTCGACCTCGATCTCCCAGACACCCGGCTGCGGGTTCGCGTACGAACGCAGGTCGGGGCGGCAGGTGTTGGCCGGGTTGTTGTAGTTCGGGTAGCAGTTCGGCGTGCCGGTCGGGTCGACCGGGACACCGTACGGGTGGATCGAGATGAAGCGGGTCTGGCTGCCCGCCTTCAGACCGCCGAGCGCGACCTCGAAGGTCTTGGCGCCCGCGGGGACCGTCACGAAGTACGACTTGTGGCTGTTGCGCTGCACCGAGCCCGAGGCCTTGAAGGCGTACGAGGGCTTGGCGAGCTGCGCCGAGGCGACCACGGTCGTCATGATCTGCTTGTCGACGCCCTCGGTGCGCTCGTCGTCGAGCTCCAGGATCGCGCTGTGGATCCCGGCGGAGCCGGCCTTCGCCTGGACCTTCACGGTCACCGGCTTGTTGAGCGGCAGCGAGACCTCGTCGTCACCGAGGACACGGAACGTGCCGTCGTTGTTCTCGAAGTCCAGCTCGTGCTCCACCGCACGGCTCGAACCCGACGTACGCGTGATGGTGACGTCGTACGTCTTGCGCTCGCCGACCTTCAGACCGCCCTCACGGTCGTAGAGACCGGTGCCGAAGCCGGGCGTGGCCAGGAACTCGTCGATCGCGGTGTCGACCGGCGCCGAGACCTTGTAGCCGTGCGCGGTCGCGCCGTCCTCGATGGCCTCCCACGCGTCCTCGATGTCGATGAGGCCCGCGCCTTCCTCGTGCGCGCCCACACCGGGGATGTGGTTCGCGGTCGAGGTGAGCGCGGTGCGCAGGGTGAGCGGCGAGAGCTCGATCTTCTTCTGCTTCGCTGCCGAGATGAGCAGCGCCGAGGCGCCCGCGGCCTGCGGGGACGCCATCGAGGTGCCCTGCAGCATCGAGTAGCCGGCCGGCAGGGTGTAGCCCGCCTCGGCGACCGGGCTGCCGGGGATCCAGGTCTGCGTGGTGTTGATCGCCGCACCCGGGGCGGACAGGGTCGGCGTGAAGCCGCCGTCCTCACGCGGACCGCGCGAGGAGAACGGCATCATGGCGTACCGCTTCTCCACGCCCGAGCCGTAGTTGGCGGCCCAGGTCTCCTTGGAGATGGTCGCGCCGACCGAGATCACCTTGTCGGCGAGCGCGGGGTCGCCGATGGTGTTGGTGCCCGGGCCGCTGTTGCCGGCCGAGATCACCAGCTGGACGCCGTACTCGTCGATGAGACGGGTGTACAGCGCGGCGCGCGCGTTGTTGCCGTCGTTCAGCGGCGGCAGACCGCCGATCGACATGTTCACGATGTCCACGCCACGGTTGGTGACGAGGTCGATCATGCCCTCGGTGAGCGCGACGTTGGTGCAGCCGCCGCCCCACGAGCAGGCGCGCGAGGAGACCAGCTTGGCGCCGGGCGCCGCACCGTTCATCCGGCCGCCGAACAGCGAGTTGGCGGCGGTGATGCCGGCGACGTGGGTGCCGTGCTCGGACTCGATGATGCCGATGTTGACGAAGTCGGACTTGGCTCCGGCCGCGTTGTAGACGACGTCCTTGCGGATCTCGACCACGAACGGGACGCGCTCGACGACGTCGGTCGCCGGGTTGTCGGTGCCGAAGTAGCCGACCTGGAAGCCGCTCTTGTACGGCTTCATGGCTTCGTCGTTGGTGAAGTTCTTGTCGTCGTTCAGGTCGACGCGGACCGTGCCGGCGGCCGCGTCGTACAGGACGCCCCACAGGTCGGTGGTGTCGCCGTCCCGGTTCAGGTCACCGTTCGCGTCGCCGCCGGTGGAGGCGGACTCGCGGAAGTACTGCACCTGGTAGCTGCCCGCGGGCGCGGTCCAGGTCTTGCCGTCGAAGGTGAACGTCGGCCCGGCCACCGGGGCCACCGCGTTCATCCGCCGCCAGGTCGCGTCGCCGTCGATGACCGGGTCGGTCGCGGTGACCCAGTCGACGATCTTGCGCTCGCCCGTGGTGGTCTTCTGCAGCGCCGGGTGGCCGAGGTCGACACCCGAGTCGAGGATGCCGATGGTCACCCCGCGGCCGTCGGCCTTCGGGTTGTCCTGCACGAAGTCCACCGCGCCCGTCTCGAAGGACGGGTTGTACGGGTTCTTCGCGGGGGTCTTCTTGCCCGGCGCCGGGTACGAGCCGGGAGCCGTGCCCCCGGCGCTCTTCGCGCCCTTGGCGCGGTCGGCGGCCGGTGTCGGGTCGTCGAGCTCGATCTCGTGCAGCAGATCGATGCCCTTGACCGACGAGAGCGCGGAGGCCTCCTTGATGGCGGCCTTCGCGCTCTTGGTGGGAACGGTGGCCCGGACGTAGCCGAGCTTGTCGTTCCGCTTGCCGACGATGCCGCCCTTGACCTCGTCGAAGGTCTGCGCGGCCTGCTCGGTCGCGCCTTGCGTGGTGGCCACCATGACCGTGACGGTCTTCTCGCCTTCGGCCTCGGCCTGGGCGAGCAGCTTGGCGTCGTCGGAGCCGAGCTTCTCGGCTGCGGACTTCGCGGGAGCGGGCTCACCGCCGGGGTCGGCGGAGAAGGCGGGCACGGGCCCTGCGGCGCCGAGCGCCGCAACAAGCCCTGCCGCCACGGCTATTCGGGCCGCGCGTCTGGCACCCGGTCGGGGTGCGCGCGGGGATTCGAGCGTCATCTGCGTCCCTGTGTGAAAGACGGGCAGGAAAGGGAAAACCGATCCGTAATTCGGTCCGTAATCCGGTACCGAATGACCGCTCAGCATTACGTATGGGACTGCTGTTTGAGGAGGGCAGTCCGTGGCGGGAAGGGGTCATGGCGCACTTCCGCCATACGCCAGCGGGGGCGAAGGGGGTGATACAGGGCTGAACGGTCCACGTCTCCTTACGGATGTCCGCAGAGCGAGACGATGATTGACCGCAGAAGGATCAACTCGCTACGTTCGGCGACATGTTGCGTTCAGTCATGCTCACCACGCGCGGTCACATCGACCTGCTGCGGGTGGCCTCCGCCGCGTGTCGTCGCGGCCGCTGACCCCTCTGCGCAGCTTTTCCCGCTGAGCCCCGGTGGCCTTTGCGTGCCTCCCGGCGCTCTTTGTATGCCTCTTTGAATTCGGTGCGCTGTTTTCCGTGCGCCGTCGTCGAGGGGTGATTCCCGGCCGCCCTGCGCGCGCCGTCCGGCAGGCCCCGTAACGGGCCCTCGTACGCCTGGAGTTCCCGTGACCGTCAGTCATGCCCCACCGCAACCCGGCGCACCCGAAATATCCCTGCAAAAGCGGCAGGCGCCCCCCTCTGCTCCTGACCTGGAACCCCTGCTCTCCACCCGCACCCACCGGCCCCGCGTCCCCCGCTGGCTGCGCCGCACCAGCGGACCGCTGCTGCTGCTCGGCCTGTGGCAACTCCTCAGCTCCACCGGCGTACTGACCGCCGAAGTGCTCGCCTCACCCGGCACCATCGCCGGCGTCGCCCGCGATCTGTTCGCCGACGGCTCGCTCCCGCAGGCCATGGGTGTCTCGCTGCAACGGGTCGCGGTCGGACTGCTTTTCGGGGCCGTCATCGGGATCACGCTCGCCCTGCTCTCCGGGCTCTTCCGGATCGGCGAGGACCTGGTGGACGCCGGGATGCAGATGCTGCGGACAGTGCCGTTCGTCGGGCTCATCCCGCTGTTCATCATCTGGTTCGGGATCGGCGAGGCACCCAAGATCGCCATCATCACGCTCGGCGTGGTCTTCCCCCTCTACCTCAACGCGTACGCCGGGATCCGCGGCGTCGACTCCCAGCTGATCGAGGCAGGACAGTCACTGGGCCTGTCCCGCTGGGGACTTGTGCGGCACGTCGTCCTGCCGGGCGCCCTGCCCGGCGCGCTCACCGGACTGCGCTACGCGCTCGGCGTCGCCTGGCTCGCGCTCGTCTTCGCCGAGCAGGTCAACGCCGACGCGGGGATCGGGTTCCTGATGATGCAGGCCCGCGACTTCCTGCGCACCGACGTGATCGTCGTCTGCCTGATCGTCTACGCCTTCCTCGGCCTGCTCGCCGATCTCGCCGTCCGCACCCTCGAAAGGCTGCTCCTGCAATGGCGACCGACCTTCACCGGCCAGTGACCGGCTCATCCGCGGCAGTACGGGTCGAGGGGCTCAGCCGCACCTTCGACGGCCGCCGCGTCATCGACGACCTCGAACTCACCGTGCAGCCGGGCGAGTTCGTGGCCCTGCTCGGCCGCAGCGGATGCGGGAAGTCCACGCTCCTGAAGATCCTCGCAGGACTCGACCGCGAGATCGACGGCACCGTGCTCGTGCCGCGCCGCAGGGCCACCGCGTTCCAGGCGCCGCGGCTCCTGCCCTGGAAGAAGGTGTGGCGCAACGTGCTGCTCGGGCTCCCGGGCCGCCCCGGCCGCGAGGTGGCCGAGCAGGTGCTCGCGGAGGTCGGTCTCGGCCACCGTGCCGACGCCTGGCCCAAGACGCTCTCCGGCGGCGAGGCCCAACGCGGCTCGCTGGCCCGCGCGTTGGTACGCGAACCGGACCTCCTGCTCCTCGACGAACCCTTCGGCGCCCTGGATGCCCTCACCCGGCTCAAGGCCCAGCACCTGGTCGGCGAGGTGTGGCAGCGGCGCGGCTGCGCGGTGCTCCTGGTCACCCATGACGTGGAGGAGGCCGTGCTGCTCGCGGACCGGGTCCTGGTGATGGAGGACGGAGTGATCGCCCACGAGGTGAACGTCGGCCTCGACCGCCCCCGCTCCCTCACCGACCCGCGGTTCGCGGCCCTGCGCGGGGAACTGCTCGATCTGCTCGGCGTCGGCCCCGTGCACGCCTCCTGAACATCCGTACAAGCAAAGGAACATCGCCATGCGCGCACGCCGCATCCTGCCCGCCCTGCTCCTCCCGCTCACCCTCCTCGCCACCGCCTGCGGCGGCTCCTCCTCCGCCGACACCGGCGGCGACGGGACCGACGGCAAGGGCTCGCTCACGCTCAACGTCGGTGACCAGAAGGGCGGTTCGGAGGCCGTGCTGCGGGCCGCGGGGGAGCTCGACGATCTCGATTACAAGATCAAGTGGTCCACGTTCACCTCCGGACCACCTCTCCTCGAAGCCGTCAACGCCAAGGCCGTGGACATCGGAGCGGTCGGCAACACCCCGCCGGTCTTCGCGGCCGGCGCCGGCTCCGAGATCACGGTGGTGGCCGCCAGCCACGGCAGCCCCGCCGGCGAGGCGATCCTCGTACCGGAGGACTCACCGCTCAAGAGTCCCGAGCAGCTCGAGGGCAAGTCCGTCGCCGTCGCGCAGGGCAGCTCGGCGCACTTCCAGCTGATCTCCGCCCTCAAGAAGGCGGGCCTGACCCTCGAGGACATCGAGGTCAGCTATCTGCAGCCGGCCGACGCACTCGCCGCGTTCAACGGCGGCAAGGTGGACGCCTGGGCGGTCTGGGACCCGTACACCTCGCAGGTGCTCACCGCGAAGCAGGGCAAGGTCCTCACCGACGGCGAAGGCGTCGTCAACGGTCTGAGCTTCCAGGTGGCGTCCCCCTCGGCGCTGAAGGACAAGAAGAAGTCCGCCGCGATCGAGGACTATCTGGCGCGACTGCGGCGGGCCCAGGACTGGGTGTTCGACCACCCCGAGGAGTGGGCGAAGGTCTGGGCGAAGGACACCGGACTGCCCTACGAAGCGGCCCTCGCGGCCGTGAAGCGCTCCAACGGCACACGGGTCCCTGTCGCCGTCGACAAGGCCGCCGTCGCCTCCGAGCAGCAGATCGTCGACACCTTCGCCGAGCTGAAGCTGATCCCGCGCAAGGTCACCTTCGCCGATTTCGTGGACCCCCGCTTCAACGGCGACCTGCCGCCCTCCACCACGCCGGCCCGCATCTACAAGGAGAAGTGACCATGACCGTCCACCTGCACTGGTTCCTGCCGACCGGCGGCGACGGCCGCACGCTCGTCGACCGGCACGCCTACACCGACGGCGGCATCAAGCGCTCCCGGATCACCCCCATCAGCGGGGTGCGGGCGCCCGACATCGAGTACCTGGCCCAAATCGCCAAAGCCGCCGAACAGTTGGGCTTCGAGGCGGTCCTCACGCCGACCGGCACCTGGTGCGAGGACGCCTGGCTCACCACGGTCGCGCTGGCCCAGCACACGGAGCGGTTGAAGTTCCTGGTGGCGTTCCGGCCCGGCGTGATCTCACCGGTGCTCGCCGCGCAGATGGCGGCCACCTACCAGCGCATCACGCGCGGCCGGCTGCTGCTCAACGTGGTGACCGGCGGCGACTCCACGGAGCAGCGCCGCTTCGGCGACCATCTCGGCCACGATCAGCGTTATGCCCGTACGGACGAATTCCTCTCCGTCGTACGGGGAGCATGGGGCGGTCTTCCGTACGACTTCACGGGTGAGCACTACCGCGTCGACGGCGCCCTGACCGCGCTGCCGCCGGACCCGCTGCCGCAGATCTTCTTCGGCGGGTCCTCACCGGCGGCGGGGCCGGTGGCGGCACGGCACTCGGATGTGTATCTGACCTGGGGTGAACCGCCGGCGCAGGTCAAGGAGAAGATCGACTGGATCCGGGGGCTCGCGGAGGCGGAGGGGCGGACGGTCCGCTTCGGGATCAGGCTGCACTCGATCTCGCGCGACTCGTCCGCGGAGGCCTGGTCGGTGGCGCACCGGCTGCTCGACGACCTGGACACGGAGACGGTCGCCGCGGCCCAACAGGCTCTCGGGCGCAGCGAGTCGGTGGGCCAGCAGCGGATGCTCGCACTGCACGGAGGCAGCCGCGACCGTCTCGAGATCGCACCGAACCTGTGGGCCGGGGTGGGGCTGGTGCGCGGTGGTGCGGGGACCGCGCTGGTCGGGTCGCACGGGGAGGTCGCGGACCGGATCGAGGAGTACCACGCCCTCGGCGTCGAGCACTTCGTGCTCTCCGGCTACCCGCACTTGGAGGAGGCGTACTGGTTCGGGGAAGGCGTGATCCCGGAGCTTGTCGCGCGCGGTCTGACCGGGCCGGTTCCGGGGGTGGGCCGCCCCCTGACAAACGGCCGCCCGGCCTCGGCGCCGGGCGGAGCGCCGTTGGTGGTGGCCGGCGGCCGGTAAGGGGGTGGTCGGGGGACCGATTGTCTTGCGGAGTAGGGGATTTGGGGCTTTTGCGGCGACAGATGGTCCCCTATTGGAGGCGGAGGCGGAGGCGGAGGCGGGGGCGGGGGAGAGGGGGTGTCCCCTCTTACCGCTCTGCCTCCACCCGGCCCACCGCAGGGCGCTTGCGCCACAGGCCCAAGCCGACGTCGACCAGACCCACCCGCGGCAGGCCCGCCACCGAGTCCAGTGGGTGCCAGGCTGCCATGTCGGTCGAGCCGTCCGTCTCGTGGCGCAGGTCGCCCCCGGTGATCTCACCCTCGTACACAAGGCGCAGCCCGTGGAAATCCGCGAACGAGCCGAGCTTGCGCGGATAGCGGCGGCGGATGGAATCCACGCCTAGCAGCGTGACGGGCCGCACCGCGTACCCCGTCTCCTCCTCGGCCTCGCGGATCACCGTGTCGTACGGATCCTCGCCGTGCTCCATCCCGCCGCCCGGCAGCGTCCACCGCTTGCTGCCGTCCCCGGCCACCCAGCGGGCGAGCAGAAGCTGCCCGTCGCGTACGCAGACGGCGTAGGCCGCCACCCTCAGCTCTTTGTGCACCCTGCACACGTTAAGGGCTGGACACCTTCCGGCAGACCTCCGTTCCCCAAACGGCCCCCGGGCGCCGGGCGCGTGGGCTACCGACGCCGGGCGCGTGGGGACCGACGCCGAGCGCACCGGCTGCTGGCGCCCGGCCCGTCGGCTGACGGAGCCCCGCCCGCCGGCTACCGGAGCCCAGCCCGTCGGCTACCGGCGGCGCGCCCGCGGCCTACCCCGCCGGATGAACGCAGCGTGACCGCTTCCGGTCGAGCCGACGAGCCCCCCATGAGCCGCGGATGACGACCGCACCGGGCCGTGATCCACGTACGGAGATCGGCCCGCGACGTTGCGGTCTCGTTTACGCACAGGTCATCCCCGCTGCCAACGATCCAGTACGAGCGGGGAGTTCGACGAGCAGCCTGTCGGTCACCCCCGCGAACCGCGTTCGTACCCGGGGAGACGCGCCATGCCGCGCACACGCTCTGTCGCCACCGCCCTCGACCGCCGTTCCTTCCTCGCCGCCGCGGGCGCCGTCTCCGCCTCGACCGGCATCGCCCTCGCCATCGGGCTCGACGGAGGCGGCCACGAAGCACAGGCCGCCCGGCCCGCACAGCCGCTCGACCGGCTCAGCAACCGTCCGGCTCCGGCCCCGCCCCTCGCGCCGTACAACCGCGGCACCACGCTCAGCACCGTCGCCGCCCCGGGCTCGGGCCGCGGCTACCGGCGGCTCGGCAGCGG
>NZ_JBEPEW010000058.1:0-47736 GCF_040300965.1 Streptomyces mesophilus | reverse complement strand
GCGGCGTCCAGGATCAGGCCCGTGGCCGTGAGCAGGCCGAACAGGCCGACCGCCGCGGCACCCGCACCGGCCGTCACCCGTACCGGCATACGCGTGACATACAGCGCGGCCGTCGTGGACGCGGCCGAGGTCACGAGCAGGGCGGCGCTGAGCAGGTGCGGACCCGCATCCGATGACGCCCACCAGAGCAGCAGCGGGAGTTGGGCGGTGGCCACGCCCGCCGGAAGCGGCAGGTGAAGATCCCGTACGAGCAGGCCGTAGGCCGTCCAGAGCGCGGCGAGGAGGGCGCAGGCGGCGGCCGCGTAGGCGAGCGGGTCGGTGTCCGGCAAGGCGGCGGCGTGCAGGGCGTACGCGTCGAGGACCGTCAGGAGGAGGCCGACCGCCGCGATCACCTCGGCCGTCGCGGACAGACCGCGGCGCAGGAGGAGGACCGGCAGTGCCAGAGCGCCCGCGGTGATCGTGCCGAGTACCGCACTGCGCCCGCCGATCCCCATGGAGCCCCAGCTCACGAGGGTGAAGGCGATCGCCGCGATGGCCAGCAGGATGCCGCCCAGGGCCAGCAGGACGTTCTGCACGCCAGGGGCGGCGGTCTCGCGCGGACCCGCGGTCCCGGGCCGCCGTGCGTCCGGGCCCGTCGTGGCCGGCGTGCGCGCAGGCCAGGCCGGTGGCGTGCTCTGCTGCAGGACGCCGACCAGCCAGGCCCTGCGGGTCAGCAACTGGGCGCGGCGGGCGTCCAGTCGGGCCAGTTCGAGATCGAGGATGCGCAGTTCCTCGGCCGGCGGCGGAATGCTCGTCATGGCACGCAGTGTGGTCCGCGTCATACGGCCGCGGATGCGCTCAGGTACTCATCTCCCCCTGAGTACGTCCCGGGGCGACACTGGAGACATGGACTGGAGTCACTACCGCTTCCGGAGTGTCTGGGACCTGCCGGCGAGGCCGGACGCGGTGTTCCGGGTGCTCGAGGAGGTGGAGGCGTACCCCTCCTGGTGGCGCGAGATCCGCGAGACGATCCGGCACGACGAGGACACCGGGGTGGTGCGGATCCGGTCCTTCCTGCCGTACGAGCTGCTCGTCACTGTCCGCTCCGCACGGCGCGATCCCGAGGCCGGGGTGCTCGAAGTGGCGGCGAGCGGGGACCTGCAGGGGTGGGCCCGTTGGACCGTCTCCTCGTACAACGGCGGGTCGCGTGCCGTGTACGAGCAGGAAGTGCGGGTGCAGCGGGGCCTGATGCGGCGGTTCGCCGTGCCGGGGCGGCCGGTGTTCCTGCTCAACCACGCGCTGATGATGCGCAATGGGAGGCGCGGCCTGGTCGGATACCTGGGCCGACGGTGAGAACGGGTTTGAACCGGGGCCGTCCCGACCTGTATGGTTCAGTGCGTTCCCGGGCGATTAGCTCAGTGGGAGAGCGCTTCGTTCACACCGAAGAGGTCACTGGTTCGAACCCAGTATCGCCCACCCGGAAGAAGGCCGGTCCGTCATCGACGGACCGGCTTTTTCGTGTACGGGATCAGGCCGCGGCCGGCAGTTCCGGGCGCAGGGGCCAGGCCGGGTCCACCACCTCCACCGTGCCGCTGCGGGCGAACCAGGCCTGAAGGCCCCGGGCCTGGCCCGCGTGCCACACCGCCTGGAGCGAGTGCAGCTCGGCCGGGTTGAGGCGTTCGAGACGGGCCGCGAAGCGGCGGCCTATCGCGCGGATGACATCCAGGGAGGCCCGGGCGTCGGCGGCCGCGTCGTGCGCGCCCGTCAGCTCCACCTCGTAGTGCTCGCACAGATCGGTCAGGGTGCGACGGCCCTTGCGGTAGCGGTCCAGGTGCTTGTCGAGGACCCGCGGGTCGAGCACGCACAGCGGGTGGTTCTCCAGATAGCGGCCGAGCGACGACGCGCGGTGGCGGCGTAACTCGCGGTCCAGGAGCGTGAGATCGAACGGCGCGTTCATCACGACCAAGGGCCGTCCCGAGGCGTTGAGTTCGGCCAGCTCGCGGGCTATCTCCTCCATCACGGGGGAGGGCCAGCGGCCGTTGCGCTGCAGATGGTCGTCGGTCAGTCCGTGGACTTCCGTGGCGCCCGCGGGCACCGGTATGCCCGGGTTGACCAGCCAACGGGTCGTCCGTGCCCGGGCGCCCGCCGAGTCCTGGACGACGATCGCGGCGGACACGATGCGGTCGCTTTCCACGTCCACGCCGGTGGTTTCGGTGTCGAAGGCGGCCAGGGGTCCCTCGTACCAGCACGTCATAGTGATGCAACTCCCTGTTCACTCCTGGCAGATGATGCGCTACCCCTGCCCCGACCTGGTGATGCCCGGACCGTTTGCGGCGTATGCCGACCGGTCACAACACAAGTGACGGAAACGGGAGTTGACCGCCCGTCGCGGGAGAATCTCTACTTTTCGATCACTCCGGCTTTCCACGTGGGAGCCGGAGGCACCGGCCCCACCCCGGAAGGCTCGTCGATCATGGCGCTCGCGCAGCCCGAAAACAGTGGGCTGCTGCCCGAGCGGACTGCACCGCTGCGCGGCACCCTCGCCACCACCGCCTGCATGGAGACCCTGCAGGTGGGATATCTGCACGCCGTCGCCGCCGCCGCGGGGTGCTCGCTGTCGCAGCCCTTTCCGGACAACGGGATCGACTGGCACGTCAGTCACAGCGCGCCGGGGCACGCGATCGACGACGAGGTCACCATCAAGGTGCAGCTCAAGGCCACGTACCAGACAGCGCCCAACCCCCCTGGCTCCGCCTTCTCGTTCACGCTCGACAACGAGCATCTGGCGAAGCTGGCCCGTACCCCGGTGTCGGTGCACAAGATCCTGGTGGTGATGCTCGTGCCGCGTTCCCAGGAGGACTGGCTCAGAGCGAGCCACGACCGGCTCGATCTGCGGCACTGCTGCTACTGGGTCAACCTCGCCGGCCACCGGATCACCGGCAGGCGCCGCACGACCGTACGCATTCCGACGGCACGGATATTCGACGACCGGGCGCTCTGCGAGATCATGACGCGGGTCGGGACGGGAGGCAGGCCATGACGCCTTCGAGGCAGCACCGTCCGACCGATGAGCCGCTGAGGCCGCACCCGGTCGACGGGTTCGAAGCGGCCCCCGCTACGCGGGTAGATCCCGCCGTGCTCCGGGAGTTGCTCGACCGGCACGGCTGGCGGCGGCGCGGAGGCGCCGTCGGGCGCTATGCGCGTTGGACGCCGCCGGGTGGCTCTTCCGGTACGAGTCTGCTGGTCCCCGAGAGCCGGGCCTTCCCGGACAGTGAGGATCTCCTCGACGAGGCGCTGCTCGCGTTGTCGCGCAGCGCCGCTCCGTCCGCACGCGACGTACTCGTGGCGCTCGCGCTGCCGAGCGACGAGGTCCGCTGGTCGCGCGATGTGCCGGCCGGGCCCGCCGGTACCGCGCCCTGGGCGGTGGAGGAGGAACTGCGGGGCGCGGCGCGGAAGATGCTGATCGCCGGGGCGCTGGCCCTGCGCGGGCGCGCCGGGTACTACGGCGCCCGGCACCGCCGACCGGCCGCAGGATCGCTGCGTGAGCTCCTGGTCGGACCCGCGCCCGGCGGCCGTGAACTGACGGCGTTCGTGCCCGTCGAGACCGGCCGCGCCCTCGTCGTACGACTGCATCACGCGCTGTACGCGGCCAGGGAGGCCATCGACTATCAGCGGGCCACCGGCGGGATGGAGGCCTTCGACACCGCGATCGAGGCCGGGGTCAGCCAGGAGCTGACCGAGGCGGTCGTCGCGCTGGTGCGCGGCACGGAGGGGGCGCGGGTCACGTTCGCGTGGGCTCCGGCGGCCGGGGTGCCGGAAGGGTGTGCGCCACGGCCCGAGGCGGTGGAGTTCTCACCCGGTGATCTTCCGGTGCTGCGGGAGGCGGGGGCCCGGTTCCTGCGCGAGGAGCCCGCTCTGCCGGTACGGATCACCGGGACCGTCGTACGGATGCGGCGCAACGGGCCCCGCGGCACGGGCACGGTGCGGCTGCGGGTCATCGCGGGTGCGGACGTACCGCATGTGCGGCTGAGCCTGGACGAGGAGGCGTACCGGATCGCGGGCAGTGCGCATCTGGTCGGGCTGCCGATCCGGGTCAGCGGGCGCCTGGAGAGCCGGGGCGGGTTCCGGCGGCTGACCGGGGCGTCGGACGTGGTGCCGGTGCAGGTGGACGAGGCCGTACGGGACCGGATGATGAAGTCGCTGCAGGAGAACCTCGACTTCTTCGAGGAGGCGTGCAGCGGCGAGGACGGGGACTGAGCGCGGGGTGCGGGGGAGCGGGTAACCGTTTCGCGATCGGTGGGGTCGGCTCGGTACGATTCGATCTGCGTGGCCATTCGTACGGCGACGCGACCCCTTCAGCTAGGAGAGACCCGTGTCTGACGTCCGTGTGATCATCCAACGCGATTCCGAGCGGGAAGAACGCGTGGTGACTACGGGCGCTACGGCCGCGGAGCTCTTCGCCGGCGAGCGCACCATCGTCGCCGCCCGTGTCGCGGGCGAGCTCAAGGACCTCGCGTACGAGCTGCGCGACGGCGACGAGGTCGAGGCTGTCGAGATCTCCTCGAAGGACGGTCTGGACATCCTGCGGCACTCCACCGCGCACGTCATGGCGCAGGCCGTGCAGGAGCTGTTCCCCGAGGCGAAGCTCGGCATCGGCCCGCCCATCAAGGACGGCTTCTACTACGACTTCGACGTCAAGGAGCCCTTCACCCCCGAGGACCTCAAGCGCATCGAGAAGAAGATGCAGGAGATCCAGAAGCGGGGGCAGCGCTTCTCGCGCCGTGTCACCACCGACGAGGACGCGCGCGTCGAGCTCGCCGACGAGCCGTACAAGCTGGAGCTCATCGGCCTCAAGGGCAATGCCGCGCAGGCCGCCGACGGCGCCGACGCCGAGGTGGGCGCAGGCGAGCTGACCATCTACGACAACCTGGACGCCAAGACCGGTGACCTGTGCTGGAAGGACCTCTGCCGAGGCCCGCACCTGCCCACCACCCGTGTCATCCCCGCGTTCAAGCTGATGCGCTCGGCCGCCGCGTACTGGCGCGGCAGCGAGAAGAACCCGCAGCTGCAGCGGATCTACGGCACCGCCTGGCCCTCGAAGGAGGAGCTCAAGGGCTACCTGGAGTTCCTCGCCGAGGCCGAGAAGCGCGACCACCGCAAGCTCGGTGCGGAGCTCGACCTGTTCTCCTTCCCGGAGGAGCTTGGCCCCGGTCTCGCGGTCTTCCACCCCAAGGGCGGTGTGATCCGCAAGGTCATGGAGGACTACTCGCGGCGTGCCCACGAGACCTCCGGCTACGAGTTCGTGAACACCCCGCACATCTCGAAGGAGAAGCTCTTCGAGATCTCGGGCCACCTGCCGCACTACGCGGAGGGCATGTTCCCGCCCATCGAGTTCGACGAGCAGAACTACCGCCTCAAGGCGATGAACTGCCCGATGCACAACCTGATCTTCAAGTCCCGCGGCCGTTCGTACCGTGAACTGCCGCTGCGGCTCTTCGAGTTCGGCACCGTCTACCGGTACGAGAAGTCCGGCGTCGTGCACGGTCTGACCCGCTCGCGCGGCTTCACCCAGGACGACTCGCACATCTACTGCACCAAGGAGCAGATGCCGCAGGAGCTGGACACGCTTCTGACCTTCGTGCTCGATCTGCTGCGGGACTACGGTCTGACCGAGTTCGAGCTGGAGCTGTCCACCCGCGACGAGTCCGACAAGTTCATCGGCACGGACGAGGACTGGGCGGAGGCCACCGAGGCGCTGCGGCTCGCGGCCGAGAAGCAGAACCTTCCGCTGGTCGCCGACCCGGGTGGTGCCGCGTACTACGGGCCGAAGATCTCCGTGCAGGTCAAGGACGCGATCGGCCGGTCCTGGCAGATGTCGACCATCCAGGTCGACTTCAACCAGCCCAAGCGCTTCAACCTCGAGTACACCGCGGGCGACGGTTCGCGTCAGCAGCCGGTGATGATCCACCGGGCGCTGTTCGGCTCGATCGAGCGGTTCTTCGGCGTGCTGCTCGAGCACTACGCGGGTGCCTTCCCGGCGTGGCTCGCGCCCGTGCAGGCCGTCGGCATCCCGATCGGTGACGCGCACGTCTCCTACCTGGAGGACTTCGCGGCCAAGGCGCGCGAGAAGGGCCTGCGGGTCGAGGTGGACTCGTCCTCGGACCGTATGCAGAAGAAGATCCGCAACCAGCAGAAGGCCAAGGTGCCCTTCATGGTCATCGCGGGCGACGAGGACATGAACGCCGGTTCGGTGTCCTTCCGTTACCGCGACGGCTCGCAGGAGAACGGCATTCCGGTCGACGAGGCCATCGCGAAGATCGCGAAGGTGGTCGAGGAGCGGGCGCAGATCTGATTCCGATCTGCCGCTTTTGCTGTACGAGGCCCCGGGCGTGCTGCCCGGGGCCTCGTGCCGTTCCCGGGGTGTGCCTCGTGCCGTTCGCTGGATGCCGCTCAGCGCCGGCCGCGCTCTTCGCGCTTGTCGTCCTCCACCGTGAAGACCTGGATCAGCCACGACGAGAACGAACCCGTCACCGCGCCGAGCAGTCCGAGACCGCAGGCCATCATGCCCACCGCGACGAGGCGGCCGACGGGGGTGACCGGTGTCGTGTCCCCGTAGCCGACGGTGGACAGGGTGGTGCAGGTCCACCAGACCGCGTCGCCGAAGGTGCGGATGTTGGCACCCGGGGCCGCGTGCTCCTGGTGGTAGACCGCCAGCGCGCCGGCGAAGCCGAGCAGCACGGCCGACATCCCCGCGTAGACCATCACGCGTGCGTACAGGCTCAGGCGTGGTTCGCCATGTCGCAGCTGGACGGCCTCGTAGAGGCGCACCACCCGCAGGGGGCGCAGCAGGGGCAGCAGCATCACCAGGGTGTCCAGACCGTGGGTGCGGACGTACTTCAGGCCGAGCCCGCTCATCCGCCAGCGCACCGCGTAGTCCACCACGAACAGGGCCCAGCTGCCGAAGGCGACCACCAGGCAGATGTCGCGCCAGGGGTAAGACATGCCATGAGCCAGCACGCGGGCCGCGTACGCACCCAGGAAAAGGATCGAGGCGACGGCGAGGGGGATTTCGGTGCGCCTGCGCCAGCGCTCCTGAGGGCTGTCGTCTTCCATCCGGTCAGCTTCGCCGGAGCGGTCGGCGGTAGGGCCCCGGCGACACGCTCCGAACGGGCGAAGCCATATGCTGCACAGCATGACGAGTGAGCCGGAGCAGCAGATCGGAGTGGGGACCAAGGACGCGTTCCAGCGCCTGTGGACGCCCCATCGGATGGCCTATATCCAGGGCGAGAACAAGCCCACCGGCCCGGGTGCCGAGGACGGCTGTCCCTTCTGCTCGATTCCGGGGAAGTCCGACGAGGACGGCCTTGTCGTGGCGCGTGGCGAGCAGGTGTACGCGGTGCTGAACCTGTACCCGTACAACGGCGGCCATCTGATGGTCGTGCCCTACCGGCACGTCGCGGACTACACCGAGCTGACCGGCCCGGAGACCGCCGAACTCGGTGAGCTCACGAAGCAGGCGATGTCCGCGCTGCGTATCGCTTCGGGCGCGCACGGGTTCAACATCGGGATGAACCAGGGGACCGTGGCCGGCGCCGGTATCGCGGCCCACCTGCACCAGCACATCGTGCCGCGCTGGGGTGGCGACACCAACTTCATGCCGGTGGTCGGGCACACCAAGATCCTGCCGCAACTCCTCGCCGATACGCGCAAGATGCTGGCGGACGCCTGGCAGGTGGGCTGAACCCCCGCTCGGGCCCGGCCGCCGAAGCCGGGCCCGCCCTGACGGTCACGCGTCGTACACATCCGCCTTGCGCGGCGTCGGGTCCTGCACCAGTCCGCTGAGGATGAGGGAGCGGTTGTCCCAGCGCTCGGTGTCCACGCCGTTCTCCTGGAGCACCTTGAGCGCGGAGGCATGCACCACGCGCAGCACCGGCGTCGCCGTGCGCAGGGCGTCGTCGGCCATGAAACGGTGCCGCCACGGCTTGTCGGCCCACGCGTGCCGCAGACCGAAGGGCTCGGGCAGCACCAGCTTGCCGCCGAGGAAGTCGAGGATCGGCGGATACCAGGTGAAGGGCGCACGCGCCGCGAGCCGGACCACGTCGGTGGTGCTCACCAGCGGCTGCTTGACCTCCTTGGTCTCCCAGAACCTGACCGTCTTCGCGACTTCCTTGACCTTGGCCTTCGGCTTGGTGGTGAACAGGGCGTGCACCGGGCCCAGCGCATGCCCGGTGACCTCGATCCGCAGTGTGTGATGCAGCACGGTGACGGTGATCAGCATGGTGACCACCAACTGGCCGTCCCACAGCCGGAACTGCACGCCCAGATAGTGGCGGTCGCCGCTGCCGAACTGCTGCTCGTTGCAGATCCGCTGTATCTCATGGCCCTTGATCTGGTACGCCTCGACGTCGGTGCCCTTGGGGCGCGCGACCTCCTTGGCGTTCTCCCCGACGGGCGTGACGATCCAGTGGCGTATCGAAGGGGTGGGGAAACCGCCCGTGTGCAGTGGGCCGCGCTCCAGGAGCCGCAGCTGGTCGTGGATCGCGCGGATGACGTCCCAGCTGCGGAAGGGGTGGATCTCCGTGGCCGGTTCGCGTGGTGTCAGCTCCTCGGCGAGCTGCCAGCTGCCCCAGCGTGTGCCCATGCCGAGGATGCCTTTGGGGCCCGCGTAGAACACCGAGTTGGACTGCTGCTCGGCGGTGAGGTGGGCCAGGCCCTGGCGCAGGCGCTCGGCGGCCGTCTCGTTGGGGTTGGTGGGCACCGCCTCCGGGATCTTCGCGCCGATACCGCCGCCGGCGAGGAGGCTCTCCCAGCGCAGACGCAGGTCCTTGGCCGTGCGCTCGCATATCTGCTTGGCGAGCAGCCAGCCGATCACCGGCGCCACGATCATGGCACGCAGATAGAGACCGGCTATCCCCGTGAACGGCAGCCGGATCAGGAAGAGCAGCAGCAGGCCGCCGGCGCCCACGAGCACCGCCGTGGACAGCGCCTGGGCGCGCTTGTCCTTCTGGTCGCCGATCCACTTCCGGGCCTGGAAGATCAGCAGCCAGATCAGCAGTCCGGGCAGGAACAGTACGCCGAACACGCCCATCACCACGGTGAGTTGGGTGTCCCGCTGCTTGCGGATCCCGGTCGCGGCGAGACAGTGCTCGACCACTGCCTGCGGCTCGGTGCCGAAGGACTGGATCAGGGGCTTGCGTCCGCCGCCGAGCGTGCGCACCTGGACGGCCCGCGAGAAGGCCTCGCCCAAGTCCGGCTTGAAGAGCGACAACTTGCCCTTCTTTATCTCGGACTTGTGCCACTCGCTGTTCGCCTTGAGCAGCTCGTCGACATCGGTGTCCCGGTACGCGGCCGAGGCCAGGGCATGCGTCGCCGCGGTCTCGCCCGCGGCGCCCGAAAGAGGCACCTGGGCACCGGGCCTGAAATCGAAGGCCGAATCAAACTCGTTCGCCACTGCTGCCCCCATCGCCGCCTCGCTGCTTCTGCGGCCTTCCCGACTTCCCTGCTCGGCACACCTTTTGACTTGCCATCAGGTGGCGGTCCGCAGGTCGGATGCGCAGATCAACAATGTATCGGGCGGTGACAAGGGGTGTCCGGGCCTGTGGAAAACCTCTCTGCGGTTGTCCACAGGCTGCACGGACCGCCCGCGCCGAGAGGGGAACGGCGCGGGCGGCTGTCCACCGCCGGCCACGGCCTCAGCTCGAACTCTCCGCCTCCTCCCGCAACTTGGCGGCCTGCTGCGGCGGCATCGGCTCATGCCGCGCATAGCGCCGGCTGAAGCGCCCGGTTCCGTGCGAGAGCGAGCGCAGATCCACCGCGTACCGCCCGATCTCGATCTCCGGCACCTCGGCCCGTACGAGCGTGCGCCCGCCCGGCGACTGCTCGGTGCCGACCACGCGGCCGCGCCGACCGGACAGATCGCTCATCACGGCGCCCACATAGTCGTCCGCGACCAGGATCTGCACCTCGCTGACCGGTTCGAGGAGATGGATCGTCATCCCCGCCGCCGCCTCCCGCAAGGCCAGCGCGCCCGCCGTCTGGAACGCGGCGTCGGAGGAGTCCACCGAGTGCGCCTTGCCGTCCAGCAGCGTCACCCGTACGTCCACCAGCGGATATCCCAGCGCGACACCTCGGGTGGCCTGGGCCCGTATCCCCTTCTCGACGGACGGGATGAACTGCCGCGGCACCGCACCCCCCACGACCTTGTCGACGAACTCGATGCCCGCGCCGCCCGGCAGCGGCTCCACCTCGATCTCGCAGATCGCGAACTGACCGTGTCCGCCGGACTGCTTCACATGCCGTCCGCGCGCCGCCGCCTTGCCCGCGAAGGTCTCGCGCAGCGACACCTTGTGCGGGACGACGTCGACCTGCACACCGAACCGGTTGCGCAGCCGCTCGAGGGCGACATCGGCATGGGCCTCGCCCAGGCACCACAGGACCACCTGGTGGGTGTTCTGGTTCTGCTCGAGACGCATCGTCGGATCCTCGGCGACCAGCCGCGAAAGACCCTGCGAGAGCTTGTCCTCGTCCGGTTTGCTGTGCGCCTGGATGGCCAGTGGCAGCAGTGGGTCCGGCATGGTCCACGGCCGCATCAGGAGCGGCTCGTCCTTGTGGGACAGGGTGTCCCCGGTCTCGGCCCGGCTCAGCTTCGCCACACAGGCCAGGTCTCCCGCGATGGCCTTGGTGAGGGTGCGCTGCTGTTTGCCGAACGGCGAGGACAGGGCGCCGATCCGCTCGTCCACGTCATGGTCCTCATGTCCGCGGTCGGCCAGGCCGTGGCCCGAGACATGCACGGTCTCATCGGGACGCAAGGTCCCCGAGAAGATCCGTACGAGAGAGATCCGCCCCACATAGGGGTCGGAGGAGGTCTTCACGACCTCGGCGACGAGCGGGCCCTCCGGATCGCACGCGGCCACCTCGCGCGGCGCTCCGGACGGGGTGGTCACCTCGGGGGCCGGGCGCTCCAGGGGAGTGGGGAAGCCACCCGTGATCAGCTCGAGGAGCTCCACCGTGCCCAGGCCCTGCTTGGAGCCCTCGGCCGCGGGCGCCGCGGCGAGCACCGGGTGGAAGATGCCGCGGGCCACCGCGGTCTCCAGGTCCCCCACGAGGGTCTTGAAGTCGATCTCCTCACCGCCCAGATAGCGGTCCATCAGGGATTCGTCCTCGCTCTCGGCGATGATCCCCTCGATGAGCCGGTTGCGGGCCTCCTCGATCAGCGGTAATTCGTCACCGGACGGCGGGCGCTCCTTGCGCTCGCCGGAGGAGTAGTCGAAGACCTTCTGCGAGAGCAGCCCGATCAGCCCGTGCACGGGCGCGTGCCCATCGGCACCCGCCTCGCCGTGCAGTGGCAGGTAGAGCGGCAGTACGGCATCGGGGTCGTCGCCGCCGAAGGTCTCGGCGCAGGCCCGGGTCATCTGCTCGAAGTCGGCCCGTGCGGCCTCCAGGTGCGTGATGACGATGGCCCGTGGCATCCCGACGGCCGCGCACTCGTCCCACACCATGCGGGTGGCGCCCGAGATGCCCTCCGTTCCCTCCGCTGCCGAGACAACGAAAAGGGCCGCGTCCGCTGCTCGCAGACCGGCCCGCAGTTCCCCGACGAAATCCGCGTATCCCGGAGTGTCGAGGAGGTTGATCTTGATCCCGCCCCATTCGACGGGTACGAGGGACAGCTGGACCGAGCGTTGCTGGCGATGCTCGATCTCGTCGTAGTCGGAGACGGTGCCGCCGTCCTCCACACGGCCCGCCCTGTTCACCGCCCCCGCGCTGAGTGCGAGGGCCTCCACCAGAGTCGTCTTGCCGCAGCCGCTGTGGCCGACCAGCACCACATTCCGTACGGACGCGGGGTGGTCGGCCGTCAGAGCCCTGCCGGCGGCCCCAGGGTGTGCATTTGCCTTGTCGCCCATGCCTTGCCTCCCGGTTTTCTTGCACGGTGAGGAGAAGGGCGCGGACACGCGGAAACCGCGTGCTGGATCAGGCTCGAATGGGCCGGCGGCTTCGGCGACGCCCGCGGTGCCTTCGAGCTTTCCACTCAGGTCTTCCTGCGTCCATACGTCGTACGTGATCGCCCGGGTGCGCGTGCGACCGGGGCTCCGCGGGTGGAGCGGGCCGCCCCGTGACTACGATGGGCCAGCCGGTGGCCGCAGGGGCCGCGCGGCCCGCCACCCCCCTTGGGAAGAGGCTCGAAGGCCATGCTGAACAAGTACGCGCGTGCGTTCTTCACGCGTGTTCTCACGCCGTTCGCCGCGTTTCTGCTCCGCAGGGGGGTCAGCCCCGACGCGGTCACCCTGATCGGGACGGCCGGTGTGGTGGCGGGTGCGCTGTGGTTCTTCCCGCGCGGGGAGTTCTTCTGGGGCACCATCGTCATCACCCTGTTCGTGTTCTCCGACCTGGTGGACGGGAACATGGCGCGCCAGGCCGGCATCTCGAGCCGCTGGGGCGCGTTCCTCGACTCGACGCTCGACCGGGTCGCCGACGGTGCGATCTTCGGCGGCTTCGCACTCTGGTACGCGGGCAAGGGCGACGACAACATCCTGTGCGCGGTCGCCATCTTCTGTCTGGCGAGCGGCCAGGTGGTCTCGTACACGAAGGCACGTGGTGAATCGATCGGCCTGCCCGTCGCGGTGAACGGCCTGATCGAGCGCGCCGAGCGTCTGGTGATCTCGCTGGTCGCGGCCGGCCTCGCGGGTCTGCACGCGTTCGGCGTGCCGGGGATCGACGTCCTGCTGCCGATCGCGCTGTGGATCGTGGCCGTCGGCAGCCTGGTCACGCTCGGCCAGCGGGTCGTGACGGTACGCCGGGAGTCGGCGGAGGCGGACGCCGCGGCGGCCGATGCCTCCGTACAGGAGAGTGCGGCCCTGCAGGAGAGCACGGCACCGGAGAACGAAAACGCGGCACGGGGGAGCGAGACGGCCTGATGAGCAAGACGACGGAGAAGCTGACGGACGCGCTGTACGGGCTCGGCTGGGGGACGGTCAAGAAGCTCCCGGAGCCTGTCGCGGTCCGCCTGGGCCGGACCATCGCCGACATCGCGTGGAAGAAGCGCGGCAAGGGGGTGCAGCGGCTCGAGGCCAACTACGCGCGGGTGGTCCCGGACGCGAGCCCCGAGCGGCTCGCCCAGCTGTCCAAGGCGGGCATGCGCTCGTACATGCGGTACTGGATGGAGTCCTTCCGGCTGCCGGCCTGGCCCGAGGAGCGCATCCGCGGCGGCCTCGACCTCAAGGACGTCCACTACATGACCGACGCCCTTGCCTCCGACAAGGGCGTGGTCCTCGCGCTCCCGCACCTGGCCAACTGGGACCTGGCCGGCGCCTGGCTCACCACCGAGATGGAGACGCCTTTCACGACCGTGCAGGAGCGGCTCAAGCCGGAGTCCCTGTACGACCGGTTCGTGGCGTACCGCAGCAGTCTCGGCATGGAGGTCCTGCCGCACACCGGAGGCGCCGCCTTCGGGACCCTCGCCCGGCGGCTGCGCGCGGGAGGTGCGGTGTGCCTGGTCGCGGACCGCGATCTGTCCGCGTCCGGTGTCGAGGTGAAGTTCTTCGGCGAGACCGCGCGGATGCCCGCCGGGCCGGCGATGCTCGCCCAGCAGACGGGTGCGCTGCTGCTGCCGGTGACGCTCTGGTACGACGACACGGCTGTCATGAAGGGCCGTATCCACGCGCCCGTCGAAGTCCCCGAGACAGGTACCCGGGCCGAGAAGACGTCCTCGATGACGCAGGCCCTGGCGGACGCTTTCGCCACGGGTATCGCCGAGCACCCGGAGGACTGGCACATGCTGCAGCGGCTGTGGCTCTCGGACCTCGACCCCGAGAAGGCTCCACGCCCCGAGAAGGGCACTCAGTGAAGATCGGCATCGTCTGTCCGTACTCCTGGGACGTGCCGGGCGGCGTCCAGTTCCACATCCGCGACCTCGCCGAGCATCTGATCCGGCTCGGTCACGAGGTGTCGGTGCTCGCCCCGGCCGACGACGACACCCCGCTGCCGCCCTACGTGGTGTCGGCGGGCCGTGCCGTTCCCGTGCCGTACAACGGGTCGGTGGCGCGGCTCAGCTTCGGATTCCTGTCGGCGGCCCGGGTGCGCAGATGGCTGCACGACGGCACCTTCGACGTGATCCACATCCACGAGCCGGCCTCGCCCTCGCTCGGGCTGCTCACCTGCTGGGCGGCGCAGGGGCCGATCGTCGCGACCTTCCACACGTCCACCGCCCGGTCGCGGGCCATGGTCGCCGCGTATCCGATCCTGCAGCACGCGCTCGAGAAGATCAGCGCGCGGATCGCGGTCAGCGAGTACGCGCGCCGCACGCTGGTCGAGCACCTCGGCGGTGACGCGGTGGTCATCCCCAACGGGGTCGACGTGGACTTCTTCGCGCGGGCCGAGCCCAAGGCGGAGTGGCAGGGCGGGACGCTCGGCTTCATCGGCCGGATCGACGAGCCCCGCAAGGGACTTCCCGTCCTGATGAAGGCGCTGCCCAAGATCCTGGCGGAGCTGCCCGACACCCGGCTCCTCGTCGCGGGGCGTGGCGATGAGGAGGAGGCCGTGGCCTCGCTGCCGGCCGAGATGCGCTCGCGCGTCGAGTTCCTCGGCATGGTCAGCGACGAGGACAAGGCGCGGCTGCTGCGCAGCGTCGACGTGTACGTCGCCCCGAACACCGGCGGTGAGAGCTTCGGCATCATCCTCGTCGAGGCCCTGTCCGCGGGCGCACCGGTGCTCGCCTCCGACCTGGACGCGTTCGCGCAGGTCCTGGACCAGGGCGGCGCGGGCGAACTGTTCGCCAACGAGGACGCGGAGGCACTGGCCACGGCCGCGGTGAAGCTCCTCGGCGACGCCAACCGCCGCGCCGAGCTCAGCGAACGGGGCAGCGCCCACGTCCGCCGCTTCGACTGGTCGACGGTCGGCGCGGACATCCTCGCTGTGTACGAGACGGTCACGGACGGCACGACCTCGGTCGCGGCGGACGAACGGTCGACGGGGCTGCGTGCACGGTTCGCGCGGGCGCGGGACTGAGCGGTGCGGCACTGCTGTACGGCCATGTCCCGTCAGCTCGCGCACCAGTGCCAGGTGCATCCGGACCCGTACGCCTGCCCTGATGCGCTCGTGGGCTTCAACGCGAAGTTCGCCGAGTACGGCCTGATCATCCACGACGGCGGCCAGTCGAGCAGCACGATCGCCTTCTGCCCGTGGTGTGGAGCCCGGCTGCCGGCCTCCCAGCGCGACCGCTGGTTCGACGAGTTGGAGCAGGCCGGCATCGACCCTTGGCAGGACGAGATCCCGCCCGAGTTCGAGGACGGGCGCTGGATGCAACCCGTCCCAGGGGACGGCTAGCGGGCTGCCGCAGGTTCGCCGCCTAATGGGAGCGACTGCCGAGCCGGCTCACTTCGGCGCGAGCGGCGGCCTCACTTCGGCGTGAGCAGCGGCCAGACCTCGATGTCCGACTGTTCGCCCCAGACCGGGTCGCCGTGCCCGTAGCCCGGGACGACCTGGAACGTGACGTGGCGGTTGCCGTTGCGGCGGATCAGGTGCGCGCCCAAGGGGTGGTCGCCGCGGCCGAGTTCCATGTTGATCCAGACGACCTCGGCGCGGATCCGGTCCCAGGCGATGCGGTACGTGGCGTCGTCGCCGGCCCAGATCGCGCACAGGTCGCGCAGCAGGGCGTGCGGGACGAGGCCGCTGCCCAGGTCCCCGGTGGCCTCGCCCCACACCGGCAGCGGGCTGTGCGCGAGCGTGAAGCGGTCCTCGGCGGGGGAGGCCCCGAAGGTGTACGTGCCTGCGGCGTGGCCCTGGCGGTAGATCCAATTGGCCGGTCCCGGAAGGGTGTTGGTGCGGATCAAGGCGTAGTGGGCGAGACCGGCGTTCGTGAAGCGGGTCGTGGGATCGACGGGGCGCGGCACCGGGCTCGCCCCGTCCGGGTCGGACAGCGCGCGGGCGAGCAGGCCCTCGAGCCCTGGGTCGTTGGCGTACGAGCCCTGGTCGATCAGGGACTGGAACGCGTCGCGCGCCTGCCCGGCCCGCACAGCCGGTTCCCCTTCGTAGGGGCCGGTGGTGTCCAGGAGGACGACCCGCTCGAGACGCCTGCCGTCCCCGCGGCCTGCCAGGTCCAGCGCGAGCGCCGCGCCCGCCGAGTGGCCGATGAGCTGGTACGGGAGCCGGAGCGCCGCGTCCACGGCGTCGATCACGCGGCGGGCGTCCACGCGGTGCGCGGCCAGGCCCCATCCGGCGCCGATGTCGGCGGCCGTGGCGAGGTCCTCGCGCGGAGTGATGCCGATGACCAGGTGGCCGAGGCGGCGCAGATGGTGGGCGAGGTTGCGCTCGCGCGGGGTGAAGAAGTTCGCCGTGAAGTTCAGGCCGCCGCCGGGCAGCAGATAGGCGAGCGAACGCGGCCGCTGTGCCGTGTCGGCGACCACGTCCACGGCGTAGGGCACGCCGTCGTCCTCGATCAGGAACCTGGTGCGGGTCCAGCCGATGCCGCGGTCGACGACCGTGGGTGCGGCGCCCAGCGCATCGGCCATCGCACCGAGCCCAGCGGCCATCTCTCCGTGCACACCGCCGGATTGACCGGCGGCCGCCGTCCCGCTCCCCAACGCCGCCGTCGCCATGCCCACCGCGCCTGCGGCCAGCACCTGCCGCCTGTCCATGGAACCCCCCTGAAGTCGTCCGGGCCGTCCGGCGTGAAAGAGCGACGCCCTGGTCCCGGTAGCCTTTCCGCCCGTGACCGTAACGCTGATCTGGATCGCCGTAGCCCTGTTCGCCATCGGCTTGTATCTGAGCTGGACCGCCGGGCGCCTCGACCGGCTGCACGCCCGGATCGACGCGGCACGGGCGGCACTTGACGCCCAGCTCCTGCGCCGGGCCTCGGTCGCACAGGAGCTGGCCACGTCCAACGTGCTCGATCCGGCGGCCTCGATCGTCCTGTACGAGGCCGCGCACGCCGCGCGCCAGGCCGAGGAGGAACAGCGGGAGGTCGCCGAGAGCGATCTCAGCCAGGCGCTGCGCGCCGTGTTCGGGGACACCGACCAGGTCGAGGCGGTGCGCGAGGCGCCCGGTGGTGAAGAGGCGGCGGAGGAGCTGGCCCAGGCGGTCCGCAGGGTGCCGATGGCGCGGCGCTTCCACAACGACGCCGTACGCGCGGCCCGGGCGCTGCGGCGCCACCGCAAGGTGCGGCTGTTCCGTCTCGCGGGGCACGCGCCCTTCCCGCTGGCCTTCGAGATGGACGACGAACCGCCCACCGCGCTGGCGGACCGGCCCGGGTCCTAGGCCCCGTGCCACTGAGGGCCTAGGTCCCTGACCAGGCAGTACGTGGCCCTCGTACGGAAAAATGAGCCACCGGCTACCCATTGGCCCTTGTTGTGGACTGCTCCAGGGAGTTGCCTGTAGTCACACCGTCTTCCTTCACTCCAGTGAGGTCATCCGTGGCTACCAACACCCCCGAAACCCCCGCCACCGGCACCGCCCGCGTCAAGCGCGGCATGGCCGAGCAGCTCAAGGGCGGCGTCATCATGGACGTGGTCAACGCCGAGCAGGCGAAGATCGCCGAGGACGCGGGTGCCGTGGCCGTCATGGCCCTGGAGCGGGTGCCGGCCGACATCCGCAAGGACGGCGGCGTGGCCCGTATGTCCGACCCGAACATGATCGAAGAGATCATCGAGGCCGTCTCCATCCCGGTCATGGCCAAGTCCCGCATCGGCCACTTCGTCGAGGCGCAGATCCTGCAGTCGCTCGGCGTCGACTACATCGACGAGTCCGAGGTCCTCACCCCGGCCGACGAGGTCAACCACAGCGACAAGTTCGCGTTCACGACCCCGTTCGTCTGCGGCGCCACCAACCTGGGCGAGGCGCTGCGCCGTATCGCCGAGGGCGCGGCCATGATCCGCTCCAAGGGCGAGGCCGGCACCGGCAACGTCGTCGAGGCCGTCCGCCACATGCGCCAGATCAAGAACGAGATCGCGCGCCTTCGCGGCTACGACAACAACGAGCTGTACGCCGCCGCCAAGGAGCTGCGCGCCCCGTACGAGCTGGTCAAGGAGGTCGCCGAGCTCGGCAAGCTCCCCGTCGTGCTGTTCTCCGCCGGTGGCGTGGCCACCCCGGCCGACGCCGCTCTGATGCGTCAGCTCGGCGCCGAGGGCGTCTTCGTCGGCTCCGGCATCTTCAAGTCGGGCGACCCGGCCAAGCGCGCCGCCGCCATCGTGAAGGCCACCACCTTCTACGACGACCCGAAGATCATCGCGGACGCCTCCCGCAACCTGGGCGAGGCCATGGTCGGCATCAACTGCGACACCCTGCCCGAGACCGAGCGCTACGCGAACCGGGGCTGGTAGTCCCCATGGCAACCACTCCTGTCATCGGCGTCCTTGCTCTTCAGGGCGACGTACGGGAGCACCTCATCGCCCTGGCCGCGGCGGATGCCGTGGCCAGGGCGGTGCGGCGCCCCGAGGAGCTCGCCGAGGTCGACGCCCTGGTCATCCCGGGCGGCGAGTCGACCACGATCTCCAAACTGGCCGTCCTCTTCGGCCTGTTGGAGCCCCTGCGTGAGCGCGTACGCGGCGGGATGCCCGTCTACGGCACCTGCGCCGGCCTGATTCTGCTCGCCGACAAGATCCTCGACCCGCGCTCGGGCCAGGAGACGATCGGCGGCATCGACATGATCGTGCGCCGCAACGCGTTCGGACGGCAGAACGAGTCGTTCGAGGCGTCCGTGGACGTCCGGGGTCTGGGCCCGGTCGAGGGTGTCTTCATCCGCGCCCCGTGGGTCGAGTCCGTCGGCGCCGAGGTCGAGGTGCTCGCCGAGCACGGCGGCCACATCGTCGCCGTACGTCAGGGCTGGTCGCTCGCCACGTCGTTCCATCCGGAGCTCACGGGCGACCACAGGGTGCACGGGCTGTTCGTCGAGATGGTCCGGGAGAAGGCGGCTGCCGGATCCCGGTAGGATCTCTGTCGTTCGTACAGAGATTGGTTACGCGAAGGAGACAGGCAGATGTCCGGCCACTCTAAATGGGCCACGACTAAGCACAAGAAGGCCGTGATCGACGCCAAGCGCGGCAAGCTCTTCGCGAAGCTGATCAAGAACATCGAGGTCGCCGCGCGTACGGGCGGCGCCGATGTCAGCGGCAACCCGACGCTCGAGGACGCCATCCAGAAGGCGAAGAAGAGCTCGGTCCCGAACAAGAACATCGACTCCGCGGTCAAGCGCGGCGCGGGCCTCGAGGCCGGCGGCGCCGACTACGAGACGATCATGTACGAGGGCTACGGCCCCAACGGTGTCGCGGTGCTCATCGAGTGCCTCACCGACAACCGCAACCGCGCCGCGTCCGACGTCCGCGTCGCCATGACGCGCAACGGCGGCAACATGGCCGACCCCGGTTCCGTCTCGTACCTCTTCAACCGCAAGGGCGTCGTGATCGTCCCCAAGGGCGAGCTGACCGAGGACGACGTCCTCGGCGCGGTCCTCGACGCGGGCGCCGAAGAGGTCAACGACCTGGGCGAGTCCTTCGAGGTGCTCTCCGAGGCGACCGACCTGGTCGCGGTGCGCACCGCGCTCCAGGACGCCGGGATCGACTACGACTCGGCCGACGCCAACTTCGTCCCGACCATGCAGGTCGAGCTGGACGAAGAGGGCGCACGCAAGATCTTCAAGCTGATCGACGCGCTCGAGGACAGCGACGACGTGCAGAACGTCTTCGCCAACTTCGATGTCTCCGACGAGATCATGGAGAAGGTCGACGCCTGATCCGTACCGAAGCGGCGGGCCGACGGGAAACTTCCTGTCGGCCCGCCGCTTTGTCGCTCGCCGCAGTTGTCGGTGGCACCCGATAGCCTGCACAAACAGACGAGCGAAGGGAGGGGCGTTGTGCGGGTTCTGGGAGTCGACCCAGGTCTGACCCGGTGCGGCGTCGGCGTCGTCGAAGGTGTGGCGGGCCGGCCGCTCACCATGTGCGGTGTAGGTGTCGTACGGACGCCCGCGGACGCCGAGTTGGGCTCGCGCCTCGTCGCCATCGAGCAGGGCATCGAGCAGTGGCTCGATGAGCACCAGCCCGAATTCGTCGCCGTGGAGCGGGTGTTCAGCCAGCACAACGTACGGACGGTGATGGGCACCGCCCAGGCCAGCGCCGTCGCGATGCTCTGCGCCGCGCGCCGCGGCATCCCGGTGGCCCTGCACACACCGAGCGAGGTCAAGGCCGCCGTCACGGGCAGCGGACGGGCCGACAAGGCCCAGGTCGGCGCCATGGTCACCCGTCTGCTGCGGCTCGACGCACCGCCCAAGCCCGCCGACGCCGCCGACGCCTTGGCCCTCGCCATCTGCCATATCTGGCGCGGGCCCGCCAAGAACCGCCTCCAGGAAGCGGTCGCCGCGCAGACCCGCCTCCAGCAGGCCGCTGCCGAAAGCCGTCCGCCGAACCGTCTCCAGCAAGCCGCAGCACTGCACGCATCGAAAGGCCGAACCAAATGATCGCCTTCGTCAGCGGCCCCGTCGCCGCCCTCGCCCCCGACGCTGCTGTCGTCGAGGTCGGCGGGATCGGCATGGCCGTGCAGTGCACGCCGAACACCCTGTCCGGCCTGCGCCTCGGCCAGCAGACCAAGCTGGCGACCTCCTTGGTCGTACGGGAGGACTCGCTCACTCTGTACGGCTTCGCGGACGACGACGAGCGCCAGACCTTCGAGCTTCTGCAGACCGCGAGCGGAGTGGGACCGCGCCTGGCCCAGGCGATGCTCGCGGTGCACTCGCCGGACGCGCTGCGCCGGGCCGTCGCGACCGGCGACGAGAAGGCGCTGACCGCGGTGCCGGGCATCGGCAAGAAGGGGGCGCAGAAGCTGCTCCTGGAATACAAGGACCGGCTCGGCGCGCCTCTGGGCACGGCGTCCACGGTCGGCGCCCAGGCCACCGCCTCCTGGCGCGACCAGCTGCACGCCGCGCTGATCGGGCTCGGATACGCGACGCGTGAGGCGGACGAGGCCGTCACCGCGGTCACCCCGCAGGCCGAGGCCATGGACGGCACCCCGCAGGTCGGCCCGCTCCTCAAGGCCGCGCTGCAGACGCTCAACCGCACCCGCTGACCCTGCGCATCCCCGTACATCCGTAAGCACGAACCGAACTGGCGAGGCACTCCACCGTGAACTGGGACGACACCGCACAGCCGGCCGACGACACCACGGGCCGGCTGGTCGGATCCGCCGCGGACGGCGAGGACCAGGCCGTAGAGGCGGCGCTGCGCCCCAAGTCCCTGGCCGAGTTCGTCGGCCAGGAACGGGTGCGCGAGCAGCTCGACCTCGTGCTCAGGGCGGCCCGCCAGCGCGGCGCCACCGCCGACCATGTGCTCCTGTCCGGAGCCCCCGGCCTCGGCAAGACCACGCTCTCGATGATCATCGCGGCCGAGATGGAAGCCCCGATCCGCATCACCAGCGGCCCCGCCATCCAGCACGCCGGAGACCTGGCCGCGATCCTCTCCTCCCTCCAGGAGGGCGAGGTCCTCTTCCTCGACGAGATCCACCGGATGTCGCGGCCCGCCGAGGAGATGCTGTACATGGCGATGGAGGACTTCCGCGTCGACGTCATCGTCGGCAAGGGGCCCGGCGCCACCGCCATCCCCCTTGAGCTGCCGCCCTTCACGCTGGTCGGCGCCACCACCCGCGCGGGTCTGCTGCCGCCGCCGCTGCGCGACCGCTTCGGCTTCACCGCCCATATGGAGTTCTACGAGCCGGCCGAGCTGGAGCGCGTCATCCACCGCTCCGCCGATCTGCTCGACGTCACCATCGACACCGACGGCGCCGCCGAGATCGCGGGCCGCTCCCGTGGCACGCCGCGTATCGCCAACCGCCTGCTTCGCCGCGTACGGGACTATGCGCAGGTCAAGGCCGACGGCCGGATCACCCAGGAGATCGCCGCGGCGGCGCTGCGCGTCTACGAGGTGGACGCGCGCGGGCTCGACCGGCTCGACCGGGCCGTCCTGGAGGCACTGCTCAAGCTGTTCGGCGGCGGACCTGTCGGCTTGTCGACTCTCTCGGTCGCGGTGGGGGAGGAGCGCGAGACCGTCGAAGAGGTCGCCGAGCCCTTCCTCGTACGGGAAGGACTGCTGGCCCGTACCCCGCGCGGCCGCGTGGCCACTCCCGCGGCGTGGGCGCATCTGGGTCTCACGGCGCCGCAGAGTCACGGAACCGGCGGATCCGGACAAGGCGACCTGTTCGGGGCGTGACGGCGAGGGTGCTCGCTCCGTATGGAACCCCGGTGCCATGCTGAGCGTTGTTCCATCCGTGCGGACTCGCTTAGACTCCGCCGATGCCGCCCTTATCGGCGGTGTGCCCACCCCCATCCAGAAGGCCGCTCATCTGCGCGGTCGTGCGAAGGAAACCCGTCCCGTGAATATCTTGAGCCTCCTTCCGTTCATCTTGATCATCGGGGTCATGTTCCTGATGACCCGTTCTGCCAAGAAGAAGCAGCAGCAGGCGGCCGAGATGCGCAACCAGATGCAGCCCGGCACGGGTGTCCGCACGATCGGGGGCATGTACGCGGTCGTCAAGGAAGTCAGCGACGACGCCGCCACGCTCGAGGTGGCCCCGGGCGTTCACGCGATCTACGCGAAGAACGCGATCGGCGCCGTCCTCGACGACGACGAGTACAACCGCATCGTCCACGGCATCACCCCCGGCGACGTCGATGACGCCCCGGAGGTTCCGGACGACGCTTCCTCCCTGACCCAGGCCGACGAGCCCGCCGACGCCGATGTGTCGGCCGACTCGCCCATCGACCTCGGCAAGAAGGACGCCGACGGCGACGCCGAGCCGAAGAAGACCGAGGGCGAGGGCGACACGAAGTAGTCACGGCCGAGGACCGCGGTGCGCCCCAGGCGCGGCGCGGTCCTCGGAACGTGCGGCTTCGCGTCGCCTCCCGACACCACTTCATGGCCGCCCAGGGCCCGCTGACCGGCTACGAGCCGGCTGCCCGGGCGGTTGGACAGGGAGAAACGAGAAGGTGGCAGCACCGAAGAAGGCCAGGAGGCAGAGCGGCCAGCCCAAGCCGGGACGCGCTCTGGCCCTGATTCTCATCATCATGGTGGCGCTCACCGGGGGCATGTTCCTGTCCGGGCACACCACCCCGCGACTGGGCATCGACCTCGCGGGCGGCACGAGCATCACGCTCGAGGCCAAGAATGAACCGGGCGCGAAGAACGCGATCAACCCGACCAACATGAACACCGCGGTCAGCATCATTGAGCGCCGTGTCAACGGTCTGGGCGTTTCCGAGGCCGAGGTTCAGACCCAGGGCGAGAAGAACATCATCGTCAACATCCCCAAGGGGACTGACGAGGAGCAGGCGCGCGAGCAGGTCGGCACGACCGCTCAGCTCTACTTCCGCCCGGTGCTCCAGCTCGCGGCCGGCGACCCGAAGGCCGACCCGGCGGCGTCGCCGTCGGCGACGCCCTCCGCCTCGGAGAGCGGCAAGGACAAGGACAAGGACGAGAAGGCCTCGCCTTCCGCCAGTTCCAGCTCCACCCCGCAGGGGCGCGCCGTCACGGACGCCCTGAAGGACACCACCCCGTCTCCCTCGGCGAGCGACTCCGGCGACCCCAAGGCGTCCCCGAGCCCCAGCGCCAGTGAGTCCGTGGACCCCGCGACCAAGGACCTCGCCGCCAAGTTCGCCGCGCTGAACTGCACGGACAAGAAGCAGCGCACCGAAGCGGCCCAGGGCACCAAGCCCGAGGACACGATCATCGCCTGCGGCACCAACAACCTGGGCCAGTGGGAGAAGTACGTGCTCGGCCCGGCCGCCGTGGCCGGTAAGGACGTCGACGACTCCAAGGCCGTGATCGACCAGCAGCAGGGCATCTGGAAGGTCACGATGGACTTCTCGAGCGGTGGCTCGAAGAAGTTCGCGAAGATCACCGGTGAGCTGTCCAAGCAGCAGCCCCCGCTGAACCAGTTCGCCATCGTGCTCGACAACAACGTCGTCTCCGCGCCGACCGTCAACCAGACGCTCAGCTCGAACGCCGAGATCACCGGTTCCTTCACGCAGGAGTCCGCCGAAGAACTGGCGAACATGCTGAAGTACGGTTCGCTGCCGCTGACCTTCTCCGAGCAGAGCGTCGACACCGTCACCGCCGCGCTCGGCGGCGAGCAGCTGGAGGCCGGTCTGATCGCCGGCGCCATCGGTCTCGCCCTGGTCGTGATCTACCTGGTGGTCTACTACCGGGGCCTCTCGCTGATCGCGCTGCTGTCGCTCGCGGCCTCCGCGGTTCTCACGTACACCCTGATGTCCCTGCTCGGCCCGGCCATCGGCTTCGCGCTGAACCTGCCGGCCGTCTGCGGCGCCATCGTGGCGATCGGTATCACCGCGGACTCGTTCATCGTGTTCTTCGAACGCATCCGGGACGAGGTGCGCGAGGGCCGTACGATCCAGCCGGCCGTCGAGCGTGCCTGGCCGCGTGCGCGGCGCACGATCCTGGTGTCCGACTTCGTATCGTTCCTGGCCGCCGCGGTGCTGTTCATCGTGACCGTCGGCAAGGTGCAGGGCTTCGCGTTCACGCTGGGTCTGACCACGCTGCTCGACGTCGTGGTGGTGTTCCTGTTCACCAAGCCGCTGATGACGCTCATGGCGCGCAAGAAGTTCTTCCGCAGCGGCCACCCGTGGTCGGGGCTCGACCCCAAGCGTCTGGGCGCCAAGCCCCCGCTGCGCCGTTCCCGTCGTACCACTGGCCCTGCCGCCGGTACCGTCGACCCGAAGGAGGCGTGAGATGTCGAAGCTCGGCAACCTCGGCGCCAGGCTGTACCGCGGCGAAGTCGGCTATGACTTCATCGGCAAGCGGTTCATCTGGTACGGCGTCTCGGTCCTGATCACCATCACGGCCGTCGTGGCCCTTGCGGTGCAGGGCCTCAACATGGGCATCGAGTTCAAGGGTGGCGCGGTCTTCAATACGCCGAAGACATCCGTCTCGGTCGAGAAGATCACGGAAGTGGCCGAGAAGGCCTCGGGTCACCAGGCGATCGCCCAGAAGCTGGGCAAGGGCGGCACACGCGTCCAGATCGCCGGTGTGGACGTCGCCAAGTCCAGCGAGATCAAGCAGGCGCTCGCCGAAGAGCTCGGCGTCCCCGCCAAGTCGATCAACTCGGAGCTGGTCGGCCCCAGTTGGGGTGAGCAGATCGCGCAGAAGGCATGGACGGGCTGCATCGTCTTCATGATCCTGTGCGTGATCTATCTGGCGATCGCGTTCGAGTGGCGGATGGCGGTCGCGGCCCTGGTGGCCCTGATCCACGACATCACGATCACCGTCGGGATCTACTCCCTCGTGGGCTTCGAGGTCACCCCGGGCACGGTGATCGGTCTGCTCACGATCCTCGGTTACTCGCTCTACGACACGGTCGTGGTCTTCGACTCCCTCAAGGAGGGCTCGAAGGACATCACGAAGCAGACCCGCTACACGTACAGCGAGATCGCCAACAAGTCGATCAACTCCACGCTGGTCCGTTCCATCAACACCACCGTGGTGGCGCTGCTCCCGGTCGCGGGTCTGCTGTTCATCGGTGGCGGTGTCCTGGGCGCCGGCATGCTGAACGACATCTCGCTCTCGCTGTTCGTGGGTCTCGCCGCCGGTGCGTACTCCTCGATCTTCATCGCCACCCCGCTCGTCGCCGACCTCAAGGAGCGCGAGCCGGCGATGAAGCAGCTGAAGAAGCGGGTGCTCGCCAAGCGCGCGGCCGCCGCCGCCAAGGGCGAGTCGTCCGAGGGCCCGGACGCCGCCGGCACGTTCGACGACGCGGTGCCCGCGGACGCGGCCCCGGCTGTCGTCGGCCAGCGTGGCGTCGAGCCGGCTGCCCGCACCCAGCCCTCGTCGCGTGCGCGCGGCAAGGGCCGTCCCTCGGGGAAGCGCCGATGACCGGGGCGGCGGAGCTGCTGCTCAGCCGTATCCGCGACGTACCGGACTATCCGCAGCCCGGCGTGGTGTTCAAGGACATCACGCCGCTGCTCGCGGACCCGGCCGCGTTCACGGCCCTCACGGACGAGCTCGCCGAGCTGTGCGTACGGCACGGCGCGACGAAGATCGTCGGCCTGGAGGCGCGGGGATTTATCCTCGCGGCTCCGGTCGCCATCCGCGCGGGCCTCGGCTTCATCCCCGTACGCAAGGCGGGCAAGCTCCCCGGAGCGACGCTCAAGCAGGCGTACGACCTGGAGTACGGCAGCGCCGAGATCGAGGTGCACGCCGAGGACCTGGCCGCGGGCGACCGCGTCATGGTCATCGACGACGTCCTCGCCACCGGCGGCACGGCCGAGGCCTCGCTGCACCTGGTGCGGCGGGCGGGCGCCGAGGTCGCGGGCGTGGCCGTGCTGATGGAGCTCGGTTTCCTGGGCGGCAGGGCCCGCCTGGAGCCGGCCCTGAAGGGCGCCCCGCTGGACGCGGTGCTCGTCGTCTGAACCAGTCCGACCCAGCTGCAAACCCTGCGAGGGCGGGTTTCCGGAGACTTCCGGGACCCGTCCTCGCGGCGTTTCCCCCAAGGCGCGGCTGCGATGCGGCGACGTCCGACGCACGTGCGACGGACCACAGCGTGAACGGTCGGGCACGAGCGGAAGCCCCAGGGTCGATACCATGGCAGTCCGGACCTGATCGGGGGGCCGGATCCTGCCTGAGGAGCGCTCTTGCCAGACGAGGCCCGACAGCCACTCACCGCCGCGAAGTCCCAGGCCGACCAGCCTGCCGACCCCAAGGCCGCGGCGGCCGCTGCCCTGCCCGCCAAGAGTGACCCGGCGGCCGAAAAGCACTCCCCGAAGCCGGCGACGCCCGCCGAGCGGCCCGCGGCGCCTCCGATGCGCCCGGCCGGTACCGCGCCTGCCCGTGCGGGCTCGACCGCGGCGTCCGGCGGCTCCCGGTCGAATTCGTCGTCGAATCGCGTACGGGCCCGTCTCGCCCGCCTCGGCGTACAGCGCTCCAACCCGTACAACCCGGTCCTCGAGCCCCTGCTGCGGATAGTGCGCAGCAACGATCCCAAGATCGAGACCTCCACGCTCCGCCAGATCGAGCGCGCCTACCAGGTCGCCGAGCGCTGGCACCGGGGTCAGAAGCGCAAGAGCGGCGACCCGTACATCACGCATCCGCTCGCCGTGACCACCATCCTCGCCGAGCTCGGCATGGACCCGGCCACGCTGATGGCCGGTCTGCTGCACGACACCGTCGAGGACACCGAGTACGGCCTGGACACCCTGCGCCGCGACTTCGGCGACCAGGTCGCGCTGCTCGTGGACGGCGTGACCAAGCTGGACAAGGTCAAGTTCGGCGAGGCGGCGCAGGCCGAGACCGTACGCAAGATGGTCGTCGCCATGGCCAAGGACCCGCGGGTCCTGGTGATCAAGCTCGCCGACCGCCTGCACAACATGCGCACGATGCGCTACCTCAAGCGGGAGAAGCAGGAGAAGAAGGCCCGCGAGACGCTGGAGATCTACGCTCCGCTGGCGCACCGCCTGGGCATGAACACCATCAAGTGGGAGCTGGAGGACCTCGCGTTCGCGATCCTCTACCCCAAGATGTACGACGAGATCGTGCGGCTCGTCGCCGAGCGGGCCCCCAAGCGCGACGAGTATCTGGCCATAGTGACCGACGAGGTCCAGGCCGATCTGCGCGCGGCCCGTATCAAGGCCACCGTCACCGGGCGGCCGAAGCACTACTACAGCGTCTACCAGAAGATGATCGTGCGAGGCCGGGACTTCGCCGAGATCTACGACCTGGTGGGTATTCGGGTACTTGTCGACACGGTCCGCGATTGCTACGCGGCGCTCGGCACGGTGCACGCGCGATGGAATCCGGTCCCCGGCCGGTTCAAGGACTACATCGCGATGCCCAAGTTCAACATGTACCAGTCGCTGCACACGACGGTGATCGGCCCCAGTGGCAAGCCTGTTGAGCTGCAGATCCGTACCTTCGACATGCACCGCCGTGCCGAGTACGGCATCGCCGCGCACTGGAAGTACAAGCAGGAGGCCGTCGCCGGCACTTCGAAGGTGCGCAGCGACGTACCGAAGAAGACCGGCAAGGACGACCACCTCAACGACATGGCGTGGCTGCGCCAGTTGCTCGACTGGCAGAAGGAGACCGAGGACCCCTCCGAGTTCCTCGAGTCCCTGCGCTTCGACCTGTCGCGCAACGAGGTCTTCGTCTTCACGCCGAAGGGCGACGTCATAGCGCTTCCGGCGGGAGCGACCCCGGTCGACTTCTCGTACGCCGTGCACACCGAGGTCGGCCACCGGACCATAGGAGCACGGGTGAACGGGCGGCTCGTACCGCTCGAATCCACCCTGGACAACGGCGACTTGGTGGAGGTCTTCACCTCCAAGGCGGCCGGCGCGGGCCCGTCCCGCGACTGGCTCGGCTTCGTCAAGTCGCCGCGGGCGCGCAACAAGATCCGTGCGTGGTTCTCCAAGGAGCGCCGCGACGAGGCGATCGAGCAGGGCAAGGAAGCCATCGTCCGCGCGATGCGCAAGCAGAACCTGCCCATCCAGCGGATCCTGACCGGCGATTCACTCGTCACGCTCGCGCACGAGATGCGCTACCCGGACATCTCCTCGCTGTACGCGGCGATCGGCGAGGGCCATGTGGCCGCGCAGAACGTCGTGCAGAAGCTGGTCCAGGCCCTCGGCGGCGAGGACCAGGCCAACGAGGACATCGCCGAGACCGCACCGCCGACCCGCGGCCGCTCCAAGCGCCGCTCCAGCGCCGATCCCGGCGTGGTCGTCAAGGGCGTCGACGACGTCTGGGTGAAGCTGGCGCGCTGCTGCACACCCGTGCCGGGCGACCCCATCATGGGCTTCGTGACGCGCGGCAGCGGTGTCTCCGTGCACCGCAAGGACTGCGTGAACGTGGACTCTCTCTCGCAGCAGCCCGAGCGGATCCTCGAGGTCGAGTGGGCACCCACCCAGTCCTCGGTCTTCCTGGTCGCCATCCAGGTCGAGGCCCTCGACCGCTCACGGCTGCTCTCGGATGTCACACGCGTCCTGTCCGACCAGCACGTCAACATCCTCTCCGCGGCGGTGCAGACCTCCCGCGACCGGGTGGCCACCTCCCGCTTCACCTTCGAGATGGGCGACCCCAAACACCTGGGGCACGTCCTGAAGGCGGTACGGGGCGTGGAGGGCGTGTACGACGTGTACCGCGTGACGTCGGCGCGGCGGCCATAAGTCCAGGCATACGAAAGGGGCTTGCGTACCGAGGTACGCAAGCCCCTTTCGTATGACGAGGGTTGGGGAGTGCTAGCCGCCGAACTCCTCAAGCCCCTTGAGCGCCTGGTCGAGCAGCGCCTGGCGGCCGTCCAGCTCGCGCTGGAGCTTGTCCGCCTTGGCGTTGTTGCCCGACGCACGGGCGGCCTCGACCTGGTCGCGGAGCTTGTCCACCGCGGCCTGCAGCTGGCCGGTCAGACCCGCGGCACGCGCACGCGCCTCCGGGTTGGTCCGGCGCCACTCGGTCTCCTCGGCCTCCTGCAGGGCGCGCTCGACCGCGTGCATCCGGCCCTCGACCTTCGGGCGGGCGTCCCGCGGGACGTGGCCGATGGCCTCCCAGCGCTCGTTGATGGCACGGAACGCGGCACGGGCCGACTTCAGATCACCGATGGGCAGGAGCTTCTCGGCCTCGTCGGCCAGCTCCTCCTTGAGCTTGAGGTTCTCGCCCTGCTCCGCGTCCCGCTCGGCGAAGACCGAGCTGCGGGCCGAGAAGAACACGTCCTGGGCGCCGCGGAAGCGGTTCCACAGCTCGTCCTCGTGCTCGCGCTGCGCGCGGCCCGCGGCCTTCCACTCGGTCATCAGATCGCGGTAGCGGGCCGCGGTCGGCCCCCAGTCCTGCGAGTTCGACAGCGACTCGGCCTCCGCGACCAGCTTCTCCTTGGCCTTGCGGGCCTCCTCGCGCTGCGCGTCGAGCGCGGCGAAGTGGGCCTTGCGGCGCTTGGAGAAGGCGGAGCGCGCGTGCGAGAAGCGGTGCCACAGCTCGTCATCGGACTTGCGGTCCAGACGCGGCAGACCCTTCCAGGTGTCCACCAGGGCCCGCAGCCGCTCACCGGCATGGCGCCACTGCTCGCTCTGGGCCAGCTCCTCGGCCTCGACGACCAGCGCCTCCTTGGCGTGCCGCGCCTCGTCGGTCTGCTTGGCCTTCTGTGCCTTGCGCTCCTCACGGCGCGACTCGACGGACGCGACCAGCTTGTCCAGACGCTTGCCCAGGGCCTCGAGGTCACCGACCGCATGCGCATCGGTGACCTGCTCGCGCAGGTGCTCGATGGCGGTCATGGCGTCCTTCGCCGACAGATCCGTCGTCTGCACCCGGCGCTCGAGGAGGCCGATCTCGACGACGAGACCGTCGTACTTGCGCTTGAAGTAGGCCAGCGCCTCGTCCGGAGAGCCTGCCTGCCACGATCCGACGACTCGTTCACCGCCGTCGGCCGTACGCACGTACACGGTCCCCGCCTCGTCGACGCGTCCCCACGGGTCGCTGCTCACAGCGCCTCCTCCACATGATGCGCTCGCGGGCACTCGGCCCGGGGCATCGTCCACAGTTTCCTCAGGGCAGCCGCACACAGCGCCCTGCACAACGCCAACATAGGCGACGAGCAGGGCGGCTGTCCGCATCCAGCGCTACAGAATCCCCGGCGATCAGCTCTTCTTTACCGTCGCCTTTTCGAGGGTGACGGCCTTCTTCGGGGCGCCGTCGCCCGGGCTCTGACTGCCCTCGGCGACACCGGCCTTGCCGACCGTCTCGACGATCTCGAGCCCGCCCTTGTCCATCTCGCCGAAGGGCGTGTACGCGGGCGGCAGCTTGGAGTCCTTGTAGACCAGGAAGAACTGGCTGCCACCGGTGTTCGGACCCGCGTTGGCCATCGCGACCGTGCCGGCCGGGTACGTCACCGAACCGTCGGCGCCCGGCTTGCCGAGACCGTCGAGGTTCTCGTCGGGGATCGAGTAGCCGGGGCCGCCCGCGCCGGTGCCCTGCGGGTCGCCGCACTGCAGGACGTAGATGCCCTGGGTGGTGAGCCGGTGGCACTTCGTGCCGTCGAAGTACCCCTTGTCGGCGAGGTGCTTGAACGAGTTGACGGTCTGCGGCGTCTTCGCCGCGTCCATCGCGATGGAGATGTCACCCTCGTTGGTCTTGATGTCGAAGGTGTACTTCGCCTTCTTGTCGATGGCCATCTTCGGGGCCGGCGACTCCTTGGGCGTGGGCGTGGGCGTCGGGGAGGGAGTGGAGCCCGAGGTGACGTCCTTCTTGTCGTCGCCCTTGAACGCTCCGGCCGCCCAGGCACCGCCGCCCGCCGCGAGCACCACCACGAGGGTGGTCGCGATGATCGCGTTGCGCTGCTTTGCCTTGCGCCGTGCCGACTCGCGCCGCTGCTGCTGACGCAGGAACTTCTCCCGCGCGAGCTGCTTCCGCCGCTGTTCGTTGCTGACCACCGGGTCTCTCCTCGTACGTGTTGATCTGCCAGTCCGAAGCCTGCCCGTACCGTATACGGGTTCGCTGTGAGCCGAGCCGCGCCGGTACGCTTTGATCCGCAGCCGTTGTACGGCGTTGACCTGCGGCTGCTGGAATCATCCGGATTCTTCGGAATTCTGGTTTCTTTCCGCAGCTTTCCGCTTCTCCCGTCGGACCGAAGGTAAGGACGATCGTGCTGATTGCCGGGTTCCCCGCAGGGGCCTGGGGGACCAACTGCTACTTGGTCGCCCCCGCCGCAGGCGAGGAGTGCGTGATCATCGACCCGGGCCACCAGGCCACCGAAGGGGTCGAGGAAGCGCTGAAGAAGCATCGGCTCAAGCCCGTGGCCGTCGTTCTCACCCATGGCCACATCGACCATGTCGCCTCGGTCGTCCCGGTGTGCGGAGCCCATGACGTACCGGCCTGGATCCACCCCGAGGACCGCTACATGATGAGCGATCCCGAGAAGGCGCTCGGCCGCTCGATCGGGATGCCGCTGATGGGCGAGCTGACCGTGGGGGAGCCCGACGACGTCCGTGAGCTGGCCGACGGCGCCACCCTGGACCTCGCGGGCCTGGAGTTCTCCGTCTCGCATGCCCCTGGGCATACGAAGGGGTCGGTGACCTTCCGGATGCCTGAAGCCCCCGGCGGTGCTGACATTCCGTCGGTGTTCTTCTCGGGCGACCTGCTGTTCGCCGGCTCCATCGGGCGTACGGATCTGCCGGGCGGCGACATGGACGACATGCTCGCCTCCCTCGCGCGGGTCTGCCTGCCCCTCGACGATTCCACCGTGGTCCTGTCCGGACACGGTGGCCAGACGACCATCGGCCAGGAACGCGCCACCAACCCTTATCTGCGGCAGGTGGCCGCCGGCCTCGGGAGCGCCGACGCTCCCCGACGAGGAATGTGACGAGAGTTTTCCCGTGAGCACTTTTCAGGCCCCCAAGGGCACGTACGACCTGCTTCCGCCGAACTCGGCGACCTATCTGGCGGTGCGCGATGCCATCTCGGCGCCGCTGAAGAACTCCGGCTACGGCTATGTCGAGACCCCCGGTTTTGAAGCCGTCGAGCTGTTCGCGCGCGGTGTCGGTGAGTCCACCGACATCGTGACCAAGGAGATGTACGCCTTCGAGACCAAGGGCGGCGACAAGCTCGCGCTGCGTCCCGAGGGGACCGCTTCCGTGCTGCGCGCGGCCCTGGAGGCGAATCTGCACAAGGCCGGCAACCTGCCGGTCAAGCTCTGGTACTCGGGCTCGTACTACCGCTACGAGCGCCCGCAGAAGGGCCGTTACCGCCACTTCTCGCAGGTCGGTGCCGAGGCGATCGGCGCGGAGGACCCGGCGCTGGACGCCGAGTTGATCATCCTGGCCGACCAGGCGTACCGCTCGCTCGGGCTGCGGAACTTCCGTATCCTGCTCAACTCGCTTGGCGACAAGGAGTGCCGCCCCGTCTACCGCGCCGCGCTGCAGGAGTTCCTGCGCGGGCTCGACCTGGACGAGGAGACGCTGCGCCGCGCCGAGATCAACCCGCTGCGGGTGCTCGACGACAAGCGCGCCGATGTCCAGAAGCAGCTCACGGGCGCGCCGTCGATGCCCGACTACCTGTGCGACGCGTGCACCGCGTACCACAAGGAAGTACGGGAGCTCCTGGACGCCGCCGGTGTGGTGTACGAGGACGACCCGAAGCTGGTGCGCGGCCTCGACTACTACACCCGCACCACCTTCGAGTTCGTGCACGACGGCCTCGGCTCGCAGTCCGCGGTGGGCGGCGGCGGTCGCTACGACGGTCTGTCCGAGATGATCGGCGGCCCCTCGCTGCCGTCCGTCGGCTGGGCGCTCGGCGTGGACCGTACGGTGCTCGCCCTGGAGGCGGAGGGCGTGGACCTCGAACTGCCCGCCGCCACCAGCGTGTTCGCGGTGCCGCTCGGTGAGGAGGCACGGCGGGTGCTGTTCGGCAAGGTCACGGAGCTGCGCAAGGCCGGGATCGCCGCCGACTTCTCGTACGGCGGGAAGGGTCTCAAGGGCGCGATGAAGAACGCCAACCGTTCGGGTGCGCGCTTCACGCTCGTCGCCGGTGAGCGGGATCTCGCCGACGGTGTCGTCCAGCTCAAGGACATGGAGTCCGGCGAGCAGGGGCCGGTCGCGCTCGACGCCGTCCTGGAGACGCTGAAGGCGAAGCTCGGCTGATCACGGTCGTGTGGTGAAGGCCCCGGAGGTGCGCCTCCGGGGCCTTCCTCATGCCTTCGGCAGCCCTGCCTCGTGCCTCCAGCAGGCCGATCCTCACGCCTCCAGGAGCCCGAGGCGCATCGCGCTCGTCACCGCCGACGTACGGTCGTCGACTCCCAACTTGCCGAACGTACGCAGCAGATGGGTCTTCACCGTGGACTCACCGATGTGCAGCCGCCGACCGATCTCCGCATTGGTACAGCCCTCGGCGACCAGCCGCAGCACCGCGGTCTCCCGCTCGGAGAGACGCGGCCGCTCCGGCCGGGTGCGCAGCTGGTCCACGAGGCGGGCGGCGACGGAGGGCGCGAGCACCGTCTCGCCGCGGGCCGCCGCCCGTACCGCGTCGGCGAGTTCACCACGTGCCAGGTCCTTGAGCAGATAGCCGGCCGCGCCCGCCTCGACCGCCCGGAGGATGTCGCGGTCGGTCTCGTACGTGGTGAGCACGATGATCCGGCAGGTGAGTCCGGCGGCCGCCATCCGCTCGATGGATTCGACGCCCCCACCGCCCGGCATGCGCAGATCCATCAGGACGATGTCGGGGGCGAGCCGGGCGGTGAGCGCCTCCGCCTGCGGTCCGCTGGAGGCCTCGGCCACGACGTCCAGATCGGGTTCGGCGCTGAGCATGGCGCGCAGGCCCTCGCGTACCACCGGATGGTCGTCGGCCAGCAGGATGCGGATCATTCGGCGCTCCTCGCGAGCCGGGGCAGCGGCAGTCGTACGGTCACGGTGGTGCCCTCGCCGGGCCGGCCGCTGACCTCGGCGGTGCCCTGCACCTCCTGCGCCCTGGCGCGCAGACCGCGCAGCCCGTACCCCTCGTCGAGGGCGGTGAAGCCGCGCCCCGTGTCCCGTACCGACAGCACCAACTGCTCCTCGCCATAGCTCAGGCATACGGTCGCGTCGGCGTCCGGGCCTGCGTGTTTGCGTACATTCGCGAGCGCCTCCTGGCAGGAGCGCAGGGCCACGACCTCGAGTACGGGCGACAGCTCGCGCGCCGCGCCCGTGACGGTCAGGGTCGCGTGGTGGCGGTCCGCGAGCCGGCGCAGGGCGTCCGCAAGGGAACCGCCGTCGTCGAGGTCGGCGGGCGCGCGGCCGGCCACCAGGGCGCGGGCCTCGGCGAGGTTCTGCCGTGCAGTCTGTTCCATGAGGGCCAAGTGCCGCCGTGCGCCAGGCAGATCGTGCTCCAGCTCGGAGTCCACGGCCTGGACCAGCATCAGGAGGCTGGTGAAGCCCTGGGCGAGGGTGTCGTGGATCTCGCGGGACATCCGCTCGCGTTCGGCGAGTGCGCCCCGTTCCGCGGAGAGCTTGGCGATCTCCTCGCGGCTCGCGTCCAACTCGGCGATCAGCGCGGCTCGTTCCTTGCTCTGCTCGATCACCTTGATGATCCAGCTGCCGAAGACGAGCGAGAAGACCAGGGTCACCGCCGCCGAAACCACGTTGAAGAAGAGTTCCCCGGCCGGCGGCCGCCAGACCGCCGCCCAGCCCACGACGGGCAGGACGTTGATCAGCGCGACGGTGATCATCGCCCGTTCGTACCGCAGCACCATGAAGCACTGCGGTACGAGCGCGAAGGTGGCGAGCCGGCTCTCGGGCAGCATCCAGGTCGTCGCGGTGAACAGGACGGTGGCCACGACCACGTAACGCATCGCGGCCCGCTCGTCCGCGCCGTCCGTGTGCATCGCCGGACGCCCGAGCCACAGGTACCAGGGCACGAGCAGCGTGAACAGGCCGCACGCGGTCAGCCGTACCGCGAGCGGGGCGAGGGAGGCGCCGCCGAGCACGAACAGCACCGTCCCCGCCCACACCACCGCGAAGTAGGCGTCCCAGCCGAGCCAGACCCGGCTGTGGACGTCCACGTCGATCTCGCGCGGTCCGGCCGGTCCGGTCAGCCGTCGCGCCGGCGCTTCCACCGGAAGGTTCCCAGGCACAGCAGCAATCCTCCGATGCACCAGGCGCCGAGCACCAGGGCGATGCGCCCGTACTCCCAACTGTCCGTCATCTCCAGGACCTTGGCCGACTCCGGCAGGAACACCCCGCGCAGACCCTGGCACATCCACTTGAGCGGGAACAGTGCGCCGAGGTTCAGCATCCAGTCCGGCAGCGTGTCGATCGCGATGTAGACACCGGAGATGAACTGCAGGACCAGGAAGGGCAGCACGACCACCGAGGTGGCGCTGCGGCCGGACTTCGGCACGCTGCTGATCGCGATGCCGAGCAGGGCGCAGCCGGTGAGGCCGAGCAGGAACACCCAGCCGAAGGTGAGCCAGGCCGTCGTGTCACCGGGCAGGTCCACGTCGTAGAAGACCGTTCCCACGATCAGCAGTGCGACGGTCTCCAGGAATCCCGTGACCAGGACGAGCCAGATCTTGCCGAGGAAGTACACGCTCGGCGGCATGGGGGTGCCGCTCAGCCGGCGCAGCACCTTCTCGTCGCGTTCGATCGCGATGGAGATGCCGAGGGACTGGAAGCTGGTGGACATGATGCCCGCGGCGATCATGGCCGGTACGTAGAGCTGCGAGGCGGTGATGCCGGCGCCCTCGACGTCGTCGCTGAAGATCGACGCGAACAGGAAGAGGAACACGATCGGGAAGGCGAAGGTGAACACCACCTGTTCGCGCTGGCGGAAGAACTGCCGTAATTCCAGGGCGCCTTGGTGCAGTCCGAGGTTCCAGACCCCGGGCAGCCGCTCGTCGGCGGTCTTACGGGTGGGTGCGGCCGTGGTCGTCATCGCGCGCTCTCCTGTCCGGTCAGCCGGAGGTAGACGTCCTCGAGCGTGGGGCGGCTGATCCGCAGACCGGGGATCTCCCCGTCGAAGCGCCCGGTGAGTTCCGCGACGGTGCGGGTGGGCGTCCCGGTCCGCTCACTGCGCGGTGAACCGTCCGCCTCGGTCCACTCGACGGTGGCCTCGCCGCTGTGCGCCTGCCGCAGAGCCACCGGTGTGCCCTCCGCGGCGATCCGGCCGCCCGCGATGATCGCGAGCCGGTCGGCGAGCGCCTCGGCCTCTTCCAGGTAGTGGGTGGTGAGCAGGATCGTGGTGCCCTCGGCCGCGAGCTGCCGGATCAGTCCCCAGAACTGCCTGCGGGCCGCCGGATCGAACCCGGTCGTCGGCTCGTCGAGGAGCAGCAGCTCAGGGCCGCCGATCACACCGAGCGCGACATCGAGCCGCCGCCGCTGACCACCCGAGAGAGCCTTGATCCGGCTGCCGGCCTTCTCCTCCAGGCCGACCAGGGCGATGACCTCATCGGGGTTCCGGGGCCTCGGGTAGTAGCGGGCGAAATGCCCCACTGTCTCCCGTACCGTCAACTCGGCGGGCGCCGACTCGTCCTGCCAGACGATGCCGACCTTGGCCCGCCAGGCGCGCGAGCTCCTCGACGGATCGCTGCCGAGCACCTCGACCTCGCCGGCATCGCGGGCGCGGTGGCCCTGGAGGATCTCCACGGTGGTGGACTTTCCTGCGCCGTTGGGTCCGAGCAGTCCGAAGACCTCCCCGGTCCGTATCGACAGATCGATACCGTCGACCGCGTCGATGTCTCCGTAGCGCTTGCGCAACCCGGCAGTCCGGACCGCGAGTTCTGTGGTGGTCGTCATGTCACTCAGCGTCGTCGCGAGCCGAACGCCGCGGCACCACCGTCCGTACCGGTCCGTGTCCACCGAATGACGGACACCAAGGTTCGTACGGCACAATGACCCCACCGCAGACTGCCGACAGTGATGGAAACGGTGCGATGAGCAAGACGACCACGGAACGCGACAGCGGCATCGACGAGCACGACGGTCCGCGGTCCGCACCGGCCGGAGAGGGCGTCGGCGGCAGCCGCGCCTACGCGATCCTGCTGGTGATCACCGGCCTCGCCGGACTGCTCGCCTCCTGGGTGATCACCCTCGACAAGTTCAAGCTCCTCGAGGACCCGAACTTCACCCCGGCCTGCAGCCTCAACCCCGTGGTGTCCTGCGGCAACATCATGAAGAGCGACCAGGCCTCGGCCTTCGGGTTCCCCAACCCGATGCTCGGCCTGGCCACGTACGCGATCATCGTCTGCGTCGGCGTGAGCCTCCTTGCCCGCGCCCGCTTCCCGCGCTGGTACTGGCTGACCATGAACGCCGGGATGCTCTTCGGCGTCGGGTTCTGCACCTGGCTGATGTACCAGTCCCTGTACAACATCAACTCGCTGTGCCTGTGGTGCTGCCTGGCCTGGGTCGCCACGATCACCATGTTCTGGTACACGACCTCGCACAACATCCGGCACGGTCTGCTGCCCGCGCCGCGCGGCCTGCGCGGCTTCCTCGACGAGTTCACCTGGGTGCTGCCGGTGATGCACATCGGCATCATCGGCATGCTGATCCTGACCCGCTGGTGGGACTTCTGGACCAGCTGAGCGTCCTGGTCGGGCCCGCGCCGGGAATCCGGTCAGCCCAGTGGCCCGGTCAGGCCGGCGCCAGGACCTGGTCAGGCCGGCGCCAGGACCCGGTCAGGCCAGCGCCAGGAACAGCTTCTCCAGCTCCTCCTCGGTGAGCGGCGCCTGTTCGCCGGACTCGGCGGCGCCCGCGCAGTCCCGCATCCCCGAAGCGATGATCTTGAACCCGGCCCGGTCGAGCGCACGCGATACGGCGGCGAGCTGGGTCACCACGTCCTTGCAGTCCCGCCCGTCCTCGATCATCGCGATCACCCCGGCCAGCTGACCCTGGGCGCGGCGCAGCCGGTTGAGGACGGGGGTCCGGGTGTCTTCGTTGACCTGCATGTGCGGATCCTTGTCGCTCGGATGTCAGGCGATCTGCAGCGCCTCGCGCACGGGCGCGAGAGCCGTGGGGCGCGGACGGTTGAAGGGGAGCTTGCCGAGCATGACGGCCATCCCGCAGGTATTGCTCACGCCCGAGTAGACGAGACCGCCCGCGATCCCTGCGGACAGCAGCGCCGCCCAGGGCGTGACCAGCGAGCCGGCGAGCCCGATCAGCACAAGGGATCCGGCGGTGAACCGCACCTGCCGGTCCATCGCCCATACGTTCCGCTCAGGCAGCGCGGCGGTCTCCACCGGCAGGCCGGCCGCGCGCCAGGCGTCGGTGCCGCCGTCGAGGCCGCGCGCCTCGATCCCCGCCGTGGCGAGCTGCGCGCAGGCGGTCGCCGAGCGCATCCCGGCGGCGCACACGACGACCAGCTCGCGCCGGGCGGCGGCCGCACGCACCTCGTCGAGCAGCTGGGGAAGGCTGTCGAGCGGCAGGTTGAGTGCGCCGGGAACATGTCCGGCGGCGTACTCGCCGGGACCGCGGACATCGATGATCAGCGTCCCGTCTTCGGCGGCGAGTTCGGTGGGGCTGAGGGTGCGGGTCATGGGGGAGTGCTCCTTTGGTCGTTGGGCTGGGGCTCTCGGGCGGGCTGTGGTTCTCGAGTGGGCCGGGGTTCTCGGGCGGCCTGAGCTTCTGGGGCGGGTTGGGCGTCCTGCGCCGGTACGGGAGTCAGACGCACCTGTCGTACGAGATCACGAAGCCGTGGCCGACCGCCCCGCGGCCCATGTCGCGTATCCGCCGTCGAGGTTGACCGCCTCGCGGCCGAGCCCGGTGAGCAGACGCTGGGCGTTGTGCCCGCGCAACCCCACCTGGCAGTGGACGATGAGTTTGCCCTCGGGCAGCTCGGCGGCGCGGTCGCGCAGCTCGTCCAGGGGGATGTTCACGGCGCCCGGAATGGCGCCGGCGGCGTGCTCGGCGGGGGAGCGGACATCGATGAGTGCCCCTTCGGCGTCGCCGAGTTCGTGCCACTGGACGGTGCGGGCGGTGCCCTTGGTGAGGTTCTCGGCGATCAGCCCGGCCATGTTCACCGGGTCCTTGGCCGAACCGTACGGCGGGGCGTAGGCGAGCTCCAGATCCGCCAGGTCGGAGACGGTCAGGCCGCCGGCCATGGCCGTGGCGATCACGTCGATGCGCTTGTCGACACCGTCATCGCCGACTGCCTGAGCTCCCAGGATCCGCTGGTCGCGCGGGTCGAAGAGCACCTTGAGCGCGATCGGCGAGGCGCCCGGGTAGTAGCCGGCGTGCGAGCCCGGGTGCAGATGGAGGGCCTGGTACGGGTGGCCCGCGGCCCGCAGTCGCTTCTCGTTCCAGCCCGTGGCGGCCGCGGTGAGGTCGAAGATCTGGACCACGGCTGTGCCCGTGGCCGCACGCGCCCGCACCGCACGCCCGGTGATCGCGTCGGCCACGAGCCGGCCGTGGCGGTTGGCGAGGTTGGCGAGCGGTACGAGCACGGGGTCGCCGGTCAGGGCGTCCCGCTTCTCGGCGGCGTCGCCGACGGCGTAGATGTCGGGGTCGCTGGTGCGCTGCGTCTCGTCGACCGCGATGCCGCCGCGCGGGCCGAGGCCGAGTCCGGCGTCACGGGCCAGGGAGGTCTCGGGACGCACCCCGATGGAGAGCAGGACGAGGTCGGCGGGCAGGGACCGGCCGTCGGTGAGCTCCACACTGCCGGCCGGCACCTTCGCGGCCTGCGCGCCGAGCTCGACCCGTACGCCATGAGCGCGCAGCCGGTCCGCGACCGGGGCGGCCATCTCGGGGTCGAGCGGGGTGAGGACCTGGTCGGCGAGCTCCACGAGTGTGACGTCCAGGCCGCGTTCGCGCAGGTTCTCGGCCGCCTCGACACCGATGAAACCGCCCCCGATGACGACGGCGCTGCGGACGTCGCCGTCGAGCGCCTCGGCGATCTGATCGGCGTCGCTCACGTCCCGCAGTGTGTGGGCCCGCTCGATGCCCGGCACGTCCGGGACGAAGGGGCGCGCGCCGGGGCTCAGGACGATGCGGTCGTACGACTCCTCGTACGTCCGCCCGGTCGCCAGGTCACGGACCTCGACCGTGCGGGAGGCGCGGTCGATCCGGACCGCCTCGTTGCGCACCCGCACGTCGATACGGAAGCGCGCGGCGAGGGACTCGGGGGTCTGCAGGAGCAGGGCGTCGCGCTCCTCGATGGTGCCGCCCAGGTAGTACGGCAGCCCGCAGTTCGCGTAACTGACATGCGCGCCGCGCTCCAGGACCACGATCTCGGCCCGCTCGTCGAGCCGGCGCAGCCGCGTCGCCGCGGACATTCCGCCGGCGACACCACCGATGACGATCACCTTCATTGCAGCCACTCCTGACACTTTCCGCTCCGCTGATCCCCCTTTGCCCAATACCCCCCACCGTATCACAGGGTACCCCCGGGGGTATTTTCCGGCCGGGTTGTCAGACCCGTGACCTAGGGTTGGCGTCGTGGAGCCCGATCTGTTTACCGCTGCCGCCGAAGAGCGCCAGGAGAAGGACCCGGCCGGCAGTCCCCTCGCCGTGCGGATGCGTCCGCGCACCCTCGACGAAGTCGTGGGCCAGGGGCATCTGCTGAAGCCCGGATCACCGCTGCGCCGACTCGTGGGCGAGGGCAGCGGCGGTCCCGCAGGCCCCTCGTCGGTGTTCCTCTGGGGTCCGCCGGGAATCGGCAAGACGACCCTCGCCTATGTCGTCTCCAAGGCCACCAACAAGCGCTTCGTCGAGCTCTCGGCCATCACCGCGGGCGTCAAGGAAGTGCGCGCGGTCATCGAGGGCGCGCGCCGCGCGACCGGGGGCTACGGCAAGGAGACGGTCCTCTTCCTGGACGAGATCCACCGCTTCAGCAAGGCCCAGCAGGACTCCCTGCTGCCCGCGGTGGAGAACCGCTGGGTCACCCTCATCGCGGCCACCACCGAGAACCCGTACTTCTCGGTGATCTCCCCGCTCCTGTCCCGCTCGCTCCTGCTCACCCTCGAACCGCTCACGGACGACGACCTCAAGGGTCTGCTGCAGCGCGCCCTCACCGAGGAGCGCGGTCTGGGCGGTGCGGTCACCCTGCCCGAGGACGCCGAGGCCCATCTGCTGCGCATCGCCGGCGGCGACGCCCGCCGCGCGCTCACCGCGCTGGAGGCCGGTGCCGGTGCGGCCCTCGCGAAGGGCGAGCGGGAGATCACGCTGCAGACCCTCGAGGAGTCGGTCGACCGGGCCGCGGTGAAGTACGACCGCGACGGCGACCAGCACTATGACGTGGCCAGCGCGCTCATCAAGTCCATCCGCGGCTCCGACGTGGACGCCGCACTGCACTATCTGGCCCGCATGATCGAGGCCGGCGAGGACCCCCGGTTCATCGCGCGCCGCCTGATGATCTCCGCGAGCGAGGACATCGGACTCGCCGATCCCACCGCACTGCCCACGGCAGTGGCCGCGGCCCAGGCCGTGGCGATGATCGGCTTCCCGGAGGCCGCCCTCACCCTCAGCCACGCCACGATCGCCCTGGCCCTCGCTCCCAAGTCCAACGCCGCGACGCTCGCGATCGGCGCCGCGATGGAGGACGTACGCAAGGGACTCGCCGGACCCGTACCGCCGCATCTGCGCGACGGGCACTACAAAGGTGCGGCCAAGCTGGGCCACGCCCAGGGCTACGTATATCCGCACGATGTGCCGGGCGGTATCGCCGCCCAGCAGTACGCCCCCGAGGCGATCAAGGACAAGCGCTACTACCAGCCGACGCGTTACGGGGCCGAGGCCCGGTACGCGGATGTGGTCGACCGCGTGCGCGAGCGGCTCGCCGGCGAGAAGGGCCCGGAGGGACCGGCCGACGGGCGATAGCGGTCACCCCCGCCTACGCTCGGCGACATGGCAGGCAGCACGGCAGGGCGACGCGGGCGGCTCCGCGCCCTGCTGCTCGCCGCGTCCGCGACGCTGACCGTGGCCGCGGGCTGCACCCCGCTCCAGGTCGAGCGGGCCGACGGCCGCTTCAACACCGCGTCGCCCACCGGGAAGACGCCACCGACGAAGCCCCAGGAGCCCACGCCCACCCCCACGCCGTCACCGTCCCAGACCCTCGCGAGCAAGGGCTTCCCGCCCGACGCCAAGACGGCCCGGGCGCAGCTGGCCAAGCTCGCGGTGGCCTGGGGGAAGAACTGGGAGACGTACAAAAGGGCGGAGTTCGGCGAGACCTGGTCGGACGCGGTCGACGTCCCCGGCGGCCGCAACGGCTGCGACACCCGCGACGACGTCCTGCGCCGGGACCTGAAGGACCTGCGCGAAGGCGACCGCAATCCGTGCGTGGTCGTCTCCGGCACCCTGGTCGATCCGTATTCGGGCAAGGAACTCCCGTACTACTACCGCCGCGCCTCGCAGATCGAGACCGACCACATCGTGGCGCTCGGCGCGGCCTGGCGCGCGGGTGCCTGGGCCTGGACTGCGCAACAGCGCCTGAACTACGCCAACGACCTCGACGTACTCCTTGCGACGGACAAGGAGACGAACACCGCGAAGAGCAGCCAGACACCCGACAAGTGGAAGCCGCCGCGGCAGGCGTACTGGTGTGAGTACGCCCGCCGCTGGACCGGCATCAAGGCCAAGTACAAGCTGACGGTCACGGCCCCGGAGAAGCTCGCCCTCCAGGACCTCCTCGCGACCTGCAAGTAGAGCCCGTCAGCGGTACGGCCGGTACCCGGGCCCGGTCGGATGGATGCCCGTGACGCCCATGACCACGGAGTAGAGGCTGGTCTCCGCCGTGATGAAGAGACGGTTGCGCTTTGCGCCGCCCCAGGAGATGTTCGCGACGTCCTCGGGGACGACGAGCCGGCCGATGAGGGTGCCGTCCGGGTCGTAGCAGTGCACCCCGTCGCCCATCGCGGCGGCCCACAGCCGGCCGCCGTCGTCGAACCGCAGATTGTCGAACCGGGCGCCCGGCCGTGCCTCGGCGAACACCTTGCCGTCCGAGAGGGTGCCGTCCTCTCGTACGTCGAAGACGCGGATGAAGCCGGCCCTGGTGTCGGAGACGAACAGCTGCCGTTCGTCGGCCGAGAAGACCAGCCCGTTCGGCGCCCCGAAACAGTCGGCCACCAGGCGCACTTCACCGGTGTCCGGATCGATCCGGTAGACGTTGTTGGCCCCGATCTCGCTCTCGGCCCGGTAGCCCTCGTAATCGCTGGTGATGCCGAAGTCCGGGTCGGAGAACCAGACCGAGCCGTCGGACTTCACCGCCGCGTCGTTCGGACTGTTCAGCCGCTTGCCCTGCCAGCGGTCGGCCAGGACCGTGACGGTCCCGTCGTGCTCGGTGCGGGTCACCCGCCTGTTGCCCTGCTCGCAGGTGACCAGCCGCCCCTGCCGGTCGAGCGTGTTGCCGTTGGTGTGCCCGGCGCCGCGTCGGAAGACGCCGACGGCTCCGGTCTCCTCGTCCCAACGCAGCATCCGGTCGTTGGGGATGTCGCTCCAGATCACCTGACGCCAGGCCGGTACATAGAGCGGCCCTTCCGCCCAACGGCATCCGGTGAACAGGACCTCCAGATCCGCGTCCCCGTTCATGCACCGCCCGGTGCGGAACCGCTCGTCGAACATCTCGTACAGCGAAGGACGCTCATCGACTGCCATGGGACCCCTCCCGGTCTGCACCGAGCCGCTCCTCACTGAACGGCATTCGGTTCGATGGGCAGATTGCAGGATGAGCTATGGTCTCGACAAGGGAACGCCGAAGGGAGAGTTGTGGATCACATTGACCGCGCGCTGCTGGTGCAGCTGCAGCAGGACGCCACGCAGTCCTACGCCGCGCTGGGGGAGGCGGCCGGCCTCTCCGCGGGCGCGGCTCATGAGCGGGTACGGAAGCTGCGGGCACGCGACGTCATCCGCCGTACCACCGTGGACGTCGACCCGGCGGCGGTGGGAGCCGGTGTGCTGGCCTACGTCATGGTCGACTCGGCCGCATGGATGGGGGATTCGGGCGCGGACTTCGCGGCGATCCCCGAGATCCTGGAGGCGCACATCATCGCCGGCAGCGCCTCTGTTCTGGTCAAGGTCAGGACCGCGACCACCGAGCAGCTCCAGGACGTGCTGCGCCGGATCTATGCGATCGACGGCGTCAGCGGCACTCAGGCCACGGTCGCCCTGGAGACCTTCTTCGAGCGTCCGGTGTCCCCGCACGCCGGTGACTTCAGCTCGCCGCAGCCGTGAACAACTGGTGCATCGCGCGGCGCAGATCCGTGACGTCCCGTACCGGCTCGGGGAAGTCGAAGCGCGCGTCGAAGCACTGACCCTCGCCGGTGAAGCGGATGCGCAGTCCGAACCGGTCGAGCGCCAGCGGCACCGCCCGCTCCGTACGCGTCAGGCCGACCCGGGTGCCGAGCAGGGAACCGAGGAGCTGGACCTGGTCGCCGTGCGCCGAGTGCAGGTGCTGCAGGAGCTCCGCCTCGTGCTCGACCAGGGGGTCGGCGGGCGCCGTGGTGAACGCCTCCGGCTCGACCCGGTCCGAGCCCCACAGGTCGTCGACCGAGATCTCGCCGATCTCGAGCCGCAGCATCATCCGCCCCGGCTCTGCCTGCGCGGGTACGCGCGTCAGCCAGCCCGACAGCCAGGCCCGCCCCCGGATACGCTGGGGGACGGCGACCGGGGCCACGTCTGTGAGTTCCAGCACGGCCGAGAGCTCGTCGGCCTGTGCGTGGGTCGCCGCACGGACCGGCGGTGCGTCCGCAGGGAACAGCAGGTGGATGTCGCCTTCCGGCGTGATCTCCCGGGCCAGCGGCATCAGCAGGTCCTGCGGTGCGCGGACAGAGCCCGGGACGAGCAGCACCGCCGAGCATGTACTCTGTACGAGAGTTCGTGTGCGTTCGGCTGCTGACGGCAGTCGGGCGATCTCAAGCCTGCTGGGATGCGGCTGACCACGATCTGATCGGCCCGCCGTCATGTCGATGCCTTCGACGCCCTGGTCCTGTGATTGCGCAGGTCCCTCAGGGGCTGCATCGGCGTTCTTCGTGCTGTCCGTGATGGGTGTGGTTTTCCCTGGGCGAGACATGCGGTCTCCTTAAGTAAGGTGAGCCTAACCTAACCTATTTCGGAGGTCTGGAGAACGTGCCTAACCAGTCGCGTCCCAAGGTCAAGAAGTCCCGTGCGCTCGGCATTGCGCTGACGCCGAAGGCCGTCAAGTACTTCGAGGCCCGTCCGTACCCGCCGGGCGAGCACGGCCGTGGCCGCAAGCAGACCTCGGACTACAAGGTCCGTCTGCTCGAGAAGCAGCGTCTGCGCGCCCAGTACGACGTCTCGGAGCGTCAGCTCGTCCGCGCCTACGAGCGTGCCGCCAAGACGCAGGGCAAGACCGGTGAGGCCCTGGTCATCGAGCTCGAGCGCCGTCTCGACGCCCTGGTTCTGCGTTCGGGCATCGCCCGCACCATCTACCAGGCCCGTCAGATGGTCGTGCACGGTCACATCCAGGTCAACGGTGGCAAGGTCGACAAGCCGTCGTTCCGCGTCCGTCCCGACGACGTCGTGACCGTCCGCGAGCGCTCGCGCGAGAAGCCGCTGTTCCAGGTCGCGCGTGAGGGTGGCTTCGCCCCCGACGGCGAGACCCCGCGTTACCTCCAGGTCAACCTGAAGGCCCTGGCCTTCCGCCTGGACCGTGACCCGAACCGCAAGGAAATCCCGGTCATCTGCGACGAGCAGCTCGTCGTCGAGTACTACGCCCGCTGATCCAGCGCGCGTAGGACCCTTCAGCGGTCAGCCCGCCGCTTCCCCGCCCTTGGTGGGGGAGCCGGCGGGCTTTCGCGTTTCGCGGCCCGGGCGGGGCACGTTCACCCGCGATGCGTGCGGGGCCGAGGGCTCGTGCGAGGCGAGCGCGCGCTCCACGGCCTCGTCGAGGGTGAGGGCCTTGCCCTTCGCGATGCACCGCTCGTAGCGCGCCCGCCCGAGCGACTCGCCCGCCTGCTGCTGGCACAACGCCCGCGGCGAGCTGAAGTAGCCCGAGCCGAACAGCGGCAGACCCACCGAACCCCACACCGGCTCGGCCGCGCCCTGCAGTACGGCGGCCTCCGCGGGGTCGCCCTCGCTGGCCGTGACCAGCGCGAGCAGCTCGATTGCCAGCACCAGGCCCACCAGATCGTGGAAGGTGTGGTCGATGGTGATGCACTCGCGCAGCAGTTCACGGGCGCGTACGAACTCGCCGCGCGTCCAGGCCGCATAGGCCAGCACGTACAGCGCGTACGCCCGGGTCCAGCGCTCGCCGTGCTCGCGGCAGATCTCGTCGACCTCCTCGCAGAGCCTCAGCGCACCCGCCAAGTCCCCTTGGAAGACCAGGGACATGGCCAGCTCGACCTGCCCCATCAGCACATTGCTGTTGAGCTCGCCGAGTTCCCGGTAGCGCGCGATGGCCTCGCGGATCAGCACCTCCGCGCGCTCCATATCGTCGGAGATCAGCGCGAGACAGCCGGTGCGATGGATGGCGTACGCGGCGGCCAGCGGGTTGCCGGTGCGGTCGGCCTCGTCGCGGCACTCCTGCAGCGCGGCCAGCGCGTCCACGGTGTCGCCCTGCAGGATCGCCACGTATCCGAGCACCCATAGAGCCTTGAGGCGGGACTCCGGATAGTCCTCGGCGCCGTCGAGTTCGACACTGCGGTCCAGCCAGTGCCGGCCTTCCGCGAGCCGGCCGCAGCCGACCCAGTAGAACCAGAGCGTGCCCGCCAGGTACTGACCGAGATGGGTCTCGCCGGGCTCGGTCAGGCAGAACTCCAACGCGGTCCGCAGGTTGGGCAGTTCACTCTCGATACGGGTGGCGACGGCGGCCTGCCGCGGTGAGAACCAGTCGAGCTCGCACCAGGTGGCAAGGCCCATGTACCAGTCGCGGTGCCGGCGCCGCATCCGGCCGCCGTCCCCGGTCGACTCCAGCCACTCGCCGCCGTACGCCCGCACGGTGTCGAGCATCCGGTAGCGCACCCCGGTCGGTGACTCCTCGCGGGTGAGGACGGACTGGTCGAGCAGGTCGCCGAGCACGTCGAGGACGTCCTCGGAGGGCAGACCGTGACCGCCGCAGACGTACTCCGCGGCATCGAGGTCGAACGGGCCGGAGAACACGGACAGACGCGACCAGAGCAGACGCTGGACGGGGGAGCAGAGCTCGTGGCTCCAGCCGATCGTCGTCCGCAGGGTCTGGTGACGGGGGAGCGCGCCGCTGCCGCCGCCGGTCAGGAGCGCGAAACGGTCGTCGAGGCGCTCGAGGAGCTGCTCGGGGGACAGGGCGCGCAGCCGGCCCGCGGCCAGTTCCACGGCCAGCGGGATTCCGTCCAGGCGCCGGCAGACCTCGACCAGAGCGCCGTCCTCGGCGGCGGGGCCGGTCAGAGCCGCACGCTCGGCGAGCAGGG
>NZ_JBEPEW010000057.1:0-48073 GCF_040300965.1 Streptomyces mesophilus | reverse complement strand
GCCGTCCTGGACGAGCTGCGGCCCGTACCGCCGCCCTCGGCGGCACCCCTCGGCGCAGGGCCGCGGTGATGCGGCGGCTCACGGGCGTGGCGAGGGGGCGGGTCGTCACCCGGTAGCGCGGGTCCACCGCCAAACCGGGCAGCAGCGTGATCGAGAGGCCGGCCTCTACGTGCTGCAGGGACATCAGATAATTGCTGAAGCGGCACACCACCCGAGGTTCGAACCCCGCCTGTCGGCACAGGCGCAGCGTCAGGTTCGCCATGTACGACTGCGGGATGTCGAACGCCCAGGACTCGTCCGCGAGCGCCGCGAGGTCGATCGGACCGCGCCCGGCCGCGGCAGGGTGATCGGGCGGGAGGACCACCAGGACCGGGTCCGTGGCCAGGGGCACGAGGTCGAGGTCGGGGCCGAGCGGCAGTTCGTCGAAGTCCGTGGTCGTGATCACCAGGTCCGCGTCGCCCACCCGCAGCGCGGGCACGCTCGCATGCGGTTCGAGTTCGAGCAACTCGACGTCCAGGTGCGGATGTTCCCGCGCGAGACGGGTCACCGCCGGCACCGCCATGCTGTGGATCGCGCTCTGGAAGGCGCCGAGGCGCACAAGCCCCGACGGCTCCTCGCCGAACCCGCGCAGCTCCGCCTCGACACTGTCCATATGGTCGAGCAGCGCCCGGGCCCTGCGGGCAAGGATCAGCCCGGCCGAGGTCAGCCGCACTCTGCGTCCGGTGCGTTCCAGGAGCTGCGTACGCGTCTCCGACTCGAGTACGGCCAGCTGCTGGGACACGCTCGACGGGCTCATGTGGGCGGCCTGGGCCACCGCGCGGACCGTGCCGAGCGTGTCCAGCTGGCTGAGCAGGCGCAGCCTCCAGGGGTTCATCATGCCGCCATTGTTGTGCGGCTGAGCCGTACAGGAAGTCCGGAAGTGTGAGATGGACGCGACGCTCGTGGCGAACCTACGGTCGAAGGCATGAGCGCATTCACGGGCAAGGACACAAGCTCGATGCCGGGCGAGGGCGCGGGAGCACCAGGGGGTGACAACTCGCCGAACCCGGCCGCCGCTTCCGGCTTCTGGGCCGAAGCCGAGCGGCATCTCGTCCGCTACGGCGGGGAGTTCACCCACGAGATCATCGAGCGCGCCGCCGGCAGCTTCGTGTACACCGCGGAGGGCCGGAAGCTCCTCGACTTCACCTCCGGGCAGATGAGCGCGATCCTCGGCCACAGTCACCCGGAGATCGTCCGGACGGTCCGCCGCCAGATCGCGAGCCTCGACCACCTCTACAGCGGCATGCTGAGCCGCCCGGTCGTCGACCTCGCCCGCCGCCTCGCCGAAACGCTCCCCGCGCCGCTGGAGAAGACCCTTCTCCTGACGACGGGCGCGGAGTCGAACGAGGCCGCGATCCGGATGGCCAAGCTGGTCACCGGCAAGCACGAGATCGTGTCGTTCGCCCGCTCCTGGCACGGCATGACCCAGGCCGCCGCGTCCGCGACCTACAGCGCGGGCCGCAAGGGGTACGGTCCGTCCGCGCCGGGCCACTTCGCGATCCCCGTACCGCACGCGTACCGCCCCGACTTCACCACCCCCGACGGCGCACTCGACTGGCGGCGCCAGCTGGACTTCGCCTTCGAGATGATCGACGCACAGTCCACCGGCAGCCTCGCCGCCTGCATCGTCGAGCCGATCCTCAGCTCGGGCGGCATCATCGAACCGCCCGAGGGCTACCTCGCCGCCCTGCGGGACAAGTGCCGCGAGCGCGGCATGCTGCTGATCCTCGACGAGGCCCAGACAGGCCTGTGCCGCACCGGGTCCTGGTACGCGTTCGAGCGCGACGGTGTCGTACCGGACATCCTGACGCTCTCCAAGACCCTCGGCGCGGGGCTGCCGCTCGCGGCCGTAGTGACCAGCGCGGAGATCGAACAGGAGGCGTACGAGCGCGGGTTCCTGTTCTTCACCACGCATGTCTCCGACCCGCTGCCGGCCGCCGTCGGCAACACCGTCCTCGACGTCCTGGCGCGCGACGGGCTCGACGCGCGGGCGCGGTCGCTCGGTACGTATCTGCGCAAGGGCCTCGAAGAGCTGGCGGAGCGGCACGAGGTCGTGGGCGACATCCGCGGCCGCGGGCTGCTCGCCGGGCTCGAACTCGTCGTGGACCGTGCGACGAAGGAGAGCTCGGACGAGCTGGGGGCCCGCGTCACCCGCCGCTGCCTGGAGCTGGGCCTGCATATGAACATCGTCCAACTGCCGGGGATGGGCGGCGTGTTCCGTATCGCGCCGCCGCTGACCGCGACGGAGGAGGAGCTCGCGCTGGGCCTGGCGATCCTGGACGAGGCGATCGCCGACGCCACGGCGTGAGGACCGGACGGACGCCGGGGCCGGCCCCGGCGTCCATCGGACATGCCGGCGTCAGCCCTCCGTCGCCTCGTTCCGGGTACGCGAGGACAGCGCCAAATACAGCACCGCCGCCGACGCGAGCCCCACGGCCCATCCGTAATCCGACAGCGGTTTGAGGAACGGGATCAGCCCGTCCTCGGGGAACGGCCCCTTCCCGGGCGCCGAGTGCGAACCCCCGACCGCCAGCAGCGCGCCGACCGTGAACGCGAGCACGGCACGCCAGTTCCACCCGCCGCTGTACCAGTAGCGGCCCTCCTTCACGTACAACTCCCGCAGGGCGAGACGGGTGCGGCGCAGCAGCCAGTAGTCGGTGATGAGGATGCCCGCGACCGTGCCGAGCAGACCGCCGACCACGCCCAGCCAGACGAAGATGTAGAACTCCGGCGTGGAGATCAGCTCCCACGGGAAGATCAGTACACCGACCACGCCCGTGATCAGCGCGCCGGTGCGGAAGCTGATCAGACGCGGCGCCAGGTTCGAGAGGTCGTACGCGGGAGAGACCACGTTCGCCGCCAGGTTCACCGAGATCGTCGCCACCAGGACGGTGATCAGTGCGAAGACGAGTCCGAAGGCATTGTCGGCCTTGGCCGCCAGCGGGATCGGCTCCCAGATCGGTTCGCCGTAGATCGCCTGGGAGCCCGAGGTCACCAGGACCGACATGAACGCGAACAGAGTCATGGTCGTCGGCAGCCCAAGTGTCTGCCCCCAGACCTGGGCTCGCTGTCCACGGCCGAAGCGGGTGAAGTCGGGGATGTTGAGACTGAGCGTCGACCAGAAGCCGATCATGCCCATCAGAGCCGGGAAGAAGACCGGCCAGAACTCCGCGCCCCAGCCGAGCGTCGAGGGCTGGTCGAGCAGCGGGCCGAAGCCGCCCGCCTTGTCGGCTATCCACCACAGCAGCACGCCCGCGCCGAGCAGCACGAAGGGCGCCGCCCAGTTCTCGAAGCGGCGCAGCGTCTCCATCCCCCGGTAGATGATGGCCAGTTGGAGCAGCCAGAACAGAGCGAAGCAGAGCCACAGCGCCCATGGCTGGCCGCCGATCACACCCGTCTTCGCCAGCGAACCGTCGAACAGCTTGTCCAGGAGAACGAAGATCCCCTGCCCGCCGATCCAGGTCTGGATGCCGAACCATCCGCAGGCCACCGCCGCCCGCAGCAGCGCGGGCAGGTTCGCGCCGCGGATGCCGAACGCGGCACGGGCGAGGATCGGGAACGGAATGCCGTACTTCGGGCCCGCGTGCCCGGTGAGCAGCATCGGGAAGAGCACCAGGACATTGGCGAGTGCGATGGTGAACACCGCCTGTCTCCAGTCCATCCCGAGTGCGATCAGCCCCGATGCGAGGGTCCAGGATGGGATGCAGTGCGCCATGCCGATCCACAGCGCCGCGAAGTTGTACGTGGTCCAGTGCCGCTCCGCTACCGGCACGGGCTTGAGGTCGTCGTTGGCGTACGCACTGTCTGCGGGATAGGCGCCGGGGGCCAGCTCGACCTGGCCGTCGGCGGTGACCAACTGGGTTGCGGGGACGGCTGGTTCACCCACGTGGGGTGAGGGATTCGCGTACGTCATGCCCGGTCCATTCCTCTTGGGGAGTGTTGAGGATTGCCCTGACGTGCTCTGACGTGCTCCGGTCGGTTCCGACCGGCCCTGCTTGCACACCCGTCATCCCGACGCGGGGATGACCTCTCATCCCATCGCGGGGATGACCTCCGCTCCGTAGACGTCGACGACCTGCTCGCGGGCGTCGTGCATCGCGTACACGGCGAACTGGTCGACACCCAGATCCCTCAGCACTCGCAGCTTCTCGAGGTGGGCCTCGACCGGTCCGAGCAGACAGAAACGGTCCACGATCTCGTCGGGGACGAAGTCCGTGGAAGGATTCCCGGCGCGGCCGTGGTGGCTGTAGTCGTAGCCCTCGCGCTGCTTGATGTACGCCGTGAGCGCCTCGGGTACGAGACCCGAATGCTCCCCGTAGCGGGCGACCAGGTCGGCGACGTGATTGCCGACCATGCCGCCGAACCAGCGGCACTGCTCGCGGGCGTGCGCCAGATCGTCGCTCACGTAGGCGGGCGCCGCGACACAGATCTTGATGTCGGCGGGGTCGCGTCCCGCGGCCGTGGCGGCGTCACGGACCGCGCGGACCATCCACTCCGTGAGGAACGGATCGGCGAGCTGGAGGATGAAACCGTCGGCCTTCTGCCCCGCGAGCGCGAGCGCCTTCGGGCCGTACGCCGCCATCCACACCGGCAGCTTCCCGTCCCGCACCCAGGGCAACCGCACGGCCGCACCGTCGACTTGGGCCTCGCGGCCCTCCGCCAGATCGCGGATGACATCGATCGCCTCGCCGAGCCGCGCCAGGGTGTTGGGCTTGCGCCCGGCCACCCGCATCGCCGAGTCACCGCGTCCGATCCCGCACACGGTGCGGTTGCCGTACATGTCGTTCAGCGTCGCGAACGTGGAGGCGGTGACCTCCCAGGTACGGGTGCCCGGGTTGGTGACCATCGGCCCCACGGTCAGCCGCTGCGTCTGGGCCAGGATCTGGCTGTAGATGACGAAGGGCTCCTGCCAGAGCACGGCCGAGTCGAAGGTCCATCCGTAGCGGAAGCGATTGCGTTCGGCCCGTTTCATCAGGCTGACGACGTGCGCGGCCGGCGGGTCGGTCTGCAGAACGAGTCCGAAGTCCATGCTGGTGCTCCTGTTTCGAAGCCCACGTCAAGCCCCGTTTTTCCGGGGCGAGACCGCAGGCCGGGGCCACCGAGAAGCGACCATCGTGGACTTGTTCCAGGGCGTTGGCAAGGGGGCTCTACGCGTGTCCACCCAGACGGTTTCAGGTGGTCTGCCGCCTTACGCGGTAGGCGAGGTGCAGCACGCGGTCGCCCTGGATGACGACGTGGGGGTCCTCGAGGAGGTGCTGGGCGTCGACCGCGCCGAAGTAGCGCTTGCCGGAGCCGAAGACCACCGGTGCGACGTCCATCGCGACCTCGTCCACGAGGCCGAGCGCGAGCGCCTGCCCGCCCACGTCGCCGGCCGCCACGCCCACGTAGTCCTCGCCCGCCAGCTCCTTCGCCTTGGCGATCGCCCGGGTGACGTCGCCTTCGAAGTGGTACGAGGCCTCGGGATGCCAGCCGTCCGGCTTCGGCCGGTGCGAGACGACGACCACGTGCCGGCCGGCCGGGGGCGTGCCCTCCCAGCCGTTGGTGAGGTCGAAGAGGTGCCGGCCGATCACCAGGGTCCCGAGGCCGTCCCACATGGGCTTCACATACGCGGCCGAGACCTTCGAGACGCGCAGGCCCGGGCCGCCGAGGTCCACGTCGCCGTTGGCGTACCACTCGAAGAGCGGGCCCGGGTCGTCGTTCTTGTCGGCGATGAATCCGTCCACGGAGACGACGTTTTGCATGACTACCTTGCTCATGACAGCTCCCGGGTGTCGGTGGGCCTGGGGTGGCCCTTCATGGAGACAGACCGGATGTGCGCCGGAAACTCATCGGGGCCGGGATCTGCGGGGCGTCCAATCGTGGTGAGCCGCGGTGTCGAGCATCCGGTGCATGGCGGGGAGGGGGATCGCCGGGTTGTGCGCCGCTTCTTCGGCGCTCTCCTCGTCCAGGAGGAGGCGTACGAGCAGGGAGGGCGGAAGCGCGGGGTTCTTGCGCGCGCGGTTGCGAACCCGCCACTCGGTGTCTTCCGCGAGCCGGGCCGCGGACGCCGGCTCCAGGCGGGGGTCCTCGGCTGCCCGCATGCGTACGTCGCCGTGGGCGTCGTGCGAGAACCGCTCCACCAGGTGGGCGGGTGACTCGGGGTCGTCGAGGGCGAGCAACCGGACTCGGGGGCGCGGGTCGTCGGCGAAGCGCAGGAGTCTGTCGCGGGGGAAGTTCGGGTGGTTGCGGGGCCGGCCGGGGAAGGTGAAGCTGCCGTTCCGCTCCCACCAGGTCCATACGTCGAGCAGCAGCTCGGCCGGTGCGTCCTCGCAGGATTCGGCCAGGAAGAGGTGCACCACCCGGTCCTCGTCACGGGCCAGTGTCCCGATGATGTCCGGGGGCAGTCGGCGGGCGCGGGCCACGCTCCTGCGTATCCAGCGGTTCGGCGAGGCGGCCAACTGCCGCATGGCTTCGGGCCGGTCGTGCAGTGCCGCGACCCACCACAGGGCAGCCTCGCGGGCCTCCGCCGGGATGTCGGGGACGGATGCGGCCCAGGCATCGATCTCGGCGGGAGTCGCCGGAGGCCGTGCTTCGTCGTCGGGCGGACGCTGAATCCCCTTGCGTATGCCCTGCCACACAGAGACCCTCGGTTGCTCCGCCATCTCCACGAGCGCTGCGTGCTCGGGCAGGCCCTCGGTGTGGGCGAGCAGGCGCTCCCACTGTGCGGCGGAGAGCCGGCCCGAGTCGGCCGCCCTGGCCCAGGCCCATATCGACGGGTGCTCCACCGCCGCGTCTAGTACGGCCTCCGGTACCTCACGCCACCACAGGAATTTGGCATCGCCCAAGTCGAAGAGCCGTATCAACACCTCTGTCGGTGCGGCCAGGTTGAGGCCCAGCCCTGCCAGCCACCCCTTGGCCACACCCCTGGACACCCGCTCGCCCAGCCCGCCCCACACCGCGTCCACGCTTCCCGCCCCCCATGGAGCCCGGCCGCCTCACCCACCCCGCTCCATGGACGGCCAAGCCGACCCAAGATACTGCTCCGTCTGCCGCTCCAGGTCCTCGAGCTGGCCGTCGAAGTGGACCGTCACGCGGCTTCGGTAGTCGGCGAGGAGGGTGCGCAGGCCGGTCAGTTGTCGTTCGAGGGTGAGGCGGGAGCTGGTGAGGGCTTCCAGTTCGGAGCGCTTCGCGCGGATCTCGCGGTCCAGGGTGTGCAGGTGGTCGGCTGCCGCCTGTTCGGCGTGAGCGGAGGCCTGGGCCGCTCGTGCCGCCGCTTCCTGTTCCAGGTGGTCGGCCTTCGCGCGGGCCTCGTCGATGATGCGCTGGGCCTCGGCGCAGGCGGCGGCGATCGCCTGGCCCGCGGTGCGGTCGGCCAGCGCGATGATGCGGGCGGCGTCCTGGCCTGTGTCCGCGGGCGGGGGCTGGCGGCGGAGGTCGGCGTTGTCGCGGTGGAGGCAGGCGAGGGAGTACTCCACGTCCTGCAGGAAGGTGTCCACCTCGCCGAGGTCGTAGCCCTCGCGCAGACGCGTGGTCGTGAACCACTTGTGGTGGACGTCGTCGGGGGTCAGCAACGGGCGTTGCCGGCCCGGGACTTCGGGGTGCCGTTCGAACATCTCGCGCCCGTCGACCTCGTGCTCGTGCGGCGCGCGCTCGGCCACCTCGTGTTCGTTCACGTATGCCTCGCTTCTCTCTCTGAACCGGTGTGGAGTGCGGTCCTCAGTGCGCCGCAAGGAGCAGCGCCCCCGTCGCGAGGACCGTCGCCGTCGCCGTCGCGAGATGCCAGTGCGGAGGGCGGCCGTTCCCGTGCCGGCGCATGGCGAGGCGCAGGCCGACGACCGCGTGGCGCACGATGATCCCCGCCACCACGGCGAGCGCCGACGGAAGCAGTACCTCGGGGAAGGGGTGGAGGACGCTCAGGAGTACGCCGAGGGCGGGGCCCAGGCAGGCGAGCGCCAGCCAGGGAAGCGGATCCCGGCCGCTGTCCTGGAGCATCACACCGAGCGTCAGACCGTTGCCGACGGAGAGCACGAGCAGCGCGAGGAAGACCGGGACGGAGAGGATCAGGGCGAGGGTCGTGCCCTCCATGACGCGGTGGACGCCGAGTGCAGCCGCGGTGCCGAGTCCGGCCGACACCACACCGGCCGTCTCGGTGAGGCGGCGGTGCCGTCCCGGTGCGTGGCCGGGGTGGCGGCGGGCCCGTCCGTGGCCACGGGTGCACAGGCCGACCACGCCGTACGAGGCGAGGGCGACCGCGGGCGGCAGCCAGCCGGGGACACCGAGGAGCACGGTCTCGTGCCAGGCCTCGGGGGCCAGGTCGAGCAGTACGGCGGCGAGCATCAGCGCGGAAGCGGTGAGCAGCAGCAGTCCCGCCTGGGCGTGGGCCCGGCGGGCCAGCGCCACGGTGGAGGCCGTGGCCAGGGCGCAGCAGCCGACGGCGACCCAGATGCGGTGCTCGATGAACTTGAGCAAGGAGTGGAGGGAGGTGAGAGAGGCGAGGGAGCTGTGGGAGGTGGCGGGGTCCGGCAACGGCATTTCTGTACCTCTTACGCCGGTTCCTTGCAGCACACCGGAAAGGCGCGCTTTTCGTGCATTTGGTTCATCGCTCACGAAGGTGCCCAGCAGGGCCGCCGGTCAATCCTGGGTGCGCGAGTTCCGTCCCGGTGATCCGGGCGGACGCGACTCCAGCCCGCCGGGCCGGGATGAAACAGCCCGGTGAAAGGGTTGGGTACGGCGATGCTCAGCCCAACTCCTTGGAGGTCACTTCCGTATGGCCGAGATCCATCACACGACGCTCAAGCCGACCAAGCTGGAACTCCTCACGGACTGGCTGCCCGGCCGCCCGTGGTACCGGGGCGGTCCCGAGGGGCCGCAGCTCTCCAAGGCGGGCGGCTTCCGGCTCGACGACCCCGAGGGTGAGGTCGGGATCGAGTTCATGGTCGTCAGCGATGCCGGTGCGTCGTACGGCGATGCGTCGTACGGCGATGCGTCGTACGGCGATGCGTCGTACGGCGATGCGTCGTACGGCGATGCGTCGTACAGCAGCACGGAGGCTTGGTATCTCGTTCCGATGACCTACCGCGGCGCGCCGTTGCAGGGCGCCGAAGAGGCCCTCATCGGCACCACGGAGCACGGCGTTCTCGGCAAGCGGTGGGTCTACGACGGGTGCCATGACCCGGTCCTGGTCGGCGAGTTGGCGGCGCTGATCGACGGACGCGCGACGGCGCAGGCGCAGAGCGTCAGCGATCAGGAGGACCGCGACGTCCGGGTCGCGTACGAGGGTGCGCCGCTCGGGGCGGCCGGGATCGGCTCCGTCACCGACACGGAGAGCGGGACCGGGATCGGGCTGACGAGCGGTGTGACCCTCCGGCTGATGCGTGCGCTCGTGCCGGGAGGAGACGGTCACGTCAGCGGCGCCTGGCAGCGGGGCGATGCCTCGCAGGTCCGCGCTGCATTCATCACCGTCCATCCGGCAGCCTGACCGCACACGCCCCATGTGCCCCTTCTTCCCCTGTGGGATCATCGCTCGCGGGAAGAAGGGGGACGGGAGTTGGGTACGAACAAGGACGAGTCGTCCATACCGGACGAGGAGTGGGAGCGCTTCCTGCGGGAGGCCGAGGCGGGCAGCCCCGGCGCGCCCGAGGAGCCCTCGGCACGGGCGCGGATGGTCGCGGAGCGGCTGCGCGACACCCCCGACGGCCCGCAGGGGTGGCGCGCTCACCAGCCCCCGCGGCAGCGGCGGTTCAAGACCTGGCAGGTCCTTGCGTTGCTGCTCGCCGTCGCCGGGCTGATCGTGGCGCTCACACCCGGCGCCCTGTCCGGCTGGTTCGGCGGCAGCGGCACCGACGACCGCCCCCTGGCCGCGGAGTCCACGCGCCCGTCCGGAGCGCCGGCGGGCGGCGGGGCCGAACAGCCCACCCGGGACGAGCCGTTCAAGGGCTCTCCGGCCGCCCAGTGGGCCGACGGGGCGGCCGGCATCCATGTGCCCGAGGCGCGGGCGACGGGCTGGATGGACAGGGCCGCGGTCGAGGACGCCCTCGAGAAGTCCCGGGCCTTCGTCGTCGCGTCGAATCTCGATCCCGCCGTGCTGCGCGGCAAGCGCCCCGACGCGGCGATCGCCCTCGTGAACCCTCAACAGCGGGACGTCAAGCCGCTGTTGACCACGGCGCTCACCGAGCCGACGCGGGACGCCGACCCGCTGCTCCTGTTCACGCGCTACCGCACCGACGAGGTCGAGCTCGTCGGCGAGGTCGTCAAGACGCGCGGCCGGCTCTCGTACGAGGAGGGCGAGTACGGCGCCCTCGAAGTGACCGCAGACGTCACCTTCGTGTACCCGTTCGTCCGTGCCGAGAGCGACAGCGACGAGGTCACCCGCACCATCGTGCGCCGTGAGCTGGTGCTGAGCTGGGACGACCCGTCGAAGGTGCGGACGGAACGGGGCACGTTCTCGTTCTCCTCGTACAAGGTGCATACGACCAACGGCGGTTGTGATGTCGTCGGCTTCCTCTCCCCCACCTTCGCCGAGGACCACGAACGCGGCGGCGGGAACGAGGGGGTCGACCCGTACGACCGCAGCGAAGGTCTCGAGGGGACCGGGCGCGGTGGGGAGTGCGGGAGCGCGAGCCGCTCCTGAGCCCTGCGGAGGCGCGATCCGCTCCTGAGCCCTGCGGAAGCACGAGCCGCTCCTGAGCCCGGGGCCCGCCTTGTGGATCGGGCCCCGCGAGCCCGGCATGATCCACAAGACGGGCCCGAAGTCAGGCTCCGCGCTTGATCTGCCGCAGGATGCTCTGGTCGCCGATCTCCGTATCGGCGGCGAGCAGCAGGGCCTTGCTGAGGATGAGCCCGAGCCGCTCGTCCTCGAACGGCAGGAACACCTGGCCGCCCTTGGTGGCCTGGCGGCGGTCCGGCACGATGCACAGGTAGGCGCCGTCCGGCTCCATCAGGATGTTCGCCGAGCCGAGATGGATCCGGTACGTGGTCAAGTCACCGCGTACGACGAGGAAGCGGCCGTCGAGCGTGCAGCGTTCCGCGATCTTCAGCCGGGGCAGCAGCCGCGCGAGCACCTCCTTGCGTGCCTCGGCGCTCTCGGTCAGCTCGGCGAATCCGGCCCGCTCCCAGTAGGCGCGTTCGGGCCCGCCGTCGGTCCAGTCGGGATCGGCGGCGATGGAGCAGACGCCGACGAACAGGTCCACATCGCGCATGGCCTCGCTGAACACCAGCGGCGGCACATCGGCGAGCGGCGCCTCGCGCCAGGTCCCTGACTCCCGGTACTGGAAGCGGACTTGGTCGGTGGAGGCGAGTTCGTGCACGCCTTCCGATTCCGTCCACAGGTGGCGGAACGTGACCCGCCACCGGCCCGAGTCCATGAGCCGCTCGGCCCAGTCCTCCTCACCGGCGTCCCAGCCGCCGAGGAGTCTGCTCTTCCAGCCCCGCGCCCGGAACAGGGCGAACATCTTGCGGTAGTGGACGACATGGGCCGCGAAACGGTTGGAGTAGAGGCGGGTCCGCTCCTCGGCGGGGGTGAGCAGGTAGATCTCGCGGAAGGCCTGCTTGAAGGGCTGGCGCAGCTGCCGTTCCGTGAGCAGTTCGCGCCAGGTCCGTACGGTCTCGGGTTGCGCGCGCTGCGGATGCCACAGCCGCACGCGAGCGTCGTCGGGTGCCTCGGGGAGGTCCTCGTCGGTCTCGGGCAGTACGGCCTGCCAGCGGCCGGGCCCGAGTTCGATCTCCCAGATCAGCCGGCGTACGAGCGTCCGGGCGAGCGGATGCCCGGCCAGCTCGGAGCGCCAAAAGGCGTACGCGTGGGTCGCGTCGTAGAGGACGAAGCCGCCCTCCAAAGCCCTGAGCAGGGTGGTGAGTTGGGCGTTGACGCGCTTGACGAGATCGCGCAGTTCCTTGACGAGGTCGCCGTGGTCGCGCCGTACGGCGGCCGGGACGCTCTTGACCGTGCGTCCGTCCTTCTCCCAGGTCAGCACGGCGGTGTCGGTCACGGTGACCACGCCCTCGTACGCACCGGCGGACCTGCGCACGACTCCGTCCTCGTCGAAGTCGAGCCGCGGCAGGCGCAGGGCCACCTCGGTCCGCTCGGCCAGCGCGATGTCGGCCTTCTTCAGCATCTTGTCGAGCTGCTTGGGCACGCCGGCGTGCCGCACGGTGCGGCGTACGGTGCGCAGGGCGGCGACCAGTTCCGGGGTGGGGAAGTCCTGTACGGCGCGGACGACTTCGTAGAGGAGCGCCTGCGAGGGGAGAGTCTTGGCGGCACCCGGGGCCAGCGCGATGGCGGGCAGCACACGCCCGCACACCTCGGGCAGCCAGGCCTCGTCCCGCACCAGCGCAACCCGCAGCGCCTGCCCCAGCGTGCCGATCTCGCGGTCGGTGAACGCCTTGTCCGCCCGGTACGGGATCTTCCCCGTCCGTATCGCCTCGGCCCGCGCAAGGGCCGCTTCCCACGCCCGCCGCGCGAAGGCCACGTAAGCGGAACTCTCGGCGAGGCTGTGCCACAACCCCTCGTCGGTCTCCCCGTACCGATGATCCCTGTCCAGGCGGAGCAGCAGGCCGTACGCGGTGCGCCCGATACCCGCCAGGACCGCCATCTCCTCGGCGACGATCGGGCCGAAGTCCTGCGCCAGCCGCGCCACGACCGCCTGCACGGTCTCCTCACCCGCCTGCCGGGCGAGCACGAGGAGCACGTACGGCTGATGGAGCCGCTGCTTCTCGCAGACCAACCGCACGAGGGAATCGATCAGTTCAGGCAGCTCCGGAACCGGTCCCGTGCACTGCTCAACCGCCGTGAGCACCTCTCGTGGATGGACCGGGGCGTCCTGTCGGTACGCCTCGAAGAGCGCCTCGAACATCCCCCGGCAGGCATCCGGCGTGTACCGCACCTCTCGCTCCACCACGGCGCCCATCACGGCTGACCACACCCGCGCCACGGCTTGCGACCGGTGGCCCTCGGCCCGGAGACGACGTGCGGCGACATGCAGAGTACCGAGGTCCTCGGCACTGACCCCGGCCAATTCGGCGGGGGCTGTCCCGTCGACAGCGTGGGCCGGGTCGGTCAGTGCCCGGAGCAGTCGTTCCGCCTCGGGGCTCATCGGGCACCCCGCTCGATCTGCCGGAGGATCGTCCCGTCAGTGATCTTCGTGTCGGCGGCCAGCATCAGCGCCTTGCTGAGGATCAGCGAGAGCCGCTCGTCCTCGAAGGGCAGGAACACCGGACCGCTCGTCCTCGGCGGGCGCGCCGCCGGGACGATGCAGAGGTAGGCGTCATCGGGCTCCATGAGGATGTTGGCCGAGCCCAGATGGATCTTGTACGTGGCCAAGTCGCCGCGCACGACCAGGAAGCGGCCCTCGAAGGTGCAGCGGTCGGCGAGCTTCCTCAGCCGGGGCACGATCCGCTCCAGGGCCTCGCGGCGGATCTCGGCGGTGGCCGTGAGGGCGCCGAAGGTCGCGGTCCGCCAGTAGTCGGTGTACCGGGCCTCGCCGCGGTCGGTCCACTGGGGGTCGGCGGCGATCGAGGTCACGCCGACGAAGAGGTCGACATCGCGCATGGCCTCGCTGAACACCGGTGCCGGCACCTCGTCGAGCGGCGCCTCGCGCCACTGCCGGCCGCTGCGGCGCTCGAAGCGGACCTGGTCGGTGGCGGCGTGCTCCGGTGAGTAGCGGAAGTCGTCCACCGCGGGCTCATGGTGGAACAGCGCCCGCCACGCGCCGTCGCCGAACTCGGCCCGCGCGATGCCCTCGTAGCCGCCGTCATGGCCGCTGAGGTAGTTGGACTGCCAGCCGCGCACCTTGAACAGGGCGTACAGCTGTTGGTAGTGGACGATGTGCGCGGCGAAGCGGTTGGAGTAGAGGCGGGTCCGCTCCTCGGCCGGGGTGAGCAGATAGATCTCACGGAAGGCCTGCTTGAAGGGCTGGCGCAGGCGGTCGGCCATCAACCGCTCGCGCCACGCCCGGACTTCGTCCGCCTCGGCCCTGATCGGGTGCCAGAGCCTTACGTGTGCGGCGGTGCCGCCTTCCGGCACGGTGCCCGGCGCGGCGGCCCGCCACTCACCGGTCCCGTCGCGGAACTCCCAGATCAGACCGCGCACCAGCACGCCGGTGACCGGGTGCTCGCGGTAGTGGCGGCACCACTCCTCGTACGGCCACACGCGGTCGGTGGACAACAGGCCCTCCACGCGGGCGCGTTCGCTCGCCAGGGTGCCGCGGAGCTCCTTGGCGTACGCCTTCAGCGCCTTGAGCTCCTCGGGGAATCCGTCCTTCACGGCCGGGGGTGCGGTGCGGGCGGTGGTGCCGTCGGGGCGGGTGAAGGTGAGGCGTACGGTCGTGGCGTCCTCGATCGCGATCCGTATGCGGTGCTCGCCCAACTCGCTCTCCAGCGCGCTGTCCTGGCCGAGACCATGGCGGGGCACGCTGCGCTCGACGAGCTGCTGCGGGGTGATGCCCTGCTTTCCGGCGGCGGTCGTCAGGGCGGTGTCGAGCTGCTTGCGCAGGGCGCGGTGCTTGATCTTCGCCTGCAGCCGCCAGAGCTCTTCGAGGGAGGCGGGGGCGCCGGTGTCGGCGAGGGCGTTGATGGCGGCGCCGGAGAGTTTGAGGTCCTCGATGACGCCGCGCTCGGCGCCACTCACCCGGAGGGCGAGCACGCCGAGGTGACGTACCGCGTCCGGCCCGCTGGTCAGGGCCGCCGCCCAGACGGCGCCTCGGGCGAGGTCGGTGTCGCTGCTGTGCACGACGTAGTGATAGTGGTAGTCGCCGCCGATCCAGGCCGTGTGCGCACCGTGGTCCCGGGTGCACAGGGACTCGCCCTCGGCGAGGTCCCGGAGCGTGGCCGCGACGAGCTCGTCCGCTTTCGCGGCAGCCACGAGATCGAGGCAGGTACGCCGCCACTTCTGTGTGGGGCGCGGGGACGAGAGGGCGGCGAGGTGCCGTACGAGACCGGCGAGTTCGCTCGTCCGCCCGGCCTCGACACGTCCCCTGAGCGCGGCTGCCCAGGGTGCGTCGGCGGGTATGCGCTCCAGCGCGTCCGGCCGCACATCATCGAGCGCATCTCGCCCACGGGCCTCGCCCACCAAGGTCTCGTACAACATGCCGGGATCATGGCAGGCAGGTCTGACAACCCGCCCGCGGGGCCGAGCCGCCTGCGGGCGTCGGCGCTGTCGTCCGGACGCGGAGCCGTACGCGAACACGCAAGGGTGGGCCGGTGGTTGACCGGCCCACCCTGTGGGGCGGGGTCACACGGCGAGGGGCTCCGTCGCCTCAGGTTCCTCGACCCCGCCCGCCCCGCGCTCGGGCCCCCGCAGCGCCACGTACACGAACAGGGCGGCCATCACGAACACGCCCGCCCACATGGCCTGTTGCCAGCCGTCGACGAAGGACTCGCGGGCCGTGCGGATCAGTTCCCGGGCCTGGGGGCCGGCCGCGTGGGCGGCGTCGAGGGCGTTGGCGACGCCCTCGCGGGCCGGTCCCGCGGCCTCGGACGGGAAGCCGTCGAGCCGTTCCCCGATCGCGTCGCGGTAGCCGGCGGAGAGGAGCGCGCCGAGCAGGGCGATGCCGAGGGCGGTGCCGAACTCGCGGGTGACGTCGTTGAGCGCGGAGGCCACGCCCTGGCGTTCCCGGGGCAGGGAGGAGGTGATGGCCTCGGTGGACGGCGTCATCGACAGACCCATGCCGACGCCCATCACGAGCATGCCGGGCAGCAGCGACGGATAGCCGCCGTCGACGGAGACGAGCGCGGCCATGAGGCCGAGTCCCGCTCCGGACAAGGCGATTCCGGTGGCCATGGTGGCCTTGGGGCCGATGCGGCCGGCGAGCTTGGGGGCGAGCCCGGACGTCATCATCATCAGTACGGCCATGGGCATCAGGGCCGCGGTGGACAGCAGTCCGGACCAGCCGAGCACGACCTGGAGGAACGGGAAGAGGACGACGAAGATCCCGGCCTGCACACCGAAGACCGCGAGCAGCGTGAGCGAGCCGCCGGCCAGTCCACGCGCACGGAACAGTCGTACGTCGAGCAGCGCACCCTCGCGGCGGCGCAGCTCCCAGAGCACGAAGAACACGGCGGCGAGCGCTCCGACGGCGAGGCTGACCAGCGTCAGCGGCTCGCTCCAGCCCCGCTCGGGCCCCTCCTGGAGGAAGTAGATGAGGCCGACGACGGCGACGATGGAGGCCAGGGCTCCGGTGCTGTCGTACGCATGACGGGAGTTCTCACGGGAGTCGGGGACGGACCGCAGCGTCATCGCCAGCGCCACCACGACCAGGACGACGGGCAGCACGAACAGCCAGCGCCAGTTCGCGACGTCGACCAGGGCGGCCGACAGGAACATGCCCAGGATGCCGCCGCCTCCGGCGACACCAGTCCAGACGCCGATGGCGCGGCCGCGTTCCTCCTCCGGGAAGGTGGAGGTGATGACGGCGAGCGTGATCGGCATGATCATCGCGGCGCCCACCCCGCTGAGCAGACGCGCACCGAGCATGACCTCCGTGGAGGGCGCGAGCCCGCCGGCGACGCTCGCGAGACCGAAGAGCACAAGACCCGCGATCAGCATGCGCTTGCGCCCCAGCCGGTCGCCGAGCGCGCCGAGCGGCAGCAGCAGCGCCGCCAGGGTCAGCGTGTAGAGGTTGATCATCCACAGGATCGCGGACTGCGAGGCGCCGAATTCGACGGCCAGGTCGGGCTGGGCCACGTTCAGGCCGGAGACCGAGGCGATGACGGCCATCAGCGCGATGCAGACGGCGATCAGGATGGAGCGCCGCCGACGGGCGTCGGTCGCGGATTCGAGGGTCGGGGGTGGGGTCACGGCTGGAGACATGGGTCCTCCGGAAAAGGGCGCGCGAAAGCCGCCGCGGGCGGACGGGGAGTCGGGGATACGTGAGCAACGCTAAGCGCACCTTGCCCCTCAGACATACAATCTTGCCCATGACGCAAGACACTGATGATCTGGACGGCCTCGTCCGCAAACGCATCCGCGCCCTGCGCGTGGCCCAGGGCTGGTCCCTCGAGGAACTGGCCGCCCGCGCGAAGGTCAGCCAGTCGACCCTGAGCCGGATCGAGAACGGTCAGCGCCGCCTCGCCCTTGACCAGCTGGTCACCCTGGCGCGCGCCCTGGACACCTCACTGGACCAGCTGGTCGAGAACGCCTCGGACGACGTGATCATCAGCCCCATGATCGACGCCTCGCACGGCCTGATGCGCTGGCCGATCAGGGCCGAGCCCGGCATGACGGTGGTACGTCAGCGGATGACAGAGCCGCCCCCGGAGAACACCGCGCGGATGCGGGCGCACCCCGGCCGCGAGTGGCTCGTGGTGCTCTCCGGCACGGCGGTCCTGCTCCTGGCCGGTCGCCGGCTGCGGATCGAGACCAACCAGGCCGCCGAGTTCCCGACGATGCTGCCGCACGCGATCGGCAGCGCCGGCGGCCCCTGCGAGATCCTGGGCATCTTCGACCGCGACGCCCGCCGCGGCCATCAGGGCACGGACTCCGCGCAGGCGCCCAAGAGCGGCTGAAGCCCGCGCGCCACCGGGTCTGGCGACGGCGCGGGGCGCCCGCCACCATGGGGCGGGCTGACGCACACGGGCCATGGGAGCGGCTTACGCACACGGGCCATGGGAGCGGCTTACGCACACGGGCCATGGGAGCGGCTTACGCACACGGGCCATGGGAGCGGGCTGCGCACACGGGCCATGGGGCGGGCTTGCGCACAAAGGGGGGGCCATGAAGGCGCGGTTGTTCCTGATCATCATCATCGTCGCCGCCGGCGCCGTCTGGACGGTCATGGCCGGCGAGTGGAGCGACAAGGGCTGCCGCACGGGACAGGGTTACGCCCTGGTCCTCACGAAGGGCGGCCCCCCGGACGATCACGAGGGCTGCCGGCAGGCGCTCGAAGGACCGGAGTTCACGGACGCGTACATCGGCTGAACCCCGGCCCCCTGGACGCACGGGTCAGGGCTTGCGGGCCAGCCCGCCCGCGCACGAGACCTTGACCGGCTCGCCCCATGGGTTGGGCTGCGGGCGCCAGCGTTCGACCGAGACCACACCGGGCTCGAGGAGTTCGAGGCCGTCGAAGTAATGGGCGATCTGCTCGATGCTGCGCGGGGTGTACGGGACGGCGCCGCTGTTCGCGTTGTGGCGGGCGATGGCCTCGACATACGCGGGGTCGGCGTCGGAGCCGTCGTACAGCGCGAGATAGCTGCCGGACGGCAGGGCGGAGAGCAGATGGTCCACGACGGCCTTCGGCTTCTGCTCGTCCGTGACCAGGCCCATGATGCCCATCAGCATCAGGGCGACGGGCTGTGAGAAGTCCAGGGTGCGGGCGGCCTCGCGCAGGATCGTCTCGGGGTCGCGGACGTCCGCCTCGAGGTAGTCGCACTTGCCCTCGGGCGTGCTCGTCAGGAGCGCCTGGGCGTGGACGAGGACCAGCGGGTCGTTGTCCACGTAGACGATGCGCGAGTCGGGGGCTGTGGACTGGGCGACCTCATGGGTGTTGTTGGCGGTCGGCAGTCCGGTGCCGATGTCCAGGAACTGCCGGATCCCCGCCTCGCCCGCGAGGTAGGAGACGACGCGGGTGAGCATCTGACGGGACTGGCGGGTGACGTCCCGCATGCCGGGGTACACCTCGACGACCTTGTCGCCTGCCACCCGATCGATCGCGTAGTTGTCCTTGCCGCCGAGCAGGTAGTTCCAGATCCGCGCCGAGTGCGGTCGTGATATGTCGATCCGGCTTCCGCCCTCGGACCCGGACTTCTCGGACTCTTCGTACACCACGGTCGGCTCTCCCTCTGCTCCAAGCGTCTGACGTCAACTTACGGTCTTCCGGGGCGCCTTGGGAGGTCCTGCAGCAAATGCTGCCACCTGCGCGTTCAACTCGCTTGCTACCGTGTCGCCTTCACTCTGGGAGGGGTCGGCACATGACATCCGAGGTGTTCCGTATCTCCGGGGATCTCGAAGTACGACGGCTCGGATTCGGGGCCATGCATCTGCCCACCGAGCCGGGGCCGGACCGCGAGAACTCCCTCGCGGTGGCCCGGCGGGCCGTCGAGCTGGGTGTCACGCTGATCGACACCGCATACATGTACGGCGGCGGCAGCAATGAGGAGTTGCTCGCCGAGGCGCTGTATCCGTATCCGCGGGAGCTCCTGGTCACCACCAAGATCGGTCTGGAGCGGCGCGGACCGGCGGGCGAGTGGGAGCTCGACGGGCGGCCCGAGGTGCTGCGCGGGCAGGTCGACAACGCGTTGCGGCGGCTGCGGGTCGAGCGCGTCGAGCTCCTTCAGCTGCACCGGATCGATCCGAAGACGCCGCTCGCCGACCAGTTCGGGGTGCTGCGCGAGCTTCGGGAGGCGGGAAAGATCGGACGGATCGGGCTGTCCGAGGTGACGGTCGACGAGCTGCGCGAGGCGCGCGGGGTCGTCGAGATCGCCAGTGTCCAGAACCGCTACAACCTGCTCGACCGTGAGCACGAGCCGGTGCTCGCCGTATGCGAGCAGGAGGGCATCGCGTTTCTGCCCTGGCGTACGGTCGCGTGGGGGAAGTCGGGCGCGGATGCGGAAGTGGCCGCTGTGGCGGCCGAGTTGGACGCCACGCCGACGCAGATCGCCCTCGCCTGGCTGCTCGGGCACTCCCCCGTCATGCTGCCGATCCCGGGCACGGCGCGGCTCGCGCATCTGGAGGAGAACGTCGCCGCGTCGGGGATCGAGCTGAGCGCCGGGCAGCGGGCGCGGTTGGACGGCCTTGCGGGGGCGGCGTAGGCGGATGGGCCGGACGGTGACACCGGGGCGCGTGGGCGGCCGGGCCGGAGGGTGACACCGGGGGCGCGTAGGCGGCCGTGCGGAGGGTGACACCGGGGGCGCGTAGGCGGGGGGCACCCACCTCGTACGCCACCTCCCCCGAGCGGACCTGTCAGGCCGCCTCCTGCCGCACCTCCGCCTCCAGTGCCGCGAGCAGCCAGTCGTGTGCCTCGCCCGGCGTCGGGGCGGCCCGTTCTCCGGGGCCGGTCGTCACCTCCGCCACGAGCTCCCAGTAGCCGTCGAACCGTGGGTCGTCCGCGAGTTGACGCGCCAGACCGCGCCGGAACCCCGGACTGTCACGGTGCCCGGCCACGGTCGCGTACGTGTCCACGAAGCAGACCAGCGCGTCACCGGAGTGCGGGGCCGCGCCCTCCAGGATCTGCCGGCCCGCCAGTTCGTACGCCTCGGCCAGACCCGCGTAGAGCAGCGCGGACTCGCGCGCGCCCGCGGCCCCGTGCGCGGCGGGCTGGGGCCGCGCGGTGCCGGAACAGGGGCGCGACACCAGGGCGTTGAGCCGCGCGAACGCCAGGACCTGCCCGGACGACGGGCTGTCCGGCGGCTGCGGCACGGCCACCTCCAGGAAGTCCGCGGTGGACTTCGCCGGCATCCGCGCGGGCAGCCACGCACGCCAGAACCGTGCGAGCGGCGCGGTGCTCGGCGGGGTGCCGAGCGCTCCGATCAGTTGCAGGCGGTCGGCGCGTTCCGCGGGATCGGATTCCTGTACGAGGCGGAGTGCGGCCTCCTGCCAGCGCAGGGCGGTCAGCTGGGAGCCGAGCGTGCGCAGCTGTCCGGCAACCGCGTCCTCCAGCGCGCCGGACCGTTCGTCGACGATGCGGTGGACCTCCGGCAGGGGGACACCGAGCCCGCGCAGGGAGCGGATCAGGCGGAGCCGCTCCAGGGCCTCGGGGCCGTACCTGCGGTGGCCGCCGCCACTGCGCGAGAGCTCCGGCAGCAGGCCGCGGTCCGAGTAGAAACGGACGGTCTTCACGGTGGTCCGCGCATGCTCGGCGAGCTCGCCGATACTCCACGAACCGTCGGACGGCGTCGGCACTTGAACCTCCCTTTAGGGGAGTTCCTAACGTACCCGCGACCGCGGAACCGGCGACGGACCGGTCCGCGGGCGACGGAGTGCGGAGGTGCGGGATGACCCGATTCATTGTGGTTCCGGGGCTGTTCACGGGGGCCCAGGTGTGGCAGGAGACGGTCGAGCGGCTGCTGGCGGCCGGCGCGAAGGCGGATGTGGTGGAGGTGCCGCGTCCGCACGAGGGCGTCGAGGGCCTTGAGGGCCTTGAGGGTGCAGTGGATCTCGAGGCGCATATCGCACAGGTGGTGGCGGCCATCGACGCGGACGGCTCGCGGGGCACAGGTGCGCGGGGTGAACGGGGCGCCGAGGACACGGGCGCGCGGGCCGGGGACGGCACCGGCAGCGCGCGGGACGTGGTGCTCGTCGGGCACGACTACGGGGTTCTCCCCGCGGTGGGTGCGGCGGACCGCCGCGCGGACCGGGTGGCGCGGATCGTGTACGTGGACGCGCCGCTGGTGCAGGACGGCTCGGTGGGACTGGCCACGGTCCCCGACCCCGCACTGCGCGAACACCTGGCGGACGAGGAGCTGTTGGCGGTCCCTGGGCGTGCGGAGTGGGCGCGGTGGGGCAGCACGGCGGGACTCTCCGACGCACATCTGGACCGGCTCACCGCACTCGCCGCACCGCATCCGACGGGGACGCTGCTGCAGCCGTTGCGGCTTACGGGGGCGGCCGCGGACCTGCCGACCACGGGGGTGCTCTGCGCGGAGAGCGGGGCGACGATCGAGACGGTACGGATGCTCGTCGGCTTCGGCGATCCGGCGCTGCGGGCGCTGGCGCGACCGGAGGTCACCTTCTTCGAACTGCCCACCGGGCACTGGCCGATGCTGTCCCGCCCGGCGGAGCTCGCGGAGGCCCTCCTCGCGGCAGCGGCCGGTGAGGGGGTGAGCCTGTCGGCGGACGACGAACCCGCCGAGACACCGGGGTATCTGCGGCCCTTCCTCCTGGACGTACCGGAGATCGCGCCCGAACACCACGGCAACGTGGACCTGTTCCTGCCCGCCGCCACGGGTCCGCGGCCCGCGGTGGTGTTCGTCCACGGGGGCCCTGTCCCCGCGGGCATGCGGCCGTCGCCCCGCGAGTGGCCGACCTTCGTCGGATACGCCCGGTACGCGGCCGCGCAGGGGGCGGTCGGGGTGACGCTCGACCACCGGCTCCACGACGTGGCCGACTACCCGGTGGCCTCGGCGGACCTGGCCGCCGCGGTGGAACAGGTCAGGGCCGACCCGCGGGTCGACGCGTCCCGTATCGCCCTGTGGTTCTTCTCCGGCAGCGGTCCGATGACGGCGGACTGGCTGAGCGCCCCTCCGCCGTGGCTGCGCTGTCTCGCGGCGAACTACCCGATCATGGCCCCGCTCGCGAGCTGGGGTCTGGGCCCGGGACAGGTCCGCCCGGCGGATGTGGTCGCGAGGGCGGGGCAGCTCCCTCTGCTGCTCGTCCGCGCGGGCCTGGAGACCTCGGCGATCGCGGCGACGGTCACGGAGTTCGTCGCGGCGGCCCGCGCCGCCGACGCCCGCCTGGAGGTGATCGACGTGCCGAACGGTCATCACTCCTTCGAGGGCATCGACCGTACCGACGAGTCCCGCGCGGTCGTACGGGACTCCGTGCGGCGGGTACTCGACCGGCTGGATCTCACGTAGCCCGGGCGGGCATGCCCGGTGGCGGTGCCGGGTACGCACTCGCGTGCCCCCGCGTCGCATGAGACGTCACACAGGACGGCTCACAGGACGTCGCACGGAACAAGGAGTGCCGGAAGTGATTCGAAAGCTGCAGGCGGTCGCGCTGGACTGCGCCGATCCGCTGGAACTCGCGCGGTTCTACGCGGATCTGCTCGGCGGCCGCATCGTCACGGACCCGAAGGAGACCGACTGGATCGAGGTCCACGGGTTCGAGGGCACTCCCCTGGCCTGCCAGCGGGTGGAGGGCTACCGGCCGCCCGTCTGGCCGGGCCAGGACCACCCGCAACAGCTGCACCTCGACTTCGACGTGGACGACCTGGACGCCGAGGAACAGCGCGCCCTGGCCCTCGGCGCCACCGTCCTGCAACGCACGGACCACCTCCACCCCGAGGCCAACTGGCGCGTCTACGCCGACCCGGCCGGCCACCCGTTCTGCCTGTGCGAGCACTGATGTCCGGCCGAGGTTCGGGCAGGGGGCCTCTGCGACCGCCCATCGGACCGGCTGCCTGAGCGTCCACCAGGCGGCAGCCCCAAAACGACCGCCCGGCAAGGCAGAACGCCTTGCCGGGTCGTCGGACCGCGTGTGCTGAGGGCTACTTCACCCCGAACGCGCGGATGATCTCCTGCTTCACCGACGCGCCCCGGTCGTCCTCGACCGACGCCCGCAGCGAGACGAACTCCGCGTCGCGCGGGACGGCGAGCAGCGTCTTCCACGACGCGCCCTTGCCGTCGAGGAGCTTCACGGACTTCCAGGTCGCGCCGTCGTCGTACGACACCTCGAGGGTGCCGGCGCCGATACGGCCCGTGTCCGCCGCGCCCTTCACGTACTCGGCGAAGATCCCGACCGGGACGATCCGTCCGCCGCGGACGTCGCCCGCGAGGTCGGTGTCCACGTCGAAGCCGAGGTTCAGCATGGGGAGGTAGGTGTAGCGGTCCGCCGGTGTGGGGCCGGACTTGACCGTCCACTCGGAGTGGCCGCGGGTCGACGTGTGCCACTGGGCCGGGTCGGCGGTCGTGTCCGTGACCACCTTGAAGTCCTGGACGCGGGACTCGACGTTCTCGGACCAGGCGTAACCGCTGGAGTCACCGCTCTCGTCGACCAGCTTGCCGTCCACGTAGACCTTGGTCTGCTGCGTGACCCCGGACTCCTCGCTCCACACATCGCCGAACCCGGTGTGGTCCGGGCCCGAGTCGCCCCAGCCGGGCACGTTGAACTGGACGTTGTTGCCGTAGCGCTGCTGACCCCAGCCGAGCCCGGTGCCGAGCCACGGGTGCAGAACGGGCTTGAACCAGTTGAGCTCCTGACGGGTGCCGCCCTTGTAGACGATGTCGCCACTGCGCGACTCGATCTTGCCGGGGCCGACGGTCATGGATTCGTACCAGGCCTGGCCCTCACCCGTGGAGACGTAGTCGGTGCGCTCCTGCGGGAAGGAGATCCGCTCGGGGAAGCCGACGCCGATCGGGTACGCGCTGCTCATGGAGACGCGCTGGTCGCTGCCGTCGACCGGCTTCGCCGCGTGGAACTTCGTGTCCAGGACGGCGAGTTCACGCCGCCCGGGCTCGAAGGTCAGGTCGCGGTCCGGAATCGCTCCCGAGTGGCCGTCGGCCAGGTCGTACTTGTACGGCGTGTACTCCGTACCCTCCAGCTCCAGCTTGCGCCCCTGCCGGGCCGCGTCCGAGAGCCTGTCCGCGTCCGCCGCGTTGACCGTCGCGATATGCAGCGGCCGGTCCTCGTACGCCTCGGTGCCGAACCAGTCCATCAGCCGGCCCGCCTGCGCGTCGCTCACGAACAGCGCCTTGGCGCCCGCGTCCTGGGCGTTCCGGCCGATCTCCACGGCGGAGAGGTTGCCCGTCGCGCGGACGATAACCGCCTTGCCCCGCACGTTCTTTCCGGCGTAAGCGGCAGCGCTGCCATCCCCCGCATCGACCACCGACAGCTCGAGGTCGTCGTCCAGAATCGTCCCGCCGCCCTGCACGGTGGCCTCACCGATGCGCCGGCCGCCCGCCTCGACGGAGAGCATCGGCTTGCCCAGGCGCCACACGGTCCGGTACTCGTACGTGCCCGTCGCGGGCTTCTTCGAAGGCGCCGCGAAGACCGAGTCGTACGTCAGCGGGACCTGCACACTGCCTGAGAGACCCGTGCCGTTCGCCTCGCGGGTGTACTGCATGATCAGCTGGCGGGTCTCGGTGCGCTGGTCGACCTCGGCATCGATCTCGCGCAGCTCGCGCCCGTCGAGGGTGATCTCGCGGTCCTGGTCGAGCTTGATCCCGGACTCGTTGAAGTAGCCGAGGCCGAGCGAGTCCTTGCCGTTGCCGCCCTTGACGTCCGCGAAGCCGTCGAGCGCGTAAGTCCCGGGCTGGAGGCGGAGCTTGACGGTGCCGGACGCGCCGACGTCGTAACCCCAGCCCTTCTCACCGGCGACCAGCTTGAGCAGGCTGAACGAACCGGCGATCGGGGAGCCGTCGCGGTCCTTGACGTTGACCGTCAGGGTGTAGCGCTCCTCCTCCTTCACCAGGCCCCACGCGGTGTGCGCGACCGTCTTGTCGCCCGCCTTGGCGGTGATCTGGCCGCCGTTGTTCCCGACCGGGGCCTTCGCGCCGTCGGCGGTGGCGGTCGTGGAGGCGGTGCCGTTCGCCGGGACGGTGAGCGTGCTGTCGGCGAGCGTGACGTAGTCCGCGCCCTCGGCGGCGAGCGTCAACTCGACGGGCTGGTCGGTGTGGTTGGTGTAGGTGAGGGTCTTGGTGACCGGCTCGTTGCCCTCGTACGGCCAGCCGTAGAAGCCGAAGTCCGCGCTGCCCGTCGCCGTGACCTGCGCCTCGACCGCGTCGGGGACCGAGACACGGCCCGCACCGAGGTCGTACGGGGAGTCGGTGAGCGTCTTGGACGTCGACATCAGCGCGTCCTTGAGCTGCTGCGGCGTCCAGTCGGGGTGCTGCTCGGCGAGCAGGGCCGCGACGCCCGAGACGTGCGGGGTCGCCATCGACGTACCGCTGATGCTCATGTACGAGCCTTCGCCCTCGCTGAGGGAAGAGCGGGCCGCGAGGATCTCGACGCCGGGCGCGGAGAGGTCGGGCTTGAGGGCGTTGTCGCCCATGCGCGGGCCCATGCTGGTGAAGCCCGCGCGGGTGTCGGTGCTGTCCACGGCGCCGATGGTGAGCGCGGCGTCGGCGGCGCCGGGCGAGCCGATCGCGCCGTTGTAGCCCGAGTTGCCCGCGGCGATCACGAACAGCGAACCGGTCTCGGCGGTGAGGTTGTTGACGGCCTGCGCCATCGGGTCCGTGCCGTCGCTCGGCTCGCGGCTGCCGAGGCTCATCGAGATGATCTTCGCGTCGATGTCCTTCGCGGCCCACTCCATACCGGCGATGATCTGCGAGTCGGTGCCCTCGCCCGCGTCGGAGAGCACCTTGCCGACAGCGATGTCGGCGCCGGGCGCGACGCCCTTCTCCTTGCCGTCGCTCGCCGCTCCGCTGCCGCCGACGGTCGAGGCGACGTGCGTGCCGTGCCCGTTGCGGTCGGCGATCTCCTCGCCCTCGATGAACGACTTGCTCTGCGTCACCCGGTCCGCGAGGTCGGGGTGGGTGAGGTCCGCGCCGGTGTCGAGCACGGCGACCTTGACGCCCTTGCCGGTGAGGCCGGCCTCCCAGGCCTTCGCGCTGCCGATCTGGGCGTTGGACTCGGCCATGGTCGCCTCGACCTTGCCGTCCAGCCAGATCTTGTCGATCCCGCCGCCGAACGCCTTGGTGCGCGCACCGTCGTCGGTGAGGGCGCCCCACAGCTCGGCGTTCCGCTCGGCCTCGACGGCCGCACCGTTCACGCTCGGCAGCGCGCGCACGCGGTCGGCGCCCTCGGGCGTGGCGGCCCGTGCGCCCTTGCCGTACGTGACGATGAGCGGCAACCCCGCGGTCCTGCCGGCCTTCTTGCCGCTCTCGGCATCGGCGAGCCCCTGCCGTATCAGCTCGCTGACGTCGAAGAGCCGCTTGTCGAGCTTGCCTGCGGCGAGGAACGCACGCGCCTCGTCCGGTACGACGCTGATGTCTCCGTCGTGGTCGGTCGTCGTGAAGACCTTGCCGTGAGCGCCCTTGGCCCGCTCGACCGAGACCGCCTTCTTGCCGCCGACGTCGGTGACGGTCACCTTGTCGCCGGTGATCAGAGTGACGGTGTGCGCGGCATGGCCCTGCTTGACGGGGGTCCTGGGCACGGCTGCCGGGTCATCGGCGGCCACTGCCTGCTGTCCCGCCGGGAGCAGAACGAGCGCGAGCCCGGCTGTCAGCAGCCGTGCCGTGCGCCCCGAGGGTGCTCTGTTCATGGAACTGCCTCTCCTGCGACGAGCCCCGGGCGGGGGTTGTTTCCCGGGTGCTGGGGAGAGTCTCAGTGGTTGAACGTTGCAGAACGATGTCCTGAGGCAGGCGGGAAGCCGCCATGGCGGCTACCTGCCAGGAGGAACCGAAGTGGGCAAGCGCACGTTGCCGCCCGCGTGCGCGTCAGCGGGCAAGGCCCAGGTAGTGGGCGCGCAGCTCCTTTTCGAGGTGCTCGACCGCGTCCCGCAGCAACGGGCGCGGGGCCGTGGCCGCGTGGCGGTCGAGGAAGGCGAGCAGCCGGTCGCGGTCGTGCTTGCCCGCCTCCCTGAGCATCCCGCCGACGACCTTCTGCACGAGGTCGTGCGGGTCGTGCACGAGCAACTCGGCCAGCTCGTAGGTGTCGTCGAGCTCGCCCTTGCGCAGCAGGTACAAGGTGGCGAACATCGCGATGCGCCGCTCCCACCACCGCGGGGACCCCGCGAGGTCCCTGAGTACGGTGCGGGGCTCGTCGAAGTCGTGGAGGTAGGCGCCGATCACCTGGTGGGCGCTGACGTCCACCAGGTCCCAGGTGTTGATGGCGTCGGTGCGCCGCAGATAGAGCTCGTACAGTTCGCGGCGGCGGTCCTGGCCGGTCTTCTTGTGCAGCGCCTGCTTGCCCATGATGCTCACGGCGCCGACACGCACCTCGTGGACGGGACTGTCGAGGAGCCGGTCGATCTCCCGCGGCGCGAGCTCGATGAACTCCTTGGCCAGCGTGAACACACTGCCCATACGCACCCCGAGGAGCAGGTCCTCCTCGGCCCTGCCCCGGCCCGGTTGCAGCGCCCGGTGCAGCTGAGCCCGGCGCTCGGGCGTGGCGAGTTCCGTGAGGCGCCCGGCGAACTGATCGGCGGTGAGTGCGGTGGGCATGGAGCTCCTCACGTAGGCGAGGTTCTTCGAGGGGCCGCGGCGTGCCCGCCGAATCCAACCCGCGGCGTGCCCGCCGAATCTATCCCCGCAGCGTGCCCGCCGAACCTATCCCCGCGGTGCGCGGGGCGCCGCGAGTTCCGCGCTGAGCATGCGGTTGTCGATGTCGTCGAGGGCCAGGCGCAGTCCGCCCAGGGCCACGCTCTCGTCGCCGAGGGTGGAGGTGCGCAGCTCGGGAAGGCGCAGGCAGTGCTTGGTGAGTTCGCGTTGCAAGGGGTCGAGGATGATGTCCGCGGACCGCGAGAAGCCGCCGCCGAGGACCACGATCTCGGGGTCGAGGGCGAGCACCAACGCCGCGACGCCGACGGCGAGATCCCGCGTATACCGGCGTACGGCCGTCTTCGCCTCGCGGTTGCCCTCGCGGGCGGCCTGGAACACCCATGCGGCAGCCTCTCCCGGCCGGGCGCTCGCGGGCACTCCCGGGCAGGCGGCCAGGTGCCCGGGGGCATCGAGCCAGCGGACCGCCTTGAGCGCACCGATCTCGCCCGCCGCGCCGCCGTGGCCGCGGCGCAGGGTGCCGTCGAGGATGAGGCCCGCCCCGGTACGGATGCCGGCGAGCAGGTACACGATGTCGTCCGCGTCCTGCGCCACGCCCTTCCAGCGCTCGGCCACCGCGGCGAGTTTGCAGTCGTTCTCGACCTGGATGGGGCAGCGGAACCGGCCGGCGAGATGGCCGGCCGGGTCGGCCTCGCCCCAGCCCGGCAGGGGTGTGAACAGGGAGGTACGGCCGCTCGCGTCGACCGGTCCGGTCACGCCGACGGTCAGGCCCCAGATGTCGGACTCGGTCATGCCGGCCGCGGCCAGGAGCTCGTCGATGGTCTCGTCGACCGTCGCGAGCCGGGCGGCGGGGTCCGCGTCCGGGTCGGCGGGCCGGCGCACGGTCCTGACCAGATTGCCCTCGAGATCGCTCAGCATCACCAGGACCTTGTGCACCCCGATGTCGATGCCGAGCGCATGGCCGGCGTCGGCGCGGAAGCGGTAGCGGCGGGCCGGACGCCCCACCACGCTCTTGGCGCCCGGTTCCTCCACCGCGGCCCAGCCGTCGGTGACCAGTGCCTGCACCAGAACGTCGACGGCGGGACGGGACAGGCCCGTCCGGCCGGCGAGTTCGGTGACGGTCGAGGGCGGGTTGCCGCGCAGCGCCCACACGATGGACAGCTGGTTCATCTCGCGCATCCGGGACAGGTCGGTGCCCGTGGTCGCCATGCTGGTCTACTCCCTGGTGGGGATCGCGCGGTACCCGCCGCTGGATATCGCTGGGCAGTTTACTAATTCCCGAGGGGCGCCCGGGAGAATCCCTGGAGCCGGCCCCGGGCCGATCGTGTCAGGAGATCGGATAGCGCTGCTGCGCCTCCGGCTCCACGGCCGGTGTGAAGTCGACCTCGCGCCCGTCCAGCGCGAACCGGTACCGGCCGAGCCTGCGGATCTCCGGCGCGGCCGCCAAGTACTCGGTGAGCGCCTGGAGTTCATCGGGGTGCAGCCAGCCCGGCGGGTCCGAGACCGCACGGAAGCCGCAGATGTCGGCGAGGTCGCGCAGCCAGCTCTGCTGATGCTCCGTGAGGAGATTGAGCCGGCTGCGGAAGTACACGACGTCCGGGTCGACTTCGAGCAGCGGCGACTGCCACAGCCGGTGCAGGGTGTTGACCACGGCGTTGCGGGCCAGTGCGTCGGAGGGGTCCTGGGTCGCGTAATGCTCCCACTGGGGTGCGACATCGGGTCCGCTGCGGATGCCGTCGAGCAGTCCGAGCGAAGGCAGCAACGGCGCCCCGCTGCCGAGGAGATAGGTGTCGGGACCGGCCGCCTCCCGGATGATCTCCAGACCGAGCCGGTACGCCTCCTCGCGCCCGACCCCCGAGGCGCGGACGCCCGGGGCCGCGGCGGCGCCGATGAAGTCGGCCTTGAGGTAGCCGAACCCCCAGTCCTGGGTGATCCGCCGGATCATCTCGCGTACGTGGTCCTGGGCGGCGGGCCGGGTGAGGTCGAGCGCGTAGTAGCCGGTCCCCCAGTTGTGCCCGGTGACCACCGGTTCGCCGTCCGCGCCGCGCAGCAGCAACTCCGGCCGCTCGCGGGCGGTTTCGGAGTCGGGGAGCGCGATGAACGGGGCGATCCACAGGCCGGCACGCAGCCCCGCGTCGTTGATGCGGTCCACCAACGCCCGCATTCCGGAGGGGAATTTGTCATTGGCGTGCCAGTCCCCCACGGCCCGCTCCCAGCCGTCGTCCACCTGCACGACGTCGAAGGGCAGTCCGCGCAGGGCGGTGATGTCCTTGGTGAGCAGTTCCTCGGTGATGTTCTCGTAGTACGCGTACCAGCTGCACCACACGTTGCCGGCCCGCTTGGTGCTGCGCCCCAGGCGCTCGGCGAGCTGTGCCACGTACGCCCCGAAGACCTCCTCCTCGGTGCCGTACGCGAGGAACCAGGGCGCGCCCGCGGACTCGTACCAGCCGACGAGGGTGTCCTGGTCGGCGGCCAGGCGCGGTACGTCGAGGCCGAGTGCGCCGAGCAGCAGGATCCGGCCGTCGGGGCCCTCCAGCGCGGCGAGGGCGGAGGAGTGGTGGCGGGCGGGGTCGTCCCAGACCGTGTCGTCGGCGGTCAGCCGGCGCTCGGCGCTTTCGATGCGCAGCGGCGCCTCGGAGAGCCGGCGCCATCCGCACGGGCTCCAGGAGTTGTGTCCGTGCCGGTAGAAGAGTGCGTCGCCGAGACCGTGCAGCACGGCGACGCGTCCGGGCGGCAGCAGCAGTCCGCCGTCGACGGGCCGTGGGGCTCCGTCGCCTTCGAGTTCGACGGCGAAGGTGTGTGCGCCGACGTCCAGGAGCTGGGCCATGGATCTCCTTGCATCTGTACGGGAGGGAGCGGGCGGCAGGCACGCCCTGCCGCCCCTGCTGGTGAAGTGCGTTACTTGAAGAGGCCGTTGACCTTGTCGTTGACGCCCTTCATGGCCGGACCGGGCTGCGCCTGCCCGAGGATCACCGACTGGACGGCGTCCTGCACGAGCGGGTTGATCTCGGTGCCGTGCTCGGTGACGGGCAGCAGGAAGGTGCTGTTCTTGTCGGCGGCCACGTCGGTGAACGCCTTGACGTCACGGCCGGCCGCCTTGTGGGCCGCGAGGGCCTGCTCCGTACCGGACTTGAGGGCGGGGAAGACCACGGCCCGGGCGCCGACCTTGTTCTGGCACTCGGGCGAGGCGAGGAACTTGACCCACTTCCAGGCCTCCTCCTTGTGCTCGGTGCCCGCCCAGATCGCGTCGGAGAGTCCGTTGAGGGAGCTCTTGCGGCCCTCGGGGCCCGCGGGCAGCGGAGCGAAGGCGAACCTGTCCTTCGCCTTGGGGTCGGTGAACGTGGAGATGGTCCAGGAACCCACGATGGTGATCGCGCCCTTGCCGGCGGTGACCAGCTCGGCGTTGGCCACCTCCGACTGCTTGTCGAAGCCCGGCGCGTACCCCTTGTCGATGATGTGCCGGAACCAGGCGAGGGTCTCGGCGAGCTTGGGGTCGTCGTAGTTGTAGTGCGTGCCCCAGGGGTTCTTGTCGAGATACGTGAAGCCGTTCGCGGCGGCCAGCGGGCCCCAGCCGTTCTGACCGGTCGAGCCGTCCTTCCACTCGGGCAGATAGCCGTACGTCTTCACGTGCTTCTTGTCGAAGCCGGGATCGAGTCCGTTGCGTCCCTTGCTGTCGACCGTGGCCTTGGCTATCACCTGCTCCAAGGTGCCGCCGTCGTCCGCGTTCCAGGTCAGGTCGGCGACGTCCGCGGCGGAGACGCCCTGCTTCTCCAGGTGGGCGGTGTCGTAGACCAGCGCCATGCTGTCCCAGTCCTTCGGCAGCCCGTAGCGCTTGCCGTCCTTGACCCAGACCTCGGCAAGACCGGACTGGTAGCCGGACAGATCGACCTTGTCCCGGTCGACCAGCGGCTGCACGTCCAGGAGTTGGCCGTTGGTCGCGAACTGCGGGTAGTACGTGCTCTGGTTCGTCCACACGTCCGGGGCGTCGCCGGAGGCCAGCTGGGTGGTGAGGTTCTGCCAGTACTGGTTCCAGGCCGTCTGCGTGATCTTCACGCCGATGTCCGGGTTGGCCTTCTCGAAGGCGTCCGCGCACTCCTTGTACGCGGGGAGCTGCTTGTCGTCCCAGAGCCAGTAGTCGAGCGTGGTCTTGCCTCCTGCGCTGTCGGAACCCCCGCAGGAAACGAGACCCGCGGTGGCGGCCAGGCACAGCAGGGCTGCGCCCGCGCGCCGGTATGTGGATCGCATGATGGCGAACCTCTCTGAAGGATTGGGTTACGGGAGGGCGTGGGTGAGGGCGGTACTGCGGCAGAGCGGTTACTTGATCCCGGTGAAGTTGAGCGACTCCACCAGGCGGCGCCCCACGAGGATCAGGAGCAGGAGCACGGGCAGCACCGACAGCGCCGAGCCGGCCATGAGACCGGTCCAGTCGGGCTGGGTGTTGGGCGACTGCTGCAGGAAGACGCCGAGCGCGACCGTGAGCACCCGGGTCTCCTCATCGCGGCCGCTCAGGAGCGGCCAGAGGTAGTCCTTCCAGGCCCACACCGTGGTCGTCAGACCGATGGTGATCAGCGGGCCGCGGCTCATCGGCATCACCACCCGCCAGAACACGCCCCAGGGTCCGACCCCGTCGAGTACGGCCGCCTCCTCCACCTCGCGCGGGATGGAGAGGAAGAACTGCCGCAGGAAGAAGACGGCGAACGGGGTCATCAGGAGGGTGGGCGCGACCATGCCGGTGAAGGTGTTCAGCCAGCCGAGGTTCTTGACCAGGACGAAGTTGGGCAGCAGCGTGAAGATCGGCGGCACCATGAGCGCGGCGATCAGCACGCCGAACACCGCGTCACGTCCCGGGAACCTGAGCCGCGCGAAGGCGTACCCGGCCATCGCGCAGAACAGCGTCTGCAGTCCGGCGATCAGACCGCTGTAGACCACCGAGTTGAGCAGATAGCGCAGGAAGTCCACCTGGGCGCCGGATCCGCCGGCGGCGACGGCCTCCTCCTGGCTGGTCAGACCGAGCACCCGCAGAAAGTTGATCATCGTGGGGTGCTCGGGTACGAGGCCCGTGGAGTCGGAGTACAGGTCGGCCGCCGGCGTGAGGGCGGTGCGGATCATCCAGTAGAACGGGAAGAGGGTCGCGACGAGGGCGAGGAAGAGCAGGGTCCACGCGGCGATCCGGCCCGGCGTGGGCTTCCTGCGGATACGGGTGCTGGTCATGGTGTCCGTCTCCTCAGGCCAGGTCCGAGCGGGAGGCCCGCAGCAGGCGCATCTGCACCGCGGTGAGCACGCCGAGCAGCAGCGCGAGGATCACCGCGACGGCCGAGGCGTAGCCCATGTGGAACTGGGCGAAGGCCTGTTCGTAGATGTAGTAGTAGATGACCCGGGTGGCGCCCATCGGCCCGCCCCGGGTGGTGACCGCGATGGTGTCGAAGATCTGGAACGAGCCGATCAGCGAGACCACCAGGACGAGGGCGAGCACGGGCCGAAGCAGCGGCAGGGTGATCCGGCTGAACATCCGCCATTCCCCGGCCCCGTCGAGGGATGCGCTCTCGTAGAGGTGCTCGGGGACCTGCAGCATTCCGGCGTACAGGAGCAGGGCCGTGTAGCCCGTGTACGCCCAGGTGTTGATCGCCGCCATGGTCGGCATGGCCAGACCGGGCGAGTTGAAGAAGCCGGTGGTCCCCACGCCCAGGACTTCGAGGATGTGGTTGAAGAAGCCCAGGTTGGTGTCGAGCAGCCACAGCCAGATGAGACCCACGGTGACATTGGGCACCAGCCACGGCACGAGCAGCATCGCCCGCAGCGCCACCGACCGGGTCAGCCGGTGCATCAGGGTGGCCAGGAGCAGGGCGAGCAGGGTCTGTGAGCCGATGTTGAGGACCACGTAGTAGGCGGTGACCTTCAGGGCGTTCCAGAACTGCTCGTCGCCGATCAGCTGCGTGTAGTTCTCCGCGCCGACGAAGTTCGGCGGGGCGAGCATGTTGTAGTCGGTGAGCGAGTAGTGGACGCCGCGGATCGTCGGATACGCGTAGAAGACCAGGAAGCCGAGCAGCGCCGGGGCCAGGAACAGCCAGGCCGCCTTGCGGTCGTCACGCCGCCTGCCTGGCCTTTTCGGCTCCTTGACCGCGGCGGACCGTATGCCGGGGCTCTGGCCCGGCGGCGCAACTGCCGTCTTGGCGCCCATGGTTACGCCTCCGAAGAGATCTCGTGCCGCACCTCTTGTCAGTGCCGCGCCGTGCACACATATTGATGAGCAACAGCGAAAGTTTGTCAATGCTGGCGCATAAACCCGGTGACGATCCGGGCTCACGGAACCGACCTGCAACTCCCCCCGTCCACTTGGAGGTTGATCCATGCGTACGTCCCTGCGCAGACGCGGCAGAGGGCTCTCGGCAGCCCTGTGTGCCGCGGCCGCGGCGCTCGCCCTGGTGGCGCTGCCCGCCGGCGCCCAGGCCGCGGACCCCGACGCACAGGCCCGTAAGAAGGCACCGGCCGTCACAGCGGCGGGAGTTCCCGAGCGCCCGGCACCCGGACCGAGCCCCGACCCCGCGCTCCCGGTGCACGCCCTCGCCCCCGCCGACTCCCCCGTGGACAATCCGCTCAAGGGCTTCGCCCGCTTCTACCAGCCCGGCGGCAACCAGAACGCCGGCTACCCGCACTCCCTGACCTGGGCGTACTTCGGCCTCTCGGAGGTCATGAACAGCGCATCGAACTGCGGGAGTTACGACTGGGGCGTGCTCGACAGCGCCCTGCAGGAGATCGCGCAGGCCGGCCATCAGGCGGCGATCCGCTTCTACATGGAGTATCCGGGCGGCACCGGCACCCACCCCGCGAACGCCATCCCGCCCTGCTTCGCCGGGCACGTCGCCAACCGTGAGAACACCTACTGGGGCACCACGAGCCCCGACTACGACAGCCCGTATCTGCGCACCGCGCTCAAGGACTTCATCGCCGCGTTCGGCGCGCGCTACGACGGCGATCCGCGCCTGGGCTACATCCACCTGGGCCTGGTCGGCCTGTGGGGCGAGTGGCACACCTGGCCCTACGACACGGACACGGGCGGCGACTCGTACCCGAACTACATGCCGACCGACGCGAACGGCGCCGAGCTGATCAACGCGTACAACAACGCCTTCAAGAAGACCCGTCTGGAAGTCCGCTACCCCGAATCCGCGGGCGGTGCGGCCAACAGCCTCCCGGCCATCGGCTACCACGACGACTCCTTCTGCTACCGCGAGGGCAGTCCGGCGGCCGGCGTGACCCTGCCGGTCTCGATGGGCGGAGCTCCCTGGGCCCAGTTGCAGAAGGCCCTCGAACAGGGCGTGGAGAACAAGTGGACCACCGCCTCCATGGGCGGTGAGGTGCGGCCGGAGATCCAGAGCACCGCGTTCGCCGACTGGCCCGGCGGCACCGGTTCCGTGGACAACATGAAGGCGTGCATCGAGCTGGAGCACACCACATGGAAGATCAACGAGCGCAGTGGCGAGTACGCCGCCTCCGATCCCAAGGTGGCCGCCGCGGTCCGGCTCATGGGGTACGACCTCGGCGTCAGGAACGCGTACTTCCACGGCACGGCCCAGGGCAGCACCAAGGTGGGCGTGCAGATCGGCAACAACGGTGTGGCGCCCTTCTACTACCCCTGGGAGGTCAGCCTCGGCCTGAAGGACGCCGACGGGAACCTGGTCAAGACCTGGAAGACCTCCTGGGATCTGCGCAAGGTCATGCCGTTGAAGATCCGCGCGTTCCCGGACTGGGGTGTCGGCTCCGACCCCACGTATCTGGACTACGGCCGCCCGTACTACTTCGACACGACGGTGGACCTCTCGGCCGTGGCCGCGGGCGACTACCAGCTGGTCATGAAGGCCAAGAACCCCCTGGAGGACGTGAGTTCGGCGGCCAAGAAGCTGCGGTTCGCCAATGCCGGGCAGCAGGCGGACGGCTGGCTCGGCCTCGGGGACATGAGCGTCGGCGCGGGCCAGGGCAACGATCCGAAGAGCTATGAGGCCGAGTCAGCCGGCAACACCCTCGCGGGCGGCGCCGTCACCGCCGAGTGCGCCGGCTGCTCCGGTGGCGCCAAGGTCGGCTATCTGGGCAACGGAGCGACGCTCACGTTCAACGGTGTCGACGGCGGCAGCGGCGGTACGCGCACGGTGACCGTGCACTACGCGACCGCGACGGCCCGCAGCGCCACCGTCCGGGCCAACGACGGCACGGCAGGGACCGTCCAGTTCGGCCCGACTGCCGACTGGTGGACGACCTCGACGGCCACCGTGCAGCTGAACCTGCAGGCGGGCACGGGCAATCGCATCACCATCGCCAACCCGTCGGGCTGGGCACCCGACATCGACCGGATCACGGTCGGCTGATCCGTCTGCGCCCCGGCGCGCCGGCCGCCCCCTCCCCGGGGCGTCCGGCGCGCCCTCGAACTCGCCCCACCGTTCAGAAAGGCAGGCATCCGATGACCGGCACCTCCCCCGACCTGCGCCTGGGCGTACTCGGCTACGGGCTGCGCGGCTCGCTCGCCCGGCTCGCGCACCGGCCGGGCAGCGGGTCGCGAGTGGTCGCGCTGGCCGACCACGACGAGGCCGTACGGGACCGGGCCGCCAAGGACTTCCCTGGCGCGCGGATCACCGGCGACCACAGGGAGGTGATCGGCCACCCGGACGTCGAAGCGGTCCTCGTCCTCACCCCGGACCACACCCATGCGGACCTTGCCTGTGCGGCACTGCGCGCGGGCAGGCCCGTGTTCGTGGAGAAGCCCCTCGACATCACGGTCGAACGCTGCGACTTGGTGCTGCGGACCGCCCGCGCGACGGGCACACGGCTGTATGTCGGCCACAACATGCGGCACATGCCGGTCGTCCGGCTGATGCGCGACCTCATCGCGCGGGGTGGGATCGGCACGGTCAGGACGGTGTGGGTACGGCACTTCGTGGGGTACGGAGGGGACTGGTACTTCAAGGACTGGCACGCCGAACGCCGGTTCACGACAGGCCTGTTGCTGCAGAAGGCCGCCCATGACCTCGACGTACTGCACTGGCTCGCGGGCGGGTACACACGGCAGGTGCAGGCCCTCGGCGAGCTCATGGTGTACGGGGATGTGCCGCACCGGCGGGCTCCGGGCGAGCCCAAGTCCGCGGACTGGTACACCGAGGACGGGCACTGGCCACCGCACACCCAGCGCGGCCTCAACCCGGTGATCGACGTGGAGGACGTCTCCCTGGTCAACCTGCGCCTGGACAACGGCGTGCTGGCGGCCTACCAGCAGTGCCATTTCACGCCGGACTACTGGCGCAACTACACCGTCATCGGCGACGCGGGCCGCCTGGAGAACTTCGGCGACGGCCCGGGCTCGGTGGTGAAGGTGTGGAACGCCCGCCGCTCGGAGTACCGGGGCGAGGCCGACGCCGCGTACACGGTGCCCGACGCCGGGGACGACGCCGGGCATGCCGGCGCCGATCCCCTGATCGTGGCGGAGTTCGTACGGTTCGCCCGCGAGGGCGGCCGCACCGACACCTCCCCGGTCGCGGCGCGGATGGCCGTGGCGGCGGGCGCGGGCGCCACGGAGTCGCTGCGGGACGGCGGCACACCGCGCTCCGTCCCCGACCTCGACGCGGACCTCATCACGTATTTCGAGCGAGGTCAGCGCGCCTGAGCGCCAGCCGCCGAGCAGCGAGGGCAGTGCACCCGGGCCTCAGCCGCCCAGCCAGAGGCTGCACACCCGGGCCTCAGTCGCCGAGCAGCGCCCGCAGTCCCGGCTGCAGCCGCTCGCCGTGCGCCCGCACCATGTCGTCGCACAGCTGCCAGATCCGCTGGACGGGGAGCGCGGCGGCCGTGGCCGGGTCGGTCATGGCGGCGTGCCGTATGCGCCGTGGTTCGTCCTCCAGCGCAGCCCGCACCACCAGATCGTTCGTGCTCAGATACGTGCGGTTGAGCGCCGCCAGCTGGGGCGGCAGCGCGCCGATCCGGGTGGGCTGGACACCGGAGGCGTCGACCAGGCAGGGCACTTCGACGACTCCGTGTGCGGGCAGGTTGTCGATCAGACCGTGGTTGGGGACGTTTCCGTAGACGGTGCGCGGCGTGCCGGTGACGACGCTGTGGATGATCTGCGGGGCGTACTCCATCGTGCCCTCGACGGCCAGCGGCTCGCCGGAGGCGAGTGCTTCCTTCGTACGGTGGTACTGGGCCACGTTGTCGTCGACGATCCCGACGTACGCGCCGATCGGCAGCCGCAGGCGCTCCACCTCGCTGTCGTGGCGCAGGTACCAGGGCACGTACTCGCTGGAGTGCTCACTGGTCTCGGTCGGGTAGAAGCCGAGGCGCCGGTACATGTCGACGCGCACCCGGCGCCTCAACTGGGCGTCGGACGCGATCAGTTCGTCGAGGAGCGGGTAGAGGTCGCGGCCTTCGTGCTCGAAGCGCAGGACCCAGGCCTGGTGGTTGACCCCGGCGGCCCGGTAGGTGAGCTCCTCGTACGGGACGTTCACGAGCTTGGCCAGGTCCTGCATCGTCCAGTAGACCGAGTGGCACAGGCCCACGACGTTGGTGAGACCGGTGGCGGCGGTGAGGTACTGGACGTTCATGGCCATGGGGTTGGTGTAGTTGAGCAGCCACGCGTCCGGGCACATCTCGGCGATGTCCTCACCGAGTTCCGCGAGGAACGGGAACGTGCGCAGGGCGCGGAAGATGCCGCCGATGCCGAGCGTGTCGCCGATGGTCTGGCGAATCCCGTAGCCGGCGGGGACGTCGAAGTCGGTGCGGGTGGCCTCGCCCATGCCGATCTGCACGATGTTGATGACGAAGTCGGCGTCCGCGAGGGCCGCACGGCGGTCGGTGTGCGCGGTGACGGTGGCGTGGGCGTCCCGGTGGCGCGCTATGTAGGCGGCGGCCGCCTGCGCGGTGGTCAGACGCTCGGGGTCGATGTCGTGCAGGGCGATATGGACGTCCCGCAGCTCCGGGAAGGCGAAGAGGTCGGCGAGCAGGCCCTGGGTGAAGACGACGCTGCCGGCGCCGATGAAGGCGATCTTCGGACGGTTCATACGGCTGGTGGGGCTCATGCGAGGGGTGCTCCGGTACGGGTGAGGTGGGTGAGGGCCTCGTCCCAGGTGGGCTGGGCCGTGGTGCCGCCGTGGGCCCGGGTGGACAGGGCGCCGCAGACGACGGCGAACTCGAGTGCCTCCTGCGGTGGTCGACCGTCCAGCGTCGCGGCGACGAAGCCGGCGTCGAAGCTGTCGCCCGCGCCGACCGTGTCCGTGACCTCGACCGGCAGGCCGGGTGCGGAGTACGAGGTGCGGCCGTCGTGGCACAGTGCGCCGCCCGCGCCGTTCTTGACCACGGTCAACGGGCCGCGCGCGGCGAGGAGTTGGGCCGCCGCCTGCACGCCGGTCGCGCCGGGGCCCGCGAGGCGCAGAGCTTCCTGGGCGTTGGGCAGCAGGATGTCGGTCTCCGCCAGCACGGCGTCGAGCCCCTGCCACCGGTCGGCCGGGTCGTCCTGGGTGTCGAGGGAGGTCGTCGCGCCGTGGGCGTGCGCGGTGCGCAGGACGCCGGGCAGGTCGGCGGCCAGGCGCGGCTGCAGGAAGTACGAGGAGGCGTGGACGTGCCGGCTGTCGGCGAGGAGTCCGTCGGGGATGTCCGCGCCGCTGATCGCTCCGAGCGTGCCGGGTGAGGTGAGGACGGCCCGGTCGTCGCCCCGGGTGAGGACGACGGTCAGCGGGGTGGGCCGGTCGGGGTCCATGCTCAGTCCACGGGTGTCGACGCCGCGCGCGGCGAGGGTGTCCCGCAGATAGCGCCCGGCGTCGTCGTCCCCGACGCGGCCCGCGAAGGCCACCCGCAGGCCGAGGCGCGCGGCCCCGCAGGCCATGATCGCGGCCGAGCCGCCGAGGGTGAACGAGCCCGATTCCACGAGCTGTTCCCGCTGTCCGAAGGCGAGGGGTGCGGTGAGCGGGCCGAGGATCACATCGGGGTTGGCGTCCCCGACGACGAGCAGGTCGTACTGGTGCGGCATGGAGATCCTTCTCGTACGGGAAAGGGGCTCAGCCCTTCAGGCCGGTGGAGGTGAGGGAGCGGATGAACGTCTTCTGCGCGGCGAGGAAGGCGAGCAGCACCGGCAGAACGGTGATCACATTCCCGGCCATCACCGCGGACCACCGGGTGTGGTGCTGCCCCTGGAACGTGGTCAGGCCCAGCTGCAGCGTGTACTGGGTGTCGTGATTGATCGCGATCAGCGGCCAGGACAGGTCGTTCCACGTGGTCAGGAAGGTGAGGACGGCGACGGTGGCGAGCGCGGGACGGGCGAGCGGCAGCACGATCGACCACAGCACCCGCAGCCGGGAGCAGCCGTCCATCCACGCGGCCTCCTCCAGCTCCCGTGGCAGCGAGAGGAAGAACTGCCTCAGGAGGAACACCGCGAACGGTGTGACCAGGGACGGCACGATCAACGCGCCCAGGGTGTCGATGAGTCCGAGCTGCTTCATCACCAGGAAGGTGGGGATCATCGTCAGCTGGAACGGGACCGCCATGGTGGCCAGCATCAGCACGAGCAGCGCCCGCGAGCCACGGAACCGCATCCGGGCGAAGGCATAGCCGCCGAGTGCCCCGAAGACGAGGTTCGAGGCGACCGCGACCCCCGAGACGATCAGGGAGTTGAGCAGCCAGCGCGGGAACATCGCGTTGCCGAGGACGTAGCGGTAGCCGCCGAGGTCCAGGTCGGAGGGCCAAAGGGCGGGCGGAAAGCGGTTGATCTCGGCGTCGCTCATCACCGAGCTGACAAGGAGCCAGAGCAGCGGCAGCGCGAACAGCAGGGCGAGCGGTGCGAGCAGCAAGTGCCAAGCGCTGAACGGGAGTCGGATACGGCGGTGGGCGACGGTGGTGTCGGCGGCGGGACGCCGGGTGGCCTCGGGCAGGGCGGTGAGGGTCATGAGGCGGCTGCTTCCGTACGGGCGCGGCCACGGACGGCCCGCAGCAGCACGGCCATCACGAACAGCGCCAGGGCGAGGACGTACGCGGCGGCGGCTCCGTATCCCGCGGTGAAGTTCTTGAACGCCTGCTCCCAGATGAAGTAGACGATCACCGTGGTCGAGCCGAGCGGACCGCCCTTGGTGGTCACATACACCAGGTCGAAGACCTGAAGGGCCTGGATGGTCTGCCACAGGAGCAGGAACACGCTCACCGGGGTGAGCGCCGGCAGGGTGACGTGGCGCAGGAGGTGCCGGCGCCGGGCTCCGTCCAGGCGGGCCGCCTCGATCAGCTCCTGGGGCACGTCCTGCAGCGCCGCCAGATAGACGACCGTGCACAGACCGGTGCCGCTCCACAGGGTGATGGCGACCAGGACGTACAGGGCCTGGGAGGGGTCGGTGAGGAAGCCCTGGGCGGAGACGCCGAGATGGTGCAGGACCGAGTTGGCCGCGCCGAACTCGGGATCGAGGACGAAGGAGAACAGCACGCCCTGGGCGGTGGCCGAGACGACGAACGGGACGAAGAACAGGGTGCGGTACAGCCCCACGAAACGGATCCTGCGGTTGAGCACCAGGGCGAGCGCGAGACCGGCCACGATGCTCAAGGGCACGTACAGGAGCGTGTAGACGAGGGTGTTCCGTACGGCCTCGTGGAAGTGCGGGTCCTGCGCCAGGGCACGGTAGTTGTCCAGACCGACCCAGCGGCTGGGGGTGACCAGGTCGCTGGCGCGGAAGGAGAGCAGCAGCGACCAGAGCACCGGGACCACGCTGAGGCCGAGGATGACGAGCACGGCCGGCGAGACGAAGGCCCAGGCGGTGGCGGCCTCGGCGCGGCGCCGTCGGCGCAGACCACGGCTGACTGCACGGTCGGGTGGCAGGGTCAGGGGTGTGGGAAGTCTCGGCATCAGGGGTCCTCAACGCGGTATCAGAAGGGCGGCGTTGGCGTCTTCGGCGCAGGTGCGGATCGCCGCCGCGGGCGTGGCGCGGCCGAGCAGCACGGAGACGATGGCCTCTCCAAGGGCCTGGGAGATACGGGGGTACGCGGGGTGCACGGGACGCACCCGGGCCGAGGTCAGCGCCTCGGTGAACACGGGCATGCCCGGTGTGCCGGTGGCATGCTGCCGCCAGGCGGGGCTCTTCTCGCTGCCGCTGCTCAGCGGCAGGCTGCCGGCCTCCACGTCCCAACGGCTGTCCTGGGCGGGCTGAGTGAGCCAGGTGACGAAGGTGCGGGCGGCCTCGGCGCGGGCCTCGCCGTTGTCGAAGACCGTCCAGGTGTCCGGGCCCGAGATGGTGACGGCGGTGCCGTCGAAGGTGGGCAGCGGCACCACGTGGTAGTCGAGCTTCGCCTGGGTGATGTCCGGCAGCTGCCAGGGCCCGGTGGGCACCATGGCCATCCGTCCGGACAGGAACACCTTGTACATCTGCTCGCTGCCGGGCTTCGGGTCCACGTACACGCTCTTGTCTCGCACCAGGTCACGTACGACCTCCAGGGCCCGTACGCCTTCCTCGGCGAAGCCGATGTGCTTGCCGTCCTCGGCGATCACCTCGCCGCCCGCGCCCCAGATCAGGGGCCACAGGCGCCACACCGTGTCCTCGTCCCCGGTGCCGGGCCAGCCGGTGCCGAAGCGGCCTCTGTCCGCGTCGGTGAGACGGCGCGCAAGGTCTGTGAACTCGGCCCAGGTCCAGCCCGGTTCGGGCAGGTCGAGGCCGGCCTCGGCGAACAGTTTCTTGTTGCAGACCATGGCCAGGCAGTCGACCATCGCCGGCACCGCACGGACCCGGCCGTTGATGGTGACCGCCTCGCGGGCCGACGGCCAGTAGCTGGTCCAGGGCGTGGGGCCGCCGCGTACGTGCTCGGTGAGATCGACTACCTGCGGGCTGCGGGCGATGCTCGCCAGGTCGGAGCCGAAGATGAACGCCACGTCGGGGTAGGCCCCCGAGGCGAGCGCCGCGGTGACCTTCTGCAGCATGGCGTCGGCGAGCACGCCACCGCCCAGGTCGACATGGATACGGGGGTGGGTGCGATGGAACTCGGCGACCAGGTCCTTGATCACCTTCAGTGCGGTGTCCGTCTGGCCGTGCCAGAGCTGGATGGTGACGCTGCCGTCGGCACCGACCCCGTCGGACGCGCCGCCGGCGCAGCCGGAGAGCGCGACGGGGAGTGCGCCCGCGAGCGCCGCCGCCGAACCGGCGCGCAGCACGCTGCGGCGGGCCGGCGCTCCGGGTCCACGGGGTGCTGCGGTCATGGCTGCCTCCAAGGGGTTCGCGGTTCGCAGGGGCGGGCATGTCCGTGGGCACGCCGGACGGTGTGCCCACGGATCCGTGCCCTTACAGGGGAATGACGGTCAGCAGGTCTGGCGCAGATACCCGCTGCTGCCCGCGGGTGAGACGTCCACGTCGCGGCGGACGATGCTCAGCTGATCGCCCCACCCGTCGCAGGCCTTGCGCAGCCCGCTCGCGCTGTACTCGACGACGACCACGTGGTCGCCGTACTCGGCGGTGAACTCACCGCACTCGTTGTACGCGCCGCACTCCTCGACCACGGCGAAGTCGAGGCCGGTCTCCTTGCCCACGCCGGCGAGTTCGGCGGTGTTCTTCTGGGCGATCGCGAGTCCGTTGCCGTGGGCGCGGTCGGCGAGCAGGGCCATGAAGGCCTTCGCGTGGTTCGCCGTGAGGTGGTCCGGGAAGCGCGTGAACGTGTCGTAGTTGTCCGGCTCGACGGCCTGGAACCCCTTGTCCGCGCAGCCGTCGATCCACGCGCCCACCTTGGCGGCGATGCGCTGCCGCTTGTCGGCCGTGCGCAGGTCCAGGACGGCCTCGCCCCAGTCGCCGTCGTAGACGACCTCGCCGTCGCCGTCCCGCAGAAGCAGGTCGTCGTCCCACTCCCCCTCGGCGCCGGGCTGCGCCTGGAAGGCGTTCACGTAGCAGATGTTGTACAGGCCGGGGGCCGGGGACGCTTCGTGGTCACGGCTGACCACCCGCACCCCGGACGGCGGGGTGTACGCCCCGCCGATCTGGTAGTCGAAGCCGGCGTGCGGCGGCGGCAGCGGCACCGCCGCCGCCCCGGCCGATGCCGTCGACGGGAGAAGGAGACAGACGGCCGCGCCGGCCGCGAGGGCGGCACCCGCCGCCGTGTACTTGCTCGACACACGATTGAGGCTCATCGCAGAGCTCCACATGTGGAGGGCACGTCCCCGCCTCGGACCCTCAACGGTCCTGGCGACTCAGTCCGGGCTCGTGGCAATGGCCACCTACCGGCTAGGCGTACCTCTGCGCCGAGGTTCGACATCGGCGTGCCAGGGAGTAAATCGAGCGCGGACTGCCGTGTCAAGAGACAGAACTTGAGCGATCAGTCCTCAACTCGCGCAGATTCGCGCATCATTCTTGCTCATACGGGGACCGCGGGAGCCGCCCGGGACTATGCTCACCGCGTGCTGAGAAGCGACCGTCACCTGCGGATACTCGAGCTCGTCGCCGCGCATGGCAGCGCGGACGTCGGCCGGCTCGCCCTGCTGCTCGGCGTCTCGCAGGCCACCGTGCGCCGGGATCTGCAGCAGTTGAGCGAGCAGCGCCTCGTGGAGCGCACCCACGGAGGTGCGGTACGCGGGGGCCTGAGCCTCGAACTGCCCTTGCAGCACCGCCTGGACCAGCGCTCCCCGCAGAAACTGGCCATCGCCCGTGCGGCCGCCGATCTCGTCCCTGCGGGTGCGGTCGTCGGTCTCACGGGCGGCAGCACCACCAGCGAGGTGGCCCGGCTCCTCGCCGAGCGCGGCCCCGTCACGATCGTCACCAACGCGGTCAACATCGCCGCCTCGATGGTGCTGCACCCGGAGGTCACGCTGATCGTCATCGGCGGCACCGCGCGCAAGGAGAGTTACGAACTGGTCGGCCCCATCGCCGAGAAGACCCTCGCCGACCACCACACCGACATCGCCTTCCTGGGCGTGGACGGCATCAGCGCGGCCCACGGCTGCACCACCCACGACCAGCTGGAAGCCGCGACCGACCGCGCCTTCGCGCACCATGCCGGCAGCACGGTCGTGGTCGCGGACCACACCAAGCTCGGCCGCACGACCTTCGCGAAGATCTGCCCCCTGTCCGCCGTGCACACCCTCATCACGGATTCGGGCGCTCCTGAGGGCGAGTTGACGGCGATCGGCGAGGCGGGGGTGCGGGTCAGGGTGGTGTGAGGCGGCGGGCGGGGCAGGACGTACCGCCCCGCCCGCCGCGCACATCAGCCCCGCGCCAACGCGATCGAGCCGGCCAGCCGGTCGCCCGCCTCGTAGATCATGTACGGGACTCCGCCGTCCGTGCCGAAGCACGGTGCGGCCGCGCGGCCGCTCTCCGGGGCCGCGGAGCTGGAGTCGTAGAAGACCCCGAGGTGGTTGCGGCGGGTGAAGTCGTTGCCCACCTCGGTGATCAGGATGTTGCCGCCGCTGGACTTGTCCGTGTGGTAGACGACGTAGGTGCTGCCGTCACGTGTCAGCAGGTGCGCACCGGACACGTTGACCGCACCGACCGCCGCGTGGTCGATCAGCGGCTCGGCGGCGAACTGCCAGTCCCGCCCGTCCGGCGACCAACCCCAGCCGATGTCGCGGTGGTTGGTGGTGTCGTTGCGCATGAAGACCATGACGTAGCGGGCGCCCCGGCTCGGCAGATCGTGCCGGAAGACGCGGGCGTACGAGGCCTCGGTGGTGCCGGACGGCAGCATCGACGTGGTGAGGACCGTCTTGTCGTACGTGAAGTGGATGCCGTCCTTGGAGCGGGCCAGGCGCGTGGTGGTGTTCTCGCCGTGGAAGTACAGCCACAGCTCGCGGTGTTCGGCGTTCCACATCACGTGCGGGGACGAGACATGGCTGACCTTGTAGTGCGGGGACCAGTCGTTCTTCACGATCGGGTTGTTCGCGTACTCGGTGTACGGGCCCTCGAGGCGGTCCGCGTACGCGAGGCAGATGCCGCCGGGGGCGTCGTGGGGCGCGTAGTAGAGGTAGTAACGGCCCAGCGGTGAGGACAACTTGTCGTACACGCCGCGGACGCACGGGAAGATGATCTCGCCCGTGGGGTTGTACTCGAGCTGCGAAGGCGTCAGGAGAGTGCGGACGTAGCGGTAGTCGGGGAAGCCTCCCGGTGCGGCGAGTGCCGGGCGGGCGCCGAGGGCGCCGAAGGCGAGTGCGGTGCCTGAGGTCAGGGTGGTCTGCAGGAAACGGCGACGGTCGAACGACATGGGTGCGGCTCCTTCGTCGGTTGGGCAGGCGTGCGGGCGTGGGTGGGTCAGGGCGTGCGGGCGCGCCACAGCGCATGGGCTGCGGAACGCGTCGGATGAGGTGCTGTTCGGTTACGTGGCCGGTGCCCGGCCGGCCGTAAGGCCCGGCCTGAACTCGCAAGGCACCAGCGGCGAGTAGTCGGCCTCGCCGGCGGTCAGCAGGGCCGTGAGCGTGCGTACGGCGGCAGCGCCGAGCTCCGCCTTGGGGATGTCGAAGCCGGTCGGTTCCAGGTGGTGGGCCAGATCGGCGGGCGGTGAGCCGAGCAGGGCGAGCGAGACCTCCGCGGGCGCGGTGAGACCGGCCTCCTCGACGGCCGTGAGCAGTGCCCGCCAGACGGCGCAGGTGTCGGTCTCCTCGGCCACGAACGCGGTGATGCCCGCGGCGAGTCGAGCCCGTACCCAGTCGCCGGTGATCTCGGCCGCGGGGTCGGCGGCGCGGACCACGCCGCCGGAGAGCCCGGCCTGCGCGAGCGCGCCCCGGAATCCACGTTCCCGGTCCGTGGAGGCCAGCGCCTCGTCGGTCTCGCACACGAGCGCCATGCCGCGGTGGCCGAGGTCCGCGAGCCTTCGTACGACTTCGGCGGTGGCCTCGGCGTAGTCGGCGCCGACCCAGGCGAGACCGTCGAGTTCGTCGCGGCGGCCGATGTGCACGGCGGGGTAGCCCTGTTCGACGAGCCGGCGCAGCTCGTCGGCCGGGACATGCCGCCCGAGGAACAGGCACCCGTCGGCGAGCCGCACCCGGTCGAGCGAGTCCGTCCGGCCGCCCTGGGCGGGCGCGGAGCTCGAGCCGGTGAACAGGACCAGGTCGTAGCCGCGGGCCACGGCCTCCTGCTCGACTCCGACGAGGATCGGGTAGTACGAGTGCGCCACGTCCGTCGGGAACGTGGCGGTGAAGCTGAACACCCCGAGCAGATCGTTGCGGGCGGCGGCGAGGCGCTGCGCGGCGGGGTCGGGTGCGTACCCCAGCTGCCGTGCCGCCTGGAGCACTCGGGCGCGGGTGTCCGGGTGGAGCGCGATGCCCTGCTTGTTGCCGCTGAGCACCAGCGACACCGTGGTCTGCGAAACCCCGGCGAGGCGGGCCACCTCCGCCTGGCGCGGACGCCCCCGCCGAGCCTTCGCCAACCGGACCTCGGCCATGCTCGACTCCCCTGACTAATGCGCATTAGCCTCCGACCGCGCGCTGGGCGCCGTCGACTGCTTGCGGATGAGACCGAACCTTGCCGCCGGGGTGAAAGCACCGTCAAGGGGGCTGTGAAGCTAATGCCTGACTAATAGTGGCCAGGCACGATTCCCGCTGGTGACGGCACGGACGGCACCGTCAACTCCCGCCGGTGGCGGCACGGACGGCACCGTCAACTCCCGCCGGTGGCCGGCACGGACGGCGCCGTCAACTCCCGCCGGTGGCGGCACGGGTGGCACCGGCATCCGGACCGTGTACGGCAGGACATCACCTTGCCCGTGGCGGGGCCGCCCCCTAGGTTCCCGGCATGGCCCAGGCGACCGGCTCGCAGCCCACCGAACCCACCGCCTGGAGACCGCGGTTGGTCACCCGGCCGCTTCTGATCCGCTGCGTCTCGGTCATCGGGGCGTCCGCGAGCTACTACCTGCTGCTGTCGGTCGTGCCCTTGTACGCACAGGCCTCCGGCGGCAGCGGCGACACCGCCGGTCTCACCACCGGCGCGCTGATGTTCGCCACGGTCGCCGGCGTCCTGCTCAGCCCCGTCCTGACCGCCCGCTTCGGCAATCGTCCGACGCTCGCGGCGGGCCTGTTCCTGCTGGGTGCTCCGGCGCTGCTGCTGCCCGCCTCCGGACAGATCGGCTGGATCGTCGCGCTCTGTCTCGTCCGCGGTCTCGGCTTCGCCCTGACGCTCGTCGCGGGCAGCGCGCTGACGGTGCCGCTGATCCCGCCGGAGCGCAGAGGTGAAGGGCTCGCGCTGCTCGGTGTCGTGGCCGGGGTGCCGATGCTGGCCGCGCTGCCCCTGGGCGTGTGGCTCGCGGCACGTACCCGGGGCGGCCACGGACACCGGCACGTACCCGGTGCGGG
>NZ_JBEPEW010000056.1:0-48428 GCF_040300965.1 Streptomyces mesophilus | reverse complement strand
CCGCGGCCCGTGAGGCGGCCACCGCGGCCGAGCGGAAGCGGGCCGCTGTGGCCGCGCGGCGCGAGGCGCTGGCGATGGGGCTGCGGCGCAAGGACGGTACGGGCACGCTGCTCGCCGCGAAGGAACGATTGACCGGGCTTTTGGGGCCGGCCTCCGAACTGCTCAGCGTCGCCCCCGGCTACGAGGTCCCCGTCGCCGCGGCCCTCGGCGCCGCGGCCGATGCGATCGCCGTGTCCAACCCCGCGACCGCCGCCGAGGCGATCCGGCTGCTCCGCAAGCAGGACGCCGGGCGCGCGGCCATACTGCTCGGCGGCGGCCCCGACGACGTACGCGACGAGCAGCGGCCGGACGGACCGCCGTACGCGGCCGATCTCGTGCGCGGCCCCGATGAGCTGTTGCCCGCCGTACGGCGGCTGCTGCGCGGGATCGTCGTCGTCGGGACCCTCGAGGACGCCGAGGATCTGGTCTACGCGCAGCCCGAGTTGACGGCGGTCACGGCCGAGGGTGATCTGCTCGGGGCGCACTTCGCGCAGGGTGGTTCGGCGGGTGCGCCGAGCCTGCTCGAAGTACAGGCTTCCGTGGACGAGGCCGCCGCGGAGCTTGAGGAACTGGGCGTCCGCTGCGAGGAGTTGGCCGAGGCACAGCACGCGGCGACCGAACGGCGGCGCGCTTCGGCCGCCCTGGTCGAGGAGTTGGGCGAGCGTCGCCGGGCCGCCGACCGCGAGAAGTCGACCGTGTCGCAGCAGCTGGGGCGGCTCGCGGGACAGGCGCGTGGCGCGGCGGGTGAGGCCGAGAGGTCCACCGCCGCCGCGGCCCGTGCCCAGGAGGCGCTGGACAAGGCGCTGATGGACGCCGAGGAGCTGGCCGAGCGGCTCGCGGTGGCCGAGGAGGCGCCGGTCGAGGAAGAGCCCGACACCTCCGTACGGGACCGTCTGTCGGCCGACGGAGCCAACGCGCGGCAGACCGAGATGGAGGCCCGGCTCCAGGTGCGCACGCACGAGGAACGGGTCAAGGGCCTGGCCGGGCGGGCCGACGGACTCGACCGCGCCGCACGCGCCGAGCGCGAGGCCCGCGCCAGGGCCGAGCAGCGGCGCAGCCGGATGCGGTACGAGGCGAACGTGGCCGAGGCCGTCGCCTCGGGTGCGCGCCAGCTGCTCGCCCACGTGGAGGTCTCTCTTGTACGGGCGCAGGAAGAGCGCGATGCCGCCGAGCGGGCGAAGGGTGAGCGGGAGCAGGAGCTGACCGCCGCGCGCGGGCAGGGCCGCGATCTCAAGGCGGAGCTGGACAAGCTGACGGACTCGGTGCACCGCGGCGAGGTGCTCGGTGCCGAGAAGCGCATGCGGATCGAGCAGCTGGAGGCCAAGGCCCTCGAGGAGCTGGGCGTGGAGCCGGCCGGGCTCGTGGGGGAGTACGGGCCCGATCAGCTGGTGCCGCCCTCGCTGCCGGCCGAGGGCGAGGAGCTGCCCGAGGATCCCGAGCACCCGCGCAACAAACCGCGCCCGTTCGTACGGGCGGAGCAGGAGAAGCGCCTCAAGGCGGCCGAGCGCGCGTACCAGCAGCTCGGCAAGGTGAACCCGCTCGCGCTCGAGGAGTTCGCGGCCCTCGAGGAGCGGCACAAGTTCCTCAGCGAGCAGCTCGAGGACCTGAAGAAGACCCGAGCCGACCTGCTGCAGGTCGTCAAGGAGGTCGACGAGCGGGTCGAGCAGGTCTTCACCGAGGCCTACCGCGACACGGCCCGGGAGTTCGAGGGCGTCTTCAGCCGGCTGTTCCCGGGCGGTGAGGGCCGGCTGATCCTGACCGACCCGGACAACATGCTCACCACCGGTGTGGATGTCGAGGCGCGGCCGCCGGGCAAGAAGGTCAAGCGGCTCTCGCTGCTCTCCGGTGGCGAGCGGTCGCTGACCGCCGTGGCCATGCTGGTGTCGATCTTCAAGGCCAGGCCGAGCCCGTTCTACGTGATGGACGAGGTCGAGGCGGCGCTCGACGACACCAACCTCCAGCGGCTGATCCGGATCATGCAGGAGCTCCAGGAGTCCTCGCAGCTGATCGTGATCACGCACCAGAAGCGCACGATGGAGGTCGCCGACGCGCTGTACGGCGTCTCCATGCAGGGTGACGGCGTCTCGAAGGTGATCAGCCAGCGCCTGCGCTGACCTGCCTACCAAAAGTGGTGGTGGTGCCCGAGATGTGCGCCACTGGACAGGTGACCAGCACACAGGCGCGTGAAGCCGCTCCGGACCATCTCGGCCATGTCATCTTCATCACGGCCGCCGCCGCGATGGGCGGTTTTCTCTTCGGCTACGACAGCTCCGTGATCAACGGCGCCGTCGAGGCGATCCGAGACCGCTTCGACGTCGGCTCCGAGGCCCTGGCCCAAGTGATCGCCGCCGCGCTGATCGGCTGTGCCATCGGTGCCGCGATCGCGGGCCGACTGGCCGACCGGATCGGCCGTATCCACACCATGCGGATCGCGGCCGTGCTGTTCACCGTGAGCGCCATCGGCTCGGCGCTGCCGTTCGCCCTGTGGGACCTGGCGATGTGGCGTGTGCTCGGCGGTATCGCCATCGGTATGGCCTCCGTGATCGGACCGGCGTACATCGCCGAGGTCTCGCCGCCCGCGTACCGAGGCCGGCTCGCCTCCTTCCAGCAGGCCGCGATCGTCATCGGCATCGCCATCTCGCAGCTGGTCAACTGGGGCATCCTCAACGCCGCCGGCGGTGACCAGCGCGGCAACATCATGGGCCTCGAGGCCTGGCAGGTCATGCTCGGCGTGATGGTCGTCCCGGCCGTGCTCTACGGGTTGCTGTCCTTCGCGATCCCCGAGTCGCCGCGCTACCTGATCTCCGTCGGCAAGCGGGAGAAGGCCAAGGAAGTGCTGCGCGAGGTCGAAGGCGACAAGATCGACCTGAACGTGCGCGCCGACGAGATCGAGCTGGCGATGCGCCGCGAGCACAAGTCGACCTTCCGCGACCTGATGGGCCGGCGGGGCTTCCTGCCGATCGTCTGGATCGGTATCGGACTCTCGGTCTTCCAGCAGCTGGTCGGCATCAACGTGATCTTCTACTACAGCAACGCGCTGTGGCAGTCGGTCGGTATCGACCCGGCGAGCTCGTTCTTCTACTCGTTCGAGACCTCGATCGTGAACATCATCGGTACGGTCATCGCGATGGTCCTCGTGGACCGGATCGGCCGTAAGCCGCTCGCCCTGATCGGGTCCGTGGGCATGGCGATCTCGCTCGGATTCGCCGCCTGGGCCTTCTCGTACAAGGAAGGCACCGGCGACGACATCACGCTGCCCGATCTGCAGGGCACCGTCGCGATCGTCGCCGCCAACTGCTTCGTGCTCTTCTTCGCCCTGTCCTGGGGTGTGGTCGTCTGGGTGCTGCTCGGCGAGATGTTCCCCAACAAGATCCGTGCCGCCGCGCTGGGCGTGGCCGCGGCCGCCCAGTGGATCGCCAACTGGGTGATCACGGTGACGTTCCCGACGCTGTCCGACTGGAATCTGTCGGGCGCGTACATGATCTACACCGCCTTCGCCCTGCTCTCGATCCCGTTCATCCTCAAGTGGGTGCCGGAGACCAAGGGCAAGGCGCTGGAGGAGATGGGCTGACCCTGTCGCCAGGTGGTCAGAGCTTGCAGTTCGGCAGGACCCGTTCGGTGAACAGGTGCAGGCTGCGCCAGCCCTCGTCGATGGGCATGCCGCCGCAGAGCGGGTGCAGGACCAGATTGCCCAGCGAGGTGTCGGCCGCGGTGACGCACTCCTCGGGCGTGAGGATCCGGTAGACGCCCTCGGCGCGCAGCTCCTCGACCGTGGTCGCGCCCGAGCTGACCGCCGACTTGATGTCCTTGCTCTGCCAGGACTTGTACATCTGCGCCTCGTGCAGGAAGTGGTGCCCGAACTCGGCCCACGTACGGTCCGGGTCCTCCGAGATGTGCAGCAGCGGAGTCTCCTCGCCCGGCATCAGCATCCAGCCCTCGGTGCCGTACTCGGCGAGCTTCTCGTTGTAGTACGTCTCGAGCTCGGGCAGGTGCGCGCTCGGGAAGAACGGCAGGCCGAGCCGGGCCGCGCGCCGGGCGGCGGGCTTGGAGGAGCCGCCGACGACCAGCATCGGGTGCGGGTCCGTGTACGGGCGGGGCGTCACGCGCACGGTGCGGCCCTCGTACTCGAAGGGCTCGCCGGTCCAGGCCTTGAGCAGCGTTTCCAGGAGGTGGTCCTGGAGCTTGCCGCGCCGGCCCCACTCGACGCCGAACATCTCGTACTCCTCGGGGCGGTAGCCGATGCCCGCCACCGTCATCAGACGGCCTTTGCTCATCAGGTCGAGGACCGCGATCTCCTCGGCGATCCGCAGCGGGTCGTGCAGCGGGCCGAGGATCGCGGAGATGGTGACGGCGATGGTGCGGGTCGCGCCGAAGACGCCGGCCGCGAACGTGAACGGGGAGGGCAGCCAGTTGTTCTCCACACCGTGGTGCTCCTCGGTCTGGATCATGGTCATGCCCGCGCTGTCGGCGAAGCGGGCCATCTCCAGTGCGGCGCCGTAGCGGTCGGCCAGCTGCGCGGGCGTGCCTTCGGGGTCGATGAGGTTGAAGCGTGCGACCGAGACGGGCATGTCGGGCGTCCCCTTTGTCGACAGTGGTCGGGTGGGGGCGCGGCGAACGCGAACGTCCCCCTTCGGGCCGTGGTTCCGGCGAAGGGGGACGTTAGCTGACGTGACGTCAGATGGACAGGGGCGGGAGCCCGTCAGATGGACAGGGCCGGGACGCGTTCTTCCTCGGCGTCCTTTGAGGCGGCCTCAACCACCGGATCGGCCACGGCAGTTGCGGGCTTCGTCCGCGGCAGCAGCGCGTACAGCGCGGCGGCCACGACGATGGTGACCGCCCAGCCGAGACCGTTCTGCCCGATCCAGGTCGAGGACAGCGGGCCCGCGAACCAGTCGACCTTGGTGAAGGCGAGACCGGTGAGCAGCGCCACGCCCCACGCGGTCATGGCCTGCCAGGCGAAGCCGCCCTTGTACCAGTAGGCGCTGGTGCGCGTGGTGTCGAGCAGCGCTTTCGCGTCGTACGACTTACGGGTCAGCATGTCGACGCCGAAGACGCCGATCCAGGCGGAGAACGCGACCGCGAGCAGCGTCAGGAACGAGATGAACGAGCCGATGAAGCTGGTCGCCACGACCATCAGCAGGAAGCCGAAGACCAGGCTGATCACGGCGTTCACGGAGACCGCCCAGTGGCGCGGGACCTTGATGCCGAGGGTCTGCGCGGTGAAGCCGGCCGAGTACATCGACATCGAGTTGATCAGCAGCATGCCGACCAGCGCGATGAGCAGATACGGAACGGCGATCCAGGTCGGAAGCAGCGCGCCGATGAAGGACACCGGGTCCTGGGCGTTGGCCAGGTCCGGCGTGCCGACGGCCATCACGGCGCCCATCAGGACCATCGGGAGCACGACGATGCCGGCGCCGCCGATCGTCGTGGAGACCATCTTCGGGGCCGAGGCGGTACGCGGCAGATAGCGCGTGAAATCGGGGGCCGAGGGCACCCAGCTGATGCCGCCCGCGCCGATCATGCCGATGCCCGCGACGACCATCGCGGCCGAACCGGCCGGCTTGTCGAAGACGGCGGACCAGTCGGTGTTCGCGATCAGGTAGACGAGCACGAGGACGCTGAAGGCCCCGAAGAGGTACGTGGACCACTTGCTGCACACGCGCAGGGCGTTGATGCCGAGGCCGGAGACCACGAAGGTCAGGGCCACGAAGACCAGAAGGGTGACGACGATCAGCGCGGTGTTGGACTTGATGCCGAAGACCAGGTCGAGCACCGTCAGGATCGCGTACGCACCGGTGACCGCGTTGATGGTCTCCCAGCCCCAGCGGGCGACCCAGATCAGCGAGCCGGGGAAGAGGTTGCCGCGCTGGCCGAAGACCGCGCGCGAGAGGGCCATGCCCGGGGAGCCGCCGCGCTTGCCCGCGATCGAGATCAGACCGACGATGCCGTACGAGACGATCGGCGCGACCGCGGCGACGATCAGGACCTGCCAGAAGTTCAGACCGTTGAAGACCACCAGGCCGGCGCCCATGGTCAGGAGCAGCACGCTGATGTTGGCCGCGACCCAGGTCGGGAACAGCTCGCGTATCTTGCCGGTGCGCTCGTTGTCGGGGACCGGTTCGAGGCCCCGGGTCTCTATCGCGCTCTCGCTCTGCGGGGCGGCGGTGGCGCTCTTGGACGCGGACATGCACATGCTCCGTGGGGGGAGGGGGGTGCCACAGCAACGTCGGGTGGCTGGGGTGGGGAGTCGCCCATCATCGTACATTCGCCCGAAAAAGACCAAATAGAGGCCTTGGTCCTTGGTGGGAACCTACAGGCGGCGACCTCGGGCGGTCCGTGGCTGATACTGGGTGGGTTATGGAAATCGTCATCCTTGCTGTAGTCATCGCCCTGGTCGCGGTCGGTGCGATCAGCGGGCTCGTGGTCAGCGGCCGCAAGAAGAAGCAGCTGCCGCCCTCGTCCCCGTCGACCACGCCGACCATCACCGCGCCCCCGGCCGAGCCGCATGTCGGCGAAGAGGCCGCGGAGCCGCGCGAAGAGCCGCGCCGCACGATCGAGGAGGTGGAGCTCCCCAAGGCCGAGGCCCCGGCCGAGGAAGCCGAGCCGGTCGTCGAGGAGCTCGAACGCACCCCGGAGATCGAGGTCCCGGAGCCCACCGCCGGACGGCTCGTCCGGCTGCGCGCCCGGCTCGCCCGCTCCCAGAACTCGCTCGGCAAGGGGCTGCTCTCGCTGCTCTCGCGCGAGCACCTCGACGACGACACCTGGGAGGAGATCGAGGACACCCTGCTCACCGCGGACGTCGGTGTCGCGCCCACGCAGGAGCTGGTCGAGCGCCTGCGCGAGCGCGTGAAGGTGCTCGGCACGCGTACGCCCGAGGAGCTGCGCGCCCTGCTGCGCGAGGAGCTCCTGACGCTGGTCGGCCCCGACATGGACCGCGAGGTCAAGACCCACAACGACCGGGAGACCCCGGGCATCGTGATGGTCGTCGGCGTCAACGGCACCGGCAAGACCACCACCACCGGCAAGCTGGCCCGCGTCCTGGTCGCCGACGGCAACACCGTCGTGCTCGGCGCCGCCGACACCTTCCGTGCCGCGGCCGCCGACCAGTTGCAGACCTGGGGTGAGCGCGTCGGTGCCTACACCGTGCGCGGGCCCGAGGGCGGCGACCCGGCCTCCGTCGCGTTCGACGCGGTGAAGGAGGGCAAGGAGATGGGCGTCGACGTGGTGCTCATCGACACCGCCGGGCGTCTGCACACCAAGACCGGACTCATGGACGAGCTCGGCAAGGTCAAGCGCGTCGTCGAGAAGCACGCCCCGCTGGACGAGGTGCTGCTCGTGCTCGACGCCACCACCGGCCAGAACGGCCTGGTCCAGGCCCGTGTCTTCGCCGAGGTCGTGGACATCACCGGCATCGTGCTCACCAAGCTCGACGGCACCGCCAAGGGCGGCATCGTGGTCGCGGTGCAGCGCGAACTCGGCGTCCCGGTCAAGCTCGTGGGCCTCGGCGAGGGCCCGGACGACCTGGCCCCGTTCGAACCCGAGGCTTTCGTCGACGCCCTGATCGGCGACTAGCCCCCACCCCGCACGCAGGAAGGGCCCGCTCCTCACCGGGAGCGGGCCCTTCCGCGCGTATGGGGGACCAATTGTCTCGCGCAAACCGGACATTCCGGGTGCACTCGTAGGCAAATGGTCCCCGAATCACTCGCCGCACCCACCACCCAGCCCAGCCATCCCGCCCCCGGAGCCCCAACCCACCCGGACCCGGACCGGACCCGGACCCGCCCCCAAGCTCAGCCCAGCCGCCGCGGCCCCGTCCGGTGTGACGCGTACGCCAGCGCCCCGAGCACGAGGCGCGCCTGAGGCGGGTTGGATGCCGAGTCGAGGGCCGGGGCGCGCAGCCAGCGGACCGGGCCGAGGCCGGCGCGGTCGGACGGGGGAGCGGTGATGAAGTCGCCGCGGCCCAGGCCTCGCAGGTCCAGGTCGGCGTCGTCCCAGCCCATCCGGTAGAGCAGCGAGGGCAGTTCGGCGGCGGCGCCGGGGGCCACGAAGAACCACGCGCGCCGGTCCGGGGTGGAGATCACCGGGCCGAGGGGCAGGCCCATCCGTTCCAGGCGGATCAGGGCGCGGCGGCCCGCCGACTCGGAGACCTCGAGGATGTCGAAGGTGCGGCCGGCCGGGAGCATCGCGGCGGCGCCGGGGAACTCGCCCCAGGCGCGGGTGACTTCGTCGAGGGTGGCGCCCGCGGGCAGTTCGCCGGCGAAGCTCAGCGGATGCGCGCCGGGTGCCGCACATCGCGTATCGCCGCAGGAGCAACTCCCGGACGCGGCGCGGGCACCCGGGACGACCGCCCAGCCCCACAACCCGGTGAACTCGGCCACGGCCGTGCACTCGGACATGCGGCCGCGTCGCCGCGCACCGGTGCGGGTCTCGCGGATGCCGCGGCTGCCGCCGATAGTGAAGCCCATGCCCCCTCCAACGGGTCGAGCACGTCCATGGTTACGAGCCGGAGTTCACCCCTGACTCTCCGTATAACGGCGCCCCATGGTCGGGTGTGGCGCCAGGGATGGTCAGGGGTGGTGCGGAGATTGGTGCGCGCCCCGGTGTGCATCGCTCCGCCCACTCCGGTCCGTCATGTGTCAAGTGAATCGCGTGTAGCCGCAACTGAGTTCATTCGAAGGGGTGGCGAAAGGTGGCGTTTCTTGGAACGCCCTCGCCGGAGGGGTGATCGTAGGATTACTTTCAGTGCACAAGCCCGGGCCGTTCGCGGTCGTGGGTATGCCGGGGGCAAGTCGGTTTCCTGTTCGACGGGTGAGCAACTGCCGGACAGGGGGACTCAACTCCCGGCATCCTGTAAGGACTTGAGGTGTGTACGGTCCGAGCCGGGGCGTATGCGTACGGCTCGGTGTCCGGCGGTATCGGCGACATCAGGGATGGGGGCGTTCCAGTGGGCGGCACGGGAGGCGGCGGCACGCAGGCCGAGAAGCGCCCCAACGAGCAGCTGACGTCCTGGTTCGTGCGCAGCGGCTGGTCCAAGGGTGAGCTCGCGCGCCAAGTCAACCGTCGCGCGCGCCAGATGGGTGCCAACCACATCTCCACCGACACCTCGCGCGTACGCCGCTGGCTCGACGGCGAGCAGCCGCGTGAGCCGATCCCGCGGATCATGTCGGAGCTGTTCTCCGAGCGTTTCGGCTGTGTGGTCGCCGTCGAGGACCTGGGGCTGCGCTCGGCCCACCAGGCGCCCTCCGTATCCGGCGTGGACCTGCCCTGGACCGGGGACCAGACCGTCGAGCTGATCAGCGAGTTCTCCCGCAGCGACCTGATGCTCGCGCGGCGCGGGTTCCTCGGCACCTCGCTCTCGCTCGCGGCGGGCCCCGCCCTGATCGAGCCGATGCAGCGCTGGCTGGTGCCCACCCCGGCCGGCTCCGCCGCCCCCGAGGCGCCCGTGCCGATCCGGCGCGGCGGCCGGCTCTCCGGGCCCGAGCTGGATCTGCTCGAGTCGACCACGGTGATGTTCCGGCAGTGGGACGCGCAGTGCGGCGGTGGTCTACGGCGCAAGGCCGTCGTAGGACAGCTGCACGAGGTGACGGATCTGCTGCAGGAGCCGCAGACCGAGGAGACCCGGCGCCGGCTCTTCAAGATCGCGGCCGAACTGGCCGAGCTGGCCGGGTGGATGAGCTATGACGTGGGCCTGCAGCCCACCGCGCAGAAGTACTTCGTGCTCGCGCTGCACGCCGCCAAGGAAGGCGGGGACAAGCCGCTCGGCTCGTACGTCCTGTCGGGGATGAGCCGGCAGATGATCCACCTCGGCCGGCCGGATGACGCCCTGGAGCTCATCCACCTCGCGCAGTACGGAAGTCGGGACTGCGCCACCCCGCGCACCCAGGCGATGCTGTATGCGATGGAGGCCCGGGCGTACGCCAATATGGGCCAGCCCAGCAAGACCAAGCGGGCCGTCAGGATGGCCGAGGACACCTTCGCCGACGCCCTCGAGGCGCATGAGCCCGAGCCGGACTGGATCCGCTTCTTCTCCGAGGCCGAGCTCAACGGGGAGAACGCGCACTCGTACCGCGATCTCGCCTATGTCGCGGGCCGCAGCCCCACGTACGCCTCGCTCGCCCAGCCCGTCATGGAGCGTGCGGTCGAGCTCTTCGCCAAGGACGCCGAGCACCAGCGTTCGTATGCGCTGAATCTGATCGGCATGGCCACCGTGCACCTGCTGCAGAAAGAGCCCGAGCAGAGCGTGGCGCTCGCGGAGAAGGCGCTGGGTGTGGCCAGGAAGGTGCGCTCCGAGCGGGTCAACACCCGGCTGCGCAAGACCCTCGACTCCGTGGTCCGGGAGTTCGGCGAGGACAACAAGCTCGTGGACCTGACCGACCGGCTCGCCCGGCAGCTGCCCGAGGCGGCGGAGGCCGTCTGACCCCGTCGCCCTGAGCAGCCCCCCATGGACACCGGCCGCGGCCGGCCATCCCGGATCACCCGACTCGGCTCCCCCACCGCCAGGTCAACCGGATGGCCCCCGCGGCCGGGTTTTTTGTGTGCTGCACAGGATAGAAGCGGACAAGCCGCCCCACAGGGGCAGTTCATGTACGCGTAACACGCGCGACCTCTTCGTCACTGCCGCGAAACATCGAGCGGCATCCGCCGAAACGGCGCTGCGGGAATCTCTGGCGCATAACCGGCCGACTCCTAGGGCCCGCCCGACCGCCCGAAGAACGGCCCACCCGACGGCCCACCCCTCATGCACGCAGAGCTTCGCCCGCACGGGCCGCATACGACGACGAGGAGACGCCGATGCCCCCAGGCATCATGATCGCCGCAGAGGAGCCCACGCTCTCGTCTGCCAACACCGGGTTCATGCTCATCTGCTCCGCCCTGGTGATGCTGATGACGCCTGGACTTGCCTTCTTCTACGGAGGCATGGTCCGCGTCAAGAGCACGCTGAACATGCTGATGATGAGCTTCATCAGCCTCGGGATCGTCACGATCCTGTGGGTCCTGTACGGCTTCAGCATGGCCTTCGGCACCGACAAGGGCGGCATCATCGGCTGGGAGGGCGACTTCCTCGGCCTCAGCGGCCTCGGGATCACCGAGCTCTGGCCCGGGTACACCATCCCCGTCTATGTCTTCGCCGTCTTCCAGCTGATGTTCGCGATCATCACGCCCGCCCTGATCAGCGGTGCGCTCGCGGACCGCGTGAAGTTCACCGCGTGGGCGCTGTTCATCGCCCTGTGGGCCACGGTCGTCTACTTCCCGGTCGCGCACTGGGTATGGGGCGCGGGCGGCTGGGCCTTCGAGCTCGGCGTCATCGACTTCGCCGGCGGTACCGCCGTGCACATCAACGCGGGTGCCGCGGCGCTCGGTGTGATCCTCGTGATCGGCAAGCGGGTCGGCTTCAAGAAGGACCCGATGCGGCCGCACTCCCTGCCGCTCGTGATGCTCGGCGCCGGTCTGCTGTGGTTCGGCTGGTTCGGCTTCAACGCCGGTTCCTGGCTGGGCAACGACGACGGTGTGGGCGCGGTCATGTTCGTCAACACGCAGGTGGCGACCGCCGCCGCGATGCTGGCCTGGCTCGCGTACGAGAAGATCCGGCACGGCGCGTTCACCACCCTTGGTGCCGCCTCCGGCGCGGTGGCCGGTCTGGTCGCCATCACCCCGTCCGGCGGTGCTGTCTCGCCGCTCGGTGCGATCGCCGTCGGTGCCATCGCGGGTGTCCTGTGCGCCATGGCCGTCGGCCTCAAGTTCAAGTTCGGCTACGACGACTCGCTCGATGTCGTGGGTGTCCACCTCGTCGGCGGTGTCGTGGGCTCGCTGCTCGTCGGCTTCTTCGCCACCGGCGGTGTGCAGAGCGACGTCAAGGGTCTCTTCTACGGTGGCGACGCCTCGCAGCTGGGCAAGCAGGCCGCGGGTGTCTTCGGAGTCCTTGCGTACTCCCTGGTGGTCTCTGCCATCCTCGCCTTCGTCATCGACAAGACGATCGGGATGCGGGTCTCCGAGGACGACGAGGTCACGGGTGTCGACACGGTCGAACACGCCGAGTCCGCCTACGACTTCAGCGGCGCGGGCGGCGGTACGGCCTCCCGTACCGCGGCGGTCCCCGCACCGCCCGCCGCAGCCCAGGACAGCAGCGCACCCGCAAAGAAGGTTGACGCATGAAGCTCATCACCGCGGTCGTGAAGCCGCACCGGCTCGACGAGATCAAGGAGGCCCTGCAGGCCTTCGGGGTGCACGGGCTGACCGTCACCGAGGCCAGCGGCTACGGCCGCCAGCGCGGACACACCGAGGTGTACCGGGGTGCCGAGTACACGGTGGACCTCGTGCCCAAGATCCGTATCGAGGTACTGGTCGAGGACGACGACGCCGAGCAGCTGATCGATGTCGTCGTGAAGGCCGCCCGTACCGGCAAGATCGGTGACGGCAAGGTCTGGTCGATTCCGGTGGAGACGGCGGTACGTGTCCGCACCGGCGAGCGCGGGCCCGACGCGCTCTGAACGGGCAACTGAACAGGCAAGGAGCTGCTGGGTGACGACTACGGACACCGTGACGGAATCTCAGGGGGATTCAGGACCCAGTGGCTATGCGGCGGCCCGGCTGCGCCTCCTTCAGGGGGAGCAGTCCGGGCCGCCGCGCCGTGCGGCCCTGGCGCGCCTCACGGACGACTGGCTGGCCGGCCTGTTCTCCGCGCAACCGCTGAAGGGGACGGCGCTGGTCGCGGTCGGGGGATACGGGCGGGGCGAGCTGTCGCCGCGCAGCGACCTCGATCTGCTGCTCCTGCACGACGGCAGCGCGGACGCCGGAGCGCTCGCCGCGCTGGCCGACCGCATCTGGTACCCGGTGTGGGACCTCGGGCTCGCGCTCGACCACTCCGTGCGTACGGCGGGGGAGGCGCGCAAGACGGCCGGGGAGGATCTCAAGGTCCAGCTCGGCCTCCTCGACGCACGGCATGTCGCCGGTGATCTGGGGATCACGGCCGGACTGCGCACCGCCGTCCTTGCCGACTGGCGGAACCAAGCGCCGCGCAGGCTGGGTGAGCTCCGGGAGCTGTGCGACGAACGGGCCGAGCGGCAGGGCGAGTTGCAGTATCTGCTCGAACCCGACCTCAAGGAGGCGCGTGGCGGGCTGCGGGACGCGACCGCGCTGCGGGCGGTGGCGGCGTCCTGGCTGGCCGACGCGCCACGCGCCGGGCTCGACGAGGCACGCAGGCACCTGCTCGACGTACGCGACGCGCTGCATCTGGTGACCGGGCGGGCCACGGATCGGCTCGCTCTGCAAGAGCAGGATCAAGTCGCTTCCGCTCTTGGCCTGTTGGACGCCGACGCACTGCTGCGTCAGGTATACGAAGCGGCCCGGACCATCTCGTACGCGAGCGATGTGACCTGGCGCGAGGTGAGCCGGGTGCTGCGCTCGCGCAAGGCGAAGCCGCGGCTGCGGGCCATGCTCGGCTCGAAACCCGCTCCGGAGCGGACTCCGCTGGCGGAGGGAGTGGTCGAGCAGGACGGCGAGGTCGTCCTCGCCCGTGTCGCGCGGCCCGAGCGCGATCCGGTGCTGCCGCTGCGGGCCGCGGCGGCAGCCGCACAGGCCGGTCTTCCGCTCTCCCTGCACGCCGTACGGGCGCTTGCGAGCGCGGCACGTCCCTTGTCCACGCCGTGGCCGGCCGAGGCGCGCGAGCAGTTCGTGACGCTGCTCGGGGCCGGGCGGCCGACGGTCGCGGTGTGGGAGGCCCTGGAGGCCGAGGGCCTGATCACCCGGCTGCTTCCCGACTGGGAGCGGGTGCGGTGCCGGCCGCAGCGCAATGCCGTGCACACCTGGACCGTCGACCGGCATCTCGTGGAGGCCGCGGTCCAGGCGGCCGAGCTGACGCGCCGGGTGCACCGGCCCGACCTGCTGCTCGTGGCCGCGCTGCTGCACGACATCGGCAAGGGCTGGCCCGGGGACCACTCCGAGGCGGGAGAGGTCATCGCACGGGACGTGGCCGCGCGGATCGGCTTCGAGCGCGCGGATGTCGAGGTCCTCTCGACGCTCGTACGCCATCACCTCCTCCTGATCGACACCGCGACCCGGCGCGACCTGGACGATCCGGCGACGATCCGGTCGGTCGCCGAAGCCGTGGGGTCGGCTTCCACGCTGGAGCTCCTTCACGCGCTGACCGAGGCGGACGCGCTGGCCACCGGGCCCGCCGCGTGGTCGACGTGGCGGGGGTCCCTGGTGGCCGACCTGGTGAAGCGAGTGGGGGCGCTGCTCGCCGGCGATCCGGTGCCGGATCCCTTGCAGGTGCCGAACACCGTGGAGCAGGAGCGGCTCGCGCTGGAGGCGTTCCGTACCGGGGCTCCGGTCCTTTCGCTGCGTGCGCAGATGGAAGCGGGCGCCTCGGACGAACCGGTCGGAGTCGAGCTCCTGGTGGCCGTGCCGGACCAGCCGGGGGTGCTGCCCGCGGTCGCGGGTGTGCTCGCGATGCACCGGCTCACCGTGCGGACGGCGGATCTGGGGGCGATCTCCCTGCCGGACGAGGTCGGCTCCGGGGCCGGTGCCGCGTCCGTGCTGCTGCTCCAGTGGCGGGTGGCCGCCGAGTACGGCTCGCTGCCCGAGGCGGCCCGGCTGCGCGCCGATCTCGTACGGGCCCTCGACGGGTCCTTGGACATCGCGGCCCGCCTCGCCGAACGGGACGCTGCCTATCCCCGCCGCCGTGGCGCGGTGGCGCCACCGGCCCGGGTGTCGGTCGCACCGGCGGCCTCGCGCCTCGCGACCGTGATCGAGGTGCGGGCCCAGGACGCACCGGGGCTGCTGCACCGGATCGGGCGGGCGCTGGAGGGCGCCGGGGTGATGGTGCGCTCCGCACATGTCAGCACGCTGGGGTCCAACGCGGTGGACGCGTTCTACGTGACGGATGCGCAGGGGGCGCCGCTGGTCGCTGCTGATGCGGCGGAGGTGGTGCGGTCGGTGGAGGGGGCGCTGCGGTAGGAGGCCGAGGACAGGTGGGCCGAGTAGTTCCGTAGGTACGGACAGCTAGTTCCATACGCACGGACGGCCCACTGGCGCGGCCAGATACCCTGGAAGGCGATTCACCGCCCGCACCCACCGACCCGAGGATTCGCGACCGCCGTGTTCGATACTCTCTCCGACCGCCTCGCAGCGACATTCAAGAACCTCCGCGGCAAGGGTCGCCTCAGCGAGGCGGACATCGACGCCACGGCACGGGAAATCCGTATCGCGCTGCTCGAGGCCGACGTCGCGCTGCCCGTCGTACGCGCCTTCATCAAGCAGATCAAGGAGCGCGCCACCGGCGCCGAGGTCTCCCAGGCGCTGAACCCGGCGCAGCAGGTCATCAAGATCGTCAACGAGGAGCTCGTCGGCATCCTCGGCGGCGAGACCCGCCGGCTGCGCTTCGCCAAGTCCGGCCCGACCGTGATCATGCTCGCGGGTCTGCAGGGTGCCGGTAAGACCACGCTCGCCGGAAAGCTCGGCCGCTGGCTGAAGGGGCAGGGCCACGCGCCGCTGCTCGTCGCCTGTGACCTGCAGCGCCCCAACGCCGTCAACCAGCTCAGCGTCGTCGCCGAGCGCGCCGGCGTGGGCATCTACGCCCCGCAGCCCGGCAACGGTGTCGGCGACCCGGTCCAGGTCGCCCAGGACTCCATCGAGTACGCCAAGACCAAGCAGTACGACGTGGTCATCGTCGACACCGCCGGCCGTCTCGGTATCGACCAGGAGCTGATGCAGCAGGCCGCGGACATCCGCGACGCGGTCAAGCCCGACGAGGTCCTCTTCGTCGTCGACGCGATGATCGGTCAGGACGCGGTCAACACCGCCGAGGCCTTCCGCGACGGTGTCGGCTTCGACGGCGTGGTGCTCTCCAAGCTCGACGGTGACGCCCGCGGTGGTGCCGCGCTCTCGATCGCGCACGTGACCGGCCGCCAGATCATGTTCGCCTCCAACGGCGAGAAGCTGGACGACTTCGACGCGTTCCACCCGGACCGCATGGCGTCCCGCATCCTCGGCATGGGCGACATGCTCAGCCTGATCGAGAAGGCCGAGCAGACCTTCTCGCAGGCCGAGGCCGAGAAGATGGCCGCCAAGCTGCAGAGCGCCAAGGGCGGCAAGGACTTCACGCTCGACGACTTCCTGGCTCAGATGGAGCAGGTCAGGAAGATGGGCTCGATCTCGAAGCTGCTCGGCATGCTGCCGGGCATGGGCCAGATCAAGGACCAGATCAACAACATCGACGAGCGCGACGTCGACCGCACCGCGGCCATCATCAAGTCGATGACGCCGGCGGAGCGTGCGGACGCCACGATCATCAACGGTTCGCGCCGTGCCCGTATCGCCAAGGGTTCCGGTGTCGAGGTCAGCGCGGTCAAGAACCTGGTCGAGCGGTTCTTCGAGGCGCGCAAGATGATGTCGCGGATGGCGCAGGGCGGCGGCATGCCGGGTATGCCCGGGATGCCGGGCATGGGTGGCGGTCCCGGCCGGCAGAAGAAGCAGCAGAAGCAGGCCAAGGGCAAGCGCAAGTCGGGGAACCCGATGAAGCGCAAGGCCGAGGAGCAGGCTGCTCAGGCCAAGCGGGAGCAGGCGGCCCAGAGCGGTGGGGCGTTCGGGCTGCCGGCGGGTGAGCAGGGCGGCAAGGACTTCGAGCTTCCGGACGAGTTCAAGAAGTTCATGGGCTGAGCCCCTCTGGTTTTACGGGTACGGGTCCGGGTCGCCGTTTCGGTGGGCCGGGCCCGTTGCCGTTCGGTGCGCGGGGCCGTAGGCCACCCCGTTCGCGAGACCCGCCGGATCGAGGCCGAGTGAGAGCGCCGCCGTGGCGCCCACGTCCGCCAACGACCCCGCGTCCGGCAGGAGTTCCACGCCGGGCGCCGACGGCCGGTGGATCAGGACCGGGACGTACTCGCGTGTGTGGTACGCGTGGCCGATCGTCGGGTCGTTGCCGTGGTCGCCCGTAACGATCAGACGGTCGTGAGGCGAGTCCAGGAGGGACAGGAGCTCCAGGAGGCCCGCGTCCACCTGTTCGAGGACCTCGCCGAAGCGGCGTACGTCCTGCTGGTGGCCGGCCAGATCCGTCTCCTGGACGTTGGCCACGACCAGGCCGGGCCGCCGGGCCGCCTCCAGGGTGTGGGCGAGCACCTCCGAGGTGGGCACCGCCGGCCGCCGTACCGCCGCGGCGCACTCCAGGATGTCGGCCGCCTTGCCGACCAGCGTGACCGGGATCCCCGCGGCCGCGGCCAGGGCGGGCAGCTGGCGCGTGTGGTCCAACTCCGCGCCCAGGTGCTGCACTTCGAGCCCGCCGTTGCGGTAGAACCCGCTGGCCGGGGTGTCGAGCCCGACGGTCGAGGCGTCTCCTTCGCGTACGTACGAGGAGAGCGGAGCCGTCGCGTGACCGCCGACCGCGATGACCCGGGCGACCGGTGCGACCGTCCGCACCGTACGCGCGATGGAGAGGATCGACGCGAAGGAGAAGTCCTCCAGGCGCCCGGAGGTGTTCCAGTTGATGCCGGGGTCGGCTTCGAGGTTGTCGTGGACGAGTACGGCGCCGTCGACCACCAACAGCGGCTTTCCGTCGAGGAGTTCGACCCGATGGCCGGCCGCGCGCAGCGCGGACCCCACCTCGTCCAGGTGCTCCGCGAGCCGCGCCACCGTCACCTTGCTGAAGTCGGCGCCCATCATCGTCTGATGCCCGGCGAAGGTGTCGGCGCCCGGGTAGCCGAGCGCCGCGCGCCCCGCCGCGACCGGCAGCGGTGTGCTGCGGGCCAGGCCGGCGTGCGGGTGGACGAGGCCCAGGCCGAGCTTTCCCAGGGCGGGCAGGTACAGGGTGCGCCCGCAGTGGTCGAGGACGTGGCCGCAGGTGTCGGCGGCCAGATCGCCGGGGCGCAGGACGCCGGCGTCGGGCATCGCGCCCACGCCGAAACCGTCGATGACGACGATGACCGTGCGGCTCATGCCGTCGCCTCCGGGTGCGGTACGCCCACTGGGTCGTGCCGGCGGCCCAGCGCGTCGTACAGGCCGGTCAGCCGTGGGCTGCCGGTCGAAAGGCCGGCGACGACCGCGACATTGCTGCGGGTCACGAAGATCTGCGTACGGAAGGCGAGCAGGGCCGTGTCGCCCGCGCGGGCCTCGCCTTCCGGGGAGGCTTCGAGGAGCCGGTAGTAGTCGATGTTCTCGGCGGGGGAGTCGAGGACGGTGAGCCGGGCGCCAGTCCGCGGGAGCAGCGCCTCCTTGATGCCGGCGCGCGGGTAGAAGCCGCCGCCGTACACCGCGGGCCGGCCGTCGGCGAGCGTGTGGGCGACCTCGGTGACGTACACGTACGCGGGCGTCTCCGGCTGACCGGGATCGACCGCGTGCTGCGGGGTGGTGCCGGTCAGGGCGTGGCCGGGCTCGCCGTGCGTGGCGCCCAGGGAGGCGAGCAGCGGGAGCGAGGCCATCGAGGTGGCGCTCGGGGCGCTGAGCTTGAGACCGCTGTGGCCGCGCCCGGCGAGCAATTCCCTTGCCTTGAGGGCGAGTTCGAAGTTGGCGGTGGCACGCGGGGTGCCGTCCCGCGGGTCGCACAGGACGCACGGGAAGGCGGTCACGCCCGCGATCCGGATGCCGTCGAGCCGTTCCGCCTCGGCCGCGAACGCGTCCAGGGCATCGAGCGGCACACCGCCTTCCTGCCCGGGGTACACCGCGCCGGGCGCGCCCTCCAGACGGATCAGCACATCCTGTACGAAGCCGAGTTCACGCGCCGCATCCGATACGGCCCGGGCGTTCGCCAGGTCGAAGACCGTGACCGTCTCCGGGCGCCAGGCGAGCAGTTCAGGGAGCCGGCGGTGCGGGATCTGCACCAGATGGCCGAGGTTTCCGGCCCGGGCGCCCGCGTCGTGCAGGACGCGGGCCTCGGGCGGGTCGATCGCCGCGAACTTCGGGATGTGCCGGGCGATCGCCTTGATCAGCTCGGGATTGCGCCCGAACTGCTTGACCACGAACCACAGGGTGAGCCCGAGGCGGTCGGCCTCGGCGGCGAGCAGTGCGGCGTTGGCCTCGACCGCGTCGAGGTCCATGACGTACGTGTCCGGGGGGATCGCCCCCGAACGGTGCAGCTCGGCCGCCGCATCGGCCAGAGCGGGGTTGCGTGCGAGGAGGGTGTCGAGGAACACAGGGCGTTCAGTCCTTGCTGTGGGGCGCGAAGGGCTTGTCGGTGCGGGGCGAGTGCGGCTGGTCGCTTGGGGGCGCGCTCGTCGTGCGCAGCTCGCCGAGGGCCTGGCGCAGGATTCCGATCACCAGGTCGGCGCCTGCCCGCATGGGGTTGATCCGTACGGTCCAGTCGGCGAGTTCGGGTGCGTCGTCGAGGGACGAGCTCGACATCCGGTAGAAGAGCGGGGCGATCTCGTAGCGCGAGTTGGAGCCCACGGGATAGGGGGCGGCGCCGAACTTCGCGGCGACGGCGGGCAGTTCACGGGCGACGGGACGGTCGAGACGTACGAGAAGGCAGCGGTCCTGCGCGTTGGCGATCCGCACTTCCGCCACACCCTCGACCTCGCCGGCCGCGAGCCGCTCGGCGACCTCGGCCCCGACCTGCGACTGCACCGACCACATGACGGGTACGTGGGTCAGGGCCCGCAGCGCGTCAAGGGCCTGGTGGCCCTGGACCTGGCCGCCGCCCGAGTAGTTGTCGGCCCGCACCCGTGCCACCAGGTCACGGGCGCCGACCACGACGCCCACGCCCTCGGGCCCGTGCAGCTTGAAGAGGGAGAAGCACGAGGCGTCGGCGCCGAGTTCGACCCCGGCCGCGGGCGTGCGCAGTACCGCGTAGTTGTCGTCCACGATGGTGCGCACCCCGGCAGCGCGGCAGGCCGCGAGGACCTCGCCCGGGTCGTACGAGTCGCCCAGGCGCTGGCGGGTGTGCTGCACGTAGGCCCAGGTGAAGCGGCCGGATGCAAGGGCTTCGGCCAGCGCCGCGCGGTCGTTGAAGTCGACCTCGACCGTCTCCATGCCCAGGCCGCGCAAGGTGACCTCGGTGCTCCGGTAGACCGGCGCCCTGTGGATGAGCAGGGGGCCGTGCGCGGTGGTGAGCGCGGCCCGGATCGCTCCGGTGCCCGCGCCCTGGACGAGCGCCGCGTCCTCGGCGCCGAAGAACTCGGCGAGCACGGCCTCGACGCGGGCGGTCGTACGCGGCCTGCCGAGCCCGGGCACGACACCGGCGTCGGCGCTGAACAGCTGCTCGCCCTCGAAGTGGGCGGCCGTGCACTCCAGGAGCCGGAACTGCTTGGCGATCGCCTCGTCGAGCGGGACGGTCGCGAGAGGAAAGGTCTCGGGGAGCTTCATCTCATACGTCCTCGTGGGCGGCGGCGCCCGTCAGGAAGCGCACCGGATTGCGGCGCGTCATCAGATCGATCAGGTCCTCGTCGACCCCGGCGGCCCTGGCCTGCCCCAGGAACGTACGGAACAAGTGGCCGTACCCCGTGCCGCCTTCGGACTCCAGATAGCCGTGTCGCGAGATGTCGCAGCTGAGCAGCACCCGGTCGGCGTGGCCGGCCTCCAGGAGCTGCAGGAGCAGTCGCAGCCGGGTCGCGTCGGGCTGATAGCTCTCCTTGCCCACGGTGTCGAAGGCCACGTACGCGCCGCTCGCCGCCAACTCCCGGTGTACGGACGGCCGGTCGAGGAGGTCCTGGTGCCCGATCGAGATCCGGTGCGGGGCCAGGCCCGCGCCGGTCAGGAGGTCGAGCTGGGCGAGACCGCCGCGCCCCAGCTGGGCGTGGGTGGCCACCGAGAGCCCGGTGGCCGAGGCCGCCCGGGCTGCGGCGAGCAGCGAACGCGTCTCCGGTTCGCTCGGCGTATCACCGTGGCTGCCGACCTCGCCGATGACCCCCGGCCGTATGCCCGTGGCGCCGATCCCGCCGTCGATCTCATGGATCAGGGTGCCCGCGAGCTGCTCGGCGCTGGCGTCGCCGATCTCCTCGGGGTGGAAGGGCTCGTAGTACCAGCCGGTCGCCGCGACGACCGCGACCCCCGAGTCCTTCGCCATACGGGCCAGTGCCTCGACGTCGCGGCCCATGCCCCGGCAGGTCAGCTCGATGACGAGAGCGAGGCCGAACTCCTCGCGCAGAGAGGTGAGTTCCTCGGTGATCCGCGGCCCGTGCGCCTGCGGGTCGAGGACGGCGGCCCGGTCGCCGGAGCGGTCCAGGTCGAGGGCCAGATGTTCGTGGGCGAGTGCGGGACCGTGCACGTCGGTGGGGGCGAGGGGGCCGAGAACGGTCTGCAGGTGGTTCATGTCGTACGCCTTACTGCTGTTCTGGTGGCGGCTGTCGTGCTCCCGAGGTCAGCCCTTGATCGGGGTGAACAGGTCCATCCAGTACAGGAGGTTGAGGACGATGCCGCCGATGATCACCGCGACCGGCGCGGCGGCCATCTTCACGACCGGGCGTCCCATGGCCTCGTTCATCAGGTAGAGACCGCCGCAGATGAGGATGCCGAGGCCGCCGCCCATCGCGTTGGCCGCCATCAGCGAACCGAAGAGGATCGCGAGTCCGAGCGCCTCGCTGATCGCGCTGCGCAGGTGCTCCGAGGAGTCGCGGACGCTGGGGAGCTTGCCGAGTGCCTTGCCGATGTACGACAGGGCCAGGACTTCGAGGGCGAAGACCGCGGCGCCGGCGAGAGCGGCGAGGAACGGGTTCGGCATCAGATAGCCGATGGGGTACGCGAGGGTGAAGCCCGCGATGCCGTACGCACCCGAGGCGAGCGCGGTGGTCGCGATCAGCGGGATGAAGCCGAACACCCGGTAGAAGTCGACCTGCGCGGCCTCCGCGTACTGGCCCTTGGCGATCAGGAAGCTGGTCGCCTCGCCGCCGCCGAAGATCTTCATCTGCGCGAGGACACAGACACCGGCGCCGAGCACCATGAACAGCGGCAGGTACTTGCGCAGCCTGGCCGCGCTCGCGCTGAACAGCGAGGCCATCGGGTCCTCGACGCCCTCGGGGAGTTCGTACGAGACTCCGGCGGCCTTGTCGGCCCTGCGCTGCTTGAGGTCCTTGTCGATGGCGAAGCCGATGAGCGCAAGCACACCGACGGCCATGGCGATCGCGCCCGGGAACACGGTCGGCCAGAGCTTCATCGTCATGACCACGAGCGCCAGCTCGATCACACCGACGATGCCGCCGCGCAGCCGGCCGAACTGCTTGGTGACCGCGAGCACGGGGAAGAGCGCGAACAGGAAGAGGATCGGCGTCGACATCTGCTGCATCGCGTCGAGGAAGTCGACGGGCAGCTTCTTCGCCAGATCGTTCGCGCCGCCGAGCCCGTAGACCACGACCGCGCCCCAGCCCGCGCCGAGCAGCGGCGCCAGCCACTTCTTCGGCGACAGGAGGCCGAGGATGTCCGTGGGCAGGAACAGCAGCCAGGGGTTGAGCACTCCGGAGACCAGCGCCATCGGCGCACCGAGGCCGAAGATGAACCCGGCCGAGAGACCGAACGACACCGCCGTGGTGGCGCTGCGGGTCGTGCGCTTCTGGATGAAGTCGAGCATGAACGGCCGCACACCGTCGTTGAAGACGGCCAGCGCCATATGCGAGATGTACGCGGTGAGCGCACACAGCGCGATCACCATCAGCTGCTGGGGCAGCGTGAAGTCCAGGTTGGACGCGGCCAGTTGGAGGGAGTGCGGGTCGCTCTGTGCGAAGGCGGCCGGGGCGGCCGGGACGGCGGCGGTGATCACGGGGTCACTCCTTTGTGCCCTGGGTGCTTACGGCGGGTCTCAGCCGCGTGCGGCTATGGCGCGGGCGATGACCGGCGCTGCCTCGCCGATCTGGTCCATGGCGAAGCCGAACACCTTCTTGCCGCCGGCGATCAGGGCGGTGACCTCGTCCTCGGTGGGGACGCTCCGGCCGAACGTGTGGCAGGCCGCCTGGCCCATCAGGCCGACGAGGACGCCGAGCGAGGCGCCGGCGCCGGTGTGGCAGGTGCCGAGGTAGAAGTCGGCCTGGTTCACGCGGAGTTTCATCGCGGCGTCCATGTCGCTGGACACGACGACCTCGACGCCTTCGAGCCCGAGCTGCTTGACCGTGTCCGCGACCTCGACCTTGCCGACGCCGCCGGTGAGGATCTTCGTCATGGTGCTGTCCTTCTCGTGTGTGGTTTCCGGGGGTTCAGCTGTGGTTTCCGGGGTTTCAGCGGGTGGATGTCTGCTGGGCCAGTACGGCCAGGTGCATCGCGAGGAAGTTGATCTCGGAGTCCGGGAGCTGGGCGCCCAGTGCGGTGCCGGCGCGCTCGGCGATCTCGCGGGCGCGGGTCACGGCCTCGGGGTGGGCGGCGAGTTCGGCCCGTACCTGCTCGTCGGTGAGGAACTGCTCGATCGGCTCGCCGGCCAGGAGGCGGGTGAGCGCCATCATCAGATGGCTGGTGAGCATGCCCGCCGTCTCCTCGGTGACCCGGCGGCCCTCGTCGGCGAGCGTGCTCAGCTCGGCGGTCACGAAGTCGGCCACCTCGGGCCGGACTTGACCGCTCTCACGGAACAGCCGGATGCGGAGAGCGAGCTGATCGTCCATGACCTTCCCTTCCTTCACTTGAGCCATTTCCTTCCCCTGCCTTCGACCTTCGCTTGCCTTGGACCTTCACTTGCCTTGGACCTTCACTTGCCTCGGACAGTAACCAGGATTCTGGATTCTCAAGAGGGCCCTTGGTCCTGTCCCTACCGGGTCCTTAAGTGGTCCGGCACTCGGTCAGTACGAGGGGATCCGCTCGCCTCGCAGCACTTCCTGCTGCAGTGCGGTCACGAGCGAGAGATCCAGGCCGTCCCGTACGGCCTCCAGTGCGTGCGCACCCTCGGAGCGCCCGACGATGGCGGCGGAGGAGTTGCGCAGCGAGAGCTCGCGGGTGATCTCGTCGCCGAGCGGGAGCACGTCCACGACATCGCCGCCGAGCCGGTCCACCTCGTCGATGTTCCAGACCGTGGCGTCCACGCGGGCCTGCCGGAAGAGATCGCGCAGCTGCATGTACGAGGCTTCGACCCACTCGATGTCGTCGCGCCCCGCGAAGGCCCGCTCGACGAGCATCGACTGGTCCTGCGAGGAATGGTCGATCGCCACCCGCAGTCCGGGCCGTGTGGGCTCGGCGCCCTGGCGGACGAGTATCCCGTGGGCGCCGACATAGGTGGCCGGTCCGAGATCGGCGACCAGCTCGACCGGCTCGCCCGCCTCGATCAGCCGGTCCGCGGCGAAGCGCGAGAGCACGACCAGGTCGACCTTCCGCTCGACCAGCGCCGTGACCCGGTCGGTCGCACCACGCATGAACGTGATCGCGAAGGGGGCGCCGGCCTGTTCGAAAGCGCTCCGGAGTCCGGTCGCGAGACCTTCGTAACGCCGTGAGTACGGCAGCGGCATCGCGGCGAGCAGCGTGCCCAGGCCCGAGAGGCGCCACAGTATGGCGCGGTCCGAGCGGACCAGGAACGTGCCGAGGTGGCCGCGGGCCTGGGTGGTGATGGCGCCCGATTCCTCCAGGAGCTGGAGGGCGGCCTGGACCGTGCCGTTGCCGACCTTCAGCTCTTCGGCGAAGTCCCGCAGCCGGGGGAGCCGGGTGTCGGGCTCATGGCCGAGGAGCAGCACCGCCAGCTGGCGTGCGGTGAGGCCGTTGCGGGTCAGGAAGCGCTCGTCGATGCCGTTCACGCAGCCGACAGTAACCAGGATCCTGGATATTGCGCAAGGGTCCTGCGGCGGTGGATGTGCCCGCGTCGCCAGACAGTACGGAATGCCGGAAATGCCGGTCTCTCGAATAATGGCGAGCGTGACAGCCCCCAGCCCCGTGCCCCCGCGCGACCGCACCGACCAGCCGTGGCGTTCCGAGGGTGCACCGCCGCCGCCCCCGCCCAAGAAGAAGCTGTCCTGGCGCAGCCTGCTGTGGACGGCACTGCTCGTCTATCTGCTGACCAACCTGCTGCTCGGCTTCTTCGGCGACGACAAGCCCAAGACGATCTCGTACACCGAGTTCAGCAGCCAGCTGAACGCCGGCAACGTCGAGAAGATCTACGCCAAGGGCGACCAGATCCAGGGCGATCTGAAGAAGGAGGCCGAGGTCCCCGACGGCGGCAAGGGGAACTACCAGGAGTTCATCACCCAGCGCCCGAGCTGGGCGGACGACCAGATCTGGGACGAGCTGACCAAGCAGAAGGTCACCGTCACCGCGGAGCCGGTCTACAAGGAGCCGAGCCTCCTGACCAACCTGCTCCTCTCCCTCCTGCCGATCCTGGTGCTCGTCGGCCTGTGGATGTTCATGGCCCGCCGGATGGCTGCCGGGATGGGCGGTGGTGCGGGCGGCATGCTGGGGCGCAAACAGCCGCCGAAGCCGGTCGAGTTGGAAGGCGGCAAGCGCACCACGTTCGCGGATGTCGCGGGCATCGACGAGGTCGAGGGCGAGCTCAACGATGTCGTCGACTTCCTCAAGAACCCCGATGCGTACCGCAAGATGGGCGCCAAGATGCCCGGTGGTGTGCTGCTCGCGGGTCCTCCCGGAACCGGTAAGACGCTGCTCGCACGGGCTGTCGCCGGCGAGGCCGAGGTGCCGTTCTTCTCCGCTTCCGCCTCCGAGTTCATCGAGATGATCGTGGGCGTCGGCGCCTCGCGCGTACGCGAACTCTTCGCCGAGGCGCGGAAGGTGGCGCCCGCCATCATCTTCATCGACGAGATCGACACCATCGGCCGGGCGCGCGGCGGCGGCTCCGGCATGGGCGGCCACGACGAGCGCGAGCAGACGCTCAACCAGATCCTGACCGAGATGGACGGCTTCTCCGGTTCCGAGGGCGTCGTGGTCCTCGCGGCCACCAACCGCGCCGACATCCTCGACCCGGCGCTCACCCGGCCGGGACGCTTCGACCGCACGGTCATGGTGAGCCCGCCCGACCGCAAGGGCCGTGAGGCCATCCTCGAGATCCATACGCGCGAGATTCCGCTCGCGGACGACGTCGACCTCGCCCAGGTCGCCCGTACGACACCGGGTATGACCGGTGCCGAACTCGCCAACCTGGCCAACGAGGCGGCCCTGCTCGCGGTCAAGCGCAAGCAGTCCGAGGTGAGTCGGTCCGACCTGTCCGACGCCCTCGAGAAGGTGCAGCTCGGCGCCGAACGGCCCCTGGTGATGCCCGACGAGGAGCGCCGGCGCACCGCGTACCACGAGAGCGGGCACGCGCTGCTCGGCATGCTGCAGCCGGGCGCGGACCCGGTCCGCAAGATCACCATCGTGCCGCGCGGCCGCGCGCTCGGTGTCACGCTGTCGACACCGGACGCCGACAAGTACGCGTACACCGAGGAGTATCTGCGCGGCCGGATCATCGGCGCGCTCGGCGGCATGGCGGCCGAGCAGGTCGTCTTCGACGAGATCACCACGGGCGCGGAGAACGACCTGGAACAGGTCACCAACATCGCCCGCGGCATGGTCGCCCGCTGGGGCATGAGCGAGCGCGTCGGCCGCCTCTCGGCGGTCCCGAACGACGGCCAGAGCCCGTACGGCCTGGCCGCGGCGCCCTCGACGCTCGACGCGATCGACGGCGAGATGCGCCGCATCGTCGACGAGTGCTACGAGGCGGCCTGCCGCCAACTGCGCGACCACCGCGCCCAGTTGGACGCTCTCTCGGAGGCACTCCTCGCCAACGAGACGCTGGACGAGGCGGAGGCGTACCGGGCGGCGGGGATCACGCGGTTGACAAAGGGGGAGTGACCCGGAGGGCTCGCAGGGCTCTGCCTAAGCTTCTGCCGTGAACGACACTGCACATGACATACGGATCCGTTCGGGCAGCCTGGCCGACGCACCGGCCGTCCTGGACATGCTCGACGCCGCGGTGGTCTGGATGAACGATCGCGGCAACACCGAGCAGTGGGGTACGACACCGTATTCGCAGACGTCCGGCGGAGTGGCACGGGTGGAGCGGTATACGACCGAGAACGCCGCGTACATCGCCGAGCTGGGCGGGACGCCCGCCGGCGCCTTGGTGTTGGACTCCGGTCCCAGCCCGTTGATGCCGATCGCGCCGGCCGAGGAACCCGAGCGGTACATCCGACTGCTGGTCTCCGATCGCCGGCACGCCGGGCTGGGCATCGGGGCAGCGCTGCTGGCCCACGCCGCCGAGGAGACCAGGCGGGCCGGGGTGGAACTTCTCCGGGTCGACTGCTGGGCCGGCGGCGGGGGCGAACTGGTCGCGTACTACGAGCGCAACGGCTTCACCCCCGCCGGCCGATTCCTGTCCCGTGGCTGGCCGGGACAGGTGCTGGCCCGACGAGTCGGCTGACGGCGGGGCAGGGAGCGGTCCGTCTGAGGTCCTCGCCTCAGGTCCCCGTCACCTCGTGCGCGCCACCAGATACCGGAACACATTCGCCATCCACACCGTCCCGTCCCTCCGCAGATGCGGATGCAGGGCCTCGGTCAGTTCCTTGCGTACCTGGCGTGCGTCCGTCGCTCCGACCGCCGCGTCGAACAGTCCGGTCGACAGCAGGCCGCGCACCGCGCTGTCCATGTCCGCGTAGCCGAACGGGCAGGCCACCCGCCCCGAGCCGTCGGGCTTGAGCCCGGCCCGCTGGGCCACGTCCTCCAGATCGTCCCGCTCCGAGGGCCGCCAACTGCCCGTGGAGCGCAGCGGATCCGCGAGCCGCGTCGCCACCCGAAGCACCGAGGACGTGGTGCACCGTTCGGGCGGTCCCCAGCCGGCGAGCACCACGGGCGTCCCGCGCTCGGCGAGCGGCGCCGCCCGTTCGAGGAGGGGTGCGAGCCCCTCCGAGTCCCCGGCCATGCAGCCGATCGGCTGGAACGCGGTGATCATGTTGTACGGGGGACGACCGACGTCCACCGCGGCCTCGGCCCCGCCTTCCATGAGCCGGGCGTCGGCGGTGTGGTCGTCCCACAGCCCGTCGGGCAGCAGCCGTTCGCGTGCCAGGGCGAGCCGCTCGGGGCAGAGATGTTCGACGCCGGTCACCGAGGCGCCGCGCGTGGCGGCCATCAGGAGTGCGAGCCCGGAGCCGCAGCCGAGCCCCAGGAGGCGGGTACCGGCGCCCACTTCGAGCCGTTCGTGGACCGCGTCGTAGAGCGGTACGAGCATCCGCTCCTGAATCTCCGCCCAGTCACGCGCGCGTAGATGGGCATCCGTCGCCCGGGGGGTGCTGGTACCCGGGTGGGTCAGGAGCCGTTGCGCGAGCGTAGGTGTCATGAAGAGCGCCCCAATCGCCGAGAGAGCCGAGAGTGTCGACGGTGACTTGGTGTGCCGGTGTGCCGATGTGTTGGTGTTGTTCCGGACTGCCCGCCCCCGTGCGGTGCGCCCGCACTCCCCCCGTATGCCAGACAACTCCCCATCCGCGCCCGCGTCCAGAGGGCGAATGCAAAGCTTGGGTGCGCCCCCGTCGAGCCCCGTACGGGGAAATGAACTCCCTTCCGGCGCGGCCCCGGACGTACCATGCGCGCCATGGCAAAGGCACCCGTTCTCACGCCCCAGGCGGACGACTTCCCGCGCTGGTACCAGGACCTGATCAACAAGGCCGAGCTGGCCGACAACGGCCCGGTGCGCGGCACCATGGTCATCCGACCGTACGGCTACGGCCTGTGGGAGCGGATGCAGCAGGAGATGGACGCCCGCATCAAGGCGGCCGGCGCGCAGAACGCCTACTTCCCGCTCTTCATCCCGCAGTCGTATCTGACGAAGGAAGCCGAGCACGTCGAGGGCTTCGCGCCCGAGCTCGCGGTCGTCACGCACGGCGGGGGCAAGGAGCTCGAGGAGCCGGTGGTGGTCCGTCCCACCTCCGAGACGATCATCAACGCCTCCTTCGCGAAGTGGGTGCAGAGCTACCGGGACCTGCCCCTGCTCATCAACCAGTGGGCCAACGTGGTGCGCTGGGAGATGCGGCCCCGGGTCTTCCTGCGCACGACGGAGTTCCTGTGGCAGGAGGGCCACACCGCGCACGCCACGTACGAGGAGGCGCGTGACTATGCGGCGCACATCCACGAGAAGGTGTACGCCGACTTCATGGTGAACGTCCTCGGGATCGACGTCGTCCTCGGCCGCAAGACCCCCAAGGAGCGCTTCGCCGGAGCCGTCAACACCCTCACCCTGGAGGGGATGATGGGCGACGGCAAGGCACTCCAGATGGGCACGAGCCATGAGCTCGGCACCAACTTCGCCAAGGCCTTCGGCACCCAGTACCTCTCCAAGGACGGCAAGCAGGAGCTCGTCTGGCAGACGTCCTGGGGGTCCTCGACGCGCATGGTCGGTGGCCTGATCATGTCGCACGGCGACGACAGCGGGCTGCGCGTGCCGCCCCGCCTTGCGCCGGTTCAGGCCGTTGTCCTCGCGATCAAGGGCGATGACGCGGTTCTGGCCAAGGTCCATGAGCTCGGCGACCGCCTGAAGGCCGCGGGAATCCGCGTCCAGGTCGACGACCGTACGGACACCCCCTTCGGGCGGCGCGCGGTCGACTGGGAACTCAAGGGCGTTCCGGTACGGATCGAGGTCGGACCGCGCGATCTGGAGAACGGTACGGCGATGCTGGCCCGCCGCATCCCGGGCGGAAAGGAGCCGGTCGCGCTCGACGCGCTGGCCGGCCTGCTGCCCGGGATCCTGGAGGAAGACCAGGCCCAGCTCCTGCGTCAGTCGCGGGAACGCCGTGAATCCCGTACCTCGGAGGTCTCGACGATCACGGAGGCGGCCGAGGTCGCCGCGGCCGGCGGCTGGGCCCGCATCCCGTGGGCGACGCTCGGCGAGGAGGGCGAGGCGAAGCTCGCGGAGAACGCGGTGACCGTACGGTGTCTGGTCGCCGAGGACGGCTCGGTCCCGCAGTCCGACGACGCACCGGGCACGGTCGCGATCGTGGCCCGCGCCTACTGATGCGGAGGCTCCGCCTCTAAAGAGGCGGAAAAGCCTCTTGCGTACCCCGTGACAACTGCCGCCCCGGCGCGTGTACTTGCTCTACGCGCCGGGGCGTACACGCCGCTACGTACCCACTTAGTACGAGGTATGCGGCTAATCCGCAGATCAGCGCACCCGCCCTCGTCCCGCCGTATGAGCGGCAACTGACTGGTACGGGCAAATTATTTGGGATGCCCCGGAATAGGAACACCGAGGCACCTTGGCTCGTTATCACGACGTGAGCACGACACCACCTGTTCTCGCCGCAGAGCTGGCGCAGGCGTGGGCCGAGATTCAACGGTTCCACCCCGAGCTGCCCGATCTTGCCGCGCCCGAATCCCTGATCGGGGAGTCCTCGTCCGCCTGTGGCGCCGAGCTCTCCTTCGAGCGTCTGCTGCACGAGGCCGTGCACGGCATCGCCGCGGCCCGCGGCATCCGTGACACCTCGCGCGCGGGGCGCTACCACAATCGCCGCTTCCTCTCGATCGCCGAGGAGATGGGGCTCGACCACCCGGCCGAGCCGCATGCGAGCAGCGGTTTCTCGCTGGTCACGCTGAATCCGGAGGCCAGAAAGCGCTACCGGCCGACGATCGAGCGGCTGCAGCGCGCCCTCAAGGCGCACACGGCGGCGACCTCGGCGGACACGGCCCGCTCCTTCCGCGGTCCGGCCGCACGGCACGGTTCGTCGGGCGGTGGTGTCCGGGTCAAGGCGGTCTGCGACTGCGGCCGCAATGTCCGCGTCGTGCCCTCGGTCCTGGCCCAGGCCCCGATCGTCTGCGGCGGCTGCGGCAAGCCGTTCCGTATCCCGGAGGCGGTGGTGGCGGCGGGCTGAGCCGCGCCCGCCGTGGTCAAGGGGCTCCGCCCGGGACGGGGCCCCGTCCACGTATGGCACAATGGCTAGCTGTACTCGACAGCCGCACAGGAACCCTCTCGCCTCCGGCTGACGCGTCCATCGGGCACCCGAGTACCGCAACCCCACGTGGCATCTCATGTGCCCAACCACGTCATAGACCAGGAGACACCACTCCCGTGGCAGTCAAGATCAAGCTGAAGCGTCTCGGCAAGATTCGCCAGCCCCACTACCGCATCGTCGTCGCCGACTCCCGTACCCGCCGTGACGGCCGGGCCATCGAGGAGATCGGTCTGTACCACCCGACGTACAACCCCTCGCGCATCGAGGTCGACTCGGAGCGTGCCCAGTACTGGCTGTCCGTCGGCGCCCAGCCGACCGAGCCGGTCATGGCCATCCTGAAGCTCACCGGCGACTGGCAGAAGCACAAGGGCCTGCCGGCCCCGGCTCCGCTGCTGCAGCCGGAGACGAAGGAAGACAAGCGCGCCTCCTTCGACGCGTTCGCGAAGAGCATCGAGGGTGACGACGCCAAGGGCGAGGCCATCACGCCGAAGGCGAAGAAGGCCGACAAGAAGGCGGACGAGGCCGAGGCCTCCTCCACCGAGTCGACCGAGGCCTGAGCATGCTCGAGGAGGCTCTCGAGCACCTCGTGAAGGGCATCGTCGACAACCCCGACGACGTGCAGGTTGCTTCCAAGAACCTGCGCCGCGGTCGTGTGCTCGAGGTCCGGGTCCACCCCGACGACCTCGGCAAGGTGATCGGCCGTAACGGCCGCACCGCGCGCGCCCTGCGGACTGTCGTGGGTGCCATCGGCGGCCGCGGTGTCCGCGTCGACCTCGTCGACGTGGACCAGGTTCGCTGAACCACAGCAGTACCGGCACGGGCCGGGGAGGGCTTCGGCCCGCCCCGGCCCGTAGTCGTACGTCAGGACGTATGCGGGCGTCCTGACGCAAGATGTGCGTACGCCGTGAAGTGCGTCGTGAAGCAACAGGAGACACAGTGCAGCTCGTAGTCGGACGGATCGGCCGCGCCCACGGCATCAAGGGCGAGGTCACCGTAGAGGTGCGCACGGACGAGCCGGAGCTCAGGCTCGGCCCCGGCGCCGTACTGACCACCGACCCGGCCGCCACGGGACCGCTGACCATCGCGGCGGGCCGTGTGCACAGCGGCCGGCTCCTGCTGCGCTTCGAGGGTGTGAGCGACCGCACCGGCGCCGAGGCGCTGCGCAACACCCTGCTCATCGCGGACGTCGACCCCGAGGAACTGCCCGAGGCCGAGGACGAGTACTACGACCACCAGCTCATGGACCTGGACGTGGTGCTCGCCGACGGCACCGAGGTCGGCCGGATCACCGAGATCTCGCACCTCGCCTCGCAGGACCTGTTCATCGTGGAGCGCGAGGACGGCAGCGAGGTCATGATCCCGTTCGTCGGGGAGATCGTGACCGAGATCGACCTCGACAAGCAGCGGGCCGTGATCGACCCGCCGCCCGGACTGATCGACGACCGCGCCGAGATCGCCTCTTCCCGCGAGGACGGCGACTCCCGCGAGGCCGACGAGGACTCCCGCGAGGACGGCGACGCCTGATGCGGCTCGACGTCGTCACGATCTTCCCCGAGTACCTCGAACCCCTGAACGTGTCGCTCGTCGGCAAGGCCCGCGCCCGCGGACAGCTCGATGTGCACGTCCGTGACCTTCGGGAATGGACGTACGACCGGCACAACACGGTCGACGACACCCCCTACGGCGGCGGCCCCGGCATGGTCATGAAGACCGAGCCCTGGGGCGACTGCCTCGACGAGCTGCTCGCCGACGGCTACGAGGCGGGCGTCGGCACCCCCGCGCTCGTCGTGCCCACGCCCAGCGGCCGGCCCTTCACCCAGGAGCTCGCCGTCGAGCTCTCCGAGCGGCCCTGGCTGGTCTTCACACCGGCCCGCTACGAGGGCATCGACCGGCGCGTGATGGACGAGTACGCGACGCGTATGCCCGTATACGAGGTGTCGATCGGCGATTACGTCCTGGCCGGCGGAGAAGCCGCGGTCCTGGTGATCACGGAGGCTGTGGCGCGGCTCCTGCCCGGTGTCCTCGGCAACGCCGAATCCCACCGCGACGACTCCTTCGCGCCCGGCGCCATGGCCAATCTGCTCGAAGGCCCCGTGTACACCAAGCCGCCCGAGTGGCGTGGACACGGCATCCCGGACGTGCTGCTCAGCGGCCACCACGGCAAGATCGCCCGCTGGCGCAGGGACGAGGCGCTGCGGCGTACGACCGCCAACAGGCCTGATCTGATTGAGCGTTGCGACGCCGCCGTCTTCGACAAGAAGGACCGGGAGATGCTCTCGATCCTCGGCTGGGAGCCGGAGCCCGGCGGCCGGTTTTGGCGTAAACGCGAGGCCATGGAAGAATAGGTCGCTGCTGTACGTCCAGCGTGCGCCCCTGCCACAGGGGGACATGACGCCCGTCCGGCGAAGCAGCTCCGAAACTCATCTCTACCTTGCCCGTCGATGACCTGTGGCATCGGCGAAGAAAGCAGACACCATGTCGAACCTGCTCGACTCCGTGAACGCCGCTTCCCTGCGCAGCGACGTCCCGGACTTCCGCCCCGGCGACACCGTCAACGTCCACGTGCGCGTGATCGAGGGCAACCGCTCCCGTATCCAGCAGTTCAAGGGCATCGTCATCCGCCGCCAGGGCTCGGGCATCAGCGAGACCTTCACGGTCCGCAAGGTCTCCTTCTCCGTCGGCGTGGAGCGCACCTTCCCGGTGCACTCGCCGATCTTCGAGAAGATCGAGCTCGTCACCCGCGGTGACGTCCGTCGCGCCAAGCTCTACTACCTGCGTGAGCTGCGCGGCAAGGCTGCCAAGATCAAGGAGAAGCGCGACAACTGATCGCGCGCGGGCCTTTCGGGCTCGCACGGTACGGGCCCCCGGGCTCGTACGGATCCTCGGATCCAGCGTTCAGAGGCGGCCGGATAGGCTCTGGCCCCGATGGACACCGAAGCACGAAGCACGGAGCGCGACCGCTCTTCCACACCCACAGGGGAACAGGAAGAGGGGTCGCGCTCCGCGCGTTTGCGCCCCGGGGAACTGCTGAGCTCGGGGCTGCGCCGCATCCTCGCCGGGCTCGTCGTGATCGTGGTGGTGCTGCTCCTGGTCAGCCACTTCGTGATGCAGCCGTTCCTGATCCCCAGCGGCTCCATGGAGCCCACGCTGCGCGACGGTGACCGCGTCCTGGTCAACAAACTCGCGTACCGTTTCGGGTCCGAGCCGCGCCGCGGGGACGTCGTCGTGTTCGACGGCAGCGGCTACTTCGGGAACTCCGACTACATCAAACGCGTAGGGGGAGTGGGCGGTGACCACATCGTCTGCTGTGACGAGAAGGGGAGGATCGAGGTGAACGGCGAGCCGGTCGACGAGAGCTATCTCCACCCGGGCGACGCCCCCTCGAGCGTTCCCTTCGACCTCGTGGTGCCCGAGGGCACCCTCTTCCTGCTCGGCGACCACCGCAGCGACTCCAGCGACTCTCGCGACCACCTCGGCTCGCCGGGCGGCGGCTTCCTGCCGGTCGAACAGGTCATCGGGCGTGCGGAGTGGGTCGGCTGGCCGGTCGGGCGGTGGGCCGACATCGCCGGGGCCGATGCGCTCGCGAGGGTTCCCGGAGGTTCGGAGACTGCGCTCGGCAGGGTTCCCGAAGGTTCGGGGAGCGCTTTGGGGGCCGGCGCAGCGAAGGCTCCCCATGGGTAGCCGCGGCCGCCCGCGCGCCCATCACCGGGCCGACACCCGGCTGCCCACCGGCACCCGGCCGACCAGCGGTCCGGTGCTGCCGGGGCGGGCCGAGCGGCGCAAGCTCGCGCGGAAGGTCAAGCGCCGGCGCAGGCGCTCCGCGGTCAAGGAGATACCCCTCCTCATAGGCGTGGCCGTCCTGATCGCGCTCGTGCTCAAGACCTTCCTGGTGCAGGCCTTCGTCATCCCCTCCGGCTCCATGGAGCAGACGATCAAGGTCGGGGACCGGGTGCTCGTCGACAAACTCACCCCGTGGTTCGGCTCGAAGCCCGAGCGCGGCGATGTCGTGGTGTTCAAGGACCCCGGCGGCTGGCTGACCCAGGAACAGATCGAGCCCAAGAACGATCCCGTGGTCGTCAAGCAGGTCAAACAGGGCCTGACCTTCATCGGCCTGCTGCCGTCCGACAACGAGCAGGACCTGATCAAACGGGTCGTCGGCGTCGGCGGGGACCGCGTCAAATGCTGCGGCAAGGACGGCCGCGTGACCGTCAACGGAGTGGCCGTCGACGAGCCGTATCTCAATCCCGGCGACAAGCCCTCGAACCAGACCTTCGACGTACGGGTCCCCGAGGGGCGGCTGTTCGTCCTCGGCGACCACCGGTCCGACTCCGCGGACTCGCGCTCCCATATCGACGAGGGCAAGGGCGGCACGATCTCCCAGGACGAGGTCGTGGGCCGGGCCGTGGTGATCGCCTGGCCGGTGGGCAACTGGCGGGGCCTCGAGGAGCGCAGCGCGTACGCTTCCGTGCCCGATGCGGACAGCACGCGTGGCGGGTCGACCGCGGCCACAGGGCTGTCGCATAGGGTGGCCCGGGACGATTTCAGCGCGGCGACTTTGCCGCCGACCCCTGCGGAACTCCCGCTCGTTATGGGAGTGGTAGGCCTTCGCCGTCTGTGGCGCGGGCAGCGGTACGGAACGAGGAGTGGATGTGGGGGATTTGGCCGTCGGCGCACGATCCGGACACGACGAACCCGAGGATGAACGCGAAGTGATCAGCGGCAGTGGTCCGGCCGGTGCAGATGACGCCCATGACCCCGAGTCCTCCGCGCGGGATGCGGATCAGCCCGGTGAAGCCGAAGGCGAGTCCGGTGACTCCGGTGCCAAGAAGCAGCGCTCCTTCTGGAAGGAGCTGCCGCTGCTCATCGGTATCGCGCTGCTGCTCGCGCTGCTGATCAAGACCTTCCTGGTGCAGGCGTTCTCGATCCCCTCGGACTCGATGCAGAACACGCTGCAGCAGGGCGACCGCGTCCTGGTCGACAAGCTCACGCCGTGGTTCGGCTCCGAGCCCGAGCGCGGCGAGGTCGTCGTCTTCCACGACCCGGGCAACTGGCTCGCGGGCGAGCCCACCCCCACGCCCAACGCCATCCAGAAGGCCCTCAGCTTCATCGGTCTGATGCCATCCGCCGAGGAGAAGGACCTGATCAAGCGGGTCGTCGGCGTCGGCGGCGACACCGTGGAGTGCAAGGGCACGGGCCCGCTCCTGGTCAACGGCCAGGCGCTCAACGAGCCGTTCGTCTTCCCGGGCAACACCGCGTGCTCCGACGACCCCGACGGCGGCCAGTTCAAGGTCAAGGTGCCCGAGGGCAAGCTCTGGGTGATGGGCGACCACCGGCAGAACTCGATGGACTCCCGCTACCACCAGGACGACCCGGGCGGCGGCTTCGTCCCGGTCGACAATGTCGTGGGCCGCGCCTTCGTGATCGCCTGGCCGCCCACCCGCTGGGCGACTCTGCCGGTGCCCGAAACCTTCGACCAGCCGGGTCTGGCCGCCGCGATGTCCGCAGCGCCGGGTGCGCTGGGTCTGGCCGGTGCGGTGCCGTTCGTGGTGTGGCGGCGGCGGAAGGCCCTGCGCGCGCAGGCCTGACTCCGAGTGAACGCAGGCCCGCGCCCGTGGGGGCGCGGGCCTGATCCTGTGGAGGCTTGCGGGCGGTTCCGGGCGAGGGTTTCTGGCGGCGGTACCGCCGGGTAGGGTGCCGTCCCAGATCACCGATCTTTCCGGCGTACGTGCAGGAGTGCGTACGTCCGGGATCGGATTCTCCGAGGTGGGGACGGGCCGGGATGAGCAGAGCACGCAGTACGGACCAGGGCGGGAGCCGACTGGGCAGCACCCTTTCGGGCATTGCCGTGGCACTCGGCTGTGTGCTGTTCCTCGGCGGGTTCGCCTGGGGCGCGCTCGTCTACCAGCCGTACACCGTGCCCACCAATTCCATGGCGCCGACCATCCAGGGCGGGCAGCGCGTGCTGGCCCAGCGGATCGACGGCGACGAGGTCAAGCGGGGCGACGTCGTGGTCTTCAAGGAGAAGGACTGGGGCGATCTGCCCATGGTCAAGCGGGTCGTGGCGGTCGGCGGGGACAAGATCGCCTGCTGTGACGCCAAGGGCCGGATGACCGTCAACGGCAAGCCGATTGAAGAACCGTATCTGCCGACCAGCGCGCGGGACGCGGGCACCAACTTCCCGCCGACGACCGTGCCGCAGGGCCGTATCTTCCTGCTCGGCGACGACCGCAGCATTTCCCTCGACTCCAGCGCCCACCTGGAGGACGCGGGCAACGGGACCGTGCCGCTGTCCGGGGTCGACGCCCGGGTCGAGGCGATCGCCTGGCCGATGGAGGGCATGCTGCCCGAGCCCAACGGCTTCAAGGATCTGCCCGGCGGGGTCTCCGAGCCCGGACCGCTGCGGTTGCTGATCACCGCGGTGATCGGTGGCGCGCTGCTCGTCCTGGGCGGTGCGGCGTACGGGCCGATCGCCAAGCTGACCGGCCGGCGCGGGAAGCGGCCGGCGGCGCGGAGGGAGCCGGCGGGTGTCCGGTGACCGCGCTCCCGGGCCGGAAGACGGTTCGGCGGGACTGAGGCGGGTCGCACGCGTCGTACTCCTGGATCCGCAGGACCGGATTCTGCTCCTGCACGGGCATGAGCCTGATCATCCGGAGGACGACTGGTGGTTCACGCCGGGCGGCGGGCTCGAGGGCGAGGAGACCCGCGAGGAGGCCGCGCTGCGGGAGCTGGCGGAGGAGACCGGGATCACGGACGTCGAGCTCGGTCCCGTGCTGTGGAAGCGGGTCTGCTCCTTCCCGTTCGCCGGACAGCGCTGGGACCAGGACGAGTGGTACTTCCTGGCGCGTACGACGCACGAAGCCGCCGCCGACGTCCTGGCCGCGACCGCTCCGCCCGGTCTGACCGAGCTGGAGCGGCGAAGCGTTGCGGGATTGCGGTGGTGGACGTGCGGGGAACTCCTCGCCGCGCATGAGACGGTGTACCCGACCAAGCTCGCCGGGCTGCTGAGCGCACTGCTCGACGAGGGTCCCCCCGGCGCTCCCGTGGTCCTCGATACGGAAATCGTCTAGAGGCGGGCGGGGCTGGCGCACAATAGGGGGACGCACGGCTGAAGGGGAACATGCCATGAGCGCCGAGGACCTCGAGAAGTACGAGACCGAGATGGAGCTGAAGCTCTACCGGGAGTACCGCGATGTCGTCGGTCTGTTCAAATATGTGATCGAGACCGAACGGCGCTTCTACCTCACCAACGACTACGAGATGCAGGTGCACTCGGTTCAGGGTGAGGTTTTCTTCGAGGTGTCCATGGCGGATGCCTGGGTGTGGGACATGTACCGGCCGGCTCGCTTCGTGAAGCAGGTGCGGGTACTCACATTCAAGGATGTGAACATCGAGGAGCTCAACAAGAGCGATCTCGAGCTGCCGGGCGGCTGAGGCCTCTCGCGCGGGTACTGAGGTCCCTCGCACGGGTGAGTGAGTTTTCCACAACCCGTCGGTAATCCACAAAGATCAACAACTCTCGCGGGACTGCGTCACCTTCGACTTCGGAGATTCGACTTCGGAGGTGACGCCCCATGAGCGCACGCAGCGCACTGGGCAAGTACGGAGAGAACCTGGCGGCACGTCGGCTGACCGACGCCGGGCTGAACATTCTGGCGCGCAACTGGCGCGCGGGCCGCGGCGGCGAGGTCGACATCGTCGCGATGGACCGTGACGCGCTGGTCATCTGCGAGGTCAAGACCCGAAGAGCCGGGCCACCGGGTGCGCATGGACCCTTTCAACACCCCATGGACGCGATCACGCCCGCGAAGGCGCAGCGCCTGCGCACCCTCGCCGAGAACTGGGTGCGGCGCCATGGCGGACCTCCACCCGGCGGGGTGCGGATCGATCTGGTGGGCGTGATGCTGCCGCCGCGTGGTGCTCCGGTGGTCGAACATGTGCGGGGGGTGGCCTGATGGCCTTTGCCCGTACGTGTGCGGTGACCCTGGTCGGCGTCGAGGGCGTCGTCGTGGAGGTGCAGGCCGATCTGGAGCCCGGGGTGGCGGCGTTCACGCTGGTGGGGCTGCCCGACAAGAGCCTCACCGAGAGCCGCGACCGGGTGCGCTCGGCGGTGGTCAACTCCGGGGCCGACTGGCCGCAGAAGAAGCTCACGGTGGGGCTCAGCCCTGCCGCGGTGCCCAAGTCGGGCAGCGGATTCGATCTCGCGGTGGCGTGTGCGGTGCTCGGGGCGGCCGAGCGGATCGATCCTCATGAGCTCGCCGATGTGGTGATGATCGGCGAGCTGGGGCTCGACGGCCGGGTCAGACCGGTGCCCGGTGTGCTGCCCGCCGTGCTCGCGGCCGCCGACGCGGGCTTCAAGAAGGTGGTGGTGCCCGAGGTGACGGCGGCGGAGGCCAAGCTGGTGCCGGGGATCTCGGTGCTCGGCGTACGGACGCTGCGGCAGGTCGTCGCCGTGCTCAACGATGAGCCGGTGCCCCATGAGGAGCAGGACGAGGAAGGGCGTCCGGATGCCTCGCTCGCCGGGCTGCATGTGCCGGGCGCGGGGATCGGCACCGGACTCTCGGGGGTCGGCGAGCACGAGCGGCCGCTGGATCTGGCCGATGTGGTCGGCCAGTTGTCGGCGCGTACGGCGATCGAAGTGGCGGCGGCAGGCGGGCACCATCTGTTCCTTTCCGGGCCTCCAGGCGCGGGCAAGACCATGCTGGCCGAACGGCTGCCCGCGATCATGCCGCCGCTGACCCGGGCGGATGCCCTGGAGGTGACGGCGGTCCACTCGGTGGCCGGGATGCTGCCGCCGGGGCGACCGTTGGTCGACATGCCGCCGTACTGCGCGCCGCACCACTCGGCGACCATGCAGTCCTTGATCGGAGGCGGGAACGGGCTGCCCAGGCCGGGGGCCGTCTCCCTGGCGCATCGAGGGGTCCTCTTCATGGACGAGGCGCCCGAGTTCAGCCCGAAGGCGCTGGATTCGCTGAGGCAGCCGCTCGAGTCCGGGCATGTGATCGTGGCCCGGGCGGCGGGGGTGGTGCGGCTGCCGGCGCGGTTCCAGATGGTCCTTGCCGCAAACCCCTGTCCATGTGGGCAGTTCACCGTTGTGGGGGATCTGTGCGAGTGCCTGCCCGCGATGGTGCGGCGCTATCAGGCCCGGCTGTCCGGACCGTTGCTCGACCGGGTCGACATCAAGGTCGAGGTGGACCGCGTCACGCGCAGAGAGCTTGCCGGACAGCTCGCCGGCGGGGAGCCGACGTCGACGGTCGCGGACCGGGTGCGGGCGGCGCGTGAGCGCACGCTGGCCAGGCTCGACGGGACACCCTGGCGCACCAATGCCGAGGTGCCCGGGCATGAGCTGCGTACGCGGTGGCGAGCCGTGCCAGGGGCGATGGAGGGCGCCGAGCGGGATCTCGAACATGGACTGCTGACGGCCCGCGGACTCGACCGGGTGCTGCGGGTGGCCTGGACGATCGCCGACCTGGCGGGGCACGCACGCCCCGACGCGGCGGATGTCGACCTCGCGCTGCAGCTGCGCACCGGGATCTCGCGTGGGGTGCCGATGGTGATCGGGGCGGGCGTATGACGGGGGAAGGGGTGCTGCCTGTCTTTGGGGGGCGGGGTGTTGAGGGGGAACCGGGTCGCCGGGAGGACGGGGCGCGTGAGGGGGAGAGGTTGGCTCGTGTCGCCCTGGCTCGGATCTTCGAACCGGGGGACGAGAGCGGTGGGCGGTGGCTGCGGGCTCACGGCGCCAGGGGGACCGTCGAGCGGATCAGGTCCGGGGACGAGACGCTCGGCGGGGTGAAACCGGCCCGGCTCGCAGGGCTCAGGGAACGGCTGCTCGCCACGCGGCCCGAGGGGGACCTTGAAGCGGCGACGGCCGCCGGGGCGCGGTTCGTGGTGCCCGGGGATGCCGAATGGCCGCTGCAGCTCGATGACTTGGGGGATTCGCGGCCGATCGGACTCTGGGTCAAGGGGCAGTCATCGCTGCGGATATGGGCGCTGCGGTCGGTCGCCGTCGTGGGGTCACGGGCCTGTACGCCCTACGGTGCGCACATGGCCCAGACGTTGGGGGCGGGGCTTGCCGAGCGCGGGTGGGTCGTGGTGTCGGGCGGTGCGTTCGGGATCGACGGGGCCGCGCATCGCGGTGCGCTGTGCGAGGGCGGGGCCACGGTGGCCGTGCTCGCCTGCGGGGTGGACCATGTGTATCCGGCAGGCCACAAGCAACTCTTCGCCCGGATTGCCGAACAAGGCCTCCTGCTCAGCGAGTTGCCACCCGGTGCACACCCCACGCGCTACCGGTTCATCCAGCGCAACCGCGTCATCGCCGCGCTGACCAGGGGGACCGTCGTCGTCGAGGCCGCGCTGCGCAGCGGGGCCCTGGTGACCGTGCGACGTGCGCAGCGGCTCGGCCGGCACGTCATGGGCGTCCCCGGTCCGGCGACCAGCGGGCTCTCCGCCGGGGTGCACCAACTGCTGCGCGGCGAGGGCATGCTGGTAGCGGACGCCGCCGACATCGTCGAGCTGGTCGGCGAGATGGGGGAGCTGGCTCCCGAACGACGCGGTCCGGTCGTGGCGCGCGATCTGCTCGCACCGCTCGCGACCAAGGTTCTCGAGGCCTTGCCCGCGCGCGGCACCGCCGTGGCCAAGGACATCGCGCGCAGCGCGCAGACCGGTGTGGACGCGGCGGTCGGCACGCTGTACGAGCTGCAGTCCCTGGGGTTCGTCGAACGACACGGCGAGGGCTGGCAGTTGACACGCCAGGCGGTCAACCCGGTCTGTGCCGGACGAAAGGAGGGCTGACGCGAAAGGTTGAGCCGTCCGGTGGATCGGCCGTGACCTAGGCGGATCCTGGGATTCGGGCCTTTCGGGCGATCACGGACGGCACCGTGAACGTCAGCGGGCGACGCGTATTCGAGCCCATACGAGCAAGGGTGATCCCCCGCCCTTCGCACACTGCGACACTCCAGTCACGCTACGCTCACAAGACTTCCGACTTCGACAAGGCCAACTCGGCTTCACTTCACGGCTCCACAGAACGGCAACAAGGCGACGAATGCCTCAGCACACCTCCGGGTCTGACCGCGCGGCAGTTCCCCCCGCCGCCCGCGGCAGCGTGCGGCCACCCGCACCCGCGTCGCTCGACGAGCTGTGGCGGTCGTACAAGACAACGGGCGACGGAAGGCTGCGCGAGCAGTTGATCCTGCACTACTCGCCCTTGGTGAAGTACGTCGCGGGCCGGGTGAGTGTCGGGCTGCCGCCCAATGTGGAGCAGGCGGACTTCGTGTCCTCCGGGGTGTTCGGGCTGATCGACGCGATCGAGAAGTTCGACATCGAGCGCGAGATCAAGTTCGAGACGTATGCGATCACGCGGATCCGGGGCGCGATGATCGATGAACTCCGGGCGCTGGACTGGATTCCGCGCTCGGTGCGGCAGAAGGCGCGCAATGTCGAGCGCGCCTACGCCACGCTGGAGGCGCAGCTGCGGCGCACGCCGTCGGAGACCGAGGTGGCGGCCGAGATGGGCATCGCCGTCGAGGAACTGCACGCGGTCTTCAGCCAGTTGTCGCTCGCGAACGTGGTGGCGCTCGAGGAGCTGCTGCACGTGGGCGGCGAAGGCGACCGCCTCAGCCTGATGGACACGCTCGAGGACACCGCGGCCGACAATCCGGTCGAGGTCGCCGAGGACCGTGAGCTGCGGCGGCTGCTCGCGCGGTCGATCAACACGCTGCCCGAGCGGGAGAAGACCGTCGTCACGCTCTACTACTACGAGGGTCTGACGCTCGCGGAGATCGGCAATGTGCTGGGTGTCACGGAGAGCCGGGTCAGCCAGATCCATACGAAGTCGGTGCTGCAGCTGCGCGCGAAGCTGGCGAGCTTCGGTCGCTGAATCGGTACTGCCGGGCCGAACCTTGCTGTGCCTTGTTGTGTCGGGCCGGGTTGTGCGGACCGTGCTGGGCCGAGCCTTGCCGTGTGCCGTGCTGTAGCGGGGCCAGGTTGTGCGGACCGTGCTGTGCTGGGGTGAGCCCTGCTGTGCCGTGTTGTGCAGGAGCCCGGTTGTGCGGGCTGTGCCGGGCCGGTCCGCGTCGGTGCTCACGGATGCGGTGGGGGCGTGCAGGGGACGTGTGTGCTCCCCAGGCAGTGGCGTTGCTCCGTAGAGTGGAGACCGTGCCAAGGATTCGAGCGGCCTCTGTGGCCGAGCACCGGTCGATGCAGCGTGGCGCTCTTCTCGACGCCGCGCGCTCATTGCTGTCCGAGGGCGGTACGGAGGCACTGACCTTCCCCGCGCTCGCCGAGCGGACTGGCCTGGCCAGGTCCTCGGTCTACGAGTACTTCCGTTCGCGCGCCGCGGTCGTCGAGGAGCTGTGCGAGGTCGACTTCCCGGTGTGGGCTGCCGAGGTCGAGTCGGCGATGGAGGCGGCCCCGACGCCCGAGGGCAAGGTCGAGGCGTATGTGCGCTCTCAGCTCGCGCTGGTGGGGGACCAGCGGCACCGTGCCGTGGTCGCCATCTCGTCCAGCGAGCTCGACGCCGGGGCCCGGGAGAAGATCCGCGCTGCGCACGGTGGGCTCGTGGCGATGATCGTCGAGGCGCTGGGCGCGCTCGGGCATGAGCAGCCGCGGATGGCGGCGATGCTGTTGCAGGGTGTGGTGGACGCGGCGGTGCGGCGGATCGAGCTGGGTGCGGCGGAGGATCCGTCGGCCATTACGGATGCCGCTGTGGGGATGGCTCTGCGGGGCGTTTGCGGCTGAGGTGCCGGGGCGCCTGCGGGGCCGGGTTTGCCGGCCGGGCCGCAGTCGCCGGTGCGCCAGCCCGGCCATGAGCGCGAGGATCGCGGCCTGTACGGCATCCACCGGGCCCGCCCTCGTTGCAGACCCACGTGATCCGGCCACCGGTTCGGCCGGGAGTTCCGGTACGCCGAAGACCGGGAGCAGACGGGACGGGCCGCGCCTCAGCATCCACGGGGGCAGCAGGCCGAGCGGGTCGAGATAGGTCTCCCCGCGGAGCAGGCCCCAGTGCAGACAGGCGCCAGGGCAGTGGAACGGGCCGTTCTCCAGGACGGCGACCACCTCGCCCGCGCTCACCTCGTCGCCCTCGTCCACGACCGCGCGTACCGGCTCATACGTCGTCCGCAGCGCAGGGCCGCCCGAGCCGGTCAGCTCGATGGACAGCACGCCCCGGCCCGCGACCCGGCCCGAGAAGGACACCGTGCCGCCCGCCGCCGCCCGCACAGCAGTGCCGGGTACGGCCGCGAGGTCCACGCCCCGGTGACCGGCTCCGTACACCGACGCGGGCGGATCCCAGCCACGTACGACCGGGGGCCGGTCGCCGACGGGCCAGGCGCGGTCGCCGTCCGGCACCGGGGCGGAGGCGGGGAGGTCCACGGCAGCCCGAGCCGTCGTCGCAGGTCCGAGCAGAATGCCCGCGACGGCTGCGAGCAGCACGGTCACGACGCTCGCCCGCGGCCTCCACAGTCCTCCGGCCGCCCTCCGGATCAGGTTCTCGTTCATGCCCGGCACGGTCCCAGAACCCCCGGAATCAAGCGGATCTTGGCCGTGAACTGTGGATAACCGGCCGCTTGTGGACAGCGGCGTCACCCGGTGCCTTCCGGGTCCCGTACACTTCATGTGGCGATCCGGGTCACCGGGTCGACTTCGCACGCCCCGACTCCAGCGCTTTCGCAGCCGTCGGAGTCAGCGCCCCATCGGTCCCGTACCTCATCGGTATGCGGCAGGGGTGCGCGAGGGCGTCAGGCACATAACCGAGAAAACACAAGGAGTACGGCCATGGCCGTCGTCACGATGCGGGAGCTGCTGGAAAGCGGCGTCCACTTCGGTCACCAGACCCGCCGTTGGAACCCGAAGATGAAGCGCTTCATCTTCACGGAGCGCAACGGCATCTACATCATCGACCTTCTCCAGTCGCTGTCGTACATCGACCGCGCCTACGAGTTCGTCAAGGAGACCGTCGCCCACGGCGGCACGGTCATGTTCGTCGGCACGAAGAAGCAGGCGCAGGAGGCCATCGCCGAGCAGGCCACCCGCGTCGGCATGCCGTACGTCAACCAGCGCTGGCTGGGCGGCATGCTCACCAACTTCTCGACCGTCTACAAGCGTCTGCAGCGCCTCAAGGAGCTCGAGCAGATCGACTTCGACGACGTCGCCGCGTCCGGTCTCACCAAGAAGGAGCTTCTCGTGCTCTCGCGCGAGAAGGCCAAGCTGGAGAAGACCCTCGGTGGTATCCGCGAGATGTCCAAGGTGCCCAGCGCCGTCTGGATCGTGGACACCAAGAAGGAGCACATCGCTGTCGGCGAGGCCCGGAAGCTCAACATCCCGGTCGTCGCGATCCTCGACACGAACTGTGACCCCGACGAGGTCGACTACAAGATCCCGGGCAACGACGACGCGATCCGCTCCGTCACCCTGCTCACCCGCGTGATCGCCGACGCCGTCGCCGAGGGCCTCATCGCCCGCTCCGGTGCCGGCAAGGGCGCCGAGGGTGACAAGGCCGCGGGCGAGCCGCTCGCCGCGTGGGAGCGCGACCTCCTCGAGGGCGAGAAGAAGGCCGACGAGGCTCCGGCCGCCGCCGAGGCCGAGGCCGAGAAGCCGGCCGAGGCTGCTGCTGAGGCCCCCGTCGCCGAGGCCCCCGCTGCCGAGGCGCCCGCCGCCGAGGCCGAGCAGGCCTGACGCCGCACGGTTCCAGGTTCGGTAAGTGACGGCGGGGGCCTCAGGGCCCCCGCCGTTCACCCGTAGACCTTCGTCCAAAGACTTCGAGAAAGATTCACTGAATCATGGCGAACTACACCGCCGCCGACGTCAAGAAGCTCCGTGAGCTCACCGGCGCCGGCATGATGGACTGCAAGAAGGCGCTCGACGAGGCCGAGGGCAACGTCGACAAGGCCGTCGAGGCGCTCCGTATCAAGGGCCAGAAGGGCGTCGCCAAGCGCGAGGGCCGCTCTGCCGAGAACGGTGCCGTCGTCTCCGTCATCGCCGACGACAACACCTCCGGTGTCATCGTCGAGCTGAAGTGCGAGACGGACTTCGTCGCCAAGGGCGAGAAGTTCCAGGCCGTCGCCAACCAGATCGCCGAGCACGTCGCGAAGACCTCCCCGGCCGACCTCGAGGCGCTGCTCGCGTCCGAGATCGAGGCCGGCAAGACCGTGCAGGCCTTCGTCGACGAGGCGAACGCCAACCTCGGCGAGAAGATCGTCCTGGACCGCTTCGCGCAGTTCAACGACGGTTTCGTCTTCGCGTACATGCACCGCACGATGCCCGACCTGCCGCCGCAGATCGGTGTCCTCGTCGAGCTCGACAAGGCCGACGCCGCGACCGCCAAGGGCATCGCGCAGCACATCGCCGCCTTCGCGCCGAAGTACCTCACCCGTGAGGACGTTCCGGCCGAGGTCGTCGAGTCCGAGCGCCGCGTCGCCGAGGAGACCACCCGCGCCGAGGGCAAGCCGGAGGCCGCGCTCCCGAAGATCGTCGAGGGTCGCGTCAACGGCTTCTTCAAGGAGGCCACCCTCCTGGGGCAGCCTTACGCGCTCGACAACAAGAAGTCCGTCGAGAAGGTCCTGGCCGAGGCCGGTGTCACCCTGAAGCGCTTCTCGCGCATCAAGGTCGGCATCTGAGTCCGTACCGCGACCGACGGTAGACCCCGATAGGGTCGACGCCAGTCGCCCGCCCACGCCTCGTGCGGGCGTGCGGACGACTGTAGATCTGACGAGGAGGCCATTGCCGCGCAGGGATTCAACACCCCCCGGCAATGGCCTTCTTGTATGTGCACCATGGAATGTGCACCACGGCACCACTAGGGAGAAATTCCATGCCCCATGCCGATGACGGCAAGAAGTCCGGCCGCTTTCTGCTGAAGCTCTCCGGTGAGGCGTTCGCCGGCGGCGGCGGCCTCGGCGTCGACCCCGACGTGGTGCACGCCATCGCCCGCGAGATCGCCGCGGTCGTCCGCGACGGCTTCGAGATCGCGGTCGTCATCGGCGGCGGCAACTTCTTCCGCGGCGCCGAACTGCAGCAGCGCGGCATGGACCGGGCCCGCTCCGACTACATGGGCATGCTCGGCACCGTCATGAACTGCCTTGCCCTGCAGGACTTCCTGGAGAAGGAAGGCATCGACTCCCGCGTCCAGACCGCCATCACCATGGGCCAGGTCGCGGAGCCGTACATTCCGCTGCGCGCCGTCCGTCACCTGGAGAAGGGCCGTGTGGTCATCTTCGGTGCCGGTATGGGCATGCCGTACTTCTCCACCGACACCACCGCCGCACAGCGCGCCCTCGAGATCGACGCCGAGGCCATGCTGATGGGCAAGAACGGTGTCGACGGGGTCTATGACTCCGACCCCAACAAGAACCCCGACGCGGTCAAGTTCGACGCTCTCGAGTACGGCGAGGTCATCACGCGTGACCTCAAGGTCGCCGACATGACCGCGATCACCCTGTGCCGGGACAACAAGCTGCCGATTCTCGTCTTCGAGCTTCTTACGGCGGGCAATATCGCTCGCGCGGTCAAGGGTGAGAAGATCGGCACGCTCGTGAGCGACCAGGGCACTCGGAGCTGACCCCCAGGGTTCCGGGCCGGTCCCCGCGTACGTAGCGGGGATGGACAAAGCCCTGCCGGTCGGACACCGTGCAGGAAAGAGACGGACTTAGCCGGCCGCCCCGTGCATGCCGGGCCACTCAAGACACGCAGGAGCAAGTGGTGATCGAAGAGACCCTCCTCGAGGCCGAGGAGAAGATGGAGAAGGCCGTCCTGGTCGCCAAGGACGACTTCGCCGCGATCCGCACCGGGCGTGCGCACCCGGCGATGTTCAACAAGATCGTGGCCGACTACTACGGCGCCCTCACGCCCATCAACCAGCTGGCGTCGTTCTCGGTGCCGGAGCCGCGGATGGCCGTGGTGACCCCGTTCGACAAGAGCGCGCTGCGCAACATCGAGCAGGCGATCCGCGACTCGGACCTGGGCGTCAACCCGAGCAACGACGGCAATATCATCCGGGTGGTCTTCCCCGAGCTCACCGAGGAACGCCGCCGCGAGTACATCAAGGTCGCCAAGAGCAAGGCCGAGGACTCGAAGGTCTCGATCCGCGCCGTGCGCCGCAAGGCCATGGACGCGATCCACAAGGCCGTCAAGGACGGCGACGTCGGTGAGGACGAGGGCCGTCGCGCCGAGAAGGAGCTCGACGACACCACCTCCAAGTACGTCGCACAGGTGGACGAGCTGCTCAAGCACAAGGAAGCCGAGCTGCTCGAGGTCTGATGAACGACTCTTCCTGGGGGGCTCCGCCGCAGGCCGGCTATTGGGGACCGCCCGAGATGGGCCCTGTCCAGGGGCGCCCGGAGGCGGGTCCTGCCTACGATGAGCCGGAAGTCCAGCAGACCCGGCCCATGCCTGTCGTACCGGATGTCACTGATGTGCAGACGGCTGCCGGCGCGGACCAGGACCAGTACGGAACGGGGGCCACTCGGCTGAGCGGCCCCCTGTTCCGCGACGAGATGCCACAGGAGCCCATGCCCAGCGCCGCCCCCTCGCCCTCGGGTGAGCCTTCCGAGCCGCCGCGGCATGCGGCGCCGCAGGCCGGGGACCAGGGCGCGCAGCAGGCCTGGGACCAGGGCGGGCCTCAGGCCGTGGCCCCTACGGCGCCGGCCGCGC
>NZ_JBEPEW010000055.1:0-48581 GCF_040300965.1 Streptomyces mesophilus | reverse complement strand
GGTTGCAGGACCGCCCCGACCCTCGATTGACGGGAGGCGTCAATCGAGGGTCGGGGCGCGCGTAGCGGAAGGCAGACTGGACGGCATGAGCTTCAGCCTCGACATCAGCACCCTGCCGCAGGAGCGGCTCCACGAGCGGATAGCCGTCGCGCCCTCCCCGCTGGCGGAGCTGAGCATGACCCTGCACGCGCTCGCCGAGCCGGGCCACCACCCGGGGCTGCAGGGCTGGGCCACCTCCGTGATGGCCGGGCTCGACCAGTGCCTCGCGGAGATGCTGTGCGAGGCGGACTTTCTGTGGCGGTCCACGTTCTCGGACATCTTCATGCCGTTCTCCGGCCTGACCGATCCCGCGGCGCTGCCCGCCGGCACCCTCGCCGAGGAGCTCGACCAGCTGGACAAGCTGGACGACGAGCAGTTCGTCGACGCGGCGCTGGAGTTCACCTGCACCCTGGCGTACGGAAAGCTGGCCGCGGCCCCGCTGCTCTCCGACCCGGCCGCCCGGCAGCGCGTGCTCGAGCTCGCCGCGACCCGCGGGGCCCGGCAGGTGCAGTTCACCCAGCGGCTGCTCGACGATCCGCCGGCCGTCCGCGGCTGGATACGGCGGCTGCTGCTCGACTGCGACGAGGCCTTCTTCGGAGACGTATGGGCGCGAGTGCACCATCAACTCGCCGCCGACGCCCGGCACAAGACCGAGCTGTTGCAGCGCAAGGGGCTCGGCACGATGCTGACCTCGGCGTCCAAGGCGCTGACCCTGTCCGAGGACGACCGGCAGATCGAGATCGACAAGCTGGTCGTGGGGCGGGCGGCGATTCCGGAGGGCGGGACGCTGCGGCTCGTCCCCACGGTGATGGGCCGGCCGCATCTGCTCGTGCTGCACCGGTACGGCTGGACGCCTGTGATCCACTACCCGGTCGCGGGCGAGTCCCTGTCCACGGCGGCCTCGGTCGACGAGCTGACCCGCCGCATGGAGGCCCTCTCGCACCCCGTACGGATGCGGTTGTGCCGGAACCTGGCGCGGGGCGCGTACACCACGAGCGAACTGGTGGACGTGCACGGGATGAGCGCGCCGGAGATCTCGCGGCATCTGGCCGTGCTCAGGAAGGCCGGGCTGATCACCGCCAGGCGACGGGGCCGTTACGTGCTCCACCAGCTGGACCTGTCCAAGGTGGCCCGCTTGGGCAGTGACTTCATCGAAGGAGTGCTGCGCTGAGCCACCGACTCGACCGCATCGCCTCGTGGTCGCCGACCCCTGGTCCGCCGGATAGATCGCCGACCCCTGGTCCGCCGGATAGATCGCCGACCCCTGGTCCGCCGGATGGATACGAGATCGCCAAGACGCTGGATGCGGCGCGCTTCGGGCGGATCAAGGGCGGGCAGCGGCCGGCGTTCGAGGCGTCGGCACGAGACCTGCCGGCCAAGGGGCGTGTGGAATGAGCGACGGGAACGCGGGCTATCTGGCCGAACTGGCCGCCGCACTGCGCGAGTCGGGGCTGCCCGAGGAGCGGATCGAGGCCACGGTCGCGGACCTCGCCACACATCTGGAGCAGACGGGGGCCGAGGGGCCGCAGGAGTTCGGGCCGGCCGGGGAGTTCGCCGCGCAGCTGGCTCCGCCCGATGGCGGGACCGCTGCGGAGAGCCCCGTCGAGACCTGGCGCTGGACGGCCGACACCTATGCCGACGAGGCGCTGCTCAACCGCTTCGGCGCCGAGGGCTGGGAGGTCGAACGGATCGACGGGCTCGGCCGGTTCGTGAGCCGGCGCGATATCGAGCGGCCGCTGCGCTGGGAGTACCGGCGCGAACTCGTCTCCCTGCTCGGCCGCGAGGGCCGCGAGCACCACGAGCACCGCGAGCACCGCGAGGGCCGCGAGCGCCTCAACGACCGGCTCGCGTCCGACGGCTGGGAGGCGTGCGGGACCTGGCTGGTGTACGCCTGGTTCAAGCGGCCCCTCTCGGCCGCCGAGGGGCCTGGGCCCGGACTCCCGACTCCCCCGCCCCGGCCGGCACCCAGGCGCCGCACCCAGTTCGGCCGCCGCTTCCGCCGGACGCTCGCGCTCACCGGTGTGGCGCTCGTGGCCGTCGCGGTCGTCGTCGGCCTGGCGAAGGGCGACGCCGCGTCGGGTCCGGGCTTCGCGAGCGGGCTCCTCGCGGGTGCCGTCGTACCGCTGGTGCTGATGGCGGTGGTGTCGTGGCGTACGGAGAAGGCGCGGGCGCGGAGGGATTCGGAGGCGGAGTGAGGGAGGTTGGGGGCTGTGACCTTGCCGGGCGCCGCGAGCGGGCCGGGAGGTGTGACCGGCCAACCACCGTAGCCAGACCGGCCGTTGTCAGTGGGGCCCGATAGCCTCAAAGGGGCTCGGCCCCCGGGAGGGAGGGGTCTGTCCCGCACCCCGGCCGCTCAGTGCCGCTCAGTGCCGCTCAGTCGAACCTGATGTGCCTCACCCCGGTCACCGCCCGCCGCACCCGCCCCCGCACCGGGCCGTCCGTGTTCGGCAGCAGAGTCAGGCCCGCCGACCGGGCGATCCTGTCGGCGACTTGGGGGATCGGGACCCTATCGGTCCACAGCTGCTCGGCGAACTCGGGCCGCGCCAAGGACTCCAGACAGGCGTCGAGGCGGCGCACGGCGAAGGACTCGCGCTTCAGGGGCGCGTTCTTGCCGGCCACGAGCTGCAGCGCCCGGCCGAACGCCCGCTCGCGCAGCCGGTTCAGGACCGTCTCGCGCGCGGCGAGCAGTGCGAAGTGGTGGACGTCGTGGCCGCGTTCGCGCAGCCGGCCGACCGTCTCCTGGAAGTACGCGGGCTCGATGACGGTCATCGGCACGAGCACCGGGCCGTCGTGCTTGGCGAGGGCCAGATCGAGGACCTCGTAGACCCCCTGGCGCCAGGCCGGCAGATCCTGGAAGTCGCCGCGCAGTTGGGGCGGCATCATCCGGTGCAGTCCGAAGCCCACGTGCTCCGGATCGCAGACCACGCTGCCGGGCAGCCTGCGCCGCAGCTCGTACGCGGTCTGGGTCTTGCCGCCGCCGAAGGGTCCGTTGATCCAGATGAGCACGGTTCAGCTCCCGCCGCCCGCGCGCACCAGGCCCGTCTCGTACGCGAGGACGACGACCTGCACCCGGTCGCGCAGGCCCAGCTTGGTGAGGATGCGGCCGACGTGGGTCTTCACGGTGGCCTCGGAGAGGACGAGGCGTGCGGCGATCTCGCCGTTCGACAGGCCCTGCGCGACCAGGATCATGACCTCGCGCTCGCGGCCGGTGAGGAGTTCGAGCTCCTTCTGGGGCGGCTGCGCGCCGGTGTTGGGGAGCATCGGGGCGAAGCGGTCGAGCAGGCGGCGGGTCGTCGAGGGGGCCACGACCGCGTCGCCGCTGTGCACCGAACGGATGGCGGTGAGGAGTTCGGCGGGCGGTACGTCCTTCAGCATGAAGCCGGAGGCGCCGGCCTTCAGACCCGAGAACGCGTACTCGTCGAGGTCGAACGTCGTCAGGATGAGCACCTTCGGCGGGTTCTCCTGCGCGCAGATACGACGGGTCGCCTCGACCCCGTCGAGCTTCGGCATCCGCACGTCCATGAGGACCACGTCGACCGCCGTGGCCCGCAGCACGTCGATCGCCTCGGCCCCGTCGCCGGCCTCCGCGACCACCTCCATGTCCGGCTGCGCGGCGAGCACCATCCGGAACCCGGTGCGCAGCAGCACCTGGTCGTCGACGAGCATCACGCGGATGGTCATGGGGGTCCTTCCCGGGGACGGAAATGCGATGGAGTGCAGTGACAGGTGTCAGTGGGCCGGTTTGAGCGGCAGCAGGGCGCTGATGCGGAATCCTCCGCCGGGCCGGGGCCCGGCGTCCAGGGTGCCGCCGACCATGCCGACGCGTTCACGCATCCCGATCAGACCATGGCCGCGGCCGTCGGCCCCGCCGTCCTCGTACAGCTCATGGGGTGCGCCCTTGCCGTCGTCCTCGACGAGCAGCCCGAGGCCGTCGTCGAAGTAGACGATGCGCACGCTGGCCCCGGCGTTGGGTCCGCCGTGCTTACGGGTGTTCGTGAGGGCTTCCTGCACGATGCGGTACGCGGTCAGCTCCACGCCGCTGGGCAGCTGGCGCGGGGTGCCCTCGACCTTGAAGTCGACGGTGAGTCCGGCCTCGCGGCACTGCGCGATCAGGTCGTCGATCTGCTCGACATCGGGCTGCGGCACGTACTCGCCGCCCTCGGCGGGCTCCCCCGTGCGCAGTACGCCGAGCAGCCGGCGCATCTCGGCAAGGGCCTGGCGGCCGGTGCCCGAGATCGTCTCCAGGGCCTTCTTCGCCTGGTCGGGGGCCTGGTCCATGACGTACGCGGCGCCGTCGGCCTGTACGACCATCACGGACACGTTGTGCGCCACGACATCGTGCAGCTCCCGGGCGATCCGGGCCCGCTCGGCGGCGACCGCGACCTTGGCCTGCGCCTCGCGCTCCTGCTCGAGGCGGGTGGCGCGCTCCTCGAGCTGGGCGAAGTAGGCGCGGCGGGTGCGCAGGGAGTCGCCCATGACCCAGGCGAGCAGGAACGGGACGATCATGAAGCCGGTGAGCAGGATGGTGCCCAGCGTGCCCGTGTCGTTGTCCTCGTGCCAGCGCAGCTGGGCGAGCGGGGCTGCGACGAGGCCGCCGGCCAGGGCGAAGCGCCGGGCCCAGGTGACGTCGCGGGTGGCGACCGTGTAGATGACGACGAGCATCGCGAAGTTCGCGACCATCACGTCGTTGTCGGTGATCAGCTGCACCAGGCCGCCGGCCGCGACCAGCAGCAGCATCTGCTCGGGGGCGCGGCGGCGCAGGGCGACGGCGAGGCACTGGACGAGCGCGAGGATCACGGTCAGCACGTCGGGGTCGCGGGACTCCTGGCTGGCCTCCGTGGCGAGTCCCACCGCGGTCACCGCGAACAGCACGACAGCCCAGAAGCTGTCGACACCGGTGGGGTGTCTGCGGAGGAAGTCGTAGAGGCGCTGCACGTAACCCAGCGTAGATACGGGGGGCACGTGCTGGGGTCAACCGCAGGGGCGATACGTGGGTGGGGGGCGTACTCCCCAAGGTGGAGGCGGTGGTCGTTTGTGCTGGGGGTGAGGGGTGGTTTCCTGGGGGTTCCGACCAGCCCGGCCGTACGATTCCGACCGGCCCGGCCCTACGATTCCGACCGGCCCGGCCCTACGATTCCGACCGGCCCGGCCGTACGAGAAGGAACCGGAGGTGCCCGTCGTGGACCAGGTCGACGAGCTGATGTCGGAGCTTGCCGCTCTCGAGGAGCCGAAGGTTCGGGCGGTGAACGAGAAGAACGGCGACGACCACGGGGTGAACCTCGGCAAGCTGCGGGCCATCGGCAAGCGGCTGAAGACGCAGCAGGAGCTCGCCGTCGAGCTGTGGGCGACCGATGACACCGCGGCGAAGCTGCTCGCGCTGCTGATCTGCCGGCCGAAGGCCTTCGGGCGCGATGAGCTCGACGCCATGCTGCGGCAGTCCCGTACGCCCAAGGTGCACGACTGGCTCGTGAACTACGTGGTCAAGAAGAGCAAGCACGCCGAGGAGCTGCGGCTCGCCTGGACCGACGACCCCGATCCGGTCGTCGCGAGCGCGGGCTGGGCGCTGACCGGCGAGCGCGTGCTGAAGAAGCCCGAGGGTCTCGATCTCGGCGGACTGCTCGATGTGATCGAGGCCGAGATGAAGGACGCGCCTGAGCGGCTTCAGTGGGCGATGAACATGGTGCTCGGCCATATCGGCATCGAGCACCCCGAGTACCGGGCCCGTGCGCTGGCCATCGGTGAGCGCCTCGAGGTGCTCAAGGACTATCCGACCTCGCCGGGCTGCGTCTCTCCGTACGTCCCGATCTGGATCGACGAGATGGTGCGGCGGCAGGAAGCCGCGGCCGCCGAACAGTGATCAGCGGGAAGCCGCGGCCGCAGATGCAGTCATCGGCCGGGAAGCCACAGCGGCGGGGCAGCCATAGGCAGGAAGCCGCAGCCACCGAGCAGCCATCGCCAGGAAGCCGCAGCCACCGAGCAGCCCTCGCCAGGAAGCCTCAGCCGCCGCCCGTCACGCCCCCGCTTGTGACATCCACCGGTCGGGACCGGCCGTCCGGCGTCCCGTACGGGAGCGTTCGGCCTGGGACTCCAGGAGTTCCGAGGCCTCGGCGGACGGCCTGAGACGGGCCGCCACCGAGGTGTTGGCGCCGGTCTCGACGTGCACATCGGCCACCTTGTGCCGCCGCATCCACGGTCCTTGGACCAGCCGTACGCTCTGCACCTTGGCGTGCGGGACGAGCGAGACCTTGCGGCGCAGCCGGCCGTGGCGGGCGGCGAAGACGGTGTCGGTGACGGCGAGGCCGTAGCCGCGCCACCACAGCGGCACGCACCAGCGGGCCGAGGACGGCGGCCGGGACAGCTCGGACGGCACCACGACCCCCGGCAGGATCCGCTCGATCACCGCTTCCGCCACGGAGCGGGGCGCCACCGGCACCAGGACGTCGTTGGAGGACCCGGCGACGTCCAGCTCGATACGGACCCAGCCGCGCCGCCGCCAAAGGAGCGGCTCGACGATGTGCACGGTCTGCACCCGGCCCGGCGGCACCGTCTCGTGGGCCTTGTCGAGCAGTCCGTGGTCGAGGCGGAGCCCGTCCTGGGAGGCGCCCACGGTCCAGTCGTACTCCTTGATGAAGCGCCCCACGCTGCTCGCCCCCGCCGCGCCGAGCAGCGGCAGCCCGGTGCCGATGACCAGCGGAAGCGACTCGGTGAGGAACCACAGCACGACGGGGACGGTGATGCCGGTGATCGCCCAGGCCCACATCCCGCCGGAGAGCACCAGGGACATGGCGAGCATGTTCGGCGGTACGTGGAGCAGGACCGCGGCCGGCGCCTCGCCCACCTCGCGGGCGTGCTCGGGCGCGAACCCGGCCGCGCGGGCGAGGAGTTCGGCGCGCAGGGAGCGGGCGTCGGGCTCGCTCAGATACGCCAGCTCGTCCTTCTTGTCCGCGCCGATGACGTCCATCTTCAGCTTGGCGACGCCCAGGAAGCGGGCGAGCAGCGGCTGGTTGAGGTCGACGGCCTGGAGGCGGTCGAGCCGGATGTGCGCGGTGCGGCGGAAGAGCAGGCCGGTACGGATCCGCAGCTCGGTGTCGGTGACCGAGAAGTGCGTGAACCACCAGGTGAGGAAGCCGTAGAGGGAGGCGACGAGCACCAGCGCGCCGCCCGCGAGCAGCACGGTTTCCGCGGCGAGGTCGGAGACCCTGCGGTAAGCGCCGTCCGGATCGTGGAACGCCCAGCCCGCCCCGACCGCGACCGGCGCCCAGGCGCGGCGCAGCGGGGTGACGGGGTGCAGGCGCCGCTCGACTACAGGAGCACGTGTCTCTTCGGTCCCCGGGGACTCACCCGTTCCCGGTGTCTCCTCGGTCTCCGGGGACTCTCCCGTCCCCGGTGTCTCCTCGGTCTCCGGCGTCTCGTTCACAGCCCCGCCGATCGGGCCTCGCCCAGTTCGGTGAGCCGGTCCCGCAGGCGTTCGGCCTCGGCGGGGTCGAGCCCCGGGATCGTGGCGTCCGTCGCGGCCGCGGCGGTGTGCAGCTGAAGTGAGGCAAGCCCGAACTTACGCTGCAGCGGCCCTGATTCGACCTCCACCAGCTGCATCCGCCCGTACGGGACGACCGTCTCCTCGCGCCACATCACCCCGCGCTGGATCAGCAGGTCGTCCGCGCGCTCGGCGTACCGCCACGAGCGCCAGTTCCGCCCGAGCATGGGCCAGCCCCACACCAGGAAGAACCCGGGGATCAGCGCGAACAGCGCCCACCCGGGAGCGGCGAACAGCCACAGAAGTACGGCGGTGGCGACCGTGATCGGCACGAGCCACAGCACGAGCAGCAGCCTGCGCAGCCTGAGCATCGCGGCCGGCAGCCCCTGCCACTCGGGGTCCTTCCGTGCCGGGACCCCGGCGGCTCCACTTGTCATCCCCGTATCCCCTGCCTTCACGCATACCACCCTACGTACGAGAGACTGTTCGCATGAGTCCCAAGACGGAGACCATGATCGGGGTCGGCGGAGCCGCGGAGAGCACCGACATGGTGCTCAATATCGGCCCTCAGCACCCGTCCACGCACGGGGTGCTGCGCCTGAAGCTGGTGCTCGACGGTGAACGCATCGTGAGTGCGGAGCCGGTCATCGGCTATATGCACCGCGGCGCCGAGAAGCTTTTCGAGGCGCGCGACTACCGGCAGATCGTGATGCTGGCCAACCGCCACGACTGGCTCTCCGCCTTCTCCAACGAGCTGGGCGTGGTCCTCGCCGTCGAGCGGATGCTCGGCATGGAGGTGCCCGAGCGCGCGGTGTGGACCCGCACACTGCTTGCCGAGCTGAACCGCGTCCTCAACCACCTGATGTTCCTTGGTTCGTACCCGCTCGAACTGGGCGGAATCACCCCGGTGTTCCATGCCTTCCGGGAGCGCGAGGAACTCCAGGCGGTCATGGAGGAGGTGTCCGGCGGCCGGATGCACTACATGTTCAACCGGGTCGGCGGCCTCAAGGAGGACCTGCCCCTGGGATGGACGTCGCGCGCCCGCGCCGCGGTTGCCTCGGTGCGTTCGCGGATGGATGTGTACGACCGGCTCGTGCTCGGCAACGAGATCTTCCGCGGCCGTACGCGGGGCGTCGGCGCGCTGAGCGCCGAGGCGGTGCACGCGTACGGGGTGAGCGGGCCGATCGCCCGCGCCTCCGGCGTGGACTTCGACCTGCGGCGCGACGAGCCGTATCTCGCGTACGGCGAGCTGCAGTCGACGCTGAAGGTGGTCACGCGCGAGGAGGGCGACTGCCTGGCCCGTTTCGAGGTCCTTCTGGAGCAGACGCACAACGCGCTCGATCTGGCCGACGCGTGCCTGGACCGGATGGCCGACCTGGCGCCCGGCCCGATCAACCAGCGGCTGCCGAAGGTGCTCAAGGCGCCCGAGGGCCACACGTACGCCTGGACCGAGAACCCGCTCGGCATCAATGGCTACTACCTGGTCTCCAAGGGTGAGAAGACTCCGTACCGCCTCAAGCTCCGCTCGGCCTCGTACAACAACATCCAGGCCCTGATCGAGCTGCTGCCGGGGACGCTGGTCGCGGACATGGTGGCGATTCTCGGGTCACTGTTCTTCGTGGTCGGCGACATCGACAAGTAGCGCGTCCGGCGCGATGCCCACCGGCTCGAGCAGCCAGCCGAAGTCGCCGAGGCCACCGCGGGCGGTGAGTTCGGCGGCCTCGCCCGCGCTCGCGAGCGCGCGGACGTAACCGGCCGGGTCGGTGGTGGCGAGCGCAAGCGGAGGGCGGCCGCCCGTTACACCGAGGCTGTTCAGGGCCTCCCGCTGCGTCAGGAGTACGGATCCGGGGCCGGCGCAGGCGTCGAGGGCGACATGGGCCGTGATATCGCACGAGCCGTCCGGTACGGGCCGGCATTCCCGGCCGTCGCGGAAGCCGGTGAGCGTCCCGAACGGGGGCCGCTGCGCCCGGCTGTGCGCATAGTCGACGGCCACGGCCAGTCCGCCACGTACGGCATCGACCGCCCGTGCCCATGCCTCGTCCCGGGGCCGGCCGATCTCGGCGCGGCTGCCGGGTTCGTCGGTCAGCGGCCACCAACGCGCGAGCCAGTCGCTGTCCGGCCCGGGCGGCAGCGGCTCCCCGAGCGTCTCGGTGCCGTCCTTTTCCTGTACGAGGACGAGGCGGGCGATCCCGTCCTCGTCCACCTCCACGACGTCCACGGGCACGTTGTCGAGCCACTCGTTGGCGAAGAGCAACCCGTTGACGGTGACGGGGATTTCGGCAACCCACTCGACACGGCTGTCCGACGCCTCGGGCCGGCCCGCCCGTTCCACGGCGTACGCCCTCGTCCGCGCGGCCACCGACGGCTCCAGCGCGTCGAGCACACCCGAGGTCAACTCCCCGCGCCCGGCGCCGACATCGACGAAGTCGAGGGTGGCCGGGTGCCCGAGGGCACGGTCGACTCGGGTGAGGAGGGTGGCCACGGCGCGGGCGTAGAGCGGGGAGGCGTGCACAGAGGTACGGAAATGCCCGGCAGGCCCCTCCGTACGGAGGTAGAACCCACCGGGCCCGTACAACGCTTCCTCGGCCGCGTCCCGCCACGTTCTGCTCACGGGACGAGTATCCACTTCGGACCGGACGCACCCGCACCACGAGCCGGACGCACCGGCACTACGAGATCGCCGACCTCAGCTCCGCCACATCGATCTGCTCGGTCTCGTCGTGAGCCGTGAGGTCGATGACCTCACCGACCGCACGCTCAGCACCGGCCCGGGACTTGAACTCCCCTTCGGCCTCCGCCTTGTGCAGCGCCAGCGCCTCCGCCCCGACCACATCCGCGAGGTCCTCGTTCTGCACCGCCTCGATCTGCACGGCGCCGCCGCCCGACTTCGTACCGAAGAAGTCGAAGCCGCCGATCAGCGGCCGGCGCACCCGGGCGTGCGGCACCACGGCCGCGGCGGGACGTGCGGCGGGGGGCAGGGCGGCGGCCGGACGCTCATGAGCGACGGCCGCCTCGGGCTTCCCCTGCTCCGTCGCCTCCTCGGGCTCGGGCGCCGCGGCAGCGGACTTCCCGTTGGCGGAGGAGGCGGCAGGAGCGGAGGAGGCGGCAGGAGCGGAGTTCACGGAATTGACGGAATCCGCGGCCCGCTGGCGCGGCACCCGTGCCAGCTTGTCCAGCGCGGCGTTCGCCTTCAGGTAGAGCGTCACCGTGCCCCGCGGTTCGGTGTCCGCACCCGCTGGCGGCAGCGCCCGCGCCGGAGCGGCCGCCTCGATCGCGAGCTGACGCCGGCCCTCGAGCGCGCTGGCGCGCTCCGTCTCCGCCGTCGCGTACCGGCGCAGGAGCGCCGCGTGTTCCCCGCGCAGCGCGGCCAGTTCGCCCCGCTTCGAGCGCAGTCGTGCCTCCAACTTGCCGCGCAGTTCACGCGACTCGTCGAGGTCCGTCTCCAGCTCGGCTATCCGCTCGTCGTGCTTCCATTCGTCGCTCGCCCGCGCCCGCGTCAGCTCCGCGACCCGTTTGCCGGCGAGCCGGTCCCAGCGGCGCATGACGATCGCGCCGACCACGGCGGAGGCCGCCGCGACCCCCGCGAGTGCGCGCAGCACCACGGTGTCGGGAACCAGCCAGGTACTCGCCGCGGCGGCGACGGACACGGCGGCGACCGTCGACGGGGGAAGCAGTCGGTGCAGTGGGGGGGAATGGCGGTGGCGTCCACGTGGCATGGCCAGAAATTTACCGCGCGTAGGCATCACTCGGACCCCCGCCCGGCAATCTGTTCCCTTCCAGTTACTGAACTCCGCTCGGAACACTCCACCGCCCTCACCGCCCAGCTGTTTACTTCTCAATCAAACCCTTCGATTCCAGGTACTCCTTGGCCGCGTCGGCCTCCTTCACACGCTCCGCGTCGACCTTCCGGTTGAGCTCGGTGAGGTCCTCCGTGGTGAGCGTCTGCGTGAGCTTCGCCAGCGCGTCCGCGATCTCCTTGGCGCCCGCGTCCTTGGTGTTGACGACCGGCAGCACGTTGTCCGCGTTCTGCAGGTTCTTGTCGTCCTCGAGCAGGACCAGGTCGAAGTTCTCGAGGGTCGCGTCGGTCGTGGTGGTGAGCACCAGCTGGTCGTCACCGTTCTTCACGGCCTGCTTGGACTGCGGGGTGCCGACACCCTTCGGGTCGATTCCGGCGACGTCGATCCCGTACGTCTTCTCGAGGCCGGGTGCGCAGAACGGCCGGACCTCGCATTCCTCACCGGCCGCGATCTTCACCTTGAGCTTGGACTTGCCGAGATCGGAGAGGGTCTTGAGGTTGTTCTTCTCGGCGAATTCCTTGCTGACCGCGAAAGCGTTCTGGTCGACGGCCTCGCCGGCCGGAAGCACGCTGAGGCCGCGCGGCTTCGCGAGCTTCTCCAACTCGGCGACGGTCTTGGCCACATCACTGGACGCCACCGGCTTGTCCTTGGGCGCGTCCGGACCGTTCACCTTGGCGTTGAGGAATTCCGCGAGCGTCGCCGCGTACTCGGGAACGACGTCGATATCGCCCTTTTCCAGGGAGGGTTCATAGAGTTCGCGGGTTTCGACGGTCTTGATCGACGTGTCGTATCCGGCCTCGGAAAGCAGCTGCGCGTACAGCTCGGCGAGGACCTTGGACTCGGTGAATCCGGCCGAACCCACCACCAGCGACCCCTTCTTGTCGCTGCCGCCGCTGCTCTTCTCGCCGCCGGAGCCCTTGTCCTCCAGGCTGTCGCCGCCGCACGCGGTGAGCCCCGCGCCGAGAGCCACGACCGCGGCCGTGGCCGCCGCCATCCGTATGCCACGCGGGAACTTTTTCATGGGTCCACCATTCAGGGTTGTCTCAAGGGATATGCGAAAGATTCGGCAGATTCGAAAGGGCTCTGCGAAGAGAACACGGATCACACCGCCGCCGTACGCCTGCGCATCGGGTCGCACCACTTGCCGATCAGCACGAGCACCAGCTCCACGAGGAGCGCGAGCCCGCCGACGAGGATCGCGCCGGCCACCACCTGCGGGGTGTTCTGCACCGCGAAGCCGTACGTGATGATCCGGCCGAGTCCGCCTTCACCGGCCATCGCGGCCAGGGCCGCGGTCGCCACCACCTGCACCGTGGACGAGCGGAGGCCCGTCATGATCAGCGGGTACGCGAGCGGCAGTTCGACCCGCAGGAACAACTGGCGCCCGCTCATGCCCATCCCGCGCGCGGCCTCCACGACGGAGCGGTCGACCTCGCGCATACCGATATAGGCGTTGGTGAGCAGCGGCGGTATGGCGAAGAGCACCAGCGCGATCAGCGTGGGCAGATCACCATGGCGGCCGAGCGGCGTCATGGTGAGCAGCACGAGGATGGCCAGAGTGGGGATCGCCCGGCCCACGTTGGAGAGATTGACCGCGAGCGCACCGCCCTTGCCGATGTGCCCGAGCCAGAGCGCGAGCGGCAGGGCGATCAGGCAGGCCACGGCGAGGCAGACCCCGGTGAAGTAGAGGTGCTCGGCCAGGCGGTTGAGCACCCCCTTCTCGCCCTGCCAGTTGGCGCCTGTGGTCAGCCACTCCAGCGCACCCGAGATCGCGTTCATGCCGGTTCCGTCACCTTTGCGATCCGGGAGTCACGTATGCGGCCGCCAGGTGCGGCGTCGCGCACCCGCGTCCAGGGGGTCAACAGCCGCTGGAGCAGCAGCAACAGCAGATCCGCGACGATCGCGAGCACCACGCACAGGACGGAGGCGGTGAGCACCTGCGCCTTGAAGTCGCTGTCGAGGCCGTCCATGATCAGGCCGCCGAGCCCGCCGTAATCGACGATGGCACCGACCGTGGTCAGCGCGACCGTCGAGACCGTGGCGATCCGCACACCGGCGAGGATCGCCGGGAGCGCCAGCGGCAGTTCGACTTCCCAGAGCAGCCGGCCGGGACCGTATCCGAGCCCGCGCGCCGCCTCCCGCGACTCCTCGGGAACCGCGGCGAGTCCGGCCATCACATTCCGTACGAGAATCGTCAGCGAGTAGAGCACCAGGCCCGTGATCACCAGGGCCGGGGAGAGCCCGAAGACCGGCAGCAGCAGCGAGAACATCGCGAGCGACGGGATCGAGTAGAGCGCCGTGGTCAGACCGAGCACCGGACCCGCGAAGCCCTTGCCCCTGCGCGCGAGCAGCGCCAGCGGGAAGGCCACGAGCAGGCCGATCAGCACGGAGGCGGCCGTGATCCACACATGCTGGACGGTCGCGTCGATCAGCTCCTGGCTGCGCGAATCCAGGTACTCGGCGCACACCCAGTCGTTCGTCACCAGGCAGTTCTCTTGGTCCACGGCGCTCACCTCCCCCGTCACGCCGAACCTATGTATGACTGGTGACCCTAAACCCAAGCACTGACAATCGCCGAGGACTGTCGTCCTGCAGCAACATGGCGTTTACAACGAGCCCACCACAATGGGGAGTCATGATCCGGTTCGAGCATGTCAGCAAGCGGTACGCCGATGGCACCATGGCCGTCGACGACCTGTCGTTCGAGGTCGCGGCGGGTGAACTGGTCACCTTGGTGGGCCCGTCGGGCTGCGGCAAGACCACCACCATGAAGATGGTGAACCGGCTGATCGAGCCGACCTCCGGGCAGATATTTCTCGACGGGGAAGACATATCCGAAATCGATCCGGTCCAACTCCGGCGCCGTATCGGCTATGTGATCCAGCAAGTCGGCCTCTTCCCGCACAAGACGGTCCTGGAGAACACCGCGACCGTCCCTCATCTCCTCGGCTGGAAGAAGGGCGACGGCAAGCAGCGCGCCGCCGAACTCCTCGACCTCGTGGGTCTCGACCCCTCCGTCTACGGCGACCGCTACCCGGAGCAGCTCTCCGGCGGCCAGCGCCAACGAGTGGGCGTGGCAAGGGCGTTGGCGGCCGATCCGCCCGTACTCCTGATGGACGAGCCGTTCGGGGCGGTCGACCCGGTGGTACGCGAGCATCTGCAGACGGAGTTCCTGCGGCTGCAGCAGGAAGTGAACAAGACGGTGCTCTTCGTCACGCATGACATAGAGGAGGCCGTACGGCTCGGCGACCGTATCGCCGTCTACGGCCAGGGGCGTATCGAGCAGTACGACGCCCCCGCCGCCGTACTCGGCGCACCGGCGAACCCCTATGTCGCCGACTTCGTGGGCTCCGACCGCGGCCTCAAGCGCCTGTCGGTCACCCCGATCGAGGAGACGGACCTCGAACAGCCTCCCGTCGTACGCCTGGAGGACTCGGCGAAGACCGCAGGCGCGCGCATGGCAGCCGAGGACGCGGGCTGGGCGGTCGTGCTCGACGCCGAAGGCAATCTGCACGGCTGGGTGAGCTCCGGCCACCTCGTCTCGGGCACGGTGGCCGACCATGCGCGCCGGATGGAGGCCTGGCTGCCGGTCGGCGCCTCGCTGAAGCGGGCGTTCTCCACGATGCTGCAGCACGACGCCGGCTGGATCGCGGTGATCGACGAGAGCACCAAGGGCCGCTTCCTCGGTGTGCTCACCCCGGCCACCCTGCACGAGGCGCTGCGACGGTCCACGGCGGCGGATGCGCGGGCCATTGCGCGTACGGAAGTGGAGTTGGAGACGATCACCGGGGTCTAGGGCCTGATCCACAGGACAGGCCCCGGGGGCGCTGCTGCCCGTGACCCGGACAGACCCCTCCCTCCCGGGGGCCGAGCCCTTCCAAGGCTATCGGCGCCCACTGACATCACGCCCGCCCCACCGCGCACTCAGGCCTTCAGCCCGGTCAGGCCCTCAGCCTGCTCAGGCCCTCAGCCCGGTCAGGCCCTCAGCTCGCTCAGGCCCTCAGCCCGCTCAGGCCTTCAGCCGCCCGCTGATCCACACCAGCGTCGCCGGAATCTCCCGGCGCCAGGTGTTGAAGTTGTGGCCGCCGGAGTCGAGAAGGATCGAGGAGACCCTGGTCGGCGCCTTGACCTTGTCGATGAACTTCAGGGTGTCCTGGTAGTTGTCCTCGCCCTCCTTGCTGCTGGTCGCGAGCAGCGAGACGGGCGGCGCGGGCTTGTGGTCGAGCAGCCACATCAGGTCGGACTCCTGCTTGACCTTGGTGTCGCCGTGGAAGAGGTCGCCGGTCTGGTCATCTATCGGCGCCATGTAGTTGGCGGAGAGTCCGGCGCCGGCGGCGAAGCGGTCCGGGTGCTTCATCGCGATCTTCAACGCGCAGTAGCCACCGGTGGAGTTGCCGATCACACCCCAGTTCTCCGGCTTCGTACCGACGCGGTACTCGCCCTGGATCGCGGCCGGCAGATCCTCGGCGAAGAAGGTCTCGGTCTGCGGGCCGCCCGGTATGTTCACGCACTCGGTGTCGCGGCCGGGGACGATCGAGGGGCGCAGCATCACCAGGATCATCGGCTGCATCTTGCCCTCGCGCGCCTGCTTGTTGGCGGTCTGCGGATAGTGCAGGCCCTTGATCAGGTTCTCGGCGGTGCCCGGGTAGCCGGTGATCACCACGGAGGCCGGGAACTGCTTGTCCTTGTACTCGGGCCGGAAGTACTCCGGCGGCAGATAGACATACGCGGGGCTCGCCAGCTTGGACTTCGGGCCCGCGATGTCCACCTTCTGGATCTGGCCGCCGACCCGCGGCTGGGAGCCGCCGGGCACGTTCACGGACTGGGTGCCGGTGACCTTGACCGGACCGCTCGCACCGCCCGCGGTGTCGTGGTCGACGACCACGCCGGGCTCCTGCTCCTGGCCGAAGAGGTCGGCCCACGAGGCGTAGAAACCGAACTCCTTGTTGGCCGCGAGCCCCACGGACGCGAACACCATGACCTGCGTCAGGGCGAGCAGTACGACCCGGCCGAGTACGGCGCGCCAGTTCCGCCCGGCCAGGCGCGGCCAGAACCAGACCGTGCCGACGAACAGGAGCACGGCCAGAAGGACGGCCACTGCCAGCGCTGCGTTGCTCGTGAGACCCATGGGATTGCCTGTTCTACCTGTCTTGTTTGGGCGTTTTTTACCGTCTGCAATGAACCCGACTCCCGGCCATACCGTCCTATAGGGCGCAATTCGCCCGGTACGCGACAGCGCCTGGGCCTCGGCTCTCGCAGAACCACGGGGTGCAATGTCCAGCTGGATAGATGCGGAAAAAACGGACAAGGTTCCCTCTACGATGCGCGCCCGTGCGTTCCGCCGCCTCCCCCGGGGCCCGCGCCCCGCGCAGGTCCCGTCCCTGATCGCGACCGCGTGCACCCTGATCGGTCTGCTCGACGTCGCCGCCGGTGTCTTCCCGCGCTTCAGGCACAGCCGGATGCATGCCCTGGCCCAGGTCCTGCCGGGCGCCCTCGGCCCGTACGCCGCCGCCCTCGCGATCTGCGCCGGCGTCCTGCTCCTGCTGCTCGCGCACGGCCTGCGCCGCCGCAAGCGCCGCGCCTGGCGGGCGGCCGTGGTGCTGCTGCCGCTCGGGGCCCTGGCGCAGTTCACGTACCGGCACTCGATCGCCGGTGTCGTCCTGCCGCTGCTGCTCCTGGCCCTCCTGCTCCGCCATCGGAGTGAATTCGCGGCCCTGCCCGATCCCCGCAGCCGCTGGAAGGCGCTGACGAATTTCCTGCTCATGAGCGTCTTCTCGCTCGGCATCGGCTGCGTGATCGTCGGCACCCACGCCCAGCGCGCGGTCGGCGAGCCCTCGGTGGCCGAGCTGCTCAGGCACGTCGTCCTCGGCCTGGTCGGCATGGAGGGCCCGGTCGACTACTACGGCCGTACGTCCTGGACGATCGGCGCCTGTCTCGGCGCCCTCGGCCTGCTCACCGCCCTGACCACGATCTATCTGGCCTTCCGCCCCGAACACCCGGCCGCCCGCCTCACCCCGGAGGACGAGGACCGCCTGCGCGCGCTCCTCGCGCGGCACGGCGCCCGCGACTCGCTCGGCCACTTCGCGCTGCGCCGTGACAAGGGCGTGGTCTTCTCGCCGAGCGGCAAGGCCGCGGTCACCTACCGCGTCGTCTCCGGTGTGATGCTCGCGAGCGGCGATCCGATCGGCGACGTGGAGGCCTGGCCCGGCGCCATCGAACGCTTCATGGCCGAGGCCGAGGCCCACTCCTGGACCCCGGCCGTGATGGGCTGCTCGCGCACCGGCGGCGAGGTCTGGGCCCGCGAGAGCGGCCTCGACGCCCTGGAACTCGGCGACGAGGCGATCGTGGACGTCGCCGGCTTCTCGCTCTCCGGGCGCGCGATGCGCAACGTCCGCCAGATGGTCAAGCGCATCGAACGGGCCGGCTACACGACGCGGGTGCGGCGCGTGAGCGACCTGTCCGAGGACGAACTCGACCGCGTCCGCCGCGCCGCCGCCGACTGGCGCGGCACGGACAACGAGCGCGGCTTCTCCATGGCGCTCGGCCGTATCGGCGACCCCGCGGACGGCGACTGCCTCATCGCCACCGCCCACCTCGCCGACCCCGAATCCCCTTCCCCGGGCGCCGACTTGAAGGCCGTCCTGCACTTCGTCCCCTGGGGCCCGGACGGTGTCTCCCTCGATCTGATGCGCCGCGACCGCAGCGCCGACCCGGGCATGAACGAGCTCCTCATCGTCGCCGCCCTGCAGGCCGCCCCCGCCCTCGGCATCGAGCGGATGTCCCTGAACTTCGCGATGTTCCGCGCCGCCCTCGCCCGCGGCGAGCAGCTGGGCGCGGGCCCCGTCCTGCGCACCTGGCGCGGCCTGCTCGTCTTCCTGTCGCGCTGGTTCCAGATCGAGTCGCTCTACAAGTTCAACGCCAAGTTCCGCCCGCGCTGGGAGCCGCGCTTCGTGGTCTTCCGCAGCTCGCGCGATCTGCCGCGGATCGGCTTCGCGGCGATGCAGGCGGAGGGCTTCGTCACCCTCGCCCCACCCCGCTTCCTGCGGGGTGCGCGGCGGCCGGCCCCGGTCTGTCCGCACGAGGTGACGGGCGAACGGGAGATCCGGGCGGCCTGAGGCCCGGGACGGGCGGTTTGCCCCGCTCCTCGTACGAGCGGGGCAAACCAACCCCCGCACGGGCCTAGGCTTGGCGTATGAGTACGTCACGTGGCCGAGGACATGTCGAGGGACTGCCCGACTGGGACCGCTGCGCGGTCATGGGCGTGGTCAACGTGACCCCGGACTCCTTCTCCGACGGCGGCCGCTGGTTCGACACCACCGCCGCCGTCAAGCACGGCCTCGACCTCGTCGCCCAGGGCGCCGATCTGGTCGACGTCGGCGGCGAGTCCACCCGCCCGGGCGCCACCCGCGTCGACGAGGCCGAGGAACTGCGCCGGGTCATCCCGGTCGTCCGCGGCCTCTCCTCCGAAGGCGTCGCTGTCTCGGTCGACACCATGCGCGCCACGGTGGCCGAACAGGCCCTCGCCGCCGGTGCCTTGCTCGTCAACGACGTCAGCGGCGGCCTCGCGGACCCGGCGATGATCCCGGTCGTCGCGGACGCCGGAGCGCCGTTCGTGGTGATGCACTGGCGCGGCTTCAGCCAGGACATGAACAGTCTTGCGGTGTACGGGGATGTCCTCGGCGAAGTCGTCGCCGAACTCCGCACCCGCCTGGACGCGGTGATCGAGGGCGGCATCGCCCCCGAGCGGATCGTCGTCGACCCGGGTCTCGGCTTCGCGAAGAGCGCCGAGCACGACCTGGCCCTCCTCGCGCAGATGCGCGAGCTGCGCGCGCTGGGGTACCCGGTCCTGGTCGCGGCCTCCCGCAAACGTTTCCTCGGCCGCGTCCTGGCCGGTCCCGAGGGCGCCCCGCCCCCCGCGCGCGAACGCGACGCGGCCACCGCGGCGGTCTCGGCGATCGCCGCGCACGAGGGTGCGTGGGCGGTGCGCGTGCACGAGGTGCGGGCCACCGCGGACGCGGTGCGGGTGGCCCGCGCCGTGGAAGGTGCCGTATCGCCGTCCGTATCGAAATCCCAGACCGACTCGCAGACCCCAGAAGGAGACCGGTGACGTCACGCGTGGACCTCGAAGCCGTCGAGAAGGCCAACACCGCCTTCTACGAAGCGATGGAACGCGGTGACTTCGAGGCGCTCTCCGACCTGTGGCTCACCGGCGACGAAGGCGAAGGCGTCAGCTGCGTCCACCCCGGCTGGCCGGTCCTGACGGGCCGCGGCGAGGTGCTGCGCTCGTACGCCCTGATCATGGCGAACACGGAGTACATCCAGTTCTTCCTCACGGACCTCAAGATCGCGGTCCACGGCGACACGGCCCTGGTCACCTGTACGGAGAACATCCTCAGCGGCGCGCCCTCGGAGGAGGCCGGCGAGCTCGGCCCCCTGGTCGGCCAGCTGGTCGTCGCCTCCAACCTGTTCCGCCGCACACCGTCCGGCTGGCAGCTGTGGTCCCACCATGCGTCGCCTGTGCTGGCGGAGCGGGATGACGAGGGCGACGACGAGGCTGTCGAGGGCAACGAATAGCCGAGGACGCACATCCCCCTCCCGAGTGGGCAGCAGCCCGAAAAGGGTTCGCCACCGCGTCCGTGGGTAAGCCCCGCAACCAGCCGCCCGTACCAAACACCGGATCACCTGTCCATAGCCCCCACGGGCGAGCCCCACCCGCACCCGAAGGTAGATTCGAAGGGGACTGGTGTGCCGACCGCACTCGGCTGCAGCCCGACGAAACCGAGATGAGCAGGAGTGATTCGCGTGGACCGTGTCGCGCTGCGCGGCCTCAAGGCCCGTGGTCACCACGGCGTTTTCGCCAAGGAACGCGAAGAGGGCCAGACCTTCATCGTGGATCTGGTGCTGAGCCTGGACACCCGCTCGGCCGCCGCCGACGACGATCTGACGAAGACGGTGCACTACGGCGTGGTGGCCGAGGAGGTCGTGGCCGCCGTCGAAGGCGAGCCCGTCGACCTCATCGAGACGCTCGCCGAGCGCATCGCCCAGACCTGCCTCAAGCACGAACCGGTCCAGGAGGTCGAGGTGGTCGTGCACAAGCCGGACGCCCCGATCACCGTCCCGTTCGACGATGTGACGATCACGATCACCCGGAGCCGAGTATGAACAACGTGCAAAGCGACCCCACGGTCCAGCCCGTTCCCGCCTCCGTCGTGGCACAGGTGGACGCCGCCGACACCACGCTGCAGAACCCCAAATTCGCCGTGATCGCCCTCGGCTCCAACCTCGGCAACCGTCTGGAGACCCTCCAAGGCGCCGTGGACGCCCTCGAGGACACCCCCGGCCTGCGGGTGAAGGCCGTCTCGCCGGTCTACGAGACGGAGCCCTGGGGCGTCGCCCCGGACTCCCAGCCCTCGTACTTCAACGCCGTCGTCGTGATCAAGACGACGCTGCCCCCGTCCTCGCTCCTGGAGCGCGCGCACGCGGTCGAGGAGGCCTTCCACCGCGTACGGGACGAGCGCTGGGGCCCGCGCACGATCGACGTCGACATCGTTGCCTACCAGGACGTCGTCTCCGACGACCCGGTGCTCACGCTCCCGCACCCGCGTGCCCACGAACGCGCCTTCGTGCTCGCGCCCTGGCACGACGTCGACCCCGAGGCCGTCGTCCCCGGCCGCGGACCGGTGTCCGAGCTGCTCGCCTCCGTCACCCGCGAAGGCGTCGCGCCGCGCGTGGACCTGGAACTGCGGCTGCCCGAGTAATCGTTAAGGTCTAACGGGCCCGGGTACGACAGGGCCCAACGGGCCCGGACGCAGGGCCCACCCGGACCCGTACGAGGACGAGGCCGCGCCCCGTCCGTGTGGAGGCGAACGCACCCGTGAAGCAGCTGCGCATCAGGACGCTGGCCGTCACCTTCCTGGTGGCCGGTGTCCTGTCCTGGGCCCTGGCCAAGCTGCTGGTGGCGCGGGACTCCCTCGGCACCCTGCCGAGCGTCCCGCTGGCCGCGCCCATCGTGCTCGCGGTCATCGCGGCCGCCCTCCTGGCCACCGCGATCTCGCTCCGCTCCCGCCTGCGCGCCCAGCGCGACCGCGTGCCGGGCGCGAAGGGCGTCGAGCCCTTGATGGCGGCCCGCGCGGTGGTCTTCGGCCAGGCGAGCGCCCTGGTCTCGGCACTGGTCAGCGGGGTCTACGGCGGGCTCGGCATCTTCCTCCTGGCCCACCTGGACGTCCCGGCCCGCCGCGACCAGGCCGTCTATGCGGCCTTCGCGGTGGCGGCCGGTATCGCGGTCATCGCCGCGGCCCTCTTCCTGGAGCGGGTCCTCCGGCTCCCGGAGGACGACGACACGGAGGGCGCGGCGGCCTGAGCCACCACGCCCTCTCGTCCGGGAAGGTCAGCGCGCTCAGCCTCGTCCGGGAAGTTCAGCGCGCTCAGCGCGCCATGATCAGGCTCATCGCCTCGGCCCGCGTCGCCGGATCCCGCAGCTGACCCCGTACCGCCGACGTCAGCGTCTTCGCGCCCGGCTTGCGCACCCCGCGCATCGTCATGCACATGTGCTCGCACTCGACGACCACGATCACGCCGCGCGGCTCCAGGATCTCCATCAGGGAGTCGGCGATCTGCGTGGTCAGGCGCTCCTGCACCTGCGGCCGCCGTGCGAACACGTCGACGAGCCGCGCCAGCTTCGACAGGCCGGTGATCTTCCCGTCGGTGGACGGGATGTACCCGACGTGCGCGACCCCGTGGAACGGGACCAGGTGATGCTCACAGGAGCTCATCACCTCGATGTCCTTCACGAGCACCATCTCGTCGTGACCGATGTCGAACGTCGTGGTCAGGACGTCCTCCGGCTTCTGCCAGAGCCCCGCGAATATCTCCCTGTACGCCCGCGCCACCCGCGCCGGCGTCTCGAGCAGGCCTTCGCGGTCCGGGTCCTCGCCAACCGCGATGAGCAGTTCGCGTACGGCGTTCTCGGCGCGCTTCTCGTCGAACTCGCCGATCTTGGTCTCGCCGTCCAGCGTCACCGGGTCGGTCATGGGTCCCTCGTTCCTGTACGTCAGGTCACGGGCATACGGAAATGCCGCGCCCCCCAAGGCTAAAACCTGGGGGGCGCGGCATCCATTCCGGGCCTGCCGAGACCAGTGGGTCCCGGCAGGTCAGGCCTCCGGGCGGTCCTCCGGAGCGGGGGCCGGGGCCTTGCTGAGCTCCGGCGTGCCCGTTTCGGTGGTGGAGGCGGTGACCGCGGGCGTCGCACCATTGGCGCCGTTGGTCAGGGAGAGCTCACGGGGCGAGAGCACCGGGGGCCGCGTCGAAGGCGTACGCCGAGCGGAGCCGGTCCACGCGGGGCGGGCCGGGCGCTTGGTGATCGACGCGAAGATCTCGGCGATCTGCTCCTTGTTGAGCGTCTCCTTCTCGAGGAGCGCGAGGACCAAGTTGTCGAGAACGTCGCGGTTCTCGACGAGGATCTCCCAGGCCTCGTTGTGCGCGGTCTCGATGAGCTTCTTGACCTCTTCGTCGACCAGCGCCGCGACCTCTTCCGAGTAGTCGCGCTGGTGCGCCATCTCACGGCCGAGGAAGGGCTCGGTGTTGTCGCCGCCGAACTTGATGGCGCCGAGCCGCTCGGTCATGCCGTACTGCGTGACCATCGCGCGGGCCGTGGCAGTGGCCTTCTCGATGTCGTTCGCAGCACCCGTGGTCGGGTCGTGGAAGACGAGCTCCTCGGCCGCGCGCCCGCCCAGCATGTACGCGAGCTGGTCGAGCATCTCGTTGCGCGTGGTCGAGTACTTGTCCTCGTCCGGCAGCACCATCGTGTAGCCGAGAGCACGGCCTCTGGAGAGGATCGTGATCTTGTGGACCGGGTCGGAGTTCGGTGAAGCCGCCGCGACCAGGGCGTGACCGCCCTCGTGGTACGCGGTGATCTTCTTCTCCTTGTCCGACATGATCCGGGTCCGCTTCTGCGGGCCCGCGACCACACGGTCGATCGCCTCGTCCAGGGAGTGGTTGTCGATCAGCTTCTTGTCGCTGCGCGCCGTCAGGAGCGCCGCTTCGTTCAGCACGTTCGACAGGTCCGCACCCGTGAAGCCAGGGGTACGACGGGCCACGGCGCCGAGGTCGACGTCCGGGGCGACCGGCTTGCCCTTCTGGTGGACCTTGAGGATCTCGAGGCGGCCCTGCATGTCCGGGCGGTCGACCGCGATCTGGCGGTCGAAACGGCCGGGGCGCAGGAGCGCCGGGTCGAGGATGTCGGGCCGGTTGGTGGCGGCGATCAGGATGACGCCGCCCTTCACGTCGAAGCCGTCCATCTCGACGAGCAGCTGGTTGAGGGTCTGCTCACGCTCGTCGTGACCACCGCCGAGGCCGGCGCCGCGATGGCGGCCGACCGCGTCGATCTCGTCGACGAAGACGATCGCCGGGGCGTTCGCCTTGGCCTGCTCGAAGAGGTCACGGACTCGGGAGGCACCGACACCGACGAACATCTCGACGAAGTCGGAACCGGAGATCGAGTAGAAGGGGACCCCGGCCTCACCGGCGACGGCGCGTGCGAGCAGCGTCTTACCCGTACCGGGCGGGCCGTAGAGCAGCACGCCCTTGGGGATCTTGGCACCGACGGCCTGGAACTTGGCCGGCTCCTGCAGGAACTCCTTGATCTCGTGGAGCTCCTCGACGGCCTCGTCCGACCCGGCCACATCGGCGAAGGTCGTCTTCGGGGTGTCCTTGGTGATCAGCTTCGCCTTGGACTTCCCGAACTGCATGACGCGCGAACCGCCGCCCTGCATCTGGTTCATCAGGAAGAGGAAGACGACGACGATCAGGACGAAGGGCAGCAGCGACAGCAGGATGCCGACGAACGGGTTCTGCTTCGACGGCGAGACGGTGTAACCGTCCTTGATGTCACCGTTGTCGTAGTTGTCCTGCAGGGTGTTGGCGATCGTCACACCCTGGTCGCCGATGTAGCTGGCCTGGATCTTGGTGCTGCCGCCGTACTTGTCCTTGTCGGCATCGCTGATGCCGTCCTTGAGCTCGACCTTGATGAGCTGTTCATCACCGGTGGTGAGCTTGGCGCTCTGGACCTGCTTGTCCTTGATGGCCTGGTAGACCTCGCCGGTGTCCACCGTCTTGTAGCCGCCGGACGAGCCGACGACCTGCATCAACACGACCACGGCGAGGACGGCCAGCACGATCCACATGACCGGCCCACGGAAGTATCGCTTCACGTCCATCCATACGGAGCGGAGACCGCCCCGTCCCTCCTGCCATAGTGAGTTTGATTAGGCTTCAAAAAAGCTGTTCTTCGGACGGTACCCCAGCATTGTCACCCGACGCGGCAGGGGACGGCCGATAAACCCGCCTTCCCATGCTCCAACGCGGGGAATCGGGCGAGGGTTCCCGCCGCCATCCGAGCAGGGCCCCAACGGCCGTACGGGGTACGGAAGCTCAGCCGCCGTAGACGTGCGGGGCGAGGGTGCCGACGAAGGGCAGGTTCCGGTACTTCTCGGCGAAGTCCAGGCCGTAGCCCACGACGAACTCGTTGGGAATGTCGAAGCCGACCCACTCCACGTCGATGGCGACCTTGGCGGCCTCGGGCTTGCGCAGCAGGGTGCAGACCTTCAGCGACTCGGGCTCGCGCGAGCCGAGGTTGGAGAGCAGCCAGGACAGCGTGAGACCGGAGTCGATGATGTCCTCGACGATCAGGACGTGCTTGCCCTTGATGTCGGTGTCGAGGTCCTTGAGGATGCGGACCACGCCCGAGGACTGGGTCCCGGCGCCGTACGACGACACCGCCATCCAGTCCATCGTGACGGGGGTGGACAGTGCGCGTGCCAGGTCCGCCATGACCATCACGGCGCCCTTGAGGACTCCGACGATGAGCAGGTCCTTGCCCGCGTACTCCGCATCGATCTTCGCGGCGAGCTCTGCGAGCTTCGCGTCGATCTCTTCCTTGGTGATGAGCACCTTCTCGAGGTCGGTGCCCATGTCTTTCGCGTCCACCCGCATCACTTTCGTCGTCCGAGGTGCCGGCCGCTTCAGCAGTCGGCTACGTACCGCCCGCAACAGCAGTCGGCTTCAGCCCTGCCGGATGACAAGTCTGCCACCCTGCCGCTGGGCCACGACCCGGCCGGGCAGGTTGATGGCCTTCTGGCCGCGCCAGCCGGTGATGAGGCGGTCGATTTCCTCGATATGGCGGGCGAAGAGCGAACCCGCGGGCGCCCCGGCGTCGATGGCCGCGCGGCGCAGGATCCGGCGCCGTACGGCGGGCGGCAGCGCGAACAGCTTGGCGCACTCCAGGAGCCCGGTGTCGTCGCGCACGGTGGTCTCGGCCTGCGCGGCCCAGGAGTCGAGGGCGTCGGCGTCGTCACGGGAGAGCTGGGCGGTGCGGGCGAGGGCCTCCACGACACCCTTGCCGAGCGCCTTCTCCAGGGCGGGCAGTCCTTCGTGCCGCAGCCGTGAGCGCGTGTACGCGGGGTCGGCGTTGTGCGGGTCGTCCCATACGGGCAGCGACTGGACCATGCAGGCCTTGCGCGCGGTCTGCCGGTCGACTCCCAGGAACGGGCGGCGGTAACGGCCGGCGACCCCCGAGGTCTCGGCCATTCCGGACAGCGAGCGGATCCCGGAGCCGCGGGCGAGTCCGAGCAGGACGGTCTCGGCCTGGTCGTCACGGGTGTGTCCGAGCAGTACGGCGGAAGCGCCGAGGCGCTGGGCGGCCTCGTCGAGCGCGGCATAGCGGGCGTCGCGGGCGGCCGCTTCGGGTCCGCCTTCGCGGCCGACGGTGACGGCGAGCGATTCGACGGGGGAAAGACCCAGGGCCGTCATCCGGACGACGACTTCGGCGGCGCGCAGATCGGAGCCGGGCTGAAGGCCGTGGTCGACGGTGACGGCGCCGGCGCGGATGCCGAGTTTGGGGGCCTCGAACGCGAGAGCGGAGGCGAGCGCCATGGAGTCCGCGCCGCCGGAGCAGGCGACGAGGACCAGGGGGCCGTCGGCGGGGAGTTCGGTGGTGGAGTTGTCGGTGAGGATGTCGTGGAGTACGCGGCGCACTGCCAGGCGTATCGCCGCGACCGCAGGATGGGGACCCATTGTCCGGTTCCCTTCGTGGAGCTTCGTGGAGTACGGGGGCGTGATGCTGGGGATTTCCGTCACTCAGAGTGCGTCGATGGTGACAGAGGAGAGTCGTTCCCCGAGCATTGCACGCCTTCCGCGGGCCCACGGTCCCTCAGAAGAGTGATTACGGAGGCTTGATTCTGCCGGGGCGGCGCGCTGCTCAGGAATCGGCTTTACGGTGCACCCGCGCGACCCAGTCCGCCGGTTTGGCGATCTCCGACTTGGTGGGCAGCGTGTTGGGTGAGGTCCAGACGCGGTTGAAGCCGTCCATTCCGACCTCGTCAACGACTGCGCGCACAAAACGTTCGCCATCGCGGTACTGCCGCAGCTTGGCGTCGAGCCCGAGCAGCTTGCGCAGCGCCATATCCAGCCGCGAGGCGCCCTTGGCGCGGCGCTGCTGGAACTTCTCCCTGATCTCCCCCACGGACGGCACGACATCGGGCCCCACGCCGTCCATCACGAAGTCCGCATGCCCTTCGAGCAGCGACATCACGGCGGTGAGGCGGCCGAGGATCTCCCGCTGGGCGGGGGTCTGGACGATCTCGACGAGGGAGGGGCCGCCGTCGTCGTCCTCCCGCTCCGTCTTGTTGCCGGCCAGCGCGGAGGCCGCCTCGCGGAAGCGTTCGAGGACTGTCATCGGGTCGACCTCGGTCTCGCCGAGGAATGACTGGATCTCGCCCTCGAGGTGGTCGCGCAGCCAGGGCACCCCGGTGAACTGGGTGCGGTGGGTCTCCTCGTGCAGGCAGACCCAGAGCCTGAAGTCGTGCGGGTCGACGTCGAGTTCGCGCTCCACGTGCACGATGTTCGGCGCCACGAGCAGGAGTCGGCCGCCGCCGACGGCGCTGCCGGGGAGCTCCTTGGTGGGCGGTGCGAAGGTCTCGTACTGCCCCAGTACGCGTGATGCGAGGAAGCTGAGCAGCATGCCGAGCTCGACGCCGGTGACCTTGCCGCCGACCGCGCCCAGCATCGCGCCGCCGGCGCCTCCGCCGCGGCGCTCGTGCATCTTCTCCAGGAGCGGCTTGAGGACTTCACGGAACCCCGCCACGTTCGCCCGCACCCAGCCCGGGCGGTCCACGACCAGGACCGGGGTGTCATGCGCGGCGTCGGTGGCCATCTTCGTGAAGGAACGGACGTGTCCCTCCGAGGACTTGGCGTGCCGGCGCAGCTCCGCGACGATGGCGCGCGCCTCGTCGCGGCTGACCTCGGGGCCTGGGCGCACCAGGCGGGTCGCTGTCGCGACCGCGAGATTCCAGTCGACCATCCCCTGTGCGGCACCGCCGATGCTCGTCATGCGTCAACCGTACGTTGTCAATCGGCTGGGTGGTGAGGGTTCGGGGGGCGCTGGGTTGTTTCCGGGGGTTCGCCCCTAGGGGGTGGGATCGAGGCGGGACGGCGGCGTTGTCAGTGGGCGCCGATAGCCTTTCAGGGGCTCGGCCCCCGGGTGGGCGGGGTCTGTCCGGCCGCCTACGGGGCGGCAGCCGGGCCCGCCCCTTCAGCGGCATCCACAATTCGCCACCGTGGCCGCGAGCCGGTCCAGGGTCGACTGGGCCGCCTGCGGTGCCGCCGTACCGGAGGCCGTGAACGCGAAGAGCAGCAGGCGCCCGTCGGCGTCGACCACGGATCCCGCGAGGGTGTTGATGCCGGTCAGGGTGCCCGTCTTCGCGCGGACCAGGCCGGTGCCCGGGGCCGCTCCGGAGGCCTCGTCGAAGGCATAGCGGTTCTTCAGCGTCCCCGTGAAGCCCGCGACCGGGAGGCCGGTGAGCGCCGGGCGGAGTTCCGGGCGGGCCGGGTCCGCGGCCTTGGCGAGCAGGGCCGTCAGAAGGCGGGCGGAGACGCGGTCGGCGCGGTTCAGGCCGCTGCCGTCGGCGAACTTGGCGCCCTCCACCGGCAGTTGGAGGTCCCGCAGCCGCTTCTCGACTGCCTTCGCGGCCCCGTCGAAGCTCGCCGGCTCACCGGAGGCGAGGGCGACCTGGCGTACGAGGGCCTCGGCGATGTCGTTGTCGCTGTGGGTCAGCATCCGCTCGACGAGGGCCGTCAGCGGCGCGGACGAGGTGCTGCCCAGCTCCTGCGCCTTCGCGCCGGCCTTCGACGCCTGCGGTGCGCCGCCTTCGAGCCGTACGCCTTCTTCGCGCAGCATCTCCGCGAAGCGCTTCGCGGCCGCGGCGGCCGGGTCGCCGGAGCGCGCGGCCGGACCGCTGTCCGAGTCGTCGAGGCGGCCCTCGTCCACCATCAGGGCGCTGACCGGGGCGATGTTCTCGTTCGGGCCGATGGGGTGCAGGCCCGGGCCCGAGTACAACGAGGTGTCGTACGAGAGGCGGAGCTTGCCCTCGCGCGGGTGCTCCGCGAGGGACTTGGCAGTGGCCCGGGCGAGTTCGCGCAGGCTGGAGCCGCCGTTGCCGTCGGACCTGGCGGTGAGGGTGGGGTCGCCGGCGCCGACGAGGACCAGTTCGTTCGCGCCGGGGTCCGCGACCGCCTTGGTGACGATGCGGTGGTCGGGGCCGAGCGTGGTGAGCGCCGCGACCGCCGTGGCGATCTTCGTGGTGGACGCCGGGGTGATCGCGTCGCCGGACTTCGCGCCGTACAGCTCCTCGCCGGTCAGGGCGTCGACCACGGAAGCGGTGCGGTGGGTGCCCAGCGAAGGGTCCTTCAGGAGCGGGTCGAGTACGTCGGCGAGTGCGCTCTTGGTCGGGGCGGGCACGGAGCCCTGCGGGGCGCCGAGAGCGGACAGGACGTCCGGGGCGGCGGGCGCGGGGTCCGGTTCGCCCCGGTCACGCCCGTGATCTGCGCCACCGTCGGCTTCCCGCGATGCGGCCCAGGCCCGCTCGGCCGTACGCTGGCCTGAGTCCCAGGGACCGGCCGCGGTCACCACCACGGCCGAAAGCACCAGACCGAACGTGGCGGCGACGGCCGTGAACTGCCAGGTCTTCAGCGGTCCCGGCCGCCGAAACGACCGCGGTGGGCGCGGCGGCCTCGACGGCTCCGGAAGCTCGGCACTCTCTGCGAGCCCCCGGTCCTTGAGCTCGGGCACCACGGACCAGCCCCTTTCGCGATCACACACTTGCGTGAGGGACACTTAATCACTGCGTCTTTCGAAGTATGTGCTGATCATGGAGGAGTCACCGGTGGAGTTCGACGTCACGATCGAGATCCCGAAGGGTTCGCGTAACAAGTACGAGGTGGACCACGAGACCGGTCGTATCCGTCTGGACCGTCGTCTGTTCACCTCGACCAGCTACCCGGCCGACTACGGCTTCGTCGAGGACACCCTCGGCGAGGACGGCGACCCGCTGGACGCGCTCGTGATCCTGGACGAGCCGACCTTCCCCGGCTGCCTGATCAAGTGCCGCGCGATCGGCATGTTCCGGATGACCGACGAGGCGGGCGGCGACGACAAGCTGCTCTGCGTGCCGGCCTCCGACCCGCGCGTCGAGCACCTGCGCGACATCCACCACGTCTCCGAGTTCGACCGCCTGGAGATCCAGCACTTCTTCGAGGTCTACAAGGACCTGGAGCCCGGCAAGTCCGTCGAGGGCGCCGACTGGGTCGGCCGCACCGAGGCCGAGGCCGAGATCGTGCGTTCGTACGAGCGCTACAAGACCCAGGGCCACTGAACCTTTTAGCGGTCGCGGCGAACGGGCCGCTCGTCCCTGAACCAGGGGGCGAGCGGCCCGTTCGCGTATACGGAATGCGGATGGGGCGGCCCGTCCGCGGATACGGGAGGGGCCGGTGGGCCGGTTCGTGCGTTCGTACGCATACTGGGCGTACTGGCCGTGCCGATGATGGAGAAGAGGGCGTTGACGGATCCGGAGGCCGAGGACCGCAAACCGCAGTCCGATGAGGCACGCAGCGCGTTCGCCCCCGTGGGCGGCGTGGAGACCGTGTCCGCGCCGGAGGTGGAGCACCCGACCTCGGAGTTCACGATTCCGGAAGGGCTGCGGATTCCGCCCACGCCGGAGACGGACAGCTCGGCGTTCACGCACCCGCAGAGCTACCACCACAGCGCTTTCACGCCCGCCGAGGGCATCCCCAAGGTCCGGCTGACCAAGGACGCGCCCTGGCAGGACCGGATGCGCACCATGCTGCGTACGCCGGTGACGGACCGGCCCGCGTCCGAGCCCACACAGCGGCACGAGGACGAGGGGCCCGCCGTCCCTCGTGTGCTCGACCTGACCCTGCGTATCGGGGAGCTGCTGCTCGCGGGCGGTGAGGGGGCCGAGGACGTGGAGGCCGCGATGTTCGCGGTCTGCCGTTCCTACGGGCTCGACCGCTGCGAGCCGAACGTCACCTTCACGCTGCTCTCGATCTCGTATCAGCCCTCGCTGGTCGACGACCCGGTGACGGCCTCGCGCACCGTACGGCGCCGCGGCACCGACTACACGCGGCTGCAGGCCGTGTACCAGCTGGTCGACGACATCAGCGCCGAGGACATCGACGTCTCCCTCGAGGAGGCGTACCGCGCACTGGCGCAGATCCGGCGCAACCGGCACCCGTATCCCGGCTGGGCGCTGACCATGGCCAGCGGGCTGCTCGCCGGTGCGGCATCCGTTCTGGTCGGCGGTGATACGCCGGTGTTCATCACGGCCATGCTCGGCGCGATGCTCGGCGACCGGCTCGCGTGGCTGTGTGCCGGGCGAGGGCTGCCGGAGTTCTACCAGTTCGTGGTGGCCGCGATGCCGCCGGCCGCGATGGGTGTGGCGCTCACGCTCAGCCATACGTCGACCGTGAGCGGCTCCGCGGTCATCACCGGTGGGCTGTTCGCGCTGCTGCCCGGGCGGGCGCTCGTGGCGGGCGTGCAGGACGGCCTGACCGGCTACTACATCACCGCGGCCGCCCGGCTCCTCGAGGTCATGTACTTCTTCGTGGCCATCGTGGTGGGTGTGCTGACCGTGCTGTATCTGGGCGTGCAGCTGGGGGCGCAGCTCGATCCGGATGTGGCGCTGCAGATCACCGAGCGGCCGGAGGCCCAGATCCTCGCGTCGATGGCGCTGAGTCTGGCGTTCGCGGTGCTGCTGCAGCAGGAGCGGGGATCGGTGCTGATGGTCACGCTCAATGGCGGGGTGGCCTGGGCGATCTTCGGAGCCCTGCACTTCGCGGCCGATATCTCGCCGGTGGCGGCGACGGCGGTCGCGGCCGGGGTGGTGGGTCTGTTCGGCCAGCTGTTCTCGCGCTACCGGTTCTCTTCGGCCCTGCCGTACATCACGGCGGCGATCGGTCCGCTGCTGCCGGGTTCCTCGACGTACTTCGGTGTGCTGTCGATCGCGCAGAACGATGTGCAGGGCGGCCTCGGGGCGCTCACCCGGGCGGCGGCCACGGCGATGGCCATCGCGATCGGCGTGAACCTCGGAAGTGAGATCTCGCGGCTGCTGCTGCGGGTGCCGGGCGCCGCGGGTCGGCGGGCGGCCAAACGTACGCGAGGCTTCTGACCTCGGGGTGTCCGGCCGGGGACGGCCTGCCGCCCGCCGCGGGTGTCAGCGCTTGGCGTGGCGGCCGCGCTGGGGGGCCACCGGCGCGGAGCCCTGGCCCTCGGCGGCGGCCTTCTTGGACTTCGAGCGGGCGCGCAGGAACTCGATGGCGATCGGCACGACCGAGAGCAGGACGATGCCGATCAGGATCGCCTCGATGTTCTGGTGGACGAAGTCGACCTTGCCGAGCGCGGCGCCGAGCACCGTCACGCCGACACCCCAGAGGATGCCGCCGATGATGTTGAACGTGATGAACGAGCGGTAGTTCATCCGGCTCACGCCCGCGATGATCGGCGTGAAGGTGCGCACGATCGGCACGAAGCGGGCCAGGACCAGGGACTTCGGGCCGTACTTCTCGAAGAATTCGTGCGCCTTCGTCACGTTCTCCTGTTTGAAGAACTTGGAGTCCGGGCGGTTGAAGAGCGAGGGGCCGACCTTCCGGCCGAAGAGATACCCCACCTGGTCGCCGACGATCGCGGCGATCGCGATCAAGGTGCACACCAGCCACAGCGGGTAGTCGAGCTGGTTGGTGGTGACCAGCAGGCCCGTGGTGAACAGGAGCGAGTCGCCGGGCAGGAAGAACCCGATGAGCAGGCCCGACTCGGCGAAGACGATGAGCAGCAGGCCGATCAGACCGAACTTGTTCAGCAGAAAGTCCGGATCGAGCCAGCTCGGTCCGAGCGCAAGCGTCGTCATCACGGGTCCGGGCTCCTGGGGGGTGTCGTGGGCATGAAAGCTCGCGGCGGGGCGTGGCCGCCTAAAGCTATCAACGCAGGGAGACAGGACCAGGTTCCACCGGGGGCTTCCAGGATGCACCGGGGACGAAAAGGGACAAAGCTCTGCAGGTGAGAGGGGTGGGACGGGCGCGACGGAAGGGTCGGCGGATGGGAATCGAGGATTTCGGCGGCGGGCAGGGACCGCAGTCCGACGTGCTGGTCGTGACGACCAATGACGTGCCCGGCTACCAGGTGCAGCAGGTGATCGGCGAGGTCTTCGGGCTCACCGTGCGGTCCCGGCATCTGGGCAGCCAGATCGGGGCCGGTCTGAAGTCGATGATCGGCGGGGAGCTCAAGGGGCTCACGAAGACCCTGGTGGAGACCCGCAATCAGGCCATGGACCGGCTGGTCGAGCAGGCCCGGGCGCGGGGCGCCAATGCGGTGCTCATGTTCCGTTTCGATGTGACCGAGGCGCAGGACGTCGGGACCGAGGTGTGTGCGTACGGGACGGCTGTGGTGATCACGCGGTCCGCCTGACCGGCCGGCGTCCGGGCGCAGCGCGGCGAGGCGTACGGCAGGGTGCCGTACGCCTCGTCGGCTACAGGTGACGCAGCGCGTTCGCGATCATCGCCTCGCTCATGTACGCGGCCAGACCCGGCTTCGCCTTGTCGATGTTGCGCGTGAAGCGCTCGTCCGCGACGAACATCTCGGCGAGACAGCTGTGGATCTCGTGCGTGCAGGTGTAGTGGTACTGGCAGATCTGCAGGCGGTGCTCCTCCGCCATGTCCATCGCGGCCTCGGACGCGGGCTCGGCCCCCGACTCGATGAGCGCGATCATCCGCCGGGTCCAGTCGTCGGCCTCGGCCCTGATCCGCAGCCAGTCCTCCTTCGTGTAGGAGGACGTCTTGCGCTTCGACTCGGCCCAGGCGTCGGTGTTGCCCCAGCGCTGCTCGGCCTCCTCCTCGTACTGCTCGGGGTCGTGCTCGCCGAAGACCTCGAAACGCTCCTCGGGCGTGAGGTTGATGCCCATCTTCTTCGCCTCCATGGCTTGCTCGACGGCCGTGGCCATCTTCTGCAGCTGCTCGATCCGGTCGGCGAGCAGCTCGTGCTGGCGCCGCAGGTGCTCCTGCGGATCCACACCGGGGTCGTCGAGCAGCACCTTGACCTCGTCGAGCGGGAAGCCGAGCTCCCGGTAGAAGAGGATCTGCTGCAGCCGGTCGAGGTCCTCGTCGCTGTAGCGCCGATGGCCCGCGTAGCTGCGCTCGCTCGGGGCGAGCAGACCGATCTCGTCGTAGTGGTGCAGGGTGCGCACCGTGACGCCCGCGAGGCCGGCGACATGTCCGACGGAGTAGCTCATGGCCGCCGATCCTTTCTGGTCCGTGCTGTCCGGTTTCCCGGTACGCCTTCACCTTGAGTCCTCACGTCACGTGAGGTGCAAGCCGGAGTTTCCGCGAAGTGCGAGCGGCGGTTCCCGGGAGGTCCGAGCTGCGGTTTCGGTGAGGTCCGAGCTGCAGTTTCCCGAGAGGTCCGAGCTGCAGTTTCTGTGAGGTCCGAGCTGCTGTCCTCGTGAGGTGCAGGCCGGGGTCCCCGTGAGGTGCAGGCCTGAGACCCTACGAGCTGATACATCCCGTATGCCCGTTTAGTGTGGCGAGGGGGGTCATCCTTGGAGGCGAGCATGTCCCTGCACCGCGGCGGTACTCCGCACCACGGCGACGAGCACGATCTGCGCCGGCTCGCCCTGAACCCCTTCCTCGGCGAGGCCAACCCCGTGAGCGGGATGACCGAGGCGCCGCCCCGGCACCGGATGCCTGCCGGGCCGCTGCCGCCGGCGACCGCGTATCAGCTGGTCCATGACGAGCTGATGCTCGACGGCAACGCCCGGCTGAATCTGGCGACCTTCGTCACCACCTGGATGGAACCGCAGGCCGGGGTCCTGATGGCCGAGTGCCGGGACAAGAACATGATCGACAAGGACGAGTACCCGCGGACCGCCGAGCTGGAGCGGCGGTGCGTGGCGATGCTCGCCGATCTGTGGCACGCACCGGATCCGCAGGCCGCGGTCGGGTGCTCGACCACGGGGTCGAGCGAGGCCTGCATGCTGGCCGGGATGGCGCTGAAACGGCGCTGGACGCGGCGCAACGCCGACCGCTATCCCTCGCGCGAGGCCCGGCCCAATCTGGTGATGGGCGCGAACGTGCAGGTGTGCTGGGAGAAGTTCTGCAACTTCTGGGAGGTCGAGGCACGGCTCGTGCCGATGGAGGGGTCGCGCTTCCATCTGGACGCGGCCTCGGCGGTGGAGCTGTGCGACGAGAACACCATCGGGGTCGTGGCGGTGCTCGGGTCGACCTTCGACGGGTCGTACGAGCCCGTCGCGGAGATCTGCGCCGCGCTCGATGAACTGCAGGAGCGCACGGGTCTGGATGTGCCCGTGCATGTCGACGGTGCCTCCGGCGCGATGATCGCCCCCTTCCTGGACGAGGATCTGGTCTGGGACTTCCGGCTGCCGCGGGTCGCGTCGATCAACACCTCCGGGCACAAGTACGGGCTTGTGTACCCGGGGGTGGGCTGGGCTCTGTGGCGGTCGGCCGAGGAGCTGCCCGAGGAACTGGTCTTCCGGGTCAACTACTTGGGCGGCGACATGCCGACGTTCGCCCTGAACTTCTCGCGGCCCGGGGCTCAGGTGGTCGCGCAGTACTACACCTTTCTACGGCTGGGGCGTGAGGGGTACCGGGCCGTTCAGCAGGCCTCGCGCGATGTGGCGCGCGGGCTCGCCGAACGGATCGAGGCGCTCGGTGACTTCCAACTGCTCACGCGGGGCGATCAGTTGCCGGTGTTCGCCTTCACGACGGCTTCGGACGTGACGGCGTTCGACGTGTTCGATGTGTCGCGGCGGTTGCGGGAGCGGGGGTGGCTGGTGCCGGCGTATACGTTCCCCGCGGACCGGGAGGATCTTTCGGTCCTACGGATCGTGTGCCGGAACGGCTTCTCGGCGGATCTGGCCGCGCTGCTGCTCGAGGATCTGGGGCGGGTGCTGCCGGAACTTCGGGGTCAGGGTGGGCCGTTGGGGTCGGATGCGGCTGCGGTGACGGCGTTTCATCACTAAGGGGCGGTTCGGTTGGGGGTGCCGTCGGCGAGGCGGTCCGGGTGGGGTCTGGCCATTCAGATCTCCTCAATCGCCGGAGGTGCAGCGTTGGCCGGACCGTTCGGATTCGCCAGGTGGGCCGATGGGGGATGCCCCCGCCTCGTGTTCCGAAGTGGGCCGTTCAGCCGCGTGTTCGCGTTGTGCCAGGGTGCGCAGTTTGTGGGTGTGGCGGTGGGTGAGGCCTCTGGTGCGGGCCTCGGTGAGTTCGGCGCGGGTGCGTCTGGTGGTGGCGATCCGGTGGCGGGCCGCCTCGATGCGTTGCTGTACAAGGTCGTTGACGTTCATGGGTCAGGCCTCCGGTGTGCGGGCGTCAGTCGGACAGCTGGAAGGTGTGCCAGTGCACGCCGTCACTCGATATCCGGTACGCCCCCTGTCCGGTGCTGCTCTCCCACAGCCAGCCGATCGGGGTCTCCCACGCGGAGCCCGCGACGCCGGTGGAGCCCTCTCCCTGATGGAAGGTGCGGCCGCCCGTTTCGCTGGTCCAGACGCCGTGTTCGCCGTAGACCGTAAGGGAGTTGTCGTCCGCCGCGACCGCGCCCAGGACCGAACGCGGCTCGACGCCGGGGCGGAAGGCCCAGACCCGGGTCCAGGTCCGGTCCGAGGCGTTCTGCTTGTGGATGGTCAGCAGGCCGTTCTTCACGCCCTCCCCCTCCGGCAGTCCGCCGCGCTGCAAAGCGAAGACCCCCGCACGGCCCGACACCAGCGTGAACGTCCCGTGCTGCGCGGTCGCCGCCCCGGGCAGCGGGGACTTGCTCCAGGAGCGGCCCTGGTCGGAGCTGACCGCCAGGGTGGGCCGACCGGAGCCGGGAGCCTTGCCCTGGACGTACAGATCCCCGGCGGCCTCACCGGCCGGGTCCACCACCCCGTCCAGCGGCGGCTGTTGGGCCAGGGCCCGGTGCTCGCCGGAGTCCGGCATGATCACGGCGAGGCGGGCGCGCCCACAGCCGTTGCCCTCGGCGTCCTCCGCGCTGCAGACCGAGACCAGCCGACCGTGCGCGGGCACGGAGGGGACAGTGCCTTGGACGGCCGTCGTGCCCTTGCGCCAGGTCCGGCCGCTGTCCGCCGTGTACCAAGTCCGGTCGCCGATCGCGCTCCTGCCCTCACGGATCAGTGCCCGGCCCGGTCCCAGGACCAGCACATCCGCGGTCACACCCCAGTCCGGAGCCGTGTTCGCCAGGGGCGAGGCCTTCGCCACCCGCCACTGGCGCGCGCCCTTGTCGAGGACCGCGACCCGCTGCACACAGCCGTCGCCCGTGCCCTCTTCCTCCCCCTCCGGGCACTGCGCGAGCAGCACGAAGCCCGAGCCGTCCGCTGCGAACCCCAGGGAGTGCGCCCAGCCGGGCAGCCCCTCGGCGGACGGTATCCGCGGCGGATCCACCCCCTTCCCGGCTCCCCGCGAGGCCGCTCCCGCTCCGGCCGCCTTCGACCGCGACGCCCGCTCATCGCCCGGCTCCCCGCCACGCCTGTCGCCCGCCTCGCTGCATCCCGCAAGCAGCAAGGCGAGCGCGCCGAGCAGCGTGGCCAACACCCGCCGTACATATACCCCGTTCATGGCACCCCCGGCCCGCGGTGCCGACCGCATCGGGCGGTCGGCAGGTACTTCTGATACACCGCAGGCCGGTTCGGGGTTCCATGTCCCGGGAGGGATTATTTGCCGATGTTCGGGACGGATGGCCTGCGAACTGCCGGCAGGCTGCCGACAGGCTCCTCACGGACCGCCACCTACCGCCGGCCCACGAACCGCCACCCGCCACCTACGGCCGGCCCACGAACCGCCACCCACCGCCGCTTCCGCCGGCCCACGAACCGCCCGTAGCCGACCCGCGAACACCCCGCCGGCTACCTGCTGAGCCGCCCGAACCTCCGTACCGCCAGCGGAAAGAACACCGCCACCAGGACCACCGGCCACACCACCGCAAGCAGCGCGGCGTGCTCGGAGGCCCAGGAAGCCGAGGAGACACCGCCCTCGTTGCCGAACAGGTCACGTACCGCCGTGGCCGTGGCCGACATCGGGTTCCACTCGACCACCGCGCCCAGCCAGCCCGGCATGGACTCCGGGGTCGCGAACGCGTTGGAGAGGAAGCTGACCGGCCAGACCAGGATCTGTACGGCCATCACCAGCTCCGGCTTGCCGGCCACCATCGCGAGGTGGATGCCCATCCACAGCATCGCGAAGCGCAGCAGCAACAGCAGCCCCATCGCCGCGAGCACCGCCCCCAACGAGCCGTGCCAGCGCCAGCCCACCGCGAGCCCCACCGCCATCAGGAGCACGAGCGAGAGCAGCGACTGGAGCATGTCCGCGGCCGAACGGCCCACCAGGACCGCCCCGTTGGTCATCGGCATCGAGCGGAAGCGGTCCACCACGCCCTTGTTGAGGTCCTGGGTGACGGCGACCATCGTGGCGTCCAGGCCGAACGCCATGGTCAGCGCGAACATGCCCGGCACCAGATACTCGCGGTAGTCACCCTCGATGCCGGTGCCGCCGCCCATCAGATAGCCGAACATCAGGAGCAGCATCACGGGGAAGGCCAGGCCCACCACGACCTGTACGGGCTGGCGCGCCCAGTGCAGCAGCTCGCGCCGGGTCATGGTCCAGGAGTCGGCAAGCGCCCAGCCGAGCCGCGTACCCCTGGCGGCTCCGGAGCCGATCCCCGTATCCGTGGCGCCGATCGTCGACGTACTCATGCGTCCTCCTTCTCACCCTGCGACCGACCCGCACCCGCCGGCTCCTCGCCATGCGACCGACCCACACCCTGCGACGCCTCGCCATGCGACCGACCCGCACCCGCCGGCTCCTCGGCGCGCGACCGACCCGCACCCGCACCCACATCCGCCGGCTCCTCGCCCTGCGGCCGCCCCGTCAGATCCAGGAACACCTCGTCCAGCGTCGGCCGCCGCAGCGCGATGTCCTCCGCCTCGATCGCTGCCTCCTCCAGCGCCCGTACGACCTGTGTGAGTGCCGCCATCCGGTCCGCGACCGGGGCGCTGACAAGCCGCAGGTCCTCGTCGACCGAGGCCTCGCCGGGCAACAGGGCGGCAGCGCGCGCCAGTTGGGCCGGGTCGCGCAGCACCACGTCGATCCGGTCGCCGCCGGTCTTCGCCTTGAGTTCGCCGGAGGTGCCGTCCGCGATGACTCGGCCGTGGTCGATCACGGAGATACGGTTCGCCAGCTGGTCCGCCTCCTCCAGGTACTGGGTCGTGAGCAGCACGGTCGTGCCGCCGCCGACCAGGGAGCGCACGGCGCTCCACACCTCGCCCCGCCCTCGGGGATCGAGACCGGTGGTCGGTTCGTCGAGGAACAGCACCTCGGGATCCGTGATCAGCGAGGCCGCGAGGTCGAGGCGGCGGCGCATACCCCCGCTGTACTGCTTGACCGCCTTGCGCCCGGTGTCCTCGAGTCCGAACCGTTCGAGCAGTTCACCGGCCCGCGTACGCGCCCGCCGCGTACCCAGGTGGTAGAGCCGTCCGAACATCTCCAGGTTCTGCCGCCCGCTCAGGTCCTCGTCGACCGCGGCGTGCTGCCCGAGCAGGCCGATCCGCCGGCGCACCTCGTCCGCATGCGTCCGCACGTCGAACCCGGCGACCCGCACCTGCCCCTCGTCGTGCCGCAGCAGCGTCGCCATGATGCGCACCGCAGTGGTCTTGCCCGCGCCGTTCGGGCCGAGCACCCCGTGCACGGTGCCGCGGGCGACGGTCAGGTCCAGGCCGTCGAGCGCCCGCTTGTCGCCGTAGGCCTTCCGTACGCCTAGAGCGGTGATCGCGTCGGTCATGAGCCTCCTTCTTTCCTCGCACCCCATTAGTCAAACTTGACTAGGTGCTCGAAGGTACTCCCCGTCTCCAGCATTAGTCAAACTTGATTACGAGAAATTCTCCGCCGCCCGACGACCCGGCCCCGCCTGGCCCCGCCCGGCCCGGCCCGGCCCGATCCAGCCCCGCCCGACCGACCCACCCGTCCCGCAAGGCCCGACCGACCCACCCGTCCCGCAAGGCCCGCCCCGCAGGCCCGCCCCGCAAGGCCCGTCCCACAAGGCCCTGCCCACCCCGCCCCTACTCCCGATCCCCCGGATGCACCTCACCCGACGCATACGGGTTCTCCTGGTCCTCGGCGAGCACCCCCACGAAGGGCTCCCCCTCGCCCGAGAACGTGTAGGCCCCGCCCTCGATCCGCTCGATCAGACCCCGCGTCCACTCCGCGCCGGCGTCCGCCGAGTGCACCCACAGGTGCATGATCTCGCCGATGTGGCCGAGCTGCTCGGGCCCGTCCTCGGGGATGTAGTGCGCGGTGACGCCGGCCCGCCACGCCTCGATCGCCTCCACACGCTTCTTCAGGAGGGCGACCGCCTCCTCGCGCGGCAGGTCGACGATGAAGCCGATGGCCGACGAGAGCACGTCCATTTTCTGGTCGTACGCGACGAGGGAGTCCTTGAGCAGGGAGAAGTACTCCTCCGTGCCCTTCTCGGTCACCTCGTACTCGGTGCGCGGCGGGCCGCCGGCCGTCGACGGTGCCACCTCGTGCGCGAGGAGCAGGCCTTGCTTCGCCATCTGCTTGAGCGCGTGGTAGATCGAGCCCGGCTTGGCGTTCGACCAGTCGTTCGCGCCCCAGTACTCCAGGTCGTTGCGCACCTGATAGCCGTGCGCGCGGCCGTGCATGCGGACGGCGCCGAGGACGAGCAGACGGATCGCGGAGGGGCCGGACATGCACGGATCCTTTCCAGTACGAAGCACGAGCACAAAGCACGCGTACGAAGCACGAGTACGAAGTTCGGCACGAAGCATGGGCGCCTTCTATTCAACTTTGACTAGGCTACCCGTATGGACAGACACACCAAGAAGGCGACCGCAAAGACGATCCCCATCCTCCCGTGCCAGACCCTCCAGCCCGTGCTCGACTTCTACTCGGCGCTCGGCTTCGAGATCACCTTCCAGCAGAAGAGCCCCAATCCGTTCGCCGTCGTGGAGTACGGGGAGATCCAGCTGCAGTTCTTCGGGCTGAAGGCGCATGACCCGCAGGCGTCGTACAGCACCTGTTACGTCCTGACCGACGACGTCGACACGTTGTACGAGGCCTTCCGGTCCGGTCTCAAGGCGGCGTACGGGAGGATCCCCACGCGGGGGCTGCCGCGGATCGGAACGCTCAAGGACATGTCGTACGGCGTGCGGCAGTTCCTGATGACGGACCCGGGCGGGAACTGCATCCGGGTCGGGAAGCAGATCAGCGAGGACCAGAGCCACCAGCCCGCTCCCAAGGAGACCTTCGCGCGGGCGCTGCACAACGCGTCCCTGTTCGCCGACTCCAAGGAGGACCCGGCCGGGGCGGCGAAGATCATCGACCGGGTGCTGAGGATGACGGACGAACAGCCCACTCCCGTACAGCTGTTGAGGCTGCTCACCCTGCGGGCGGATGTGGCCCTGCGACTCGGGGACGAGGAGACCGGCCGCACGGCGCAGGAACAAGCGCAGGCCGCCGCGGCCCAACTCACCGAAGTGGAACGGGAGTCGGTCCGCGACGACCTGGCGCGACTCGCAGACCTGGAGCTTCCTTAGACTCGAAGCGCCCCAGGAAAGACTCGAAGCGCCCCAGGAACCTGGAGCGCCCCCAGGACCCGAAGCCCTACCCCCAGCTCTGCCCGCTCTCCTCGGCCACCAGGTCCCAGGCCGACTTGCCGTCGAGGGACTCGCGGATGATGTCGGCGTGGCCGGCGTGCCGGTTGATCTCGCGGATCAGGTGGAGCGCGACCCAGCGCAGGGAGACCGCCTCGTCCTTGGGGTACCAGGGCTCGTCCGGCAGCGCGAAGGTGGCGTTCAGGTCGGGGGCCGAGCGGATGAACTCCTCGGTCTCGTCGGCCACTTGCTTCCAGTACGCGAGCTGCGAGGTCACCGTCTCGTCGCCGACCAGCGTGAAGCACTCGTGCCAGTTGGACTCGTCGCGCCGGACGCGCTCCGGCTCGCCCTTGGCCTTGGCGATCCAGCCCTGCTCGACCTCGGCGACATGCTTGATCAGACCGGCCAGCGAGAGTTCGCTGGCGCTGGGCTTGGACGAGGCCTGCTCGTCGCTCAGACCGAGCACCGAGCGGCGCAGGCCCCCGCGGGCCTCCTCGATGAAGTTGAGCAGCGCGCCGCGCTCATCGCCGGGGTTCTCTGCCGATACGTGGGTGACCATGGTCCGTCCGCCTTTCACAGCGCCTGTCCCTTGCTGACAGACACCACGCTACGGACCCTTGCGGTCAACCGCTGTCCTAGATGCACAGCGCCACGGAAGAGCTACGGACCGCACAGCGCCGAGCAGGACCTACAGCGGGAAGTGGCTCCGCCCGTGCTGCACCGAGATCCACTTCTGCGTCGTGAAGGCCTCGACGGTCGCGTCCCCGTTCAGCCGGCCGAGCCCCGAGTACTTCTCGCCGCCGAAGGCGACGAAGGGCTCGTCGTGCACGGTCCCGTCGTTGACGTGCATCATCCCGGTCTCGATGCGCTTGGCGAAGCGCACGCCGCGCTCGACGTCCCCGGTGTGCACGGCGCCGCTCAGGCCGTACGGGGTGTCGTTGGCGATCCGTACCGCGTGCGCCTCGTCCTCGAAGGGCACGAGCAGCGCCACCGGGCCGAAGATCTCCTGGCGCAGGATCGGGGAGTCCGAGGGCAGACCGGTCAGGACGGTCGGCTCGACGAGATTGCCGATCGTGCGGCCGTGGATCAGCGCGGTCGCGCCCTCGTCGAGGGCCTGCTGCACGAGCGTGCCGAGCGCTTCGGCCTGGAACTCGTTGATCACCGGGCCGAGATCGGTCTCCGGGTCGCGCGGATCGCCGGTCTTGAGCGCCCGTACGCGCGCGAGGAACTTCTCGGTGAAGACCTCCCACAGCGAGCGGTCCACCAGGATGCGGTTGGCGGCCATGCAGACCTGGCCCTGGTAGACGAAGCGGCTGAAGACCGCGGCGTCCACGGCGTAGTCCACATCGGCGTCGTCGAGCACCACCAGGGCGCTGTTGCCGCTGAGTTCGAGGATGGCCTTCTTGAAGTGGGTGGCCGTGACGGCGCCGACATGGCGGCCGACGCGGTCGGACCCGGCGAAGGAGATCACCTTGGGGACCGGGTGCTCGATGAGCGCGTCGCCGATCTCCGCGATGTCGGTGATGAGGACGTTGAGCAGGCCCGGGGGCAGGCCGGCGTCCTCGAAGATCTTGGCTATCAGGCCGCCGCCGACCACCGGGGTGTTCTGGTTCGGCTTGATCACCACGCCGTTGCCGAGCGCGAGCGCCGGGGCGACGGACTTCATGGTCACCAGGAACGGGAAGTTGAACGGGCTGATCACACCGACCACACCGACCGGATTGCGGTACAGCCGGTTCTCCTTGCCCGCGGTCGGCGAGGCGATGATGCGGCCCTCGGGGATCAGGGCGAGGTGGATCGCCTCGCGCAGGAACTCCTTGGCCAGATGGACCTCATAGCGCGCCTTGAGCCAGGTGCCGCCCAGTTCGTCGATGATCGCCTCGGCGATCTCGTCCTCGCGCTCCTCGGTGATGCGCAGGGCCCGCTCGATGACGGCTCTTCTGGCATACGGGGAGGTCTCGGCCCAGTCCTTCTGGACGCGCTCGGCCGCGCGATAGGCCTCGTCCACCTCGAAGCGCGTGGCCACGGTCACGGCGGCGAGCTTCTCCCCGTTGTACGGGTTGAAGTCGATGATGTCCCACGAGCCGTTGCCCGTACGCCACTCGCCGTCGATGTACTGCCGGCCCAGGTCGGTGAAGAAGGACATACGACCCCCGCGTCTGGCTGTACTGCCGGGCGCTTGTGAGCACTTGCGACAGTTCCTGATAGCCAGTCATCGTACTTGTGTTTCAGGACAGTTGGAGAAGTCCCCGGAGCAGATCGCGGGTCTGGTCCGGATTCGGACTGTCGTGTTGCAGCCGTTCCATGGCCTTCTCGTACTGCGCGACTTCCTCGCGCTTGTCGAGGTACAAGGCGCTGGTCAGCTGTTCCAGGTAGACGACGTCGGAAAGGTCCGATTCGGGGAAGCGCAGCAGAGCGAAGGCGCCCGACTCCCCGGAGTGGCCGCCGAAGCTGAACGGCATCACCTGAAGGGTGACATTCGGCCGCTGCGACACCTCGATCAAATGCTCCAACTGACCACGCATGACCGTTCGGTCACCATACGGGCGGCGCAGGGCCGCCTCGTCGAGCACACAGTGCAGCTGCGGCCCGCGCTCGTCGACGAGCAGCTTCTGGCGCTCCAGGCGCAGCGCGACCCGGCGCTCGACCTCCGCATGCCCCATACCCTCGGCATTGCGCGTGACGACCGCGTGGGCGTACGCCTCGGTCTGCAACAGCCCGTGTACGAACTGCACTTCGTACGCGCGGATCAGCGAGGCGGCGCCTTCGAGACCCACATAGGTCTGGAACCAGCCGGGCAGCACATCCGAGTAACTGTGCCACCAGCCCGCCAAGTTGGCCTCCCGGGCAAGATCGAGCAAGGGCCCGCGTTCGGCCTCGGCCGTGACGCCGTACAGCGTCAACAGGTCCTCCACGTCCCTCGCCTTGAAGCTCACCCGTCCCAACTCCATGCGGCTGATCTTCGATTCGGAGGCACGGATCGAGTAGCCGGCCTGCTCACGCGTGATCCCGCGCGACTCCCTCAGGCGCCGCAGCTGCGACCCCAGGAGGATGCGCCGCACCACTGAGCCGCTCGACTCCCCAGCCGTCACTGAACTTCAACCCTCCCCAGCCCCCATCGGGCCCCTACAGGTGCCGAAGTCTGCCATTAAACGCTCCGGCGCGTACTCATCTGGTTACAGAAACAGGTTCCTCACAGAACGACTACGAAAGAATACGCAGGAAGAAATAAGCAAGAACTGGTACTTGAAGGTCCAACTCCGGCACGTGCACGTGCATCTGCCCTTGCATCCGCCGTACGCATTCGGAACGATGGGCCCGCGCACCACCGCAACATCGCTACGGCCGCGGAACCGGGAGTGCCTCGCATGGGGACGAATGGATCGACCATGCTCGAGCCGTTACGGCAGGGGCTTCCCCCCATCGACCCCTCCGCGGTGTCGAATGCGGCCTCGGTCGCTTTGCCCGCCCGCTACGAAGCGGTGCGCGGGGCACGGCAGTTCACCCGCTCCACCCTCACCGAGTGGCAGCTCGACGAGCGTTTCGACGACGTCGCCCTGGTGGTCTCCGAACTCGTCACCAACGCCCTGCGCCACGCGCTTCCCGCCGACACGGTGCGCGAAGACTCCGCCCCCGTACGGCTGCATCTGATGCGCTGGAGCTCGCGCCTTGTGTGTGCGGTCCGCGACCCCAGCCAGGAGAGCCCGGTCTCGCGCGAGGACGAGGCGTACGAGGACTTCTCGGCCGAGTGCGGCCGCGGCCTCTTCCTCGTCGACTCCTTCGCCGACGGCTGGGGCTGGCATCCGCTCGCCGGGACGCTGGGCGGCAAGGTGGTGTGGGCGCTGTTCCGGCTCGAGGGTGCGGAATAAGGCTTGTTCGTACGGGAGTTGGGCCGGGATGCGGATCACGCGTCCCGGCCGTTTTGCGATCAGGCCCCGGCTATCAGGTGGTCGAACTCGCCGTCCTTCACGCCGAGCAGCATCGCCTCTATCTCGGCGCGCGTGTACACGAGCGCGGGCCCGTCGGGGAAGTTCGAGTTGCGCATCGCCACCCGCCCCTCCGACAGCTTGGCGAACTCCACGCAGGAACCCTGGGAGTTGCTGTGCCGGCTCTTCTGCCAGACGACCCCGTCGAGCTCTGTGGCCGCCATACCGTTGTACGCGTGGTCCACAAGTCGCTCCCGTTGGCACTGTGACTGATGATGCGGTGCGGTCAACTGCCCCGGATCATAGCTGTGTTCACCTGCAGATGCATGGGCAGATGCACGTGCACGCGGGGTGCGCGCCTGGTTACAGGCCCGGGCGCGCTCCCAGCGATGCTCTGCGGCGGGAGCGCTCCCGTCAGAGAGCGTCCAGGACGGCTTCCAGCGCGGTGATCACGGACGAACGCCAGCCGCCTCCCATGATCTTGCGGGCCATGAGCTGCGTGGGGTCGTCCGGGTCGAATCCCTCGTGCACAAGGAAGAGACGTGTCCCGCGCCCTTCCGGCTCCAGGGTCCAGGTGATCGTCCAGTCCACGGCGTCGGGACGGTCCGCGTCCTGCCAGCGGACGGCGAGCATCCGCTCCGTCTCGTACGCGAGGACCTCGGCGGCGACCGTCCCGGAGAACTCGGTGTTGGGGCGCGGGAGCGCGGCCATCGTGTAGCGGTGCCCCACTTCGAGCCGGAAGTCCCCCGGCATCATCCACTGGCCGATCAGCTCGGGCTCGGTGAGCGCGCGCCAGACCTTGGCGGGCGGATGGGGCAGGAACTGGGCGACGCGGATCGTGGTGAGGTCGTCGTCATCTTCGTACGCGGGCATGATCACGCTTCATCTCGTACTGGAAGGGTCATGCCTCATCGTCGGGCAGCCGGTCGAGCAGAGCGCCCAGCTCCTTGAACTTGTCGCGCCAGAACCGCTCGTACGGATGGAGCCAGTCCTGCACCTCGGCGAGGGGCAGGGCCTCGAGCCGGTAGATGCGCTGCCGGCCCTGGCGCTCCTCCGAGACGAGACCGGCCTCCCGGAGCACCTTGAGGTGTTCCGAGAGGCTCGGGCGCGCCATGTCGAAGTGGTCGGCGAGCGCCTGCACGGGCTGCGGCCCGTCCTCGCGCAGCAGCCGCAGCACCTCGCGCCGGGTGCTGTTGGCGAGGGCGGCGAAGACCCTGTCCTCGGGTGCGGCGCTGGTGGTGGCCACTTCGGTCCTTCCGGTCTCAGTCGGTTCCGTACGCGTGATGCGCCGGCGTGAGCAGCATGAACCCGTTGCCGTCGGGGTCCTTGAAGCCCGCCATCCGGCCCCACGGCATGGGGTCGGGTCCGGAGACCTCGACTCCGGCGGCCTCGAGCCGCTCGGCGTCCGCGTCGACATCGGTCGTGAGGAACATGATCCCCTGCGTCTGGCCCGGGGTGAATCCGCCCATGCCGGGACCGGAGAGCGTGAGCACGGTCTGGGCGCCCTCGGGTGCGACCTGCAGCCAGCGGCCGGGCGGCATCCGGCGGTCTTCGGTGACCTTGAAGCCGAGGGTCTCGGTGTAGAAGCGCAGGGCGGCGTCCTGGTCGGAGACGGGGACGGTGATGAAGGAGGCGTGGGTGATGGTCATGCACGCCACGATAGGTAGGGGATTTCCTACCTGTCAAGCGTAGGTGATTTCCTACGGATACCTACGGGGGTGGGATCACCGGTCCGGGGCGGGCTCCAGGGCGTCCGACAGCTCCTCCAGGGCGTCGAGCAGCAGGCGCGCGCCGCGCAGCACCACGCGGTCGGGGACGCCCTCGCCGTCCCAGTTCTCCAGGCACTCCCGTACGGGCTTCCAGTCCGGCACCCTGCGTTCGCGCACCGCCTTCGCACCCTGGTCCGCCGACTCCCGCAGCGCGTCGGCGAGTCGGGCCGCGGCGGGCACCGGGGTCGCGCCGCGCTCGGGGAGGTGGGCCTCCATCAGCATCCCGATCCGGGCGATCTGGGCCAGCGCCTCACCGGCACCGTCCGCCGCCGCACGGGACAGGCCCCGGTGACGCACCGGTTCGGTGGCGGCTCGCTTCAGCGCGTCCTGCCAGGCGATACGGGCGGCGCGGGAGTCGAGGAGCGCCTGGCGCACCTCACCGGGGCCGGCCGGTTCGGCGTACTGGTGGATGACGGCCGCCGCGTAACGGCCGTCCGCGACCAGCCAGTCGGCCAGCTTGGTGCGCAGCCTCGGCGTCTCCCAGGCCGGGTACACCGCGTACGAGAGCATCGCGAGCACACCGCCGAGCAGGGTGAGGAGCACCCGCTCGTAGACGGTCTGGCCGACGTCCGCGCCGATCGTGCCGAGCAGGAAGACGATGTACGCGGCGACGAGGACCTGTCCGACGACGTAACCGGTGCGCAGGAGCAGGTACATCAGGCCCGCGCAGATGATCGCGAGCGTGACCGACAGCGGGACGCCCGGCTCGGTGGCGAACACCACGACGGAGGCGAGCGTGACGCCCACGATCGTGCCGCCGAAGCGGGCGACCGCGCGGCCGTAGGTCTGCGAGAAGTCCGGGCGCATCACCATCACGGAGGCCAGCGGCGCCCAGTAGCCGTGGCCGAACGGCAGGAAGTGGCCGAGGACATAGCCGAGCACGACGACCGCGGTGACACGGATCGCATGGCGCAGATACGGCGACCCGGTCACCTTGAACTCGTCCCGCAAGGTGCGGGCGGCGCGCGGTCCGAGGGCCTGGACGCCGGGGCGGATCAGCGGGATGGGGCGGGTGTCGGACTGCACGGCCCGGGCGGTCTCGGCGGACGAGAGCTTCAACCGCCGTGCCGGGAGCGACAGTTCGGGCGACTTGCCGCGCAGCACCAGGGCGAGGCGTTCGAGCACCGTCCTCGGCGCGGCCGCGCCCGTGTCCGGGGTGGCCGTCTCCACCACGTCGTCGAGCAGGGCCGCGAGGCGCCGGGCCGCGCGGGCGGCCGGTCCCGTGAGGATCGCGCCGGTGTCCGGGGTCCGCAGGGCCGCGACCGCGCCCGGGGGCAGCGCGACCGGTTCGCCGTGGCGGATCGCGCGGGCCGCGGTGTCGAGGATCTCGCCCGCGGCGGCGAGCAGTTCGCGTACCCGGTCGCGCTCGCGGCCCTCGTCGGCGGCGCCCACGGCCGGGTCGGCGAGGGAGGCGAGGACGGGGCGGATCCGTTCCGCGAGGCCGCGCGCGCCGTGCAGTTCGGACGGGCGCGTACGGGCCTGGCGTGCGGTGACGACCGCCGCCTCGCGCGCCGCCATCAGGGGCGCCGGGTCGAAGGGGGCCGTCGGGTCGTGGCGCAGCC
>NZ_JBEPEW010000054.1:0-48839 GCF_040300965.1 Streptomyces mesophilus | reverse complement strand
GAGCCTCGTGGCCATGACCTTGGTCTCGTTCCCGGCGGCGGGGTGCTGCTGGGCGGTTAGTTTTACCCCGTGACGGGCGCGGCCCACGGGGTGTGCCCCGGGCTTATCACTTCCCCCGCCCGGGCCACAGCGCTGTGCTGGTGGCGTCAGTCGCGCAGGCGTGACCGCAGTCGCGGTGCCAGGCGTACGGCCGCGAAGCCGGCCGCGGCGAGCAGCACGCCGATACCGGCGAGCAGACCGATGCCGGTGGCGCCGGTCAGGGCCAGGCCGCCGTCGTCGTCCGAACCCGAGCCGCCCGTACCGGAGTTGTCGGAACCGGGGCCGTCATCGCCACCGGAACCGGCGCCTTCGGACGGGCTCGGCGACGGCGAGGGCTGCCCGTTCTCGGCGAGCACCTCGACCTTGAAGCCGGCCGTCACGTTCTTGTAGTGCGCCACGACGGTGTACTCACCCGTGCCCTTGCCGGCGATCAGCTTCGGCGAGGTGGCGGTGCCCATGTCGGAGGTCACCTCGACGATGCGCTTGCCGCCCTCGAAGACGGGTGCGTCCTCGTCCTGGCTCTCGACGCGGAACTCGACCTTGTCCTCGTTCACCCGACCACCGTTCTCCGTCACCATGGCGACGAGCGGTTCGGCGAACTCCTTGCCGGCCTCGGCCTGCTGGCCGCCGCCGGAGACGGCCTTGACCTCGACGCCGTCGGTCGGGTCCTTCTTGACGTGGCGCGTGAACTCGACGGACGTGCCGTTGTTGGTCTCGGCGCGGACCGTGATGGTGCCCTCGCGGTTGCCCGTCAGGTCCTCGATCTTGGCTCGGCCCTGTGCGTCCGTCTTCACGACCACCTTGTTGGTCGAGTGGTCCTCGAACCAGCCGGGGCTGGGGTGGTTCACGATGCTGAACGTCACGCTCTCGCCCGGTACCGGCCGACCGCCCTTGGCCTGGGCGACGACGACCAGTGGCTCGCCCCGGTCGTAGATGCCCACGGTCTCGTTGTCGCCGGACTCCTTGACGAGGGCGTCGACCACGGCCTTGTTCGCGTCGTGCCACTGCAGGACCACACGGCCGCGACCGCCGGGGGAGTGGCCGCCGCCACCTGCGGCGACGCCGGACTCGACGGGGGAGTTGTAGGGGGCGCCGTCCCAGAAGGGGTCGTCCTTGCGCGGTGCACCGGCGCCGTCGCTCACCACCATCTCCACATCGGAGACCGTGGCGCTGTCGGCGTAGCTGGACCCGCCTCCGCCGCTGCCCTGGTGGAAGCGGTCCTTACCGCCTCCGCCGCCTCCGCCGGCCCAGCCGGCGCCACCGCCGCCGCCACCGGAGTTCGGGGCGGCATCGCCACCCGCGCCACCGTCCTGGGCGTCGGCGCCCGCGCTGCCGTTTCCGCCGTCGCCCGTTCCTCCGGCGCCGCCCTTGCCGCCCTTGGCCCCCTTGCCGCCGAGCTCGCCCTCGTCGGCGTCCTTGCCGTTCTCGGCCCCGCCGTCGCCGGCGGTGCCGCCCTTGATGTCGAGGCCTTGATCACTGCCACCGCCGCCGCCTGCCGCGATCACCAGCGGATCGCCGTCGGCCGTACGGAGCGAGGAGCTGGCGCCGCCGTTGTAACCACCCCCGTTGCCCTTGCCGCCGAGCGCATCACCGAAGCCGATGAGGCCGTCCTTCGAGCCCGCGACCCGTACGTCCAGTTTCTCGCCGGGGGTGACCCGCACCTTCCCGGAGACGAACGCCCCGCTGCCGCCGCTGGTCATCGCGGTGCCGCCACCGCCCTGACCCCAGGCCCGCACTTCGAGCTTGGTGATCCCGGCGGGGACCACGAAGTCCTCCTTGGCGCCGGTCGATTCGAAGATCCGGCACTCGTTGTATCCGGCGGTCGGCATGCACTCGGGCGCCGGAAGCGCGGCGGCCGGGGCCGCACCGCTCACGGCGAGACCCGCGACGGCCAGCGCGGCGACGACGACGCTGCTCGCGCCTCTGCGCAGCACGGAACTACCTCTGTTCACAGAACCCCTCCACTGCCCCTGGACCCCCCAGGGCTTGTCCTCGGACGACCGTCGATCGTCATGCGGCGCGGGATCCCCCGATCCCGGCGGCGCGCGCGGTGTCACCGCGGCCGCAGTGCCCGGCATGAGCATGGCCGTAACAAGAGGAGACTACCGCCCCATTCGTCACAGGTCAGCCTGAAACCGAACGTGAAATCGAGTGCGGGGCGGGGGAGTTCAGGACTTCGTGCGGCCGGAAGGTCAGGGGTTCTGCACGGCCGCCGAAGCCTGGGCCTCGCCGCGGCGGTGGATCTGCTGGAAGGCCAGGCCCGCGATGTCGTCGCCCGCCGTGAAGACCTTCTTGTCCTTCGTCGTGACGTCCTTGCCGCTGGTGAAGCCGCCGACCGTGAAATAGGCGTAGCGGCCGTACGAGTTGGTGGTCGAGCGGCAGATCGTGGTGTTGCAGAAGGCCGGGACGCCCTTGCCCGAGAGGGACTTGACCGTCCCCTTCTTGTAGGCGTCCTTGACCTTGGTGGCCTGCTTCTCCGTGTCGAAGACCGCGACGCCGACCGTGATGGCCACGCCGTCCTTCTCGTACGTGGCGCGCAGCACCTTGGTGCAGCCGTTGGACTTGAGCAGGGCGCCGAGCGGGCCGTTGGTGACCGAGTCGCACGCCTTGGTCTCGGCGGTGGCGCCCTTCTTGTAGACCGCGCCGCCCTTGGTGAACTTGGAGCCAGGGAACAGGCCGGCCGCGCTCAGCGGCGCCTTGTCCTTGTCCGCGCTGGAGATGTAGTCCTTCGGGTCCGGCGGCGGGGGAGGCTTGGTCTCGGCGAAGGTCGGCTGCTGCGAGGCCGTGGAGCCCGGGACCGAGGCGGACGGCGTGCCGCCGGCGGACTTGTTGTCGTCCGAGCCGTTGGCGGAGACCACGGCGACCGCGACGACGGCCGCCACGGCCACCGTGGCGAGCGCACCGCCGCCGACCATCAGGAGCCTGCGGCGCTTGGCGCGGGACTCCGATGCCTCGGCGAGTGCGGCCCAGTCGGGCGTCTGCGCGCCCGGCTGCCCGGGCGCACCCGCGGGCGGCATGCCCGGCTGCGTGACCCAGTGCGACTGCGGCTGCTGCGGCTGCTGACCACCGGAACCCCACGGGGGTCCCCCCTGCCCAAAGCTCATGGGGCGCATCTTAGGCCGAAACGGTGACACCGGGTGCGGGCGTTATCCGGGGGTGGGCAGCGCGTTATGCGGGGGTGATGCAGGGTCGTCGGCCTAGGTTGATTGCCATGAAACGCGTAGATTCAGGGCGATTTGAGGTTCTTTGCTGGCTGGAGCGGCCCGCCTCCCGCGCCATGTGGTGCGCGCTGGCCGTGGTGCTCGCCGCCGGTGTCGTAAGGGTCGGGCTGCAGTCGTCCGACGGCGGGATGGACAACGCGATCGTCATCAAGGCCGCCCGGACCTGGCTCGACGGCGGATCCCCGTATGACGACCCGCACTTCCTGTATCTGCCGAGCGCCGTCCTCGCGGCCGTGCCCGAGGTGCTCCTTCCCGCCTGGCTGCTGCGCTTCGCCGCGCCCGCGTTCGTCACCGGCGCGCTCCTTGCCGGGTGGGTCTGTGCGCTGCGGCTTTACGGGGTCGGGCTGCGCAGCCGGTACGCGGCGGGCGGTCTGCTCGCCCTGGCGCTCGGCTTCGCCCCGTTCGGGCATCTGATCGTGCTCGCCAACTGGACGGTCGTCGCGGCCGCCGTGCTGCCGGCCGCACTGCTGCTCGCGCACCGGGGTCGCTGGACGGCGGCGGGGGCCGTGATCGGTGCGGCCATCGCGTTCAAGCCGCTGCTCGTGCCCGTGCTCCTTCTCTTTCTCTTCGCCCGGCGGTGGCGAGCGCTGACCGTCGCGGCGCTCGTGCCGGCCGCGGCATCCGGGCTCGCGGCCCTGGCGATGCCCGACCCGGCCGGATTCTTCACGCGGACCCTGCCCTTCCTCTTCAAGGGCGACGACAGCTTCGTACGGCTCTACGAGGCCTCGCCCGCGGCCGTGCTGCCGCGTGTCGGGGTGCCGCAGGGGGCGGCCTCCCTGTTCGCGCTGACCTGCGCGGCGGCCGGGGTGTGGTGTGCCTGGCGGCGCTGGGGGCGCGGGGACGTGACGAGTCCCGCGCGGCTCGGGGAGAGCGCCGTGATGGTGATGCTCGCCGCGTTCCTGGTCTCGCGGCCCTCGTACGACCACTACCTCCTCGTCGTCGTACCGCTGCTGCTCGCCGGGGCCGGACAGGAGGGTGCGCCGGTGCGGACGGCCGGGTTCTGGGTGGCGATGGTGCCGCAGGTGCCCGGATTCGGGTGGCCGTTCCTCGAGGCTCCGGCCGGTGTGCGGCGGGCTTTCAAGGATGCGTTCACACTGTGTGTGCTTGCGGTGACGGTGGGGCTGTGCTGCGTACGGCGGGGCTCCGTGGTCCTCCCGCACACCAGGCGAGCCCGTACCCTGGAGTCGGCAGAGCCTGCGGGCGACCGCGCGTTTTGACCCGAACGGGTAAGCGCGGGTATTCTGCCAGTTCGTTATGCGTATTGGCTTGGTCGTTCTCACGCGATGGGCCCATACGTAAGTTCCCTGGAGCAGTTACCAGTGGCTCGCATACGGGCATCGCCCGGCGACTGTGAGCCCCAGCTGCATGATCGCTTCAGAGGATTCGTGTGTCTGGAACCCATCCACTGAAGAAGCGAAGGCTACGAAGTGCGTACGTACAGCCCTAAGCCCGGCGATATCACTCGCCAGTGGCACGTGATCGACGCCCAGGACATCGTCCTCGGCCGTCTCGCGAGCACCGCCGCCAGCATCCTGCGCGGCAAGCACAAGCCGATCTACGCGCCGCACGTTGACACCGGTGACTTCGTCATCATCATCAACGCCGACAAGGTGCACCTGTCCGGCAACAAGAAGACCCAGAAGATGGCGTACCGCCACTCCGGCTACCCGGGTGGTCTGCGCTCCGTCCGCTACGACGAGCTTCTGGACAAGAACCCCGAGAAGGCCATCGAGAAGGCCGTCAAGGGCATGCTCCCCAAGAACACCCTGGGCCGTCAGATGCTCTCGAAGCTGAAGGTCTACTCGGGCGACCAGCACCCCCACGCTGCCCAGCAGCCGGTGCCGTTCGAGATCACCCAGGTCGCGCAGTAGTTCCGGCCACCCCCTAAGACGTAAAGAAATCTGAGGAGCATCGTGGCCGAGACCACCGCAGAGCAGCCGATCGAAGACATCGAGGCTGAGGCGCCCGAGCAGTACACGACCGAGTCCGAGGCGCCCGTCGAGGGCGAGTACACCTCCGAGTCGAACGCCGCGCGCTTCGGCGACCCGCAGCCGGCCGCCGGCCTGGGTCGTCGCAAGAACGCCATCGCCCGCGTCCGGATCGTTCCGGGCACCGGCAAGTGGAAGGTCAACGGGCGTACGCTCGAGGACTACTTCCCGAACAAGGTCCACCAGCAGGAAGTCAACGAGCCCTTCAAGGTGCTCGAGCTGGAAGGCCGTTACGACGTCATCGCCCGCATCTCGGGTGGCGGCGTCTCGGGTCAGGCCGGCGCCCTGCGCCTCGGCGTGGCCCGTGCCCTGAACGAGGCCGACGTGGACAACAACCGCGGCGCGCTGAAGAAGGCCGGCTACCTCCGTCGCGACGACCGTGCGGTCGAGCGCAAGAAGGCCGGTCTCAAGAAGGCCCGTAAGGCTCCGCAGTACAGCAAGCGTTAATCGCTGGCTGCACTGCTCGGCAGAGCATCTGCCACACGTTCGCCCCGGCGGCACGCTGAGTGCTGCCGGGGCGTTCGTTTTATTAACGGGCATGGGCGTATAACGACATAAAGCGCTCAGCTGTATTCATTGAGTTTCATTGGCTTGCAGGCTCGGTGCTCTACAGAGCAGAACCGGGCACTCGAGAAGTTCAGGTAGTTCGGAGGACATCTAGTGGGACGACTCTTCGGCACCGATGGCGTGCGCGGTGAGGCCAACGCGGATCTGACGGCCGAGCTCGCGCTCGGACTCTCCGTCGCTGCGGCCCATGTCCTGGGGGAGGCGGGCTCGTTCGAGGGGCATCGCGCGGTGGCGGTCGTGGGGCGGGATCCGCGCGCTTCCGGTGAATTCCTCGAGGCGGCCGTCGTCGCGGGTCTGGCGAGCGCGGGCGTGGACGTACTGCGCGTGGGTGTGCTGCCGACCCCCGCGGTCGCGTATCTCACCGGCGCCCTTGGCGCCGATCTCGGCGTCATGCTTTCCGCCAGCCACAACGCGATGCCGGACAACGGCATCAAGTTCTTCGCGCGCGGCGGCCACAAGCTCGCCGACGAGCTCGAGGACCGGATCGAGACCGTCTACGAGCAGCACCGCACCGGTGAACCCTGGGAGCGCCCGACCGGCGCCGGAGTGGGCCGCATCAAGTCGTACGACGAAGGCTTCGACCAGTACGTCGCGCACCTCATCGGTGTGCTGCCGAACCGGCTCGACGGTCTGAAGATCGTCCTCGACGAGGCGCACGGCGCGGCCGCCCGGGTCTCGCCCGAGGCCTTCGCGCGGGCCGGCGCCGAGATCGTCACGATCGGTGCCGAGCCGAACGGGCTCAACATCAACGAGGGCTGCGGCTCGACCCACCTCGACCTGCTCAAGGCCGCGGTCGTCGAGCACGGCGCGGACCTCGGCATCGCGCACGACGGTGACGCGGACCGCTGTCTCGCGGTCGACCACGAGGGCACCGAGATCGACGGGGACCAGATCCTCGCAGTCCTCGCGCTGGCCCTGCGCGAGCGCGGGCAGCTGCGCGAGAACACCGTGGTCGCGACCGTGATGTCCAACCTCGGCTTCAAGCTCGCCATGGAGCGCGAAGGCGTCGGGTTCGTCCAGACCGGGGTCGGCGACCGCTACGTCCTCGAGTCGATGAAGGAGCACGGATACGCGCTCGGTGGCGAGCAGTCCGGCCATGTCATCGTCCTCGACCACGCCACGACCGGCGACGGCACGCTGACCGGTCTGCTGCTCGCCGCGCGCGTCGCCCAGACGGGCCGCTCCCTCAAGGAGCTCGCGGGTGTCATGGAGCGACTGCCGCAGATCCTGATCAACGTGCCGGACGTCGACAAGTCCCGCGTCTCCACCTCGGCCGAACTGGCCGCCGCGGTGACGGACGCCGAGCGTGAACTGGGCGCCACCGGCCGGGTGCTGCTGCGTTCCTCGGGTACCGAGCCGCTGGTGCGCGTGATGGTCGAGGCCGCCGATATCGACCAGGCGCGGTCGGTGGCCGGGCGGCTCGCCGATGTGGTGAAGTCCGCGCTCGGCTAGACGAGTTGCGTTGTACGGGCTGTGGGCCGGCCGTCCTTCGGGGCGGCCGGCCCACAGGCTTATGGGGCGGAGTCCTTTATGGGGGTACGGGTCCGGTGCCGCGCCCAGAAGTACTTCTGGGCCAGGAGCGTGAGCGTGCCGGCCACGATGATGCCGAGCAGGTTGAGCAGCAACTGCTCGGTGGAGGCCCAGGCTTGCCCGTACTCCGTGAAGCTGAAGGCCACCGCGGCGTTCGCGGCAGCCGGAACGGTGGTGACCGAGATCGCCACGCCCACCAGGGCGCCCGATTTCGCCGAGGTCAGCGAGAGCGTGCCGGCGGCGCCCGCGAGGACCGCCACGATGAAGGAGAACCAGTCGGGCGCGTAGATGAAGCTGGTGTTCGGCCGTTTCGCGTCGAGCTGTTCGATCGAGAACAGATCCACGGCGTCCATGAAGAGGCTGAAGCCGAAGGTCACCACCATCGCGAAGGCGAAGCCCGCGAGCAGGGCGATCAGGGAACGGAGCGCGAGCCTCGGCGCCTTCTGCACCAGGGCCGTGCAGAACCCGGCGAGCGGCCCGAACTCCGGACCCACCGCCATCGCGCCCACGATCAGGATCGCGTTGTCGAGCACCACACCGCAGGCCGCGATCATCGTGGCCAGGGTGATGAAGGCGAGATAGGTGACCGAGAGCGTGGACTCCTCGTGGGTCGCCTCGGACAGTTGCTCCCAGAGCACCGCGTCCGAGCCCTCGCCCGGTGCCTCGCGCTCGGCCTTGTCGGCGCGCTTGGACAGGGACAGGTCGATGTTGTCGACGGCGATCGAACCGCACTCGTCGATCCCCAACTCCCTCAGCCCGCCGAGCAGTTCATCGCCGGCTTCGCGTGCCACGTCGCACAGCACGACGTCGCCCCGGGGGTTGCGGGCCGCACCGCTGAGCACCGCGAGATGCGTGGTGCCCACTGTTTTCTCGATCAGCTGGACCACTTCGTCCGTACGGTCGGACGGTGTGATCAGGCGTACGTGCAGCATGTCGGCACCTTAGCGCCGGACCGGCGCGGGGTGCAGCGAGCGGTCAGGGCATGGAGCGCAACGACCGGGCGAGGCCGTCCGGTTTGTCGCTGCGGTCGATGATCCGGGCCAGGGCGAGACGGACGGCGGCGGTGGCCTCGCCGCCGAGCTCGGCCGACAGCTGTTTCTCGAACTCCTTCTGGAACGCGACCCCGCTCTCCATGAGCGCACGGCAGCGCTCGGTGCGGACAAGCCGCTTGACCCTGCCGTCGGCGGGATCGGGTACGCGTTCCACGTATCCGGCCTCGACCATGTCGTCCACCAGCTTCGCCGCGCCTTGGTGGGTGATCTCCAGCCTGGTGGCCAGCTCGCGGATGGTCAGGGGTTCGGCGGCGATCAGCTTGAACGCGTAGCCGAAGGCGGGCCGCAGGGCGGTGAAGCCTGCTGCCGCCAGGTGGTCGTGGAGCTCGGTGACCACCTGCTGGTAGGCGAGCCCGAGCAGGAGGCCGAGGGGGGCGTCGTCGCGGTCCATGGCTCTTCATCTTTCCAGGGGGTCTTTCCAGGGGGTCGTCCCCAGGGGTTGACGACCTTCAAGCAAGCTTGTACAACTTCAGTTGTACAACTACTGGAGAGGAAATCTTCTTGCCGATCATCCAAGCATCTTCCGCCCCGACCTTCGACCTCCCCAACGCCACCTTCACAGGCCTGGCCGCACCGAGCCGGGGCGCCAAGGAGACCTGCGTCTGGAAGACCCGTGTGCACCCGGGCGCCGAGCCCGGGCTGCACTCCTTCGACCATGAGGAGGTCCTGGTCGTGATCGCCGGCGCGGCGGTCGCCGTGCTCGACGGAGTGGAGCACCCGGTGACCGTCGGGGACGCGATCATCGTGCCCGCCGGTGTCGAGTTCGGTCTGGGCAATCCGCACGACGAGCCCTTCGAGGCCGTGGTCGCGCTGCCGGTCGGCGCGCTGGCCTTCATGAACGGGAAGTCCCTGGTCCCGCCGCCCGCTGAATAGCGACGGCTCAGAGCTTGCGCAGCCGCAGGCGCTGCACCTTGTGGTCCGGGCCCTTGCGCAGCACCAGGGTGGCGCGGGCCCGGGTGGGGGCCACGTTCTGGGTGAGGTTGGGGAGGTTGATGGTCTGCCACATGCGGCGGGCGTAGGCCATCGCCTCGTCCTCCGGGGCCAGGGTGTGGCGGTGGAAGTACGAGTCCGGGTTCTGGAAGGCCGTCTCGCGCAGCTTGCGGAAGCGGCTGAGGTACCAGCTCTCGATGTCCTCGGGCTTGGCGTCCACGTACACGCTGAAGTCGAAGTAGTCGGCGAGACCGACCCGGGTGCGGCCGTCCTTGCCGGGCAGGGCGGGCTGCAGGACGTTCAGGCCCTCGACGATCAGGATGTCGGGGCGCCGGACCGTCAGGCGCTCGCCGGGGACGATGTCGTACTTCAGATGCGAGTAGACGGGCGCGGTGACCTCGTCCTTGCCGGCCTTGATGTCCGCGACGAAACGGGTGAGCGCCCTGCGGTCGTACGACTCGGGGAAGCCCTTCCTCGCCATCAGACCGCGGGCCTCCATCTCCTTCATGGGCCACAGGAAGCCGTCGGTGGTGACGAGTTCGACCCGCGGGTGCTCGGGCCAGCGGGCGAGCAGGGCCTGGAGCAGTCGCGCGACCGTGGACTTGCCGACGGCGACCGAGCCCGCCACTCCTATGACGAAGGGCGTGCCGTGCTGGGTGCCGTGCCCGTCACCCGTGTCGAGGAAGGTGTTGAGCGCGCCGCGCAGGGTGTCGGTGGCGCCGACGTACAGATTGAGCAGCCGGGACAGCGGCAGATAGACGTCGCGCACCTCGTCCAGGTCGATCACATCGCCGAGTCCGCGCAGCTTCTCGACCTCCGCGGCGGTCAGCGGGAGCGGCGTCTTGTCGCGCAGCGCGCTCCACTCCGACCTGGTCAGGTCCACGTACGGGGTGGGCTCCGAGCGGCGGTGAGTGCCCGGCGGCGGCGAGGTGATCACAGAGTCATTGTTGCGGCTCCATGAACGGCGTGTGGCGTGGGGTGCGTCACGCGGGTGCGCGCCCCGTCGTCACTCGCCTCCGGCGATCCGGTCCCGTGCCTCCTCGACCAGGCTCAGGTACTCGGCCTCTTCGCAGCCGGGCATGGTGCCCATCTCGTACAGGTCGAGGGCGTCGTCGAGGTCCTCGCCCAGGTCCTCGTCGGGCAGGGCGTCGAGGGCGAGCTCGCTGTGGACCTGTCCGGTGAAGTCGGTGGCCGTGCGCGTGGTGGATCGCCTGCGGGCGAAAAGACGTCTGCGTATCGGCACCATGCCCCCCAGCACAGAACCCGGTGCCCGGCTCGGGCACGGTTTCGAGGAACGTAACCGCCTGCGGAGCAACGGTCCAGACCTGTGCGTCAGGGATCTGACCCGTAGGCTGCCGCCATGCGCGCACCACAGCCGGGACGGGTCGGATGATCATCGGAGTCGGGATCGATGTGGCCGAGGTCGACCGCTTCCGTGCCTCCCTCGAGCGCACTCCCTCGCTCGCGCAGCGCCTCTTCCTGGAGAGCGAGTTGTATCTGCCGAGCGGGGAGCAGCGCGGCTTCGCCTCCCTCGCCGCCCGTTTCGCGGCCAAGGAGGCGCTGGCCAAGGCGCTCGGGGCGCCGGCGGGGCTGCACTGGACCGATGCCGAGGTGTACGTCGAGGAGAGCGGGCAGCCGCGCCTTCGCGTCACCGGCACCGTGGAGCGCCGGGCGGCCGAGCTCGGGGTGCGCGGCTGGCATGTGTCCCTGAGCCACGACGCGGGCATCGCGTCCGCCGTGGTGATCGCGGAAGGGTGATCTTCCCGTGCGTACTGCTCACAGCGTCGAGACCGTGCGCGCCGCCGAGCGCGCGCTGATGGCACAGCTGCCCGAGGGCGCGCTGATGCAGCGGGCCGCCGCGGGCCTCGCGGCCGCCTGCGCGGATCTGCTCGGGCGCGTTTACGGCTCCCGGGTCGTGCTCCTCGTCGGCAGCGGCGACAACGGGGGCGATGCGCTGTACGCCGGCGCCCGCCTCGCACGGCGCGGCGCCGGGGTCACCGCGGTGCTGCTCGCGCCGGAACGTACGCATGCGGGCGGGCTCGCGGCGCTGCGGTCCGCCGGGGCGCGCGTCGTCACCGCAGGTGACGCGGGGCCGGTGATCGCCCGGGCCGATCTCGTCATGGACGGCATCGTGGGCATCGGCGGCAAGGGCGGCCTGCGGCCGGATGCGGCTCAACTCGCCTCTCTCGTACGGGAATCAGGCGCCGTGGTCGTCGCCGTGGACCTGCCGAGCGGGGTCGGGGCCGACAGCGGGGAGGTGGCCGGGGACGCGGTGCGGGCGGATGTGACGGTCACGTTCGGGACGTACAAGCCGGGGCTCCTGATCGACCCGGCGCGGTCGTACGCGGGGGCGGTGCGGCTCGTCGACATCGGGCTCTCGCTGCCTTCGGCACCCTCGGCACCCTCGGCACCCTCGGCACCCTCGGCACCCTCGGTACCCTCGGCACCCTCGGGGCCCGAGCTCGAGGCGCTGCAGTACGCGGATGTGGCGGCGCTGCTGCCTTCGCCGACGGCGTCCAGCGACAAGTACGGGCGGGGTGTGGTCGGGATCGCGGCCGGCTCGGCCACGTATCCGGGCGCGGCGGTGCTGGCCGTCGCGGGCGCGCTGCGGGGCGGGGCGGGAGCCGTGCGCTATGTGGGCCCTGCCGCCGACGCGGTGCTCGCCCGCTTCCCCGAGACGCTGGTGCACGCCGGGCCGCCGTCCGCGGCGGGGCGGGTGCAGGCGTGGGTGGTCGGGCCCGGGATCGGGGACGACGCGGCGCGGGTGGCGGATGTGCTGGCCCAGGACGTGCCCGTGCTCGTCGACGCGGACGGTCTGCGGCTCGCGGATCCCGCGGTGCTGCGGGCGCGGGCGGCGCCCACCGTGCTGACCCCGCATGCGGGGGAGGCGGCGGCGCTCCTCGGGGTCTCGCGGGAGTCGGTGGAGGCGGCGCGGCTCTCGTCCGTACGGCGCCTTGCCTCGGAGTTCTCCGCGACCGTGCTGCTCAAGGGGTCGACCACACTGGTCGCGCCGGCGGGCGGTGGGCCGGTCCGGGTCAATCCGACGGGGACGGCCTGGCTGGCCACGGCCGGTAGCGGGGATGTGCTGTCGGGGCTGTCCGGGGCGCTGCTGTCGGCGGGGCTCTCCGGGGTGGACGCGGCTTCGGTGGGGGCGTATCTGCATGGGCTCGCGGGGCGGGCTGCGGCGTCCGGTGCGCCGGCGTCGGCGCAGGATGTGGCGGCGGCGATTCCTTCGGTTTGGCGGGATGTTCGGGGCTGAGGGGGTGTGCGTCGGGTGCGGGTGGGTGGGCGCCTGCGGCGGGCGGATTTCCCCTACCCGCCCCTTCCCGAAACCGGGGGCTCGCCCCCGGACCCCCATCACAAGGCACCCCATGGGTGGGTAACCCGCGGGGGCTTCGCCCCCTGCACCCCCCTCTGGGGCTCCGCCCCTCGCCCCCACCGGGGGCTCCGCCCCCGGACCCCGGCGATTCGGATCTGCTCAATCGCCGCAGGGGCTTGGATTGCCGCAGGGGCTGGGATTGCCGCGCAGGCTGAAATTCCCGCGCGCCTGCACCAGTTCGCCCTTATATGACCGTTTCCTGAAGGAATGATTCACCGCACCGCACGCCGTACCACCCGCCTCACCCTCGCCGCGGTACTCGCCCTCGCGGCCCTCGCCACCCCCGCCGTCGCGGCCGACCCGGGCCCCCCGCCCGTGCCCGCGCCCCAGCAGGAGCTGGTTCCCGGGGTGCCGCTCACTCCGTACCACCTGTGGCAGTTGGACACTCCCGATCAGGGCATGGCGCCGTTCGTCTACCAGCCGAGTGCCGCCGAGGACTCCGTCGAACCGATGGAGCCGCCCGTCGAGCTCGACGCGCTGATCGAGTACGTGCCGCCGAGCGAGGTCGTCCGCGGTGCCGCGGCGCCGTTCTGCAGCAAGCGGACCGGGCCGCATCAGCGCCGGGTCGAGGCGTGGCTGAAGCTCGAGGTGGACGGCAAGCAGTCGGCCAAGGACTGTGCTGCGATCCGAAAGTTCCAGCGGGCGCAGGGGATCCGGCCCGACATCGGCTTCGCCGGCCCGGTGACCTGGGCCCGGATGCGCTGGCTGAGTGCCGTACGGGATCCGAAGGCGCTGAAGAAGTGCCCGGCGCGTGCGTACCGCATCGCCTGTGTGGACCTCGCGCGGCAGCTGATGTGGGTGCAGAAGGGCGGGAAGGTGACCTTCGGACCCGTGGCCGTGCGCAGCGGCAAGAGGTCGACGCCGACGCGCACCGGCTGGCACAAGGTGTTCTGGAAGCACAAGAACCACTACTCGACGCTGTTCCGGACCCCCATGCCGTACAGCCAGTTCTTCAGCGGCGGGCAGGCCTTTCACGCCGTCTACAGCAGTGTCTACAGCACGTCGGGCTCCCCGGGCTGCGTGAACCTGAGCTACCGGGACGCCAAGCGGCTGTGGAACAAGCTGTACAAGGGAGACCGGGTGTACATCTGGGGCCGCAGGCCGTGACCCACGGCTCTGAGACACTGGGGCGCGATGACTGAGACACCTGTGCGCGTCCGCGCCGAGATCGATCTGGCCGCTCTGCGGGCCAATGTGCGGGCCCTGCGTGCCCGCGCACCCCGCGCCGCGTTCATGGCCGTGGTGAAGGCGGACGCGTACGGGCACGGGATGGTGCCCTGCGCCAAGGCCGCGCTGCAGGGCGGTGCCACCTGGCTGGGCACGGCCACCCCCGAGGAGGCGCTCGCACTGCGCGCGGCGGGCATCGGCGTCGACGACGCCCGCGTCATGTGCTGGCTGTGGACGCCCGGCGGCCCCTGGCGCGCGGCGATCGAGGCGGAGATCGACCTCGGTGTGAGCGGTATGTGGGCGCTGCGCGAACTGACCGCCGCGGCCCGCCAGGCGGGGCGTACGGCACGGGTGCAGCTGAAGATCGACACCGGGCTCGGGCGCAACGGCTGTATGCCCGCCGACTGGCCCGAGCTGGTCGAGGCCTGTCTGAAGGCCGAGGCCGAAGGCACGGTCAAGGTCACGGGCATCTGGTCGCACTACGCGTGCGCGGACGAGCCGGGGCACCCCTCGATCGCCCTGCAGTCCGCCGAGTTCGCCGACGCGGTGCGCTTCGCCGAGCAGGCTGGCGTGACCCCCGAGGTCCGCCACCTCGCCAACTCCCCGGGCACGCTGACCCTGCCCGAGTCGCACTACGACCTCGTACGTCCCGGCATCGCGATGTACGGGCTCTCGCCGAGCCCCGAGGTCGGCACGTCCGCGGACTTCGGTCTGCGTCCGGTGATGACCCTCAGCGCACAGCTCGCCCTCGTGAAGCGCGCCCCCGCGGGTCTCGGCGTCAGTTACGGGCATCACTACGTCACACCCGAGCCCACCACGCTCGGCCTGGTCCCCGTCGGTTACGGCGACGGGCTGCCCCGGCACGCCTCCGGGGCCGGCCCGGTCCTCGTCGGCGGCAAGGTGCGGACGGCCGCCGGGCGGATCGCCATGGACCAGTTCGTGGTCGATCTGCACGGGGACCAGCCCTCGGTGGGCGATGCGGCGGTGCTGTTCGGACCGGGCGACCGGGGCGAGCCGACGGCCGAGGACTGGGCGCAGGCGGCGGGCACCATCGGGTACGAGATCGTCACGCGCATCGGAACACGCGTTCCCCGCGTCTATGTGAACGAGTGACCGACCGGGTATGTGAACGAGTGACGATCCGGTGTACTCGCAGGGCTCGTGAACGTCGTAACGCAGGAGGCAGGAGCGGCACGTGAGTGACACAGGCACCCAGATCGCCCGGGCCGCCGAGGAGGCGGCAGGCGGCGGCTGGCGCAGGGCGGGCATCGCGGGCGCCGCGATAGGCGTGATCGCCGCGGGCGCGGCCGCCGGTGTCGCGGTCGAGCGGCTCACCGTCGGGCGCGGCATGCGCAAGAAGGCCCGCCTCGCCCTCGACTCCGCCGGTCCCTACGGCTCGCTGCGCGGACTGCCCGGCAAGGCGCAGGCCGAGGACGGCACGGTCCTCTACTACGAGGTCGACGAGGTCGAGCCGGACAGTGCGAAGGGCCGCCGCGGCCGCCGCCTCTTCGGCCGCAAGGCCCCCGCGCCCGTCACCGTCGTCTTCTCGCACGGCTACTGCCTCAGCCAGGACTCCTGGCACTTCCAGCGCGCGGCCCTGCGCGGCGTCGTGCGCACCGTCTACTGGGACCAGCGCAGCCACGGCCGCTCCGAGCGCGGCAAGGCACAGACCGAGCACGAAGAGCCGGTCACCATCGACCAGTTGGGCCGCGACCTCAAGGCCGTCATCGACGAGGCCGCGCCCGAGGGCCCGCTCGTCCTGGTCGGCCACTCCATGGGCGGCATGACCGTGATGGCGCTCGCCGACCAGTTCCCCGAGCTGATCCGCGACCGGGTCGTGGGCGCCGCGTTCGTCGGCACGTCCTCCGGGCGGCTCGGCGAGGTCAACTACGGTCTGCCGGTCGCCGGCATGAACGCCGTACGCCGGGTCCTGCCGGGAGTCCTCAAGGCGCTCGGCTCGCGCGTAGAGCTGGTCGAGCGTGCCCGCGGTGCCACCGCGGACCTGTTCGCGGGCATCATCAAGCGCTACTCGTTCGCTTCCCGCGAGGTGGACCCGGCGGTCGCGCGCTTTGCCGAACGTCTCATCGAGTCGACACCCATCGACGTGGTCGCGGAGTTCTACCCGGCTTTCGGCGATCACGACAAGCAGGACGCCCTACGGCACTTCGCGGACCGGCCCGTCCTGGTGCTCGCGGGCGACAAGGACCTGGTCACACCCAGCGAGCACAGCGAGTCGATCGCCGACGAACTCCCCGATGCCGAGCTGGTGATCGTGCCGGACGCCGGGCATCTGGTGATGCTCGAGCACCCGGAGCTGGTGACGGACCGTCTCGCCGATCTCCTGGCGCGTGCGGGGGTGGCCGCTCCGGCCGCTAACGTGGTTGCTCATGGAAGCACCGCACAACCCGGCAAATAGTGTCCGTATCATCATCAACTCCCCTGAGCAGATGGGTGAGTTGGGCCAGCGCCTCGCCAAGATCCTGCGTGCCGGCGACCTCGTGATGCTCAACGGTGAGCTCGGCGCCGGCAAGACCACCCTCACCCGCGGCCTCGGCGCGGGCCTCGGCGTGCGCGGCGCGGTCACCTCGCCGACCTTCGTGATCGCCCGCGTCCACCCCTCGCTGGGCGACGGTCCGCCGCTGGTCCACGTGGACGCGTACCGCCTCGGCGGCGGGCTCGACGAGATGGAGGACCTCGACCTCGATGTCTCGCTGCCCGAGTCCGTGATCGTCGTGGAGTGGGGCGAGGGCAAGGTCGAGGAGCTCACGGACGACCGGCTGCACGTGGTGATCCACCGCGAGGAGGGATCGGGGTCTCCCCTGCTCGAGCGGAGCCGAGAGCTTGGGGAAGCGGTCTCGGACGTACGGACCGTGACGCTGACCGGGCTCGGGGAGCGCTGGGCCGGGGTGGACCTGGAGGCGCTCGCGTCCTGAGCGCACGCGCGTGGCGACAGTTTCCGACAAGCCGTCGGGAAGATATTGCGTACCGGGCACGCCCCGTGTTCACATGGAGACCGAGACTTGGTTAGGGATACCTAACCGCGCCCTGCACTCGGGAGGCACCATGTCGGCCCCGGAACGTGAGACACCCAAGGTGCAGCCGTCGATGAGCGAGCTGCTCGCGTCCTGCGCCGCGGCCACCGCGGTCTCCACGCCGCCGGTGTTCCCCGAGCGCGTCCAGGTCGAGGCGGAACGGACACAAGCGGCGCCGCATCGCGACGCCGCCTGACACTCCGTACCGCTGCGTGGCCCTACTGGACCACGATCACGCTGGTCCCCACGGTGGCGAACTCCCACATCGCGAGCCCGTCCTCGCGCGACTCCCGGATGCCGCCGGTCTTCCTCGACGGGTCGGGCTCCGGCGTCGAGCCGTCCTTGGCCGCGCTGAACCCGATCGTCACGCCGTCGTTCGTCGCGAAGCGCACCACGTGCTCGATCGGAATCCCGTCCGAGCCGGTGATCGAACCGGACCGCGTCGTCACCGCGTACTCACCCGGCAGCGGATCGACCGTGCTCGGCGTGACCTTGAAGGTGTGCTCGACCTTGTCGCCCTCACCCACGAGCCAGACGCGGTCGGAGCCCAGCGAGTACACGACCCGCTCACCCTGGCCGGACAGCGCCGGCAGCCCGTCGGGCTTCGTCTTGCCCCCGGGCTTCTTGGAGGCGCTGGAGGAGGCCGGGGTCTTGGGCTTGCCGAGGGTCTCCGGGGCGGAGGCGGACGCCTGGTACGCGAGGAAGCCGACCGCCGCGAGCGCCGCCGCGGTCAGCCCGGCCACGAATCCCGAGCTGCTGCGTGCCACGAGCTACCTCCACACCCTTCGTACATACGACTGGGTACGTCATATACGTACAGGGAGCGACGTTAGCAGCCGGCCCCCCCCTAGGCCGGGGCGCCGTGCAGGGCCCTCTGGGGCCTGTGTCGGATGACCCGCCTGAGCTGCGACGCCCGGCACGCACTCTCGCCGCACGGTGCCCCAGGACAGGTGGCTCCGCCACATGACCTGTGACACCGCACGCCGAGAGCACGCACCGAACGCCGCCGCTCCCACGCTTCGCGCGGACGACGGGTCATCCGACACAGGCCCCACGCCGTAGGCTGTTCGCGTGCTCTTGCTCGCTCTGGATACCGCCACCCCCGCCGTCACGGCCGCCCTGCACGACGGCCGCACCGTCCTCGCCGAGTCGGGCGGCGTCGATGCCCGCAGACACGGTGAGCTGCTGCTGCCGGCCGTCGACCGGGTGCTCGCCGAGGCGGGTGTGAAACTCGACGCCGTCACCGAGATCGTGGTGGGCACGGGCCCCGGCCCGTACACCGGACTGCGCGTCGGCCTGATGACGGCCATGACCTTCGGGTCGGCGCTCGGCATCCCCGTGCACGGACTGTGCACGCTCGACGGACTCGCGTACGCCTCGGGCCTCGAAGGCGAGTTCGTGGTCGCGACGGACGCGCGCCGCAAAGAGGTCTACTGGGCGCGCTACAACGGCAGTCGTACGAGGGTGACCGACCCGGCCGTCGACCGCCCCGCCGACATCGCCGAGCAGCTCGCGGGCCTGCCCGCGGTCGGTGCGGGTGCGGGGCTCTACCCGGACACGTTCCCGGACGCGCGTACGCCCGAGCACGTCAGCGCCGGTGCGCTGGCCGCGCTCGCCGCCGAGAAGATCGCCGCCGGCGAGCAGCTGACCGAGCCGCGGCCGCTGTATCTGCGCCGGCCGGACGCCCAGGTCCCGAAGAACTACAAGGTGGTCACCCCCAAGTGACCCCGGTACTGCGCGAGATGCGCTGGTGGGACATCGAACCGGTGCTCGAGCTCGAGAAGGAGCTGTTCCCCGACGACGCCTGGTCGCGGGGGATGTTCTGGTCCGAGCTCGCCCACGCGCGCGGCACCGGCGCTTCCCGCCGCTATGTGACCGCCGTCGAGTCCTCGGCGGAAGGTGAGCGGATCGTCGGGTACGCGGGCCTCGCGGCTGTCGGCGGGCTCGGCGACGTGCAGACCATCGCCGTGGCCCGTGACCATCAGGGCACCGGCCTCGGCTCGGCGCTGCTCACCGATCTGCTGCGGCACGCCACCGCCTTCGAATGCACCGAGGTGCTGCTCGAAGTGCGCGTGGACAACGCGCGCGCCCAGAAGCTCTACGAACGCTTCGGCTTCGAACCGATCGGCTTCAGGCGCGGCTACTACCAGCCGGGCAATGTCGACGCCCTCGTGATGCGCCTGACCGATCCTTCGACCGCCACCGCAGCCCCTTTCGGGGAAGAATCAGTGCAAGGAACCGAGACCCATGGCTGACGAACCGCTCGTACTGGGCATCGAGACCAGCTGCGACGAGACCGGCGTCGGCATCGTGCGCGGCACCACCCTGCTCGCCGACGCCGTCGCCTCCAGCGTGGACGAGCACGCCCGCTTCGGCGGTGTCGTGCCCGAGGTCGCCTCGCGCGCCCACCTCGAGGCGATGGTGCCGACCATCGAGCGCGCCCTGAAGGACGCCGGTGTGTCGGCTCGCGACCTCGACGGCATCTCCGTGACGGCCGGGCCCGGTCTCGCGGGTGCGCTGCTCGTCGGCGTCTCGGCCGCGAAGGCGTACGCGTACGCGCTCGGCAAGCCGCTGTACGGCGTCAACCACCTCGCCTCGCACATCTGCGTCGACCAGCTGGAACACGGTCCGCTGCCCGAGCCGACGATGGCGCTGCTCGTCTCCGGCGGCCACTCCTCGCTGCTGCTGTCCTCGGACATCACCTCCGACGTGCGGCCGCTGGGCGCGACGATCGACGACGCGGCCGGTGAGGCCTTCGACAAGATCGCGCGCGTGCTGAACCTCGGCTTCCCCGGCGGCCCGGTCATCGACCGGTACGCGAAGGAGGGCGACCCGGACGCGATCGCGTTCCCGCGCGGTCTCACGGGCCCGCGCGACCCCGCGTACGACTTCTCCTTCTCCGGTCTGAAGACCGCGGTCGCGCGCTGGATCGAGGCGAAGCGCAATGCGGGCGAGGACGTTCCCGTACGGGATGTGTCGGCGTCCTTCCAGGAGGCGGTCGTCGATGTGCTCACCCGCAAGGCCGTGCGGGCCTGCAAGGACGAGGGCGTCGAGCACCTGATGATCGGCGGCGGTGTCGCGGCCAACTCCCGCCTTCGCGCCCTGGCCCAGGAGCGCTGCGACAAGGCCGGCATCCAGCTGCGCGTGCCGCGCCCGAAGCTGTGCACGGACAACGGCGCGATGGTCGCCGCGCTCGGCGCCGAGATGGTCGCCCGGGGCCGTTCCGCCTCGGACTGGGACCTCTCGGCGGACTCCTCGCTCCCGGTCACGGAGCCTCATGTGCCGGGTCACTCCCACGGCCACGGGCACTCGCACGATCACGTGCACGAGGTGGCCAAGGACAACCTGTACTCCTGAGCTGCGGCTCGCTGCCCGGCGCCAAGTGGCAGGAGTGGTTCCGGACCGCCCGGCCACTCGTGTCGTATGACGACTTCTCCGGAACCATCCGTGCGTGAAGTGCCGCTGGCCGCGGGCAAGTTCGTGGACTACACCGAAGTCGGCTGGATCGACGTCATTCTGAACATCGCCGGGATCCTGGCGATCATCGGCCTGCTGTCGTGGATCACCTGGGGTTTTCTGGAACGGCGGCACGGGGCGCGCGAGGCGGCCCGCCGGCATGACGAGAAGGGCGGCAGCGTGCCGGGGCGCCATGTCCGCACCCGCATGATCCTCGGGGCGCTTTCGGTCCTGGGTTCCCTGGTGCTGCTCGGCTTCGGTGTCGCGCTGGCGGGCCGGCCCGGCGCGCTGGGCCGGCCCGGCGCGCTGGGCGAGAACGTGGTCCTGATGCAGATCGAGGGAGTGGTCTTCCTCGCGCTGTGGCTGTTCGCGGGGGTGTTCTGGCGGCCTCGGCGGGGGCCCGCGGAGCGTTCGCGGCAACCGGAGAAAAGTTTCTCGAAATAATCCGCGGCATGTGTCGATCCCGGCCGTCGCCGTTCGACACAGGGGTGAGAGGCAGGGGAGAAGCCCCCGTCACCGCAACCGAGGAGTCACCATGCCGCGCTACATGTCGCTGATCCGTATCGACGAGAACAACAACCCCGGTGGTCCGAGCGAGGAGCTCATGGAGCGCATGGGCAAGCTCATGGAGGAGATGACCAAGGCCGGCGTCCTCCTGGACACCTCCGGTCTGCATCCGACCTCCGAGGGCAAGCGCGTGCTCTACAGCGGCGGCGAACTGTCCGTCACCGACGGCCCGTTCACCGAGACCAAGGAGGTCATCGGCGGGTACGCGGTCCTTCAGACCAAGGACGAGGCCGAGGCCCTGGAGTGGACCAAGCGCTTCCTCAAGGTCCACGAGGAGCAGTGGACGATCACCTGCGAGCTGCGCGAGATCGTCGAGGGCTGAGCCCTCTCCGCGTCACCCGGCGGGTGCGGGGTGGCCGACGAGCATCGTCGGCGCCCCCGCCACCCGAGTGAGGAACACGGTCGCGGAGTTCCGCCCCTGCAGCTTCATCTTCTTGCGCAGCTCCTCCGGCTCGACCGCGGAGCCGCGCTTCTTGACCGTCAGGATCCCGACCTCGCGCTCGCGCAGCAGGGCCTTCAACTTCTTGACGTTGAAGGGGAGTCGGTCGGTGATCTCGTACGAGGTCGCGTACGGGGTGCTGTGCAGCTCATCTGCGGTGATGTAGGCGATCGTCGGATCGATCAGCCCGCCGCCCAGGTCATCGGCCACCTCGGCGACCAGATGCGCGCGGATCACGGCGCCGTCGGGCTCGTACAGGTAACGCCCCACCGGGCGGACTTCGGGATCAGGGAGCATGGTGGCCGGTGAGGCCCAGACCCCGGCCCCCGAGGGGAGCAGAACCGCTCTGCGTGCCCCGGGCGTGGCGTTCGGCCGGAAGCCCAGGACCGCCTCCTTGACGTCGCCCCCATCCGAGATCCACTCGGCTTCCGCATCGGCGGGGATCATGTCGTGGGGAATCCCGGGCGCGATCTTCAGTTCCGCGAACGGTGCTTTGCGTGCAGCGGCGACGGCCCAGGAAAGGGGAGGGGAGTAGGCCTCCGGGTCGAAGATCCGGCCGCGCGCCCCTGAGCGCCGCGCCGGATCCACGAACACGGCGTCGTACGGGGATGTGTCGACCTCCGTGACATCCGCCTCGCGCACCTCGATCAGCTCGTCCAGACCGAGTGCGACCGCATTGGCGCGGGCCACCGCACAGGTCAGCGGATCCCGGTCGACGGCGAGCACGCGGATCCCGGCCCGGGCGAAGGCGATGGCGTCACCGCCGATGCCGCAGCACAGGTCCGCGACGGACCGGATCCCCGCCGCCTGGAAGCACTCCGCCCGGTACGTGGCGACGCTCGTGCGTGTGGACTGCTCAACTCCGTTCGGGGTGAAGAACATCCGCTCGGCGTCCTTGCCGAACTTCGCCGCGGCGCGCTGCCTCAGCCGTGCCTGGGCCAGCGCCGCGGAGACCAGCTCGGAGGCGTATGTGCGGCGCAGACGGGTCGCGAGGGCGAGCTCCTGGGCGGGGTCGTAGTCGCGGAGCTCCGCGAGGAGGGCCGCACCCTCGTCGGTGAGCAGAGCGCGGAAGGCGGCGCAGGCGGCGAGGTCGGCGGAGGCGTTCACCTCTCCATTGTCGGCGACCGGGGCGGGAGCGCCGTCAAAGGCCCGGGTGTCGGCCACATGGTGGATGGTGGCTGCCCAGGCGGCGACGTCAGCCAGACCGAGAGGGCCCGCGCTGACAGGATCCGGCTCCATGCAACTAGTACGACAAAACGACAAAAATCGGTTGCGTGTGGCCTTGTCCGGGGTGGCCCTGATCGCCACCACCGCCGTCGTCGCCACCGCCTGTTCCAGCGGCGGCGGCAGCGAGCCGGTCAAGCCCGCCCCCGGCCAGCAGGCCGCCGCCCTCGCCAAGCAGCGCGCCGCCGCGCACGCCGCCAAGGTGGCCGCGGTCAAGCGCTGGGGTCTGGCCAAGATGCCGCTCACCGCGCCCGAGGCGCCCCTGAAGAAGACGAAGCCGACCACCCGTAAGGGCTTCGAGGTGTCCGGGCAGAAGGGTCTGCCGCAGGTCTTCACCACGATCCCGACCAAGGACAAGGTCGTCTTCCTGACGATCGACGACGGGGCCGAGAAGGATCCTCAGTTCCTCAAGATGATGAGCGATCTGAAGATCCCGTACACGGCCTTCCTCAGTGACTACCTGGTCAAGGAGGACTACGGCTACTTCAAGAAGATGCAGAACCGCGGCGTCGCCTTGAACAACCACACGCTCAACCACCGCTACATGCCCGGGCTCACGTACGACCAGCAGAAGCGTGAGATCTGCGGGATGCAGGACGTCATCGAGAAGCGCTACGGCAAGCGGCCCGAGCTCTTCCGCCCGCCGTACGGCAACTACAACCGCGACACCCTCAAGGCCGCCAAGGCCTGCGGCATCAAGTCCGTGCCGCTGTGGAACGCCGAGGTCTTCGTGGACCGCATGGACTACCGGGAATGGGACCGCGACATCCACCCCGGCGACATCATCCTCACGCACTTCCGCGGCAAGGAGGACTGGAAGGGCTCGATGCCCGACATGATCCGCAAGTTCATGAAGACGGTCACCGACAAGGGGTACGCGGTGGCCCGCCTGGAGGACTACCTGTGAGGCCCGCGCACCGGCTGCTGGCCGGCGTGCTGGCGGCCGGTGCGCTCGCTCTGTCCGGGGGCCTCACCGGCTGTGCCCAGTCCGTCGACCCCATCGAGCGGCTCGGCCGCAAGGCCGCGCAGAAGGTCGAGGAGCGCCGGGTCAGCCAGGCCACCGCCCGCCGCTGGGGCCTGGACAAGCCGCTCGCGCCCGCCCCGAAACCGCCGCCCCGTTCGCTGCCGAAGGGTGCGGGACCCGGCCTTCCGCCGGTGCTCGACCGGGTGCCGACCAAGGACAAGGTCGTCTTCCTGACCTTCGACGACGGGGCCGAGCGCGACCCGCGGTTCGTACGGATGGTCAAGGAACTGCGGCTGCCGGTCAGCATGTTCCTCACCGACAGCGTGGCCGGTCCCGGCTACGCGCACTTCGGCGAACTGGCCTCGGTGGGCGCCACCGTCCAGAACCACACCCTCGACCACCCCTATCTGCCGGGACTTCCCTACGAGGGGCAGCGCTGGGAGATCTGCGGCCAGCAGGACAAGCTCAAGGAGCGCTTCGGCCAGCGGCCGCGGCTGTTCCGTCCGCCGTACGGCGAGTACAACGCCGACACGCTGCGGGCCGCGGCGGACTGCGGGCTCTCGGCGGTGGTGCTGTGGCGGGCGTCGATGCAGATCAACGATCTGCGGTACGCGCAGGGGACGAAGCTACGGGCCGGTGACATCGTGCTCGCGCACTTCCGCGGACCGGACGAGCTGCACGGCGCCTCCCTGACCGAGATGACCACGCGGATGCTGCGCCGGATCCAGGAGCAGGGGTTCACGGTGGCGCGGCTCGAGGACTATCTCTGATCGCCGAGGGCCGGCTCGGACCGTCACTGCGCGGCGGCCCCGGCTTCGGAGTCGGGCGCTTCGGGGTCGCTCTCGGCCGCCGCGGCCCGGTGGCGGCCCGCGCTGTCGCTGATCCTCAGCAGGATCGCGATCATCACCCAGTTCGCCACGAGTGACGAGCCGCCCTTGGCGAGGAACGGCAGCGCCTTGCCGGTCAGCGGTATCAGCCCGGTGACACCGCCCGCGACCACGAACACCTGGAGCATCAGGGCGGCGGAGAGTCCGGCCGCGAGCAGTTTGCCGAAGGGGTCGCGGGCGAGCAGGGCGGTGCGCAGACCGCGCTGGACGAGCAGCGCGTACAGGAGCAGTACGGCGGTCAGGCCGGCGAGCCCGAGCTCCTCGCCGACCGTGGTCAGGATGAAGTCGCTGCGCCCGGCGAACGCGATCAGCTCGGGGTGGCCCTGGCCGAGCCCGGTGCCGGTCAGGCCGCCGCTGCCGAAGCTGAACAGCGCCTGCGCCAGCTGGTCGGAGCCGCCGGTGTCCTTCGCGTACACGGCGAAGGGGTCGAGCCAGGCCTCGACGCGGCCGTGCACATGGGGTTCGAGCGAGCCGACGACGAAGGCGCCGAGCGCCGCCATCAGCAGACCGGTCACGATCCAACTGGTGCGCTGCGTGGCCGCGTACAGCATCACGACGAAGAGTCCGAAGAAGATCAGCGAGGTGCCCAGGTCGCGCTCGAAGATCAGCACGAGCAGGCTGACCGCCCAGATCGCGAGGATCGGTCCGAACTGCCGGCCGGGCGGCAGCCGCATGCCGAGCACCTTGCGCCCGGTCAGGGCCAGCGCGTTGCGGTTGAGCGTGAGATAGCCGGCGAAGAACACCGCGATCATGATCTTCACGAACTCGCCCGGCTGGAAGGAGAGGCCGCCGAGATAGATCCAGCGCTTGGCGCCGTAGGTGTCGCCGGGGAAGAAGGCGGGCGCCATCAGGAGGACGAGCGCGACGGCCATCATCACGTAGATGTACCGCTGCAGCCGGCGGTGGTCGCGCAGGGCCACGAGCGCCCCGATGCAGACCGCGACGCCGATCACGCTCCACATCAGCTGTCCGCCGGCGGTCGGATCGGAGCCGTATCGCGCGGCGTACGCGGGGTCCAGGCGGTGCAGCAGGACGAGTCCGAGGCCGGTGATCAGGACCGCGAGCGGCAGGATCAGCGGATCGGCGTACGGCGCGAACCGGCGTACGGCGAGATGGGCCGCGAAGGAAAGCAGGGCCATGCTGAGCGCGAACTGCCCCAGGTTGCCCGGCAGCTGACCGTGGACGGCGAGGCCCACCTGTGCCTGGCCGAACGTGGTGATGGCGACGGTCAGCAGGAGCAGGAGTGCCTCGGTGCGGCGGTGGCCGGCGGCGAGGAGCGAGCCGAGGCGGGCCCGCGGCGGTGAAACCGCCACGGGTTCCTGCGTGATGAAGGGAGTCTCCGCCGCCATCCACCCGTCCGTTTCACTCGGTTTAACCCTGTTGTTCCGGTTTCTCCGCGAGGAAGACGTGGTGGGGGGAGCCGCGGTTGCCGTCGGTGAGACGCATCACGCAGGGGTGAGGGTTCCCGGATGCTTCTCCTCATGGCCGCTCCAAGCGCCGTATAGCTGTGATGTTTCCGTTATCGCGTGACGTGCAACATTTCCGTGTTTCTGGAGTCTCTAAAGGGGTGTAGGTGCTCATCCGATGCAGGGGGACTCGTGCGCTCGAATCGAATAGGCCTGTCCGCCGTTGCGGTGCTCTCCGCGGCGGCGCTCTTTCTGACCGGCTGCAGTCAGGGCGGTGACCAGGCGGAGAAGGCGGCGAACGAGGTCTCGGCCACCAAGACCCCCGCACAGGTCTCGCCGAGCGAGAAGCCCCCGGAGAAGACCGACAAGGTTCTCCTCAAGTCCGGCGACAACTCGGATCAGGTACGCGAGCTGCAGGCCCGCCTCGTCCAGGTCGAGCACCTCAAGGCGGTGCCCAACGGCAACTACGGTCCGGCGACCGAGGGCGCAGTGGCCGAGTACCAGGCGGCGCAGAAGCTGGACGTCACCGGCGTTGTCTGGATCTCGACCTGGGAGAGGCTGAAGTCCCAGACGAAGACGCCCACCCAGGACGAGCTGTTCCCGAAGAAGCAGGTGCTCGGCCACGGCGACAACAGCGACCAGGTGCGTGAACTGCAGGCCCGGCTCAAGCAGTTGGGGCACTTCAAGGGCAAGCCGACCGGGTTCTACGGCGATGTCACGCTGACCTCCGTCAAGGCGTACCAGCAGGCCGCCGGGCTCGAGGTCACCGGGACCGTCTTCGAGGACACCTGGGAGAAGCTGAAGTCCCAGACGAAGACGCCCACGCCGGACGAGCTCAAGCCGCCGGTCGAACTTCCCACGGTGGACGCCTCCCAGGCCGACCTCGACGACCGCTGCCTGACCGGCCGCGTGCTGTGCATCTCCAAGACCTCCAAGAAGCTGGCCTGGGTGATCGACGGCAAGGTCCACAAGCTGCTCGACGTCCGCTTCGGCGCCAAGGGGTACGAGACCCGTGAGGGCGTCTTCTCGGTCTACTGGAAGAGCCGCGACCACGTCTCGACGCTCTACGACTCGGCGATGCCGTTCGCGATGTTCTTCGACGGCGGCCAGGCCGTCCACTACTCCGAGAACTTCGCGCAGAACGGCTACACCGGCGGCTCGTACGGCTGCGTGAACGTCCGCGACTACGAGGGCATCAAGTGGCTGTTCGACAACCAGGTGAAGACGGGCGACAAGGTCGTCATCCACTGGTAGTCGCTCGGCGCGGTCGCTCTGCGGAAGCGGCGGTGACTCCCCTCAGCCTCCGAGGCACTCATGGGAGTCGCCGCCGCTGCGGCATTGGCTGTAGCTGCCGTGGTACGTCGAGGAGGGCGCGGGTGCCGCGGGCTCGGGGTGGCTGCGGTCGTACTCCTGGGCGAGAACCACGGACAACAGGATGCCGGCGAGCACGGCGAAGGCGGCCTGTACGCCGCCGGTGATCCGCAGGCCGCCGGTCCAGCAGGCGTACGCCAGCAGCACCATCACCGCGAACACGACGCCGAACCACACGGCCGGCGTCCAGTCCATCGGCGGGTCGGAGGGGGCAGCGGAGGCGCGTTCGCCGCCCTGCGAGCTCTGCGCCCACCCGCGCAGCCCGAGCATGAGTCCTGCGGCGACGAGGGCCGCGATGTCGGCCACCGCCATGAGCAGGGCGAACAGGCCGTCGAAGCAGCCGCCACCGCGGGGGTTCTGAGCAGGCATGCCCGTACGGTCTCCCGGAACTTCGGACTCCGGCGGAGCGTTCGCCGATCGAGACCGGTGTGCGGCCCGCCCGTGACCCGGCCGTACGACGCCGTGACCGGGCCGGGGGCATTCACCTCAGCGCGAAACCGGCCCCCTCATTGGCACTCCGCTTGACCGAGTGCTAATCGCGGTCATAGTCTCGGGCCTGGCACTCCCCACTGGAGAGTGCCAACACAGCGACGGGCAGGTCCGGCACCCGCGACGACGGATCCACCTGGTCGCCACCTCAGACAGTTCATCCCCGAGATCTCCGAAGGGGGAGGTCGGATCGTGACGACCGCCAGCTCCAAGGTTGCCATCAAGCCGCTCGAGGACCGCATCGTGGTCCAGCCGCTCGACGCCGAGCAGACCACGGCCTCTGGCCTGGTCATCCCGGACACCGCGAAGGAGAAGCCCCAGGAGGGCGTCGTCCTCGCCGTGGGCCCGGGCCGCTTCGAGAACGGCGAGCGTCTGCCGCTCGACGTGAAGACCGGCGACATCGTGCTGTACAGCAAGTACGGCGGCACCGAGGTGAAGTACAACGGCGAGGAGTACCTCGTCCTCTCGGCTCGCGACGTGCTCGCGATCGTCGAGAAGTAATTCACCAGTTTTGCTTTGACCTGCGCCCCTGGCCCCCGCTGAATTCATTCATTGCCGGGCGGTCAGGGGCGCAGTTCATTTTTTTCGAGAGGACAGAGAAGCTCCATGGCGAAGATCCTGAAGTTCGACGAGGACGCCCGTCGCGCCCTCGAGCGTGGCGTCAACAAGCTTGCCGACACGGTCAAGGTGACGATCGGCCCCAAGGGCCGCAACGTCGTCATCGACAAGAAGTTCGGCGCCCCCACCATCACCAACGACGGTGTGACCATCGCCCGTGAGGTCGAGGTCGAGGACCCGTACGAGAACCTCGGCGCGCAGCTGGTGAAGGAGGTGGCGACCAAGACCAACGACATCGCGGGTGACGGTACGACCACCGCCACCGTGCTCGCCCAGGCGCTCGTACGCGAGGGCCTGCGCAACGTCGCCGCCGGTGCTTCCCCGGCCCTCCTGAAGAAGGGCATCGACGCCGCCGTCAAGGCCGTGTCCGAGGAGCTCCTCGCGACCGCGCGTCCGATCGAGGAGAAGTCCGACATCGCCGCCGTGGCCGCGCTGTCCGCCCAGGACAAGCAGATCGGCGAGCTGATCGCCGAGGCCATGGACAAGGTCGGCAAGGACGGTGTCATCACCGTCGAGGAGTCCAACACCTTCGGTCTGGAGCTCGACTTCACCGAGGGCATGGCCTTCGACAAGGGCTACCTGTCCCCGTACTTCGTCACCGACCAGGAGCGTATGGAGGCCGTCCTCGACGACCCGTACATCCTGATCAACCAGGGCAAGATCTCCTCGATCCAGGACATGCTCCCGCTCCTGGAGAAGGTCATCCAGGCCGGCGGCTCGCGTCCGCTCCTGATCATCGCCGAGGACGTCGAGGGCGAGGCCCTGTCGACCCTGGTCGTGAACAAGATCCGCGGCACGTTCAACGCCGTGGCCGTCAAGGCCCCCGGCTTCGGCGACCGCCGCAAGGCGATGCTGCAGGACATGGCGGTCCTCACGGGCGCCACCGTCATCGCCGAAGAGGTCGGCCTCAAGCTCGACCAGGCCGGTCTCGACGTGCTCGGCTCCGCCCGCCGCGTCACCATCTCCAAGGACGACACCACGATCGTCGACGGCGGTGGCGACTCCACCGAGGTCCAGGGCCGCGTCGCCCAGATCAAGGCCGAGATCGACGCCACCGACTCCGACTGGGACCGCGAGAAGCTCCAGGAGCGCCTCGCGAAGCTGGCCGGCGGTGTCTGCGTGATCCGCGTCGGTGCGGCCACCGAGGTCGAGCTCAAGGAGAAGAAGCACCGTCTGGAGGACGCCATCTCCGCGACCCGCGCCGCGGTCGAGGAGGGCATCGTCTCCGGTGGTGGCTCCGCGCTCGTCCACGCCGTGAAGGTCCTCGAGGGCAACCTCGGCAAGGAGGGTGACGAGGCCACCGGTGTCGCCGTCGTCCGCCGCGCCGCCGTCGAGCCGCTGCGCTGGATCGCCGAGAACGCCGGCCTCGAGGGCTATGTCATCACCGCGAAGGTCGCCGAGCTCGACAAGGGCCAGGGCTTCAACGCCGCCACCGGCGAGTACGGCGACCTGGTCAAGGCCGGCGTCATCGACCCGGTCAAGGTCACCCGCTCCGCCCTGGAGAACGCCGCCTCCATCGCCTCCCTGCTCCTCACGACCGAGACCCTGGTCGTCGAGAAGCCGGCCGAGGAGGAGGCCGACGCCGGCCACGGCCACGGTCACGGCCACTCCCACTGACGCTTCTCGCGTACGCGTCGAGGCCCGGTTCCCCGTCTCGGGGGGCCGGGCCTTCGCGTGCGCGGTGGGCAACTTTCCCCTGCCCGCCCCTTCCCGAAACCGGGGGCAAGCCCCCGGACCCCCGGTTCGCCCTTCGGGCTCAGTCCTCAATCGCCGGACGGGCTGAATATTCAGCCCGTCCGGCGATTGAGGACATCCGAACGAAGTTCGGATACGGGGTCTGGGGCGAAGCCCCAGTTTCAGGAAGGGGCGGGGCGGGGCGGGGGGAAAAAGCCCGCCGCAGGCGCCCACACAAGCCCCGACAGACCCGCACCGAGATCACTGCGGCCCGTACTTGCGACCCGTCTTCGACGTGATGCCGCCCAGCAGGTTGCGCGGTACGAGCTTCGCCGCGCCGAGCAGCGTCTTGTAGCGGGCGTCCGGGATCGAGACCTGCTTGCCGCGGGCCAGGTCCGCGAGGGCCGAGGCTGCCACCTTGTCCGCGTCGAGCCACATCCAGCTCGGGATGTTGTCGGTGCCCATGCCGGCCCGCTTGTGGAACTCCGTACGGACGAAGCCGGGGCACAGGGCCATGAGCCGTACGCCCGAGCCGGCCAGGTCCTTGGCGGCGCCCTGCGTGAACTGCACGACCCACGCCTTCGACGCTCCGTACGTGCCGCGCGGCACGAACGCCGCCACCGAGGCCACGTTCACCACGCCGCCACGGCCGCGCTCGCGCATGGACTCGGCGGCCGCCGACGTCAGCCGGAGCACCGCCTCGCAGTGCACCTTGAGCATGGTCAGCTCGTCGGCCATGGAGACCTCGAGATAGCGGCCCTTGTTGCCGAAGCCCGCGTTGTTGACCAGCAGATCCACCGGATTGCGGCGGTCGGCCAGGCGCTTGACGACCGACTCGATGCCGCCGTCGGTGGCCAGGTCCGCGGTCAGTACCTCGGCCTCGATCCCGTGCCGGTCGTGCAGCTCGGTCGCCTGCTCCTGCAAGCGTTTGGTGTCCCGGGCCACCAGGACCAGATTGTGTCCGTCCGCCGCGAGGCGCCGCCCGAAGGCGGCGCCGATACCGGCGGTCGCACCGGTGATGAGAGCCGTAGTCATGGGCCAAGGCTAATGATGATCGTGGGCACCGGCCGACCCGGTGGGCTTCCCGGCCTGCTGCCCCTTCTCCACGACCACGAACTGCCCCATCATCCCGCCGTCCTCGTGGTACAGCAGATGGCAGTGGTACATGTACGGGGTGTCCGGGTCGGCCGGACCGTCGAAGCGCATCGCCAGCTTCACCGTCGTACCGCCGGGCACGAACACCGTGTCCTTGGCGCCGCGCAGCTCGGGCGGGGGCTGCTTGCCGTTCACCTCCAGGACCCTGAACTGCACATCGTGCACATGGAAGTTGTGCGGCATCCCGTCGTCGTTGCGCACGGTCCAGGTCTCCGTCGTACCGCGCGTGACCACCTCGTCGATCCGGTCCATGTCCATCGGGCGTTCGTTGATCCCGGACATCTCCAGGCCGAAGAACCGCTCCTTCACGGACTCGGAGCCGTCCGGTACTTCCAACTCACCGAGCCGTGCGGGCAGTTCGGGGGAGTCCCGCAGCGACTGCTTCGCCCGCAGCTCCAGGACGTCGAAGGAGTCGTCGCCTCCGCTGAACCGCGTCTGCCAGGCGTCCCCGTAGTTGTCCTGCGGGAAGCTGCGCAGCACGGTCTTCTCACCGGCCTTCATCCGTACGACGATCTCGGCGCGCTCACCCGGTGACAGCTGCACACGGTCCATGGCCGCCGGCTTCCCGAGCAGACCGCCGTCCGTGCCGATCAGCGCGAAGTCCCGGTCGTCGGAGAAGCCGAAGTCGTAGACGCGGGCGGTCGAGGCGTTCAGCAGCCGCAGCCGTACGAGCTCGTCGCCGACTTCCTGGTACGGATTCAGCGTGCCGTTGACCATCGTCCGGTCGCCCAGGAAGCCGGTGTTCTGCAGAAACCCGTGCCCGTGGTCGAAGTCCGCCCCGTCGAACTTCACGTCCTGGACGATGACCGGCACATCGTTCACCCCGTACGCGTCGGGCAGTTCGAGCGCGGCCGACTTGTCGTCGTCGAGCAGGAACATCCCGGCGAGCCCGCGCTGCACATGCTTCTCGGTCTGCCCGTGCGGGTGCGGGTGGTACCAGAGCGTCGACGCGGGCTGGTCGACCGTCCACCGCGGAGCCCACTTGCCGCCCGGCTCGACCATCTGGTGCGGGCCGCCGTCCATCGCCGCCGGCAGATGCATCCCGTGCCAGTGCACGGTGGACGCCTCGTCCAGGCCGTTGGCTATCCGCACCTCGACCTTCTCGCCGCGCTCGGCGCGCAGCGTGGGCCCGAGGTAGTCGCCGTTGAAGCCCCAAGTGGGCGTCCGCCGACCGTCCTTGAACTCCTTCTCGCCCGCCTGCATCCGCAGGTCGAAGACGCGGGTGCCGTCCTTCTCGACGGTCGACTCCGCGAGCGGCGGTACGGCGAGCCGGTTGGTGAACGGCTCCTTGCCGACGGTGTTCACGTCGGCGCCGGTCCACAGCCACGCGAAGCCCCCGCCGACCGCCGCCACCAGGACGCCCACGACCACGGAGAGGATGATGAGGACCCGCTTGAGCCCGCCGCGCCCGCCACTCGTTTTCGTCATGCCCCAACGGTCGTGGCCGCGGGCGCGGCAACCCATCGGGAAAGGCCCTGAAGCGACCCCGGCCCGCCCCCTACGGAGGCGGGGTCCGCCGCCCCCTACGGGCCCGGGCTCAACCCCCGTACTTCTCCACGTACTTCCGGGCGCCCGCCAAGGTCTCGTAGTGCAGCGCCTCGCCCGCCGCAAGCACCCGCGAGAGCAGCGACCGGTCCAGGGTCGAGGCCCGGAACTGCAGCGCGACCGTCACGTCGTGGTCCGGCCGGTGCACGATCTCGATCGGATCCCCGGCCGCGATCGCACCCGGCTCGATCACCCTGAAATAGGCCCCGGGCGCACCGTCGCGCGTGAAGCGCTTCTGCCAGTGCTGCTCGCCGAGATGCCCGGCGAACGTCCGGCACGGGATGCGCCCGGACGTCACCTCGAGGACGAGCTCGGCCCCGATCCTCCAGCGCTCACCGATCAGCGCGCCGGACACGTCGAGACCGGACGTCGTGAGGTTCTCGCCGAAGAACCCGTTGCGCAGCGGGCGCCCGAACTCCTTCTCCCAGCGGTCCAGATCCTCCCGCGCGAAGGCGTACACGGCCTGATCGTTCCCGCCGTGCACGCGCTGGTCGCATACGTCGTCCCCGGCGACCCCGCTCGGCCCCTTGCCCTTGGCCCCGGGCGCCGCGACCCGGACCGGCCCGTCCACCGGCAGCTTGTCGATACCGGACATCCCGCTCGGATGATCCGTGAACGGGACGGGAGCGGCCTTGCCGATATTCAGACTCAGAAGCTTCATGCCGCTCACGGTAGAGATCGTTCCCCAAGGCGTCGAGCGCTTTTCGCCGCTTGCTCCAAGCCTCACTTATGCTTGCGTCATGATCGAAGCCCGTCATCTCCGTGTGCTCCGCGCCGTCGCCGCCACCGGCTCCTTCTCCGCCGCGGCCCGCGAACTCGGCTGTACGCAGCCGGCCGTCAGCCAGCAGATGAAGGCGCTCGAACAGTCCACGGGCACCCCGCTGCTCATCCGCACGGGCCGTGAGATGCGTCTGACCCAGGCGGGAGAGGCCCTGGTCAGGCATGCCGCGGGCATCCTCGCCGGGCTCACCGCCGCCGAGGAGGAGGTCGCCGCGATCGCCGGCCTGCGTGCGGGCCGCGTCCGTCTGGTCTCGTTCCCGAGCGGCAGCTCGGCGCTGGTCCCTTCGGCCCTCGCGGCCCTGCGCGCGGCGCACCCCGGCACCCGGGTCTCGCTCGTCGAGGCCGAACCGCCGCGCTCGGTCGAGATGCTCCGCGAGGGCGACTGCGATGTGGCGCTCGCCTTCCGCTACGAAGGGGCGCACGCGGACGATGAATGGAGCGATCTTGTCGTACGCCCGTTGCTCGCCGACCGTCTTGTCGGCCTGATCCCGGCGGATCACCGGCTGAGCGGCGACGAGGCGGTCTCCATCGCCGAGTTCGCCGACGAGTCCTGGATCGCGGGCTGCCCGCGCTGCCGCCGGCAGCTGGTCGACGTCTGCGAGAGCGCCGGCTTCGCACCGCGTATCGACTTCGCGACCGATGACTACCCGGCGGTGATCGGCCTGGTCGGAGCGGGTCTCGGCGTCGCGGTGCTGCCCGAGCTCGCCATCGATTCGGTGGGCCCGAAGGGCGCCCGCACGGTCACGGTGGAGCCGGCCGTACGCCGCGAGATCGTCGCGCTCACGCTGCCCGACCTCGCCCGCGTGCCCACCGTGGCGGCCACGCTGGACCAGCTCGCGGCGGCCGCCGACCGGCTGTCCGCGGCCGCGGCCCACTGAGGAGCCGGGCCCGCAGCAGCCGCCCGCCGAGCGGCACGAAGCCGTGCGAAGAAACGTTTCCTCAGTTGGCGGACATCGTGCTGGTCGCCGGTACGAGCCGGTTGCGCGCCCGGCCCATCAGCTCTTCGCGCTCGTCCTCGGTCAGACCGCCCCATACGCCGTACGGCTCACGCACCGCGAGGGCGTGGGCCGCGCACTCGGCGCGGACGGGGCAGCGCATGCAGACCTCTTTGGCCGAGTTCTCGCGAGCGCTCCGTGCGGCGCCCCGCTCGCCCTCCGGGTGGAAGAAGAGCGAACTGTCGACCCCTCGGCAGGCTGCGAGGAGCTGCCAGTCCCATAGGTCGGCGTTCGGCCCGGGAAGGCGGGAGAAATCTGCCATTGCTTGTCCCCTTGCAACCGTTCGAAGGCGGATCCGATGCCCGGTCGGGCGGTAGCAGGTGCCCGGACGAGGGCTGGTCGGACGCCCATGCCGTACATCTACTGTCTGAGTAGATGTAAATATGACTGATTGCGAATCTAGTCACAGACACCACCAAAAGGGAAGAAAAGGCGCTAAATGGGGCATAGCTTTCGGTGAATCCTCGGTGGCCCGCGGGTGCCCTGATGTCCGCGATCACAACCCTGTGAACGGCCCATCACGTAGAGTGCCGAAGGCGGCCGACCGACCCGTAACTCTTTCGAGTGACCGTCGTTGAGAGTGCGGAGGCGGTTGAAATAGGAAGCGCTCGGGCAGGTGTCCGAGGGTGTCAACCGCTCAGGTGACGATTCGTATTCAGCCTGGAGGCTCAAGGTGACGCGCATCAGCTGCAGGAGCCGCGGAGGACGACAGTCATGACATCCGTCCTCGTCTGCGACGACTCCCCGCTTGCCCGCGAAGCGCTCCGCCGTGCGGTGGCGACCGTGCCCGGTGTAGAGCGTGTGACGACGGCGGCCAACGGCGAGGAAGTCCTCCGCCGCTGGGGCGCCGACCGCTCGGACCTGATTCTGATGGACGTACGCATGCCCGGTCTCGGCGGCGTCGAGACCGTGCGCCGGCTGCTCTCGGCCGATCCGGGCGCCCGGATCATCATGCTCACGGTCGCCGAGGACCTGGACGGGGTCGCGCTCGCGGTCGCCGCCGGTGCCCGCGGCTATCTGCACAAGGACGCCTCGCGCGCCGAGCTGCGCGCGACCGTCACGCAGGCGCTCGCCGACCCGACCTGGCGGCTGGCCCCGCGCCGGCTGCGTTCGGCCGAGATGGGCGCGGCGCCCACGCTCACCGCGCGTGAGATCCAGGTGCTCGAGGGCATGAGTCACGGGCGGTCCAATGCGGAGATCGGCCGTGAGCTGTTCCTCTCGGAGGACACCGTCAAGACGCACGCCCGTCGCCTGTTCAAGAAGCTCGGCGCCTCCGACCGTGCGCACGCCGTGGCGCTCGGTTTCCGTTGGGGCCTGGTTCGCTGAGCCGGGGTACCTCCCCGCTTCGGGAGCACCTCCCGGCCGGCGGCCGGGGGAGCGGTCCAGGAGTTCGGGGGAGCCTCCGATGAGTCCCGCCCGCGCCGCTGCGGGCGGGCCGGCGGATGGGCGGATCCACTCGCTCGGGAGCGGTTTTCCTTGTTTCCCGCGCGATGCCGCATCCTTGAGGGTGTGGAGTTCCTCGGGGACGAGTCGGTCGAGCGGGAGGGGAGGGCGCAGGAGATGAGTTCCGGCGCACCTGCTCATAACGCTTCGGTGCACAACTATGGACGCGGTGCCACGGATCGGACGACGCCAAGGCACCATGGACCGATGCGCGAGGACGAGACCACCACTGTCGGTGCCCTCGTTCAGCGTGCCGTCGAAGGCGATCAGCAGGCCACGCACGATCTGCTCGCCCGCGTGCACCCGCTGGCGCTGCGCTACTGCCGTACGCGGCTGTCCCGACTGCCGGGCGACGCGCGGCACTTCGTCGAGGACCTGGCGCAGGAGGTCTGTGTCGCGGTGCTGCTCGCGCTGCCGCGCTACAAGGACACCGGCCGGCCCTTCGAGGCCTTCGTCTTCGCCATCGCAGGGCACAAGGTCGCCGATCTGCAGCGCGCCGCGATGCGCCATCCCGGATCGACCGCCGTGCCGAGCGACGAGATGCCCGAGCGGCCCGACGATTCGCTCGGGCCCGAGGAGCGCGCGCTCCTGAGCAGTGACGCCGAGTGGGCCAAGAAGCTGCTCGCCAATCTTCCGCAGACCCAGCGCGAGCTGTTGCTGCTGCGGATCGCCGTCGGTCTCACCGCGGAGGAGACCGGGCAGATGCTGGGGATGTCCCCGGGCGCTGTGCGCGTCGCGCAGCACCGGGCCTTGAGCCGGCTGAGGGCGCTGGCCGAGCAGTAGTCGGCGGGGTGTGGGGGCGCAGCCCCCACGGGCACGCCGAGATCAGAGCCCATGCGGCGGCCACATCGGCCAACGGATCCGGGCAGGGGTATGGGGGCGGCAGCCCCCAGAGGGCCGCTAGCACACGACGAAGGTCACGTACGTGCGAACGTACAAAGAAGGTCAATGATCTTGCCCTTGGAATGAGACACCTCTCCAGGCCGTTAGCATGGACATCCGCACCGATCAAGGCCATTTGGGGAAGGTGTCATGACTGCAAACGTCGACGGAGTGCCCGAGAAATTCGCGACACTCGGGCTGACCTACGACGACGTGCTGCTGTTGCCGGGCGCGTCGGAGGTCCTTCCGAACGCGGTCGACACCTCGTCCCGCATCTCGCGGAACGTACGCGTGAACATCCCGCTGCTCTCCGCCGCGATGGACAAGGTCACCGAGTCGCGGATGGCCATCGCCATGGCGCGTCAGGGCGGTGTCGGTGTGCTGCACCGCAACCTGTCCGTCGAGGACCAGGTCAACCAGGTCGACCTCGTGAAGCGGTCCGAGTCCGGCATGGTGACGGACCCCATCACCGTGAACCCGGACGCGACCCTGGCCGAGGCGGACGCGCTGTGTGCGAAGTTCCGTATCTCCGGCGTCCCCGTGACGGACGGCAACGGCAAGCTGCTGGGCATCGTCACCAACCGTGACATGGCCTTCGAGACCGACCGCACCCGTCAGGTGCGCGAGGTCATGACGCCGATGCCGCTGGTCACCGGCAAGGTCGGCATCTCCGGCGTGGACGCCATGGAGCTGCTTCGCCGCCACAAGATCGAGAAGCTGCCGCTCGTCGACGACTCCGGTGTGCTCAAGGGCCTCATCACGGTCAAGGACTTCGTGAAGGCCGAGCAGTACCCGAACGCGGCCAAGGACGGCGAGGGCCGCCTGCTCGTCGGTGCCGCCGTCGGCGCAAGCCCCGAGGCACTCGAGCGTGCCCAGGCGCTGGCCGCCGCGGGCGTGGACTTCCTGGTCGTCGACACCTCGCACGGCCACAACAGCAACGCCCTGAGCTGGATGTCGAAGATCAAGTCCGCGGTGAACGTGGACGTGATCGGCGGCAACGTCGCCACGCGCGACGGCGCCCAGGCCCTGATCGACGCCGGTGTCGACGGCGTCAAGGTCGGTGTCGGCCCCGGCTCCATCTGCACCACCCGCGTGGTCGCCGGCATCGGTGTCCCGCAGGTCACCGCCATCTACGAGGCGGCGCTCGCGGCCCAGGCGGCCGGCGTGCCGGTCATCGGCGACGGCGGTCTGCAGTACTCGGGCGACATCGGCAAGGCGCTCGCCGCCGGTGCCTCCACGGTCATGCTGGGCAGCCTGCTCGCGGGCTGTGAGGAGTCGCCCGGCGAGCTGCTCTTCATCAACGGCAAGCAGTTCAAGTCGTACCGCGGCATGGGTTCGCTCGGCGCCATGCAGTCGCGCGGCCAGGGCCGCTCGTACTCGAAGGACCGTTACTTCCAGGCGGACATCGCCTCGGACGACAAGCTCGTGCCCGAGGGCATCGAGGGCCAGGTGCCCTACCGTGGCCCGCTGGCCAACGTGCTGCACCAGCTCGTCGGCGGTCTGCGCCAGACGATGGGGTACGTGGGCGCCGCCACCATCGAGGAGATGGAGACCAAGGGCCGCTTCGTACGGATCACGTCCGCGGGCCTCAAGGAGAGCCACCCGCACGACATCCAGATGACGGTCGAGGCGCCGAACTACAGCCGTAAGTAGCCGCCTGTTCCGCACAGACGTCGAGGTCAGGGGCGGTCCCGGATTCCCGGGGCCGCCCCTGCTCCGTGCGTCAGGGATACTGGACGGGCAGGCCGAGAAGGACCCAGTAGGACCCAGAGGGAAAGGCACCTCCCAAAGTGACTGAGATCGAGATCGGGCGCGGCAAGCGCGGCCGCCGCGCGTACGCGTTCGACGACATCGCCATCGTCCCGAGCCGTCGTACGCGGGACCCGAAGGAGGTCTCGATCGCCTGGCAGATCGACGCCTACCGCTTCGAGCTGCCGTTCCTGGCCGCTCCCATGGACTCCGTGGTCTCCCCGCAGACCGCGATCCGCATCGGTGAGATGGGCGGCCTCGGGGTGCTCAACCTCGAGGGCCTGTGGACCCGTTACGAGGACCCGCAGCCGCTGCTCGACGAGATCGCCGAGCTCGACTCCGAGGCCGCGACGCGTCGCCTCCAGGAGATCTACGCCGCTCCGATCAAGGAAGAGCTGATCGGGCAGCGCATCAAGGAGGTGCGCGACTCCGGTGTCGTCACCGCCGCCGCGCTCTCGCCGCAGCGCACCGCGCAGTTCTCGAAGGCCGTCGTGGACGCCGGCGTGGACATCTTCGTCATCCGCGGTACGACGGTCTCGGCCGAGCACGTCTCCGGCGCTGCCGAGCCTCTGAACCTGAAGCAGTTCATCTACGAGCTGGACGTCCCGGTGATCGTCGGCGGCTGCGCCACGTACACCGCGGCCCTGCACCTGATGCGCACGGGCGCGGCGGGCGTGCTCGTCGGCTTCGGCGGCGGCGCGGCGCACACCACCCGTAACGTCCTGGGCATCCAGGTCCCGATGGCCACCGCCGTCGCCGATGTGGCCGCGGCCCGCCGCGACTACATGGACGAGTCCGGCGGCCGCTATGTGCACGTCATCGCCGACGGCGGCGTGGGCTGGTCCGGCGACCTGCCCAAGGCCATCGCGTGCGGCGCCGACTCCGTGATGATCGGCTCCCCGCTGGCCCGCGCCACGGACGCGCCCGGCAAGGGGCACCACTGGGGCATGGAGGCCGTCCACGAGGACGTGCCGCGCGGCAAGAAGGTCGACCTGGGCACGGTGGGCACGACGGAGGAGATCCTCACGGGTCCCTCGCACACCCCCGACGGCTCGATGAACTTCTTCGGCGCCCTGCGCCGCTCGATGGCCACGACCGGCTACAGCGAGCTCAAGGAGTTCCAGCGGGTCGAGGTCACGGTGGCGAACGCGCAGCACCAGCGCTGAGGTTCGTCTCGTACGTACGCGAAGAGGGCCCGCACCGGTTGGTGCGGGCCCTCTTCGTCTGCGTGACTACTGCGCGGGAAGCGTCAGTTGCCGGCCTTCTTGGCGGACGTGAAGCCTACGATGCCGCCGATGGCGAGGAAGAGCCACGTCATGACGTCGGCCTCTTCGCGCCAGGCCTTGAAGGTGTCGCCCGGGTTCTCGGTGAGGAGGTCGATGACCGAGATCTCCTGGCCGAGCTGGATCTCGAACCACCAGCTGGCGAGCAGCGCCATGCCGAAGATCTGGCCGAGCACGACACCGATGACGCCGAGCACGGCGCTGACGATCGGGAGCGCGGGGTTGCGGCCGCCGAGCTTGCCGACGACGAAGCCGATGAGCGCACCGACACCGACGGCGATGTAGCCGATCTCGGTGTAGGTGCCGTCCTCCTTGCCGAAGGCGCGCATCAGACCGCCGTACGCGGCGGCACCGGCGATCATGGCCACGATGCCTACGGCGACACCGAGCGCGACATTGCCGCTCCGGGCCGGCGCGGGCTGAGGCGCGAACGCGCCGTCACCGGCGGGCTGCTGGCCGAAGGGGTTCTGGCCGGCGGGCTGCTGCGGCGGCGGAAAAGCCTGGGACATACGAGTGATCCCCCCATGGGAACGGTGCGCACACGCATGCGAGAGCGGCGCACGCTTGTGCGATGAATGACGCCGCAGGCTAGCAGCCCGCGGCGACAGTCACCCAGCCCGTTTCAAAGGCTTCACAGCCGGTGCGCGGCCCCCACCGGAGTCGCACCACGCGTATCCAGGAGCAACTGGGCTTTCACCGCGAGGCCTTGGAGGTCGTACGTGCGGTGGGGCTGGAGCAGAAGGGTCAGGTCGGCGTCGGCGGCGGCCTCGTAGAGGGAGTCGGCGCGGGGGACGGGGCGGCCGAGGATGCGCCAGTGCGGGATGTGCGGGTCGTGGTAGCTGATCGAGGCGCCCATCTGCATGAGGCGGGTGGCGATCTCCTCGGCGGGGGTGCCCTGTTGGTCCGCGATGTCGGGCTTGTAGGTCACGCCGAGGAGCAGGACGCGGGCGCCGCGGACCGACTTGCCGTGTTCGTTGAGGAGCGTGGCCGCGCGTTGGATGACGTACTGCGGCATGCGGCTGTTGATCTCCTGCGCGAGGCCGGTCATGCGGAGCGGGTGGCCCGGGGTGCGGGCGGTGTGCGGGAGGTACGCGGGGTCGAGGGCGACCGCGTGGCCGCCGACTCCGGGTCCGGGGCGGAAGGCCTGGAAGCCGAAGGGCTTGGTCTCGGCGCAGCGGATGACGTCCCACAGGTCCACGCCCAAGTCGTGGCAGAGCACGGCCATTTCGTTCATCAGGGCGATGTTGACGTGCCGGAAATTGGTTTCCAGGAGGTGGGTCGTCTCGGCCTCGCGCGGTCCTCGTGCTCGTACGACCTTGTCGGTGAGGCGGCCGTAGAAGGCCGCGGCCGACTCCGTGCAGGCGGGGGTCAGGCCGCCGATGACCTTCGGCGTATTGCCGTAACCGTGCGTGCGGTTGCCGGGGTCGAAGCGGCCGGGGGAGTACGCGAGGTGGAAGTCGCGGCCGGCGGTCAGGCCCGAGCCCTCCTCCAGGAGGGGGCGCAGGAATTCCTCGGTCGTGCCCGGGTAGGCGGGGGATTCGAGGATCACCGTGGTGTGCGGGCGCAGTCGGGCCGCCAGGGCCTGGGCAGCCTCGGCGACCTGGGTGAGGTCGGGTGTGCGGTCGGCGCCCAGCGGGGTGGGGGCGCAGATGACGGCGGTGCGGACCCGGCCGAGTTCGACCGGGTTGGTGGTGGTCCGGAAGCCCCCCGAGAGCATCCGGCGCAGATCGGCGGTGGTCAGGGCGCCCTCGTCGGCGGGCAGCCGCCCCGCGGCGAGCTCCGTGGTGTGACGCGGGTCGTAGGCGACGGTCTCGATGCCTGCCGAGACGGCGGCCTGGGCGAGCGGAAGGCCGAGATGGCCGAGTCCTACTACGGCGAGATCCGCGGGCATGGCGAAAACCTTCCCTTGAGACCGACCGGCCATGGGAGGGCGGCGTCGCGGGGTCTGGCACGCACATCTGCTGCGTTGTCGTCGGTCGCGATGGCTCCGCCATCACTCCCTCCTCCGCCTTGCAGCTGCACGCACCAGACCCCGCTCCTTCTCCCGCCCTCCCATGGCCGGTCGGTCTTAACCGGGACGGGCGGGACGCGCAAGCCGGGTGGACAAAACGGCTGAGCGCAATGTCAGGTTAGGGGTAAATATGACCGATATGACGCATTGCGGGTCGGCTATGTCCCGAGTGTCGGCTCTCAGGGCGGCTCGCCCGGAAAGTCGCGCGACGCGTGGTGGCTGAAGACCTGGACTGCGGACAGAATCGACCGTGTGAGCCCGACCACACGGGGGCGACGGGAGGCAGCAGTGAGGACAGCGACACTGGGACCGGCCGAGCGGGCCGAGGCCCTCGCGGCGATGGCCGAGCGGGAACTGGACGTACTGGTGGTGGGCGCCGGCGTGGTCGGCGCGGGGACGGCGCTCGACGCCGTCACCCGGGGCCTGTCGACAGGGCTCGTGGAGGCGCGCGACTGGGCCTCGGGCACGTCGAGCCGCTCCAGCAAACTGATCCACGGAGGCCTGCGCTATCTGGAGATGCTGGACTTCGCGCTCGTACGGGAGGCGCTCAAGGAGCGCGGACTGCTGCTCGAACGGCTCGCGCCGCACCTGGTGAAGCCGGTGCCGTTCCTCTATCCGCTCCAGGGCAAGGGCTGGGAGCGGCTGTACGCGGGGTCGGGGGTGGCGCTGTACGACGCGATGTCGATGGCGAAGGGACATGGCCGGGGGCTGCCGATGCACCGGCATCTGTCGCGGCGTCATGCGCTGCGCGTCGCGCCCTGCTTGAAGAAGGACGCGCTGGTGGGCGCGTTGCAGTACTACGACGCGCAGATGGATGACGCCCGGTATGTGGCCACGCTCGTGCGGACCGCCGCCTCGTACGGCGCGCTGGCCGCCAACCGCGCGCGGGTGACCGGGTTCCTGCGCGAGGGCGAGCGGGTCGTCGGGGCGCGGGTGCAGGACGTCGAGGGCGGTGGCGAGTACGAGATCAGGGCGCGGCAGGTCGTCAACGCCACCGGGGTGTGGACGGACGACACCCAGGCCATGGTCGGAGAGCGCGGGCAGTTCCATGTGCGGGCGTCCAAGGGCATCCACCTGGTCGTGCCCAAGGACCGGATCAACTCCACCACGGGGCTGATCCTGCGTACCGAGAAGAGTGTGCTGTTCGTGATCCCCTGGGGGCGGCACTGGATCGTCGGGACCACCGACACCAAGTGGGATCTGGACAAGGCGCATCCGGCGGCGTCCAGCGCGGATATCGACTATCTGCTCGAGCATGTGAACTCGGTGCTCGGTGTGCCCCTGACGAGGGATGACGTGCAGGGCGTGTACGCGGGTCTGCGGCCGCTGCTCGCCGGGGAGTCGGACGCGACCAGCAAGCTGTCGCGCGAGCACACCGTGGCGCATCCGGTGCCGGGCCTCGTGGTCGTCGCGGGCGGCAAGTACACGACGTACCGCGTGATGGCGAAGGATGCCGTGGACGAGGCGGTGCACGCGCTCGACCAGCGGGTGGCCGAATGCGTCACCGAGGACATTCCGCTGCTCGGCGCCGAGGGGTACAAGGCGCTGTGGAACGCGCGGGCGCGGATCGCGCAGCGGACCGGGCTCCATGTGGTGCGCGTGGAGCACCTGCTGAACCGGTACGGGGCGCTCACCGAGGAGCTCCTGGACCTCATCGCGCGCGATCCCTCGCTGGCCGAGCCGCTCACGGGTGCGGACGACTATCTGCGCGCCGAGGTGGTGTACGCGGCCTCGCACGAGGGGGCGCGGCATCTCGACGACGTCCTGACGCGGCGTACGCGGATCTCGATCGAGACCTTCGACCGGGGCACGCGCAGCGCGCGGGAGTGCGCGGAGCTGATGGCCAAGGTCCTCGGCTGGGACAAGGACCAGATCGAGCGCGAGGTCGAGCACTACGAGAAGCGGGTGGAGGCGGAGCGGGAGTCGCAGCTGCAGCCGGACGATCTGACGGCGGACGCGGCGCGGTTGGGGGCGCCGGACATCGCGCCCCTTTAGGAGCGAGCCCTCGGCGGGAGTTCAGGATTCGGACGGGCGGTCCGCGTCGGACCGTCCGCAGAATTCCGTCTCCAGGAGTTCCTCCTCGGGCCAGTCCGGGAGCGGGTCGTCGGTGTTGGCGTGCACGGTCAGCGCATGCTTGCCGTTCCTGGCCGCGAGCATGAGGACATGGGAGCCGGCGATCCTGCCGCGTCTGCCCCACAGGGTCGTGCAGGACAGTTCGTACGGGAAGAGGCCGACGCCCTCGTGGCCCATGCCGTCCGAGGTGTCGAGCATCCGGGCCAGTTGGGGCCGGGGCAGGAGGGCGCCGCTCAGGATTGCCTTGAGGAAGCGGTTGAGATCGTCGAGCGTGCTGATCAGTTCCCCGCCGGCGCCGAGACCCGAGGGGTCGATCTCGGTGCGGTCCACCAGGCTGCCCTCCGGGCCCGAGTAGGCGGCGCCGTGCGGGGAGGGCAGCCCGCGGCGCAGGCCGGGGAACGACGTGCCGGTCAGTTGCAGCGGGTCGAGGATGCGGCGGCGTACCTCGGTGGCGTACGAGCGGCCGGTGAGCTTCTCGATCACCATGCCGAGGACGACGTAATGGACATGGGCGTGGCGGTAGGAGCTGCCGGGCGGCAGCTCCGAGGGGTGGGAGAGGCCGAGGCGGACCAGCTGCGCGGGGGTGTAGCGGCGGTCGAAGGCGTGGTGCGGGCCGGCGCGGTCCTCGAGGTGGGGGAACAACCCGGCGGTGTGGACGAGGAGATGGAGCAGGGTCATCCGGCGTCCGTCGTGGCCGTTGCCGCGGATCAGGCCGGGCAGATGGCGCTCCACGGGGTCGTCGAGTCCGAGCCGGCCTTCGGCCGCCAGCTGCAGGATCACCACCGCGATGAAGGTCTCGGTGATCTCACCGGCGCGGAAGTGATCGACGCGCAGCGGCGGCCGCGTGCTGCCGAGCGCGATGCGGCCGGCCGAGCCGAACCGGCTGGAGCCGTCACGGGAGACGAGGACGGCGGCGCCCGTGGCCCGGCTCTGCGTGACCATTCCGTCGAGCGGAGACGAAGGGGCGGGGGCACCGGTGGGCGCGGGGGAGCTCGTCGAGCCGTCGGATGTGACGGACGGGGCGGGTGAGGGAACCGTCGGCCGGTCGGCTGCGTCGCAGCCCGTGAGGGTGGCGGCAAGGAGGGCCCCGAGGGCCGCAAAGACCGCCGGCCTCGGTGTCGTCCCCCTCCTCCGGGTACTCGCACGGGGTGGTGGGGCATCGGCCGGTACCGTACGGGCGTCGAGGGCCGCCGGTGCCGTACGGGGGTCAGTGGCCGCGGCTGCTGAGCTCGCGTCGTCGTCGGTCATGGCGGTCCCCCGTCCCGTACTGACATGGTGGCCCGGAGCCGGGCGTTCCTCCAGGCGCGGGGCGGACCCGGGACTTCCGCGGTGGCCGGCATGAGAGACAATGGACGCTCTGCCAGGGCGGGTTGATTGCAGAGGGGACGCATGTCGGAGGCTGAGCGGCCGGAGCAGGCTCGTCGGGACGAGGCACCTCGCCGCGACCAGCAGTCCGGCCGGGACGAGGAAGCCCGCCACGAGCAGGAGGCGCGGCTGATCGCCGGGCGGTACCGGCTCGGCGATGTGCTCGGCAAGGGCGGCATGGGCACCGTCTGGCGGGCGACCGACGAGACGCTCGGTCGTACCGTCGCGGTCAAGGAACTGCGCTTTCCGTCCAGCATCGACGAGGACGAGAAGCGCAGACTCATCACCCGGACCCTGCGCGAGGCCAAGGCCATCGCCCGGATCCGCGACCATGGCGCGGTCACCGTCTTCGACGTGGTCGACGAGGACGACCGGCCGTGGATCGTCATGGAGCTGATCGAGGGCAAATCCCTCGCCGAGGTCATCCGCGAGGACGGCCGGCTCACTCCGAAGCGCGCCGCCGAGGTCGGTCTCGCGGTCCTCAACGTGCTGCGCTCCGCGCACCGCCAGGGCATCCTGCACCGCGATGTGAAGCCGTCCAACGTACTGATCGCGGACGACGGCCGGGTGGTCCTGACGGACTTCGGCATCGCGCAGGTCGAGGGCGATCCGTCCATCACCTCGACCGGCATGCTCGTCGGCGCGCCCTCGTACATCTCGCCCGAGCGCGCCCGTGGCCACAAGCCGGGGCCCGCGGCCGATCTCTGGTCGCTGGGCGGTCTGTTGTACGCGGCGGTCGAGGGCACCCCGCCGTACGACAAGGGTTCGGCGATCGCCACGCTCACCGCGGTGATGACCGAGCCGCTCGAGACGCCGCAGCATGCCGGCAGCCTCGACAAGGTGCTGTACGGGCTCCTGGAGAAGGACCCGGAGAACCGGCTCGACGAGGCGGGGGCGCGGGCGCTGCTGCTCGATGTGGTCCACGCCCCGGAACCGGTGGCCGAGAAGCCGGAGCCGCCCGCCTCCGAGCAGACCAAGGTCGTGCCGCTGCCCGGGGAGCCGGAGCGTCCGGCGGCGGGGACCGGTGGCGCCGCGGCGGTGGCCGCGGGTGCCCAGTTGCCGGGGGCCGCCAACGCCTCGGCGCCCGGCGGTGGTTCGTCCGGCGGCACCCCACCCGCGCCGCGGACCCCGCTCGGTGACCGCGTCCCGAAGCGTACGCAGCTGATCGTGGCCGTCCTCGTGGCGCTCGCGGTGCTCGGCACCGCCATCGGCTTCGCGCTCAGCGGCGGGGACGACACCGGCGGCGGGCGCGACGAGAGCTCCGCGAGCGCCGGTACCGAGGGAGGGTCCGGACAGGACGACTCCAAGAACGGTGACGGCAAGGACAAGGGCCAGGACAAGGAAGGCCAGGGCGACAAGAGCAAGGAGCCGGAGGGCGGTTCCGGACAGGACGGCGGCCAGGACCCCGGCAAGGGCGAGGGCGCGGACCCCGGCGGACTGCCGGACGGCTACACCGAGGTGACCAGCAGCAAGTTCCACTTCTCGATAGCGCTGCCGGACGGCTGGAAGCAGATCGGTGAGTCGGCCGGAGGCGCCGGCGCGATCTATGCCGAGGGCCGGGACACGTATCCGCGGGTCCAGGTGGACTTCACCAGGTCACCGGGCGCCAGCGCGCTCAAGGCCTGGGACGACCTGGAGGGGCTGGTGAAGCGGAACTACGCCGACTACCAGCGCATCGGCCTCAAGGACGTCCAGTGGCGTGACTACCGCACGGTGGCCGACTGGGAGTTCACCAGGACGCAGAGCGGTGTGCCGGTGCGGATACTCAACCGGGGCTTCGTCGTGGACGGTTCGCACGGGTACGCGATCATGATCACGTGCAATGCGAAGGACTGGGACGCGAAGGAGTGCGCGGACCTGCGGGACGTCGCGTTCGACACCTTCAAGCCCAAGGACTGAGGGCGCCGGGGTGGCCGGAGGACCGGCTACCCGGTGGTGCGGGGTGGCCGGAGGACCGGCCACCCCTTTCGCCGTTGCGCGGCGGTCCGGTCCGTCGTCAGGCGGCGGTCCAGTCGGTGCAGGAGTTCAGGAGGGTGCCGCCCTCGAAACGGGCCACCTCCACTCCGGAAGCCGTGAAGTAGTTGTTCGTGTACGAGGCGGTGGTCTCCCACACCTCGAGGTTTCCGTTGCCCCCCGTGTTCGCCCGCCACTTCCACTTCGTGACGACACCGTCGCGGTCCTTGGAGAGATACCGGATCCGGGCGTGATGGTCGTCGCCCTTGGTGTCCTTGAGCGAGAGGATGACCTTCATCGGATTGGGACTCGGATTGCCGATCGGACCCACGTAGTGGGCGGTCAGCTTGCCCAGCGCTCCGGTGGTGGAGCAGCCGTAGTTGCCGGCGTAGGCGTGCGCGGGCGCGCTGAGCAGCATGGTCATGGCGATCGCCGCCCCCGTGGTGCCGGCGATGGTGGTCACACGACGAGTTATCAAGTTGTTCCACTCCATGTGAATTGAGCTTGGTCAGGGCCTGGTTCAGGTGGAGGGAGACAGTGAAGTGATCCGTGTGACCGGTGTCAAGCGGAAACGATCAACGGTGGGACCCGCGAAAGCGTGCGCCGGGGCCTCGTGTGAACGGGTTGGCGAGACCTGCCGCGTACGCCGCTTCGGCCACGTATCGTGAGAGCCCGCGGACCGTACGCAGCCGCAATGTGCCGGGTTTCGACGGGACTTGACGGTTTTCTGCCGGGTTGGTGGCGGTGCGCGGGACCGGGATTCGGGGTGCGCGCGTTGACGGGGAGGCGACGTGGACGACTATGCGGGACGGGTACTCGCCGACCGCTACCGCCTGCCGTTGCCGCCGTCGGATGCCTACGAGTTCGCGGAGACGCGTGCCTTCGACACGTACAGCGGGCAGGAAGTGCTCGTACGGCAGGTGCCGTTGCCCGAGGTCGTCGAGGCCGAGGTGCTCGACGAACCGGGACCTGCCGAGCCGCAGCGGCGGCCCGCGGGGCGCACCTCCCGCAACCCTCGCAACTCCCGTACGACCAGGGCACCCAGCGACCCCGCGGTGCGCCGGGCGATCGAGGCCGCCGAGGCGGCGGCGCGGATACCCGACCACCCCCGGCTCGACCAGGTCTTCGACGTCTTCGCCGAGGGCGGCTCGCTGTGGATCGTCAGCGAGGTCGTGGCAGCGCGGCCGCTCGCCGCGCTGCTCGCCGAGCGGCCGATGAGTCCGTACCGCGCGGCGGAGGTGGCCTCCGATGTGCTCACCGCGCTGCGCGCGCTGCATGCGCACGGCTGGGTGCACCGCAACATCACCGTGCGCACCGTCCTCGTCTGCGACGACGGCCGGGTGATGCTCACCGGGCTCGCGGCGGGCGCGGCCGAGGAGGCCCTGTGCGGGTACGACCCGGTGCCGGATGTCGGCGGTGGGTTCGACGGACGGGCCGCGGGTGGCGCGGCTTCCGGAGCGGTGCCCGAGGCACCGGCTTCGCAGGCCCTGCCCCCGGCGCCGGGCGGTGGCGGGCAGTTGCCTGGGCGCGGGGAGCGGGCCGCGCCGACCGCACCGGGCGCCGGCGGCGGCCCCGGTGGCGCGAGGGCCGACGGATCGGATACGG
>NZ_JBEPEW010000053.1:0-49588 GCF_040300965.1 Streptomyces mesophilus | reverse complement strand
CGAGCACCTCGTGGCCCTCGTCGACGAGCAGCCGTACCAGGCCCTCGCGCAGCAGGGTCGAGTCCTCGGCGAGCGTTACGCGCACGGCAGCTCCGCGGTGATCAGGGTGGGTCCGCCGGGCGGACTGTGCACGGCCAGTGTGCCGTCGAGCGCGGCGGCCCGGCGGCTCAGACCCACGAGCCCGCCGCCCGTCGGGTCGGCGCCGCCGACGCCGTCGTCCTCGACGGTGACGACCAGCCGCCCGGGTCCTTCCGTCAGGCGTACCGAAATCGACGTCGCCCGCGAGTGCTTGACCGCGTTGGTGACGGCCTCGGAGACCACGAAGTACGCGACGGTCGCGACGGGTCGGTCGGGCTCTTCCGCAAGCCCGTAGTCGAGCCGTACGGGGATCGAGGTCCGCTCGACCACCGTCTCCAGGGCGGCGGCGAGCCCTTCTTCGTCGAGGGCGACCGGATAGACCCGCCAGGCGACTTCCCGCAGATCACCGAGCGCGAGCCGGCTCTCCTCATGGGCCTGGCGCAGGAGTTCCTCGCGGCGCTGCGGATCCTGGCCGCGCAGCGCCCGGCCGAGCAGCATGCCGAGGGCGACGAGGCGCTGCTGGACTCCGTCGTGCAAGTCCCGTTCGATACGGCGCCGTTCGTCATGGACGGCCTCGACGACACCGGCCCGGCTGACGGCCAGCTCCTCGATCCTGCGCTGCAGCTCTTCCTGTTCGCTGGGTCCGAGGTGGTGGCGCGCGAGCTTCTTCTCCAAGTCGGCCACGGCGAGCGCCCCTTGCAGCGCCAGGAAGAGCAGGAACAGCCCGGCGAGGCCGCTGAACAGGACGGTGCTCGGACTGTTCACGTCGCTCACGAACCAGCCGAGGAACAGATACGCGCCGTACGCGGCCCCGATGAGCACGCACAACAGGCATACGGCACCGAGCAGTCCGAGGGACCAGCGCGCGGCGACGTAACGCAGCGCCCGCTCGGGGGTGTACGCGGAGGATGACTCGGCTCCCAGATACACGGCGAGGCGCCTGCGCTCCCATTCCGCGAGCCGCCGCGCGAGCCGGTGCACCGGCCGCAGCACCGCGCCGCGCGCCCGCGGCCAGGCCTGGACGAGCAGCAGCGCCAGACCCGAGAGCAGCGCGAAGAGCAGCTCGACGAGAGCCGAGCAGGCGCCGAGCGCGAGTCCCGCGGTGAGCCGGAGCCCGCGGCGTACCAGAGATTTCATGATCACCCAGGCTAGGCAGGGAGGCAGGGCGTGCGCACTGCGGAAAACCGCAATTCCTGACTGCGGTGCACCGCACCTGATCCTTGCGGTCGGCTTCAGTGTGGCTTCAGGCACCGGTTCCTACGGTGGAGAAATGATCGAAGACACCGCAACGCAGTGGGTCAACACGCTCATGGACGCCCTAGGGGCCCCCGGCGCCGGGCTCGCCATCGCGCTCGAGAACCTCTTCCCGCCGCTGCCCAGCGAGGTGATCCTGCCGCTCGCGGGCTTCGCGTCGAGCACGGGCAGCATGAATCTGATCGCCGCCCTGGTGTGGACGACGATCGGCTCCGTCGTGGGCGCGCTCGCCCTGTACGGGGTGGGGGCGCTGCTCGGCCGTGAGCGCACCGTGGCCATCGCGGCGAAGGTGCCGTTCGTGAAGCTGTCGGACATCGAGCGGACCGAGGCCTGGTTCCAGCGGCACGGCACCAAGGCGATCTTCTTCGGCCGGATGGTGCCGATCTTCCGCAGCCTGATCTCCGTGCCGGCGGGCATCGAACGGATGCGGCTGCCGGTCTTCCTCGGTCTGACGACGCTCGGCAGCGCGATCTGGAACACCGTCTTCGTCCTGTCCGGCTATCTCCTGGGGGAGAACTGGGAGCAGGTCTCGGGCTATGTGTCCGTGTACTCGAAGGTGGTCCTGATCGCGGCTGCCGTCGCCGTACTGCTCTTCGTGGCCCTGCGGATCCTCAGGCCCGGTCGCGGTCGGCGTCGAGGAGCTGCCGCAGGATCTCCTCGCCCGCAGCGACTCCGCGCTCCTCAAGAGCGGTGAGCTGCGGGGCCGCCCAGCCCTCGTCGGCCAGCTCGCCGTGGCCCGGACGCCAGGAGCGGTCCGCGGCGAGCAGCAGGTCGGCGTCGAGCAGGGAGTCGCCGGCCGCGAGGGTGAGGCCCGCCTCCGTACGGCGGGCGACCTCGCGCATGGCGGCGCTCTTGGTGAGCGGCTTCGGGACCGCGTAGATCTTCCGTCCTTGCAGCGACACGGTCCAGCCGCGCCCTTCGGCCCACTCGGCGAGCTCCTTGACCCAGCCTTCGGGCAGCAGCGCGCGCTCGACCACGAGATAGGCGAACAGGTCCTCCGCCACGCGCTCCTTGAGCAGCCAGGAGTCGTCGGAGGTACGGCGCAGATGCTCGCGCACCTCGTCGAGGGAGGCGCACTCGTCGGCGAGCCGCGCGGCGACCTGGCGACGCCAGTCCCGGTCGGAGACACCGTCCACGAGGATGTGGCCGCCGTTGGCACAGATCGCGTACTGGGGCCGGGGCCCGGGCAGGTTGATCCGGCGGTACTGCTTGCGGGTGCGGGTGGTGGTCGGCACGAAGACGGTGCTGCGGGCCAGCTCGTCCAGGAGCACGGCCGCGGTCTCGGTGACGAAGGAGAGCGGCTTGCCCTCGTGCACCTCCACGCAGAGCAGCCGGGGCGCCTGGGGGTCGGGCATGCCGAGCTGAAGCGCGGCCGGGGAGTAGATCAGGGTCCGGTCGAGATCGCTGGCGACGAGGGTCGGGCCATGGGACGTCGGGGCCGTGGAAGCCGGGGTCACAGGAGCCGGGGCCATGGAAGCCGGAGTCACGGGAGGCGTACTCACTTCGCGTCCACCGCCTTGCCGTCGGCACCGGTCGCGCCGCGCGTGAAGCGGGGGTGGATGAGGCCCACGCAGGTGTACGGGAGGTCGTCGACCTCCTCGACGGGGACACCGCGCTGTTCGGCGAGCAGCCGTACGTGGTCGAGGTCCGCTCCGGCGCCGCGCTGGGCGAGGATCTTCCACGGCACCCGGCGAAGGAGCACCCGGGTCGTCTCGCCGACGCCCGGCTTGACGAGGTTCACATCGTGGATGCCGTACTCGTCGCTGATCCGCTCCACCGCGGCCCAGCCCTCCCAGGTGGGCGCCCGGTCCGCCGCGAGCAGCTCCTTGGCCTGGAGGTCCACCGCTTCGGCCACCTCGTCGAAGCGGGCAGCCACGGTGTCGAGGAAGAGGCCCGACACATCCACGTCCGTCAGCTCGCGGTAGAACTTCGCGCCGTGGAAGTCGTCCGCGCCGACCAGGTCGGAGCGGAGCACGGTGCGCGATATCAGCCCGGACACCGTGGAGTTGAGACAGGCGGAGGGTATGAGGAAGTCCTCGCGGGTGCCGTAGGTGCGGACGCAGGAGCCCGGGTCGGCGAGCACGGCGATCTCCGGCGAGAAGCCCGCGGCCCCGCCGCCGGCCTCGAACTCCTCGATGGCCTGGGCGAGTTCGCGGGTGATCGCACCCTTGCCGGTCCAGCCGTCGACGAACACCACATCGGCGGGGTCGTGATGGGCCGCGAGCCAGCGCAGCGCGTTGGCGTCGATACCGCGGCCGCGCACGATCGAGACCGCGTAGTGCGGCAGGTCGAGGCCGTGGCGGTGCTGGGCCCAGCGGCGCATCAGCACACCCACCGGCGTACCGGCGCGCGCGAGCGACACGAGTACGGGCGTGGTGTCCCCCGCGTGCTCGGCGAGCACCGTCTCCGTGACCACGCCGACGGCCTGCGCGATCCGGGCCGCCGAGGTGTCGAGGGCCGCCTTGAACAGGTCCTGGTACTGCTCGCTCGGCTGGTACTCCACGGGCAGCGACTCCGCGTAGTGGGCGCCGCCGCTCTGGATCGCCTCCTCGCGCTCCTCGGTCGGCGCTTCGAGCTCGACCTCCGAGAGGTCCTGAAGCAGCCAGCCCACCTCGTCCGGTCCGTAGGAGGAGAAGGCGGGGCCGCGCAGGGGCTCGGGCAGCATCAGGTGGTCCTCGGGGGTGCTGGTCGGTGCCGCCGCGCGAGGCGGGGCGGGTACGTAAGAAGGCACGACGGCGAGCAGGACCTGTTCGGTGTGCAGGCCGAGCTGCGCCAACAGGCCGTCGGGGGCGTGCAGTTCGGGGGTGTCCGCCTTGGAGTCGACGACGGCGACCACGGCGTCGAAGCCACCGCCCGCCACGTTGTACGCGAAGCGCGGCCCTGGCCCGTCGGCCGGGGCGTCATGGGCGGGGAAGGTGAGCCGGCTGCGGATCGCGTAGCCCGGGTCGTCGACGGCGAGGACGGGCGAGCGGGTGGTGGTCGAGAAGCGGACCTCGGCGTCGGTCTGCTCCTCCAGGGCCACACCGAGAGCGAGCGGGGCGTACATCAACTCCTCGAAGCCGAGGACGAGTACGCGCCGCGCCGCGCCCAGCTCGGCCGCGATACGTCCGGCCATCGCGGGCAGCGCGGCATCGAGCTCGGCACGGTGCCCGGGCAGAAAACCGTGCCGTCCGCCATCCGGGACGCCGTCGGGCCAGCCCAGCTCTACGCGCCGCACGGACTGCCGGCGCTCCTGACGCGGCACGAAAAGCCGGTCGGCCACCGGTCCGTCCCCCGCCTCCGGGCGCCAGGCGGCCTGCTCATGCTCGGCCACCAGCGCCTGCCCCTTCTCGAGGACCCCCTCGGGCAGCCGCACCGTCCCCGAGGCCGTGGCCACCAGGTCGACGCGCGCGCCGATCTCCGTGGCGAACTCCGCGAGCCGCCCCCGGTCCTCGGCCGAGCGCATGTCGACAAGGGCGACGATCACGTACCGCTCGCGCGGATAGCGCTCATGCAGCGCGCGGATCGTGTTCAGGACCGTGTTGCCGGTGGAGAACTCGTCGTCGACGAGGACCAGCGGACCGTCCCCGGCGAGCAGCGACGGGTCCTCGGGCAGCAGCAGATGGGAGGTGGCGTGCGAATGGGACTCCTCGAACCCGCCCGCCGTGGCCACCGTCGCCACGGGTCGTCGGGTGGAGTGCAGATACGGGGCGAGGGCCAGACCGTCCGCCACCGAGTGGCCGAGTCCGGTCGCGGTCTCCGCGTACCCGAGGACCACCGCGCGTGCGGCGTCCTGCTCACCGAGCAATTCCTTGACCCGCAGGCCGAGTTCGTACCCCGAGCGCCACACCACCCGAGGGCTCTGCGGCACATGCTTGCCGAGCACCTGGGAGACGAGGAGGTGCGCACGCTTGGGGTTGCGGCGCAGCGCGAGCCCCAGCATGTCGTTCAGTTGCGTATCGCCGATGAGCTCCACGCCGAGTCGCTCGCCGACCCAGGTACCCGACCACACCACGTTCTCTGTCTTCCTTACGTTCGTCACGGCAGCTGTCCCGTCCGGCACGTTCAGCCCGGGAGCCCGGCCGTGAGCAGTTCCACGAAGCCGACATCGGCATGGGCCACACCGAAGACCTGCGCACGCTGCAGGGTGCGCTCGGCCCAGGCGCGGTGCGGCTTCACCTCGTTCATCTTGTTCGTGTACGCGGAGCGCATCACGCCCCCGCCGCCCTTCTCGGGCCGCAGGATGTCCTGGGCGTCGCTGAACTCCTCATGGCTGACGACCGACATGGCGTGCACCGGCAGCACATGGGAGGGGTGGATGCAGGTCTTGCCGAGCAGTCCGTTGGCCCGGTCGAGCGCGATCTCGCGGAGCAGTCCGTCCATGTCGTGCTCGATGAGCGCCGTGCGCAGCTCCTCGGCACGCCCCAGGAAGGGGCTGGAGCGCAGCTGCGGCTTGAACATCCGCTCCTGGTGGCGGAAGTACTCCCACACCGGGCCGGTCACGGTGAAGCCGGTGCCGTCGGCCCGGCCCAGCATGTTCACCACATCGGCGATCACGGAAGCGACGATGTGCACGTCGTACGCGGTCATGTCCGGCGGCCGGCGCAGCCCGTACGCGGAACAGAAGTCGGTCACGCCGAGTCGCAGCGCGAGCACCCGGTCGCGGTACTTGTCGACGGTGCGGGAGATGCCGGCGAGGGTGTCGGCCCGGGACTCCAGATGCAGCAGCTCGGGCGATTCGAGGACCGGCATCGCGAACAGCCGCCGCCCGCTGGCCAGTTCCGCCGCGGTCAGCGCCTCCAGGAAGGGCACTCCGCGTTCCTCGGTGAACTTCGGCAGTACGAATCCGGACAGCAGCGAGACGGAGGATCCGAGGCGGCGCGCGAGATCGGGTATCTGCGAGGGCTTGCGCACCCGTATGAACAGCAGCGGCAGGTCGCCGGCGGCCTGGGAACCCGGGTCCGCGCTCAGGGCGGCGAGCTCGGCGAACTGGGTGACCAGGTTCGCCTCCGCGCCGTCGACCTCGGCGTCGTCGATCGAGTCCTCGAGGCAGAGCACCATCGAGACCACCCCGCGGCCGCCCTGCTTGAGGATGTCCTGGGCGAGCCGGGGCCGGGTGGCAGGGCTGTACAGGGTCGCGCCGAGGGCGGCCGAGAGCAGCCCGGCAGGAGAGTCGGCATCGAACTCGCCGGGCTCCTGGTGGAACAAACCCTTCCGGATCTCAGGCGCTATATGCCCGAAATGACGCATGAGACTCCCCCGTAACGACAAGGCGACCGCTTGATGTGGCCGGTAATAGTACGTAGGGACCTGTGTCGGCAGTTCCCCTCACGCATGAAATTCAGGTAACCCGGCCATGACCGACACTCTCGCATGTGTCGGATTCCGCCCTTCACCGTAAGCCTTCGGCCCGCACCCGGTAGAGCCCCCGCGTTGTCCCGGCACCCCCGCAACAGGCAGGATGACCGTCATGACGCACACGATGCTGAAGGGGTCGAACGTCCCGCTGGAAGCGACGGCGGTACGCGCGGTGCTGCGCTGGGCCCCGAGCTCGGATGTGCCCGACGTGGACGCCTCGGCGCTGCTGCTCGGCGCGGACGGCCGGGTCCGCTCCGACGAGGACTTCGTCTTCTTCAACCAGCCTCGCCACCCTTCGGGCAAGGTCTGGCGTCTCGGCAAGAAGCGGCTGGTCGAAGGCCTCACGGACACGATCCAGGCGGATCTGGCGGGGCTCGACCCGGCCGTGCTCAAGATCCTCATCGTCGCCTCGGCCGAGGACGTGCCCTTCGAGCACGTACGGTCGCTGCGCATTTCGCTGTACGACGCGGCACAGGGCGGCGACAAGCCGTATGCCGTCTTCGATGTGAAGCCGGAGACGGGCAACGAGACGGCGCTGATCTGCGGCGAGCTGTACCGGCGCAAGGAGGGCTGGAAGTTCCGCGCCGTCGGCGAGGGGTACCTCAACGGTCTGGTCGGCCTGGCCACGGACTTCGGCATCTCGGTCGACGAGTCCGAGAACAAGGCGGAGTCCCCGGCCCCCGCGCAGCCCGCTCCGGTCCCCGCCCCCGCACCGCCGGTCGCGCCCCCGGATCCGGGGCCCGCCGCGCCGGGGCCCCAGCCGGCTTATGGATACCCGCACCAGCGGCAGGACCCGACACCTGCCACCCAGCCCGCCTACGGTTACCCGCAGCCCGCATCGCCCGGGCCCGCCTACGGCTATCCGCAGCCGGCGCCCGCCGCGCAGCCCGTCCAGCCGGCGCCCGCCCCGGACCCCCACTTCAAACTGCCGCCCCAGGGACCTCAGTTCATCGGCCGCTGAGGCGGCCGGGAGCTCGGGCGTGCCGGGGCACGTCGGCGCAGGTCAAGGCCCTCACCGGTCCCCCACCTTCGACTTGTACCCCCGCCCCCACTGCAGCCCCCAGCCGAACAACCGGTCCAGCTCGGCCTGGAACCCGTAGACGAACTTCACCTCACGCCGCACGGTCAGTTCGCCCTTGACGTTCTCCAGGGAGAACACCGCGCAGGACCGCGCCTGCGGGGCGCGCTCGTCGAGTTCGATCTCGATCCGCGGCCCGTTGCTCGGATACAGCGTGACCTTGGCATGCGTACGGTCGAAGGCCGGTGTCTGGTCGTAGATGTAGACGAAGACGAGCAGCCGCCTGATGGACTCGCGGTGGTCCAGATTGACGTAGATGGTCTCACCCGAGGGCGCACCGAACCGGTCGTCGCCGCTGAGCTTCACATACGGCGGTGCGTTGAGGTTCCCGAAGAAGCTGCCGAGCGGCTGGACCACGCCCTTGGCGCCGTCCGTCAGCTCGTACAGGCACCCGATGTCCAGGTCGACGTTGACCACGCCCTGCGTGTGCGCCTGCACCACGTCGGGCTTGAACATCTTGAACGGGTGCCTGAGCAGACCGCTCTGCCGCGAGCGCCCCTCGATGTCCGACGTACGCATCCGCCAGGACAGATTGACCCGCAGATTGCCGGTGGCCGCCCCCTGACGGTTGAGCGACACCACCGGGTGCCGCTTGGTGAGCGCGATCGCGTTGGTCGCGGCGCTTCCCGATTCGAACTGCGCGGCACGCCCGCGCCGCAGACCGTCCCAGAAGGACATCCCGCCCCCATTCCCCTGCCCCGCATCACGACAACGGGGCGGCCCGAGGTTCAGCACCTCGTGGCCGCCCCGCCTCAGAGCGTTCCCTGGTCTACCGGAAGGTCACACCCCTGAGGAGACTTCGGACTTCTCGTCCGAGCCCTCACCGTTTCCCGCTTCCTCCGCCGCGAGCCGCTTGTTGCGGCGCACCGAGGACCAGAAGGAGGCGGCGATCAGGACCACACCGATGAGACCGGTGATGACCTCGTTGATCTCGTACTGGATCGTGATGAGCAGGATCGCGGCCAGCGCACCGATCGCGTAGTGCGCGCCGTGCTCCAGGTACACGTAGTCGTCCAGGGTGCCCTGGCGGACCAGGTAGACCGTGAGCGACCGGACGTACATGGCACCGATACCGAGGCCGAGGGCCATCAGGACGATGTCGTTGGTGATGGCGAAGGCGCCGATGACACCGTCGAACGAGAAGGACGCGTCCAGGACCTCGAGGTAGAGGAACATGAAGAACGCGGCCTTGCCGGCGAGCTTGACCGCCGAGACCGGCTTGCCGGCCTTCTTGGCGGCTTCCTCCTCCTCGTGTTCGCGCTCCTCCTCTTCCTCGAGCTTGTTCTCGAAGTAGCTGGAGAGACCGCCCACGATGAGGTACGTGATCAGACCCGCGATACCGGAGATCATGACGGTCGACGCCTTGTCGACCGGGCCCGAGTGCGTGTGCGCGTGGGTCGCGACGGTCATCGCCGAGACCAGCAGCACGATCAGCGCGATGCAGACCGACAGCATGTCGACCTTGCCGAGCTTCGCCAGCGGCCGCTCGAGCCAGCCGAGCCACTTGATGTCACGGTCCTCGAAGATGAAGTCGAGGAAGATCATGAGCAGGAACATGCCACCGAAGGCGGCGATCGACGCATGCGCGTCGGTCACGTACTGCTCGTAGAGGTCCTTGTTGTTCAGCGCCAGGTCGACGGCCTCGATCGGGCCCAGCTTTGCGCTGATGGCGACGATGACGACGGGAAAGACCAGCCGCATACCGAAGACGGCGATCAGGATGCCGATGGTGAGGAAGATCTTCTGCCAGAAGGCATTCATCTTCTTCAGGATTCCGGCGTTGACCACCGCGTTGTCGAAGGACAGCGAGATCTCGAGGATGGACAGGATCGCCACGATCCCGAACGCCTGCCACCCCCCGATGAACACCGCTGCGACCAGGCCGAGCGCGGTGACCGCGAACGACCAGCCGAAGGTTTTCAGTACCACTGGCTACCCAATCGTTGTGTACGGGGCTCCCCCGCGCCGAGTACGGAGGTACCCCCCGCCGCGCGCGGCTTTACGAAACGTTGACCCCGAAGTCTAGAGCGATACCGCGCAGCCCCGACGCGTACCCCTGTCCTACGGCCCGGAACTTCCACTCTCCGCCATAGCGGTAGACCTCGCCAAAGATCATCGCGGTCTCGGTGGAGGCGTCCTCGGACAGGTCGTAGCGCGCCAGTTCCTGGCCGTCGGCCTGGTTGACGACACGGATGAAGGCGTTGCTGACCTGGCCGAAGGTCTGGCCGCGGTTGTCCGCCTCGTGGATCGAGACCGGGAAGACGATCTTCTCGACGTTGGCCGGCACCTTGGAGAGGTCGATCAGGACCGACTCGTCGTCCCCGTCGCCCTCACCCGTGAGGTTGTCCCCCGTGTGCTCGACCGAGCCGTCGGGGCTCTTGAGGTTGTTGTAGAAGATGAACCACTCGTCCCCGAGCACCCGTCCGCCACTGCACATCAGGGCGCTGGCGTCGAGGTCGAAGTCGGCTCCGGTGGTGGAGCGCGCATCCCAGCCGAGCCCGACCAACACCTGTGTGAGGTTCGGTGCGGCCTTGGAGAGGGAGACATTGCCTCCCTTGGCGAGTGTGACGCCCATATTCGTGTCCTCCCCGGAGTTACGGCGCGATGATGCCGGTTCAAGCGCGATGCTGCTGGTCAAGGACGTCCGGCGCCGCACTGCGAGTGCGGCGCCGGACGAGCCGGACGCCCCCTGAGGGACGTACGGCGGTGGTGCGTGAGGCCTCACGCACCGGCGTACGTACGCGACGTACGAAAGGAAACCGGGTCGAACGTCAGACGTTCACGCCGAAGTCCTGCGCGATACCGCGCAGACCCGAGGCGTAGCCCTGGCCGATGGCCCGGAACTTCCACTCGGCGCCGTGCCGGTAGAGCTCACCGAAGACCATGGCGGTCTCGGTGGACGCGTCCTCGGAGAGGTCGTAGCGCGCGATCTCGGCGCCGCCGGCCTGGTTCACGACACGGATGAACGCGTTGCGGACCTGGCCGAAGGACTGCTGACGGTTCTCGGCGTCGTAGATCGACACCGGGAAAACGATCTTGGTGATCTCGGCGGGCACGCCCGCCAGGTTCACCTTGATCTGCTCGTCGTCGCCCTCGCCCTCACCGGTGGTGTTGTCACCGGTGTGCTCGACCGAGCCGTCGGGGCTCTTCAGGTTGTTGAAGAACACGAAGTTCGCATCGCTGCTGACCTTCCCGTCCTCCTGGGTCAGGATGGCGCTTGCGTCCAGGTCGAAGTCCTGACCTGTAGTGGTACGGATGTCCCAGCCCAGGCCGACCGTGATGGCGGTCAGGCCGGGGGCCTCCTTGGACAGCGAGACGTTGCCGCCCTTGCTGAGGCTGACTCCCACGAGTCCTCCAAATAGTTTCCAGGGGCAGCGCCCCCGTGGTGCATTGGCATCGGATCAACGACTGGATCCTAGTGACGGGTTCCCGCGGCAAAAAGGCTCTTCGCCGCAAGGATCACCTCGGATCGTTTCTTCACCCGGAAGTCCCGGGAAAATCAGGGAAAATCAGAGGCTGTCGAGCGCCGTGACGTACTCGTTCAGGTCACGCGCGTCCGGCAGTGCATTGACCACACTCCAGCGCACGACGCCCTCCTTGTCGATGATGAAGGTCCCGCGCACCGCGCAGCCCTTCTCCTCGTCGAAGACCTCGTACGCCCGCGACACCTCGCCATGCGGCCAGAAGTCGGACAGGAGCGGGAACCCGAAGCCCTCCTGCTCGGCGAAGACCCGCTGGCTGAAGGGCGCGTCGCAGGACACGGCGAGCAGCTGCACCTCGTCGTTGACGAACTGCGGCAGCGCGTCGCGCAGCGCGGCCAGCTCTCCCGTACACACTCCGGTGAAGGCGTACGGGTAGAAGACAAGCACCACGTTCTTCGCGCCGCGGAGGTCGGCGAGGCGGATCGTCTCGCCGTGCTGGCTCTTGAGCGCGAAGTCCGGAGCCTTCGTTCCGACGGCGGTTCCGGCTGCGGTTCCGGCTGTGGTCATGCCTGAGCTGTCCCTTCGGAGAACCTCGTAGGGCCTGATCGGGTGAATCCCACCCTATGCGCAGCCGCCGACAACCACCCGTCGCACCGCGATCCGGTGCGCTGTGCCCCTGTGCCCCTGTGCCCCTGTGCCCCTGTGGCCCTGCGCCCCTGTGGCCCTGTGCCCCTGTGCCACGCAAGAAACCCCCGCCGACGGATCGGCGGGGGTTCTGCTCGACGTGTTGCCCGTGGTCAGCGCTTCTTGGTCGCGGCCTTCGGGGTGCTCAGACGGCTGGCCGTCCAGTCCTTGCCGGCGCTGATGCTCTTCGCGGCGGACAGACCGGCGGTGGTCGAGGCCTCGCCGATCTCGCTCGGCTCGACGTAGCCGTCGCGGCCGGTCTTCGGGGTCAGAAGGAGGATGGAGCCGCCTTCCTCCATGTACGCGATGGCATCCACCAGCGCATCGGTCAGGTCCCCGTCGTCCTCACGGAACCAGAGCACCACGCCATCGGCCACATCGTCGTAGTCCTCGTCGACGAGCTCACTGCCGATGATCTTTTCGATGTCCTCGCGGAGCTCCTGGTCGACGTCGTCGTCGTAGCCGATCTCCTGGACCACCTGCTCGGGCTGGAAACCCAGCCTGGCGGCCAGGTTCGACTCCGCGTGGTCCGCGGTCGCGCTCACGGATTGCCTCCTGATCATGTTTTTCGGATGTCGTTTGCGCCTCGCGCGTGCGCGAAGCGTTGGCCGTAGTCCACACGGGCGGGGCGGATCGCGCAAGTACCCGGCCGCCGAGACCGCCGAAACGGTGACGATCCCGGCCGTGTCACCGCAACCCAATGCCCGATTTCTCCGCGATCGGTGATTCATCCCACAGCGATACGTCAGATTTGCGGGCGCCTGCGGCAAGTGGGCGGGAGCGTGAGCACCCGACCCGTACGAAGCACGTACGGGAAAAATACAGCGGGAAGGCGCGAGCTGTTCAGTCGGGACCTTCGCCTGCCGCTCCAGGCCGAAGGTCCCTGGGGAACGAGGGTCCTACTTGGGCGTATCGTTGCGATTTGGGCGTCCCGGGCCTTGGTTACCAGTCGGTACAGATGACGCGGGAAGCACCGGGGTACACGATGGACAACGGCGTGAAACCCCAGATCGACACTCCGACAGCGAAGGAACAGCGTGGCTTCCGGATCCGATCGCAACCCGATCATCATTGGCGGCCTGCCCAGCCAGGTCCCGGACTTCGATCCCGAAGAGACTCAGGAATGGCTCGACTCGCTGGATGCGGCGGTCGACGAGCGCGGCCGCGAGCGGGCCCGCTACCTGATGCTCCGGCTGATCGAGCGGGCCCGTGAGAAGCGCGTGGCCGTGCCCGAGATGCGCAGCACGGACTACGTGAACACCATCGCGACCAAGGACGAGCCGTTCTTCCCCGGCAACGAGGAGATCGAGCGCAAGATCCTCAACGCCACGCGGTGGAACGCGGCGGTCATGGTCTCCCGTGCCCAGCGCCCCGGTATCGGCGTCGGCGGCCACATCGCGACCTTCGCCTCCTCGGCCTCGCTCTACGACGTGGGCTTCAACCACTTCTTCCGCGGCAAGGACGAGGGCGACGGCGGCGACCAGATCTTCTTCCAGGGCCATGCCTCGCCGGGTGTCTACGCCCGTGCGTACCTCCTGGACCGGCTCTCCGAGCAGCAGCTCGACGCGTTCCGCCAGGAGAAGTCCAAGGCTCCGTACGGGCTTTCCTCGTACCCGCACCCGCGCCTGATGCCGGACTTCTGGGAGTTCCCGACCGTGTCGATGGGCCTCGGCCCGCTCGGCGCGATCTACCAGGCCCGGATGAACCGCTACATGGAGCACCGCGGCATCGCCGACACCTCCAAGTCGCATGTGTGGGCCTACCTCGGCGACGGCGAGATGGACGAGCCCGAGTCGCTCGGCCAGCTCTCGCTCGCCGCCCGTGAGGGCCTCGACAACCTGACCTTCGTCGTCAACTGCAACCTGCAGCGCCTCGACGGCCCGGTGCGCGGCAACGGCAAGATCATCCAGGAGCTGGAGTCGCAGTTCCGCGGCGCCGGCTGGAATGTCATCAAGCTGATCTGGGACCGCAGCTGGGACCCGCTGCTCGCCCAGGACCGCGACGGCACGCTGGTCAACAAGATGAACTCCACGCCGGACGGCCAGTTCCAGACGTACGCGACCGAGTCCGGCTCGTACATCCGTGAGCACTTCTTCGGCGACGACCACCGCCTTCGCGCGATGGTCGAGGGCATGACCGACGACCAGCTGCTCCACCTGGGCCGCGGCGGTCACGACCACAAGAAGGTCTACGCGGCGTACAAGGCGGCCCTGGAGCACAAGGGCCAGCCCACCGTGATCCTGGCGCAGACGGTCAAGGGCTGGACGCTCGGCCCGAACTTCGAGGGCCGCAACGCGACCCACCAGATGAAGAAGCTGACGGTCGACGACCTCAAGCACTTCCGCGACCGGCTGCACATCCCGATCGCGGACAAGGACCTCGAGGGCGGCGCCCCGCCGTACTACCACCCGGGCCGTGACTCGGAAGAGATCCAGTACATGCACGACCGCCGCAAGGGTCTGGGCGGGTTCGTCCCGACCCGCGTGGTGCGCGCCAAGCCGCTTCAGCTGCCCGACGACAAGGCCTACTCGACCGCCAAGAAGGGCTCGGGCCAGCAGTCGATCGCCACGACCATGGCGTTCGTCCGCATCCTCAAGGACCTGATGCGGGACAAGGAGATCGGCAAGCGGTTCGTGCCGATCGCGCCGGACGAGTACCGCACGTTCGGCATGGACGCCTTCTTCCCGAGCGCCAAGATCTACAACCCGCTCGGCCAGCAGTACGAGTCGGTCGACCGCCAACTGCTGCTCGCCTACAAGGAGTCGCCGACCGGGCAGATGCTGCACGACGGCATCACCGAGGCCGGCTGCACCGCGTCGCTGATCGCGGCCGGTTCGGCGTACGCCACGCACGGCGAGCCGCTGATCCCGGTGTACGTCTTCTACTCGATGTTCGGTTTCCAGCGCACCGGCGACCAGTTCTGGCAGATGGCCGACCAGTTGGCGCGCGGATTCGTCCTCGGTGCGACCGCCGGACGTACGACTCTGACCGGTGAGGGTCTCCAGCACGCGGACGGCCACTCGCACCTGCTCGCCTCGACCAACCCGGCCTGTGTCGCGTACGACCCCGCGTACGGGTTCGAGATCGCGCACATCGTCAAGGACGGTCTGCGGCGGATGTACGGCGAGAACAGTGAGGACGTCTTCTACTACCTCACCGTCTACAACGAGCCGATCCAGCACCCGGCCGAGCCGGAGAACGTGGACGTCGAGGGCATCCTCAAGGGCATCCACCTGTACAAGCGCGGTGAGGCAGGCACGATCCCGGCGCAGATCCTCGCCTCCGGTGTCGCGGTGCCGTGGGCCGTCGAGGCCCAGCGCATCCTCGCCGAGGAGTGGAACGTCAAGGCCGATGTCTGGTCGGCGACCTCCTGGAACGAGCTGCGGCGTGAGGCCGTGGACGTGGAGGAGCACAACCTTCTGCACCCGGAGGAGGAGCAGCGCGTCCCGTACGTGACGCAGAAGCTCTCCGGTGCCGAGGGTCCGTTCGTGGCGGTTTCCGACTGGATGCGGTCCGTACCCGACCAGATCTCGCGCTGGGTGCCCGGTCGTTATCAGTCGCTCGGTGCGGACGGCTTCGGCTTCGCGGACACGCGTGGCGCGGCCCGCCGCTTCTTCCACATCGACGCGCAGTCGGTGGTCCTGGGTGTGCTCACCGAGCTCGCGAAGGACGGGAAGGTCGACCGCTCGGCCCTGAAGCAGGCCATCGACCGCTACCAGCTGCTCGATGTGGCGGCGGCCGACCCGGGCCCCGAGGGCGGCGACGCGTAGCACGGAGATCAGCTGCTGAGGGCGGTGGGACCGGGTGGTCCCGCCGCCCTTATGCGTTGTTTACGATGCGCGCTATGGCCAGCCTCAAACAACAGCCGCCGCAGATCCGCTGGGAGAACCGCACTCAGCGGCCGCTCCTTGCTCTCGCGGTCGTCTTCGCCGTCGCGTATGCGGTGCCGATCGTGGCGCCGGACGCCCCGCAGGGCTTGCAGGACGCGTGCCGGTTGGCGGAGAAGGTGGTCTGGGGCGCGTTTGCCGCCGACTACCTCGTTCGTCTCGTCCTGACGGAGCACCGGCTGCACTTCGTACGGCATCACTGGCTGGACCTCGCGGCCGTGGTGCTGCCGCTGCTGCGGCCCTTCCAGCTGCTACGGGTCGTCTCCACGCTGATGCTGGTAGGGCGGCGGGCCCGGATGGCGACACAGATCCGGCTGACCACGTACGTCAGCGGTGCGGTCGTGGGGCTGCTGATCTTCGGATCGCTCGCGGTGCTCTCGGTGGAGCAGAAGACCGGGAACATCAAGACGCCCGGTGACGCGGTGTGGTGGTCGTTCACGACGATGACCACCGTCGGCTACGGCGACCACTCGCCGACGACGGGTCTGGGGCGGCTGATCGCGGTCGGGCTCATGCTCTCGGGGATCGCGCTGCTCGGTGTGGTCACGGCGAACATCGCCGCGTGGTTCATGGCCCGTTTCGAGCAGGACGATGCGGAGGAACGCCGGCAGACGGCGGCGATCCTCGAACTGACCGATGAGGTCAAGGCGTTGCGCGCCCAGGTGGCGGCGCTCTCGGGTGCGTCTTCGGGTGCGTCTTCGGGAGCCCCTTCAGGAGCCAAGGGGACGACAGCGGCGGCCGGCGCCCCTTCCGCTCCTACGCCGGCCACGCTGCCGTCGCCCTCGGGGCCCGGGCCACGGACCTAGCAACGGGCTCTCAGAACATCCCGTTGCCGGGGCCCGCGGCACCGGCGATCCATGTCAGCGCGAGGACGGTGTCGATCGCGCCGAGCACCACGGCCACCAGCGCCGGAAGGCGGTGTCCGCCGTCCCAGCGCCGGCCCATGGCGAGCCATCCGCAGATGATCGCGATCGGGCCCAGCACGATGCTGAGTGCGAAGAATCCCGCGATCGCGCAGATGACTCCGATGATTCCCAGCGTCGCGCGATCCGGCCCGGACCGGGACCATGTGCGGCCTCGTGTGCGGGGGCGCCTGCGCGTGCTGTGTCCGAAGCCCGCCATCATCACTCCCTGCCTTGGTGGACGGGGCTTGACGTACGAGTGCCCCGCTCCGGCAGTTCAAGTCATCGGCGACAGGCTCCGATTGACACAGCGGCCGCGGGGCTAGCTCTCCCAGATCTTGAACGCCCTGACCTTGTACGGCGATTCAGGGGCCCACGTGCCGCCCCCACGGCCCGGGTAGGTCTCGAAGTCGCCCGTTTCCTCGCACTCCGCGGACTGGTACGTGGTGACGGGGCGGGCCGTGCGGTTGGCGAGGGCCTGGGCGCTGCTCCCCTCCGGCAGCGCCGTACAGGCCTCGCTCGTCAGCTCCGCCAGTTCGTACGTGGTGCGGTCGCCGGTGTAGTCGGGTGCCGTCCACAGGCACAGCTCCCCCGGCCCGCAGCCCGACGGCCCCGGTGGTGCGGTCGCCGCCTGTGCCGTGGCTGCGGCTGTGGCTCCGGCGAGTGCGGCGACGCCGAGCGCGGCCGCGGTGATGGTCGTACGGAGCTGGGTGCTCTTCGTGCGCATGGTGGTGAACCCCCGTGTCGTGCCGATCAGTTGGCGCAACTCTGACCTGCGCCGGGAGCGGCCGGGAAGGGAGTTCCGCGGCCGTCACCCTGATAGGGGAAATCCCCGCCGGGCGACCCGGCGGGGATTTCGGCAGCTGCTTCGCGTGCGGAACGTCAGATGTGACCGACTCCCGCGCCCGCCTCCGCGTTGGCGCCGCGCTTGGTCAGCAGGGCGACCAGGATCGCGAAGGCGGCGACACCGGCGGCGGTGAGGCTGGCCAGGCCCATGCCGGACATGAAGGTGTCGTGTGCCACGTCGGTGATCTTCGCGGCGATCTCCGGCGGCGTGTTCGGCGGTACGGGCGCCGCACCCGACTGGACGGCCTCGGCGGCCTGGCCCATCTGCGCCTCGGGGATCGGCGGCAGACCCGCGTCCGCCCAGTTGTCGGCGAGACTGTTGTCGACCTTCGAGGCCATGATCGCGCCGAGCACGGCGGTGCCGAGGGCGCCGCCGATCTGCATCGCGGCCTGCTGCAGACCGCCCGCGACGCCGGAGAGCTCCATCGGGGCGTTGCCCACGATGACCTCGGTGGCACCGACCATGACCGGCGCGAGGCCGAGACCGAGCAGGGCGAACCAGATCGACATGGTGAGGCTGGAGGTGCCGGTCTCCAGCGTGGACATGCCGTACATGGCGAGCGCCGTCACCGCCATACCGCCGGCCAGCGGGATCCGCGGACCGACCTTGGTGATCATGACGCCGGCCAGCGGCGAGCCGACGATCATCATGCCGGTGAGGGGCAGCAGGTGCAGACCGCTGTCCACGGGGCTCATGCCGTGCACGTTCTGCAGATAGAAAGTGACGAAGAACAGGCCGCCCATGAAGGCGATGGCCATGAGGACCATCAGGACCACACCGGCGGACAGCGGAACGGAGCGGAAGAGCTGCAGCGGTACGAGCGGCTCCTTGGCCCGCGTCTGCCAGAAGGCGAAGAGCGCGAACGCCACGAGGGAGCCGCCGATCCAGGCCCATGTGCTGGTCGAACCCCAGCCCCACTCGGGCGCCTTGATGACGGCCCACACCAGGGAGAACATCGCGACGGAAAGCAGCGCGATGCCGAGGAGGTCGAACGAGCGCGGCGCGTTCTCGGCCCGGTGGTCCTTCAGGATCACCACACCGAGCACCACGGCGATGATGCCCACGGGCACGTTGATGAAGAAGACCGACTGCCAGCTGACGTGCTCGACGAGCACGCCGCCGAGGATCGGGCCGCCCGCGGTGGAGGCACCGATGACCATGCCCCAGATGCCGATGGCCATGTTGAGCTTCTCGGCCGGGAAGGTGGCGCGCAGCAGGCCGAGCGCGGCCGGCATGAGCAGCGCGCCGAACAGGCCCTGGAGGACACGGAAGGCGACGACGAAACCGACGCTGTTGGAGAAGCCGATGGCGCCGGAGGCCACGGCGAAGCCGACGACGCCTATGAGGAAGGTCTGCCGGTGGCCGAACCGGTCACCGAGCTTGCCCGCGGTGATCAGCGTGACCGCGAGGGCGAGGAAGTAGCCGTTGGTGATCCATTGGATCTGCTGCCAGGTGGCACCCAGATCCGACTTGATCACGGGGTTGGCGATCGCGACGATCGTGCCGTCGAGGGCGACCATCATCACGCCGATGGCCACGGCGAACAGGGTGAGCCAGGGGTGGCCGCGCAGCCCCTTGGCCGTGGTCGGTTCCGAGGTACTCGCCGGGGAATCGGGGGCCTTGCCGGCCTTGTCGACGGTGGTCTGACTAGTCATGGAGAAAAGGCTAGTGACAGTCGCTGACAGTTGACAACGTCAGCCACTAGTCGGTAACTGTCACGTTGCTCACAGGTAATCTGAGCCGAGACGTGAAGCCCGGCAAACGGGAAGAAAGAGGGCCGTGGAGTGACAGGGCGTGGAGTGACTCCGGGGCTGCCGGGGCTGCGCGAGCGCAAGAAGCAGCGAACCCGGGACGCGCTGGTGCGCGCCGCGATCGAACTCTTCACGACCCAGGGATACGAGCGCACGACCGTCGACGAGATCGTCGCCGCCGTCGATGTCTCGCAGCGCACCTTCTTCCGTTACTTCGCGGGCAAGGAGCAAGTGGTCTTCGCCGTACAGGAGATGGTCGAGGCCCGCTTCGTCGAGTCGCTGCGCGGCCGCCCGCCCGAGGAGTCACCGTTCGAGGCGCTGCGGCGCGCGGTGCTCGACGCCTGGGACTCGATCGGCGAATCCATCGAGGAGTTCGTGCCGGTGGAGATGTACATGCGGGCGTTCCGCATGATCGAGTCGACGCCCGCGCTGCTCGCCGTACAGATGAGGCGGACGGCCGAGACCGAGGAGGAGATCGTGCGGATCGTCGCCGCACGGGAGGGCCTCGACCCCGAAGAGGATCCTCGGCCCTGGGTGGCGGTCGCGGCGTTCAGCGGCGTGATGCAGCTGGCGGGGCGGCGCTGGGGAGCCGGGGAGGAGATCAGCGTGGAGTCCATGCGACGGCTCACGGCGTCTCTGCTCGAACGGCTGGAGCCCTCGCTGGCCGAGGACTGGCGGCGATGACCGTCGACCGGACCGGTGACTGGCGGCCGGTGACAGGCGGCCGGTGACCGCCGACCGGTGACAGGCGGCCGGTGACAGCGCGGCGGTCGCCGCACCCCGCTTCGTACGCGAAACGGAACGGATGGTTACGTTCCGTGAGCGGCGAAACCACCGAGTGCCCGCTTTGGCCCGATCATCCGATACGTAACGTGATCCGCGCCACGGTCCGTGCGGTGGGCCGTCCGGTTCTCCTAGGGTGGCCGGATCGTGACTTCTTTCGACTCCACGCCCTCGCTGAACATCTGGCGCGCCCTCCTTGCCGTTGCCGTTGTCTTCGTCATGCTGACGGCCACCGGCTGGACCGCGGTCCGCAGCAAGGGCGGGTCGACACCGCTCGAAGCCGCGCTCGCCGCCTGGAACCGCGGTGGCATCGACGGCCGGGATCTGCCCGATCCCGAGGCGCCGGCCACGCGGATCTCGCGCTTCTTCGCCACGCTGAGCAACGCACAGCAAGATCGCCTGGCCGAGCGCTACTCCTTGGTCGTCGGGAACCTCAACGGCGCACCGGTGACTCTGCGTTACGCGGCGAACCGTCACTCCCTGCACAAGGCTGTCAAGGCCGAAAGGGAGCGGATGAACGACACACGCCTGTCCGACACGGGAAGACGCGACGCGGGACGCCGTATGCACCGCTTCGAATCCTTCCTGAAGCCCGGCCGCGACCTCCTCGCCTTCGATCCGTCCGGCCGCGGGCGGGTGGCCGAGGTGCTCGGCAACCTCGAGAAGGCCGAGCGGGTGTCGGTCGTCGTGCCCGGTGTGGACACAGACTTGCTCACGTTCCAGAAGACCTTCGGGCGGTACTCGGCGACGTCCGGCATGTCCCGCGCGCTGTACCGCACCCAGCGCGCCGAGGACCCCGACACCCGTACCGCCGTGATCGCCTGGGCCGACTACACGGCGCCCGCCGGTGTGGGCATGGACGCCTTCACGGTCCGGCGCGCCGAGGACGGGGCGCTGCGGCTCAACGCCATGCTCCGCTCACTGCCCGGACAGGCGCCGACCGCCCTGTACTGCCACAGTTACGGCTCGGTCGTCTGCGGGCTCGCCGCGCGTGAACTGCCGCCACGCGTCGGGGACATCGCGGTCGCGGGCAGCCCTGGAATGCGCGCCGAGACCGCCGCCGACCTGGGAACTTCCGCACGGGTGTGGGCAATGCGCGACGAAGACGACTGGATCGCGGACGTCCCGCATCTGGAAGTCGGCAGTTTCGGCCACGGCGTGGATCCGGTGTCGGCCGGGTTCGGGGCGCGGGTGCTTTCGGCCAAGGACTCGGTCGGGCACACCGGTTACTTCGAGCCGGGCACGGAGAGCCTGCGCAATTTCGCGCGGATCGGCGTCGGCCGTCTCGACGAGGTCAGCTGCGCGGATGACGGGGATACGTGCCGCGCTCACGTGTGAGGCCGCGCGGACGGGGCAGGGTCCGACCGGCGGGAACGGACGGTGTCCCGCGGCGCGGTGCCGCGGTCCGGGAACGGAGCGTCCCCGTCCGCGGGCGGAGCTTCCCGTTCCGGGTCACTGAGAGCAAGAGCTGCGGTCCCGGACCTGGCCGACGCGCGTAGAAGAGCGCCGGGACGGGAAGACGCCGGAACGTATCGAGGGGGGACGTACAGGCGCATGCCGCATACGATGAGCCGCATGGGTGACGTACTGGCCGGATTTCATGCCGCCTGGGAGTTCGACACGGACTCCGTGCTCATCCGCTTCGAACGGGGGATCAGGACACCGAAGCTGTTCCATGCGCTCGGTGAACGCCGCATCCCCCACGAGGCGTTGGCGGATGTGACCTTGGCCCCGGGTAAGAGGGGCACGGTGGTGCTGCACGCCGTACCGAGAGCCGGCGCCGATCCGCTGATGGAGGCGGCGGCCGGGCAGCTCAAGGACGGCTGCGATCCGTACCGCCTGGTGCTGCCGGCCGAGCGCGAGACGCTCGCCGAGTACTACCGCGACGAGCTGCGCGCCGTCCTGCCGTCCTCCGAGGGGCCCGCCGACCGCTTCATGGTGGATGCGCCTCAGGGACCGCTGCACTTCAAGGCGTACGACGGGAAGGCCTCGTTCGACGGGAAGGCGGTGAGCTTCCGCTGGTTCTGGACGGGGGCCTCGTCGGCGAAGTGGAAGGCGGGCGACCAGACCTTCCCCGTGTCCGACCTCAGCGGTGTCGAGTGGCGTTCGCCGGAGATCTTCGACGGCTACATGCGGCTGATCCGCCGGCCCGGTTCGGTCGTCCAGCCCGCGCAGGCCGATCAGGATCCGGCCGCGGTGGTCTTCGGGCTCGGGTACGGACCGGTGCACGAATCGCTGCCGTTCGCGGCGGCGGTGCTCGCGACCGTGCGCGCGCGGGGTGCGACGGCCATCGAGGACGCGCGGCCCTCGGGGCGGCGGGATCCGGCGGACATCGCGGAGCGGATCCGGCATCTCGGGGAACTGCACGGGGCGGGGCTGCTGACGGATGAGGAGTTCTCCGCGAAGAAGGCGGAGTTGCTGGCGGAGCTTTGAGCCTGGTGGGGCGTTGAGCGCGGTGGGGCTGTGAGCTGGTGGAGCTTTGAGCCCGGTGGGGCGTTGAGCGCGGTGGAGCTTTCAGGGGTACGGAGTGTCGGCCGGGCTCGGGTTCCTGGCGGCGCCCCCGGTGGCGCTGGGGCCGGAGGTAATACCGGGGTATGAGGTCAGGTCCGGCTCTGCGGTATGACGCGAGAGGCGCGGCTTCCTGCCTACGCTGATCAGGCCATGAATGACGCGCAGCAGTCCTCGACCGACGAGACCACCGACCAGCCCGGACGCCGGGCACGACGGTGGCTGCCACGCCTGCCCTGGAGGCGGGCGGCGGGCGGGGGTCCGGCTTCGGGTGCGGCGCCCGATCCGGACCCGGTCCGCCTGGACAAGACGGCGGACGGTCCCTGGCCCGCGGTGCGGGACGGGCTGCGGGAGTTCGGCATCGCGCTGACCACCCCCGCGGCCGCCGGGCGCGCTCCCCTCGCGCAGGCGCAGAAGGGCTGGGTCCGGGCCACTCCGTATGTAGTGGTGTTCGCCTTCGTCGCCGCCCTGCTGCCCACCACCGTCACGGTGCTCATCCAGGACTACGGGATGAACGGCGGCATGGCGGGCGGCCTCGCCGTCGCCCAGACCTTGCCCCTGCTGCTCGCCCTGACCCGCCCCCTGCACGCGTGGTGGGTGATCTTCCCCGCCGATGTGATCGGTGGTCTGGCGCTGTATGCGGGCAAGCATGTCGACGGGCGGTCCTGGCCGTGGACTCCCATGATCATCGTCGGTTATGTGCTCCTGATGGTGCTGCTCGGTCTGCGCGAGAGCCGCCGGACCCTGATCGCGATCTTCCTGGTCACCGCGGCGGCCGGGGTGTTCTTCGAGCAGCTCTCGCAGACGTACAGCGACGGCTCCTGGGTCCTGATGCTGGTTCTCGCCGGGGTCACCCTGGTCGTGACGTACGCCCTGCGGCTGCGCGGTGAGGCCCAGGCGAAGCTGGCCGAGCAGGAGACGATCAGCGAGGCGGAACGGGCGCAGCGCACGCTGCTGGAGGAGCGGGCGCGGATCGCCCGGGAGCTGCACGACGTGGTGGCTCACCACATGTCGGTGATCACCGTGCAGGCGGACACGGCCAAGTACCGGCTCCCCGGGCTTTCGCCCGAGGTGGAGAAGGAGTTCGGTGAGATCGCCGCCGCCGCGCGCGAGTCGCTGACCGAAATGCGCCGGCTGCTCAAGGTGCTGCGCAATGAGGAGGCGCAGGCCGAGCGCACCCCGCAGCCCGGTCTGAACCGGCTGCACCAGCTGGTCGAGGCCACCCGTCGGGCCGGCGTCCAGGTGGCCATGACGCCCGCCGAGGCTCGTCTGCAGGAGCTGGTCACCGGGGTCCCGCCGGCCGTGGACCTCTCGGCGTACCGCATCGTGCAGGAGGCCCTGTCGAATGTGATCCGGCATGCGCCCGGCGCCCTCGCACGGGTCGAACTCGACGTACACCAGCGCGAGTTGATCCTGTCCATCGTCAACGGGCCCGCCCAGAAGCCACGTTCGGCCCTGGAGACCTCGGGCACCGGGCATGGTCTGGTCGGCATGCGTGAGCGCGTACGGTTGACCGGTGGCTCTCTCGACGCGGGCCCCGACGCCGGCGGCGGTTTCCGAGTCGAGGCCCGGATTCCACTGCACGAGAAGGACGGGGAGCCGCCCGCGGAGGGCCCCTCCCGGCCCGCGCGGGACACCTCGCGGTCCGAGCAGGACACCTCGCGGTCCGAGCAGGACACCCCGCAGTCCGAGCAGGACACCTAGCTGCCCGAGAAAGGCACCACTCCTGTGACCATCCGCGTACTCATCGTCGACGACCAGGCCATGGTGCGGGCGGGCTTCGCCGCGCTCCTGGCCGCGCAGAGCGATATCGATGTGGTCGGGCAGGCGGAGGACGGTAAACAGGGGGTCGAGCTCGGCCGCTCCACCCATCCCGACGTGGTCCTCATGGATGTGCGGATGCCCGAGATGGACGGTCTCGAGGCGGCCAGGCGGCTGCTCGATCCGCCGCCGGGCGTGATCCACCGCCCCAAGGTCCTGATGCTGACCACCTTCGATGTGGACGACTATGTCTACGAGGCGCTGCGGGCGGGGGCGTCCGGATTTCTGCTCAAGGACGCGCCGCCGGACGATCTGATCTCGGCGGTACGGATCGTCGCGGCCGGAGAGGCGCTGCTCGCACCCTCCGTCACCCGCCGGCTCATCGCGGACTTCGTGAAACAGCGGCCGGTGCAGCGCAAGGACCCCGCCCTCAAGTTGAACGGTCTGACGCCGCGCGAGGCCGAGGTGCTCGAGCTGATCGCGCGCGGGATGTCCAACCAGGAGATCGCCGGTCATCTGGTCCTCGCCGAGCAGACCGTGAAGACCCATATCGGCCGGGTCCTGTCCAAGCTGGATCTGCGCGACCGGGCGCAGTTGGTGATCTTCGCGTACGAGGCCGGGGTTGTCGTCCCTGCCAGGGGCGACGAATAGGAGCTCCTGGAAACCCCGGGCTACCTGGCACACAAGAACGCTCCCCCATCGGCACGCCCCTGACAGGCCTCCCCCACTAGACCCCCTAGTACTGGGGTATCAGCCGCGGTTTGGCTCCGCAGTGTGACGCCCTGCCACCCACCGTCTTCCTACCTTCCCTCCGTCAGCAACACGGCGGACGGATGCGAAGGGGAGACCGGTCATGCGGCTTCAGGCTTGGAAGGCACGCGGCAAGAGGACTCTGGTCGCGGCCGCCCTCAGCGGGATGCTGGTCGCGGGCACCGCCGGCTGGGCCGCGGGCAATCAGCAGACCCCGGTGACCGGCCCCGTCCCGGGCGCCAGCTCCTGGCGCGCCGACCGCGCGCTCGGTCATCAGCTGCCCGACCCGGCGACGGCGAAGCCGGCCGAAGTGGCCGCGTTCTTCCGCTCGTTGAGCACCGCACAGCAGCAGGAGCTGCTGGACCGGCACCCGTTGGTGGTCGGCAACCTCGACGGTGCACCGGTGGAGCTGCGGTACGAGGCCAACGCACGGGCCCTGCGGGAGGAGGGCGCCAAGCAACTGCGGCGCGCCCAGGACCGGACGCTGCCCTCCCGTGACCGCGAGGCGGCCCGCGACCGTGCCGACCGCTATGACGCACTCCGGGCGGACGGCCGGCAGATCATCGCCTTCGACCCGCGCGAGCGCGGCCAGGTCGCCGAGGTGTACGGCACGTTGGACGGCGCCGCGCATGTGTCGGTGATCGTGCCGGGCTCCGATATCGATCTGAACAGCTTCGACCGCGAGAAGGACCCGTACGGCACACCGACGGGGATGGCCCGTTCGCTGTACGCGGCCACCGGGCACCGCAGCGCGGTGATCGCCTGGGCCGGGTACACCACGCCGGTCGGGATCGGCCCGGACGCCGCCACCGGACGGCTCGCCGAGGCGGGTGCACCGCGCCTGGCCCGCTTCGTACAGGGGCTCGACGCCGCGGGCACACCCGACCCGGTGCTCTTCTGCCACAGCTACGGCTCGGTGGTCTGCGGCGAGGCGGCCCCCGAGCTGCCCGCCGCCGATCTGGTCGTGGCCGGTTCGCCCGGGATGCACGCGGACGACGTCGCGGATCTCCACACCGACGCGCGGGTCTGGGCGGCCAAGGCCCAGGGCGACTGGATCGACGACGTACCGAACGTGGAGCTCTTCGGCATCGGCCACGGCGCCGACCCGGCCGACCCGGACTTCGGTGCCCGCACCGTGCCGACTGCCCAAGTCGACGGCCACACGGGCTACTTCGAGCCCGGCACGGACTCCCTGCGCGCGTTCGCGCGCATCGCTCTCGGCGAGCAGACCTGAGCCCGTCGCGGCTCCGACCCCCCGTACTTCTCGACGACTTGAGGACACCGTCATGACCAGCACCGCACTCGCCCCACGACCAGTCGACCCGGAGTCCCGGTCCGGCTCCGGATCCGGCTCCCGGTCCGGCTCCCGTCCGGCCAAGGCCCTCGGCGCCCTGCGCAAGACCGCCACGAGCATCGACGCCCGTACGCCGGACCATCGCGACCGCGCGATCGACGGGCTGCGCGCCCTCGCGCTGCTCGCGGTGCCGATCGGGCACTGGCTGCTCGGCGGCTTCCGTGTCGACGGCGAGGGGGCACTGCGCAATGCGAGCCCGCTGTCCGCCTTCGAGTTCTTCGCGCCCATGAGCTGGGTGCTGCAGATGCTCGGGATCTTCTTCCTGGTCGGCGGATACGCCTCGGTGCTCTCGTACCGCCGCTCCCTGGCGCGCAGGGAGTCCTCCGGACGCTGGCTGCGCGGACGGGTGGCCCGGCTCGGGCGCCCGGTGCTCGGGGTGACCGCTGTGTGGGCGGCGCTGATCCCTGTGCTCTACGCACTGGGCGTGCCCGGCACGACCTTGCACACCGGGGCGACGCTGGTGATCCAGCCCTTGTGGTTCGTCGGGGTGTACACCGTGATCACGGCGCTCACACCGTTCTGTGTGCGGGCCGCCGAGCGCCTCGGCGCATGGGCCGCGGCACCGCTGCTCGCCTCGGTCGCGGTCGTGGACTTCCTGCGCTACGGGCCGTTCGCGGAGTCCATGCCGTCCTGGCTGAGCATGCTGAACATCCTGCCCGGCTGGATGTTCGCCTACCAACTGGGCGTCAGCTGGGGCGAGAAGAAGATCGGCAAGCGGGGCGCGTGGCTGCTGCTCGTCGGCGGTACGGCGCTGTTCGCGGCGCTGCTGCTCGCCTTCCACTACCCGGCGTCGATGGTCGGCGTGCCGGGTGAGGCCCGCACCAACTCGCACCCGCCGTCCCTGCTTGTGCTCGCGCTGGCCGCGGCGCAGAGCGGCGCCGCGATCCTGCTGCGTGACCGCCTCGGCAAACTGCTCCGGCGTCCCGCGCTGTGGGCCCCTGTCGTGATCATCAACCTGTCGGCGATGACGATCCTGTGCTGGCACCAGACGGCGATGTTCGGTGCGGCGACGCTCGGTTCGTTCATCGGCCCGATCGGCGGTCTGACCACGGCGCCGGACACGCTCGGCTGGATCGCGGCGCGGATCGCGTGGCTGCCGGTGTTCGCGGCGCTGCTGGTCCTGATCGGCCGCTGGGCGCGGCGGTTCGAGGCGCCGTGGCAGGCGGGCTCGCGTGCGGCGAACGTACGGCGTGCGGTGGCCGGTCTGCTCGCGGCCTCCTTCGCGGTCTTCGCCCTCGGGCTCGCGTGATGACGGCCCCCGGAGCCGGCGCCTGCGGCCGGCCGTACTGATGGCGGCCCAGGGCGACGCCCGCGCCACCAGCCGGCTGGTGCCGGTCCGCTGTCAGCGGACCGGCACCTGCCCGTCGTACAACAACTCAACAGTGGATGGGAGTTGACGGCCCAGTGCCCACCCCCGCCCCCGTGGTCGCTACTCGCGGCCGGCCGAGGTGAAGGACATGTCCGCGTAGCGGCCGCCCGCGACCTGGCCCGCGATCGGCTCCAGGAGTTCGAGCTCGGACGGGGTCAGGATCAGGTGGGTGGCGCCGGTGTTCTCCTCGATCCGGGTGCGCTTGCGGGTGCCGGGGATCGGCACCACGGTCAGGCCGTGCACCTGGGCCCGCTGCTGCACCCAGGCGAGGGCGACCTGGGCGGGTGTCGCGTCACGGGACTCGGCGACCGAGCGGATCGGGGCGAGCAGGGCGGCGTTCGCCGCGGCGTTGTCGCCGCTGAACCGGGGCATCGTGCGGCGGAAGTCCGAGGCGTCCAGGTCGCTGTCCGCGTTGGCGAAGGAGCCGGTGAGGAAGCCCCGGCCGAGCGGCGAGTACGGGACGAGGGCGACGCCCAGTTCGGTGGCGGCGGGGACCACGTGCTGCTCGATGTCGCGGCTGAACAGCGACCACTCCGACTGCACCGCCGCGATGGGGTGGACGCCGTGGGCGGCGCGCAGTTCGTCGGCGGTGACCTCGCTGAGACCGAGGTGCTTGACCTTGCCCTCGGCGACGAGTTCGGCCATCGCGCCGACGGTCTCCTCGATCGGCACGGTCACATCGCGGCGGTGCATGTAGTAGAGGTCGATGCTCTCCACGCCGAGGCGGCTCAGGCTGCCCTCGATGCACTTGCGGATGTACGCCGGGGAGTTGTCGATGCCGCGCTTCAGCGGGTCGTCGGGGTCGAGGACGATGCCGAACTTGGTGGCGAGCACGATCTCGTCGCGGTGCTCCTGGACGAACGGGGCGAGGAACTTCTCGTTCTCGCCGGCGCCGTACATGTCGGCGGTGTCGAAGAAGGTGACGCCCAGACCGAGGGCGTGGTCGAGGGTGGCCCGTGCTTCGTCGGCGTCGGTGGGCCCGTAGGCGAAGCTCATGCCCATGCAGCCGAGTCCCTGGACGGAGACCTCGGGACCGCCGGTGCCGAGCTGTGCCTTCGCGATGGTGCTCATCAGGTTCAGGACCTCTCCGGCGCCGCAGGGGCGCCCGCGTAGAACTCGATCTTGTAGTCGAGGACGGCCAGCGTCCCCTGGAGCTCCGCGATCCGCGTCAGAACGTCGCGCCGCGTGCTCTCCAGGAGCTGTCGCCGCTCCTCGAAGGTGTGGTCGCCCTCGCGGACCAGCTCGGCGTAGCGGACCATGTCCGCCACGGACATGCCGGTCAGGCGGAGCTTGCCGACGAAGGTGAGCCAGTCCAGGTCGCGGTTGGTGAACCGGCGCTGGCCCGTGTGGGAGCGGTCCACGTGCGGCATCAGACCGATCCGCTCGTACCAGCGCAGTGTGTGCGCGGTGAGCCCGGTGTACTCGGCGACCTCGCTGATCGTGTAGCGGTCCTGGCCCTCGGGGCGCGGATGGGGGCGCGGGCCCGAGGCGCAGACGTCGACCGGGGCCGCGGGTGAGGTCGTCTCGAGTACTGGTACGGGGGTGCTCTCCATCACCGTCATGCCCCCACGCTAGAACCTTGGAGTGCACTCCAAGCAAGCCATATCGGCAGGAGTTCACGGAGCGGACGGGGTTAGGGTGCCCGGCATGGTCACATCCCGCCTCGCCACGCCCGATGATGCCCCTGAACTGGTACGCCTGCGCAAGGTGATGCTCGACGAGTACCTCGGTGTGCAGTCGGACACCGCGTGGATGGCGGTCTCGGTGGAGGTCCTGCGCGCCAAGCTCGTGGGCGAGGAGGGGCAGCTGGCCGCGACCGTGGTGGAGCGGCCGGACGATCCCGGCCGGCTTGCGGCGTGCGCGGTCGGGACCATCGAGTACCGGCTCGGCGGCCCGGAGAATCCGCTGGGGGCCAGTGGTTATGTCTTCAGCGTGGCCACGGATCCGGAGCTGCGGCGGCGGGGCTACTCCCGGACCTGCATGGAGGAGTTGATCGCCTGGTTCGGGCGGCGCGGGGTGCGCAAGGTGGATCTGCGGGCCTCCGATGCGGGCGAGCCGCTGTATGCGTCGCTCGGGTTCGCGCGGACTCCGGATCCGGCGATGCGGTTGGTGCTCTGACGTTCCGGGACCGCCCGGCTTCCCGGACGGCTCCGGATCGCCCGCGGACCGGGCCCGGCACCCCGGGCGGCTCCGCATTGCCCGGGACCGTACGCTCGTAGCCATGCAGAGCCTCGCCCTCATCGAGAACTGGCCGGTCCCCAGCGCGGCGGCCGGGGTCGTCCGCGCGGACGGGACCGTCGTCGGCACCCACGGTCCGGTGGCGCAGCGCTTCCCGCTGGCCTCCGTGACCAAGCCCCTTGCGGCGTACGCCGCGCTCGTCGCGTACGAGGAAGGGGCCGTCGAGCTCGACGAGCCGGCCGGGCCCGAGGGGTCGACCGTGCGGCATCTGCTCGCGCACACGAGTGGGCTCGCCTTCGACGAGCACCGCGTGATGGCCCCGCCCGGAACGCGGCGGCTGTACTCCAACGCGGGGTTCGAGGTGCTCGGGGATCACATCGCCAAGGCGACGGACATTCCGTTCGCGGAGTATCTGCGCCAGGCCGTGCTCGAACCGCTCGGGATGACGCAGACGTCGCTCGAGGGTTCGCCGGCGAAGGACGGGGTGTCGACGGTCTCGGATCTGCTGAAGTTCGCGGCTGAGGTGCAGGCGCCGCGGCTGCTCGACGCGCGGACCGTGCTCGATGCGATGTCGGTGGTGCATCCCGGGCTTTCCGGGATCCTGCCCGGGTACGGGCATCAGAAGCCCAATGACTGGGGGCTGGGGTTCGAGATCCGGGACTCCAAGGCGCCGCACTGGACGGGGGGTTCGTCGTCGCCTCGGACGTTCGGGCACTTCGGTCAGTCGGGGACGTTCCTGTGGATCGATCCGGATGCTGCTGCCGCGTGTGTTGCTCTCGCGGGTCGGGCGTTCGGGGCGTGGGCTGTTGAGGCTTGGCCTGCCTTTACGGATGCGGTGCTTTCGGAGTTGGGGGGCCGTTCGCTCTGAGGTCGGTCCGGCCTGGCCTGGTCCGGTCCGGCCTGGTGTCGGGTGCGGCCCCCGTCCCTCGCCCGACCCACTAAGGCCGCACATCCCGCACCTCACTCGACCCACTGAACCCGCACCCCCACCCACCTCGCACCCACCCCCCTGAGCCCACCCTTTCCGTCCCCAAACCCCACCCCCGACCACACCCACCACTCCCGACCACCCCCACCCCAGAAGCCGCCGTACCCACCCAGGGTGGATACCCGCCGGGACGTCGGAGGGGCTGAGTAGGGCTCAGGATTCGGATCCGTCTCACGGTGGATGTTCGGTCGTGGGCGGGCGGCTAAGTTGGCCGGTATGGCTGACATAGTCCGCGCCACCCGGGCCGATGTTCACGCGCTGGCCGATGTGCTCGCCGACGCCTACGAGGACGATCCGATCTGGGAATGGCTCGTGCCACGGGATCGGGTGCCGAGGCTGCGCAGGTTCTTCAGGGATCTGCTGGCCATGCAGGCCGACCGCGAGCGTCTGTGGACCGATATCGACCGGACCGTCGCCGCCGTGTGGTGCCCGCCCGGCGAGTGGAAAGTCGGGGCGGGCGATCTCGTACGGAACCTGCCGGTGCTCGTGCGGACCGGGCGGAGCCGACTGCCGCTTCTGCTCGGGATGTTGCAGCACATGGAACGCAAGCACCCCGTCGAACCCGAGCACTGGTACCTGGAGTTCATCGGGACGCATTCGTCCGCGCGCGGGACCGGACGGGGATCCATGGTCCTGGGAGCGCTGCTCGACCAGGCGGACGCCTCAGGGCTCCCCGCGTACCTCGAGTCGAGCAACGAGCGGAATCTCAGCTTCTACAAGCGGCACGGCTTCACCGTGCAGGAGGAGATCACCTACCGGTCGAGCCCTCCGATGTGGCGGATGTGGCGCGAGCCCCAGCACGGAACAAAGGGCTCCTAGCCCGCGAACTCCCACACCAGCACCTCGGCCCACCCCCGCAGCGCCTCCAGCTCCAGGGACGGCTCGTCCACCAGGCGTACGGAGTCACCCGGTCGCAACTCCACACCGCCGAGCCGGACTTCGCCCCGTACGACATGGACGTACGCGAACGCGGCGTCCGGCACCGCGGCACGTTCCGCGGGGCGAAGGCGGCGGACGTGGAGCAGCGCGCCGGCCGCGGGGACCGCGTAGGGCGTGGAGTCGGCGATACCGCGGACGATCTCGTACGAGGGGTCGCCGCCGGCCGCGGTGGGCGCCAGCCACATCTGTACGAAGACCAGGCACGAGGCGCCGTCGTTGCGCTCGACGTGGCGCACTCCCCCGCCCGCGCTGAGCCGCTGCAGATCGCCGGGCTTCACCACGGTCTCGTTGCCCTCGGAGTCGCGGTGGGTCAGAGTGCCCTCGACGACCCAGGTGACCAGCTCCGTATGGCTGTGGGTGTGCTCGTCGAAGCCGGCGCCGGGCGCGAGGTGTTCCTCGTTGCAGGCGATGACCGGTCCGAAGCGGAGATTGTCCGGGTCGTAGTGGGCCCCGAAGGAGAACGCGTGCAGCGACTCGATACCACTCGCCGGCTCCCCGCCGCGGTACCGGTCGCCGGAGCGCCGTACGTCCATCACGGACCCCACCGTAGCTGCCACAAAGGCGCATGGTGACCGGTCGGTCGGGGACCCGCCACTTAGCCGAGCCGCCCCGATAAGGCAGTCTTGTCCCGTGCCCGAACCCGCAGCGAACCCAAACCCCGACTCCGGAGCGCCCCCGGCCGGCGCCGGAGCGCGCCCGGCCCATCCGCACATCGCCACCCTCAAGCGCCTGGAGAAGTCGTCCGGCAGCCTGGCCGCGCAGGCCATCGCGCGCATGGACGAGACGCTGCCCTGGTACCGGGCGATGCCGCCGGAGAACCGTTCGTGGATCGGTCTGGTCGCGCAGGCCGGTATCGCCGCGTTCACCGAGTGGTTCCGGCACCCCGACGCCCCGCAGGCCATCTCGACCGATGTCTTCGGTACCGCGCCCCGCGAGCTGACCCGGGCGATCACGCTGCGCCAGACCGTCGAGATGGTCCGTACGACGATCGAGGTCATGGAGTCCGCGATCGACGAGGTCGCGGCGCCGGGCGACGAGTCGGTGCTGCGCGAGGCGCTGCTCGTGTACGCCCGGGAGATCGCCTTCGCCACCGCCCAGGTCTATGCCCAGGCGGCGGAGGCCCGGGGCGCCTGGGACGCGCGGCTCGAGTCGCTCGTCGTCAATGCCGTGCTGTCCGGCGAGGCCGACGAGGGCGCCGTCAGCCGGGCCGCGGCGCTCGGCTGGAACTCGCCGGAGCATGTCTGCGTCGTCCTCGGCACGGCACCCGACGGAGACAGCGAGCTCACCGTCGAGGCCATCCGCCGGGCCGCCCGGCATGCGAAGCTGCAGGTCCTGACCGGTGTGCTCGGTGACCGTCTGGTCGTCATCGCAGGTGGCAGCGACAATCCGCTCGCCGTGGCGAAGGCGCTCATCGGCCCGTACGCGGCCGGTCCCGTCGTCGCCGGGCCCGTCGTCCCCGACCTGCTCGCGGCCACCAGGTCCGCGCAGGCCGCGGCCGCCGGACTCAAGGCGTGCTCGGCCTGGCAGGACGCCCCGCGCCCCGCACTCGCGGACGATCTCCTTCCGGAGCGCGCGATCGCCGGAGACCCGGCGGCGCGGGAGCAGTTGGTGGAGGAGATCTACAGACCGCTGGAGGAGGCCGGCTCCGCGCTTCTGGAGACCTTGAGCGTCTATCTGGAACAGGCGAGCAGTCTCGAAGGCGCGGCCCGGATGCTCTTCGTGCACCCCAACACCGTCCGCTACCGGCTGCGACGTGTGACAGACGTCACCGGCTGGTCGCCCTCGGATGTCCGCTCCGCGTTCACGCTGCGTATCGCCCTCATCCTGGGGCGTCTGGCCGACGGAGATCCGCAGTCCTAGACTTTTGTCGGGGGTCGACAATTCCCCTGACCGTTCTTCGTCCCTGTCCCCACGGGCGGCGCCCACCGTCCACAAGAGAGAGTGTGAGAGTGCTCGTACTCGTCGCTCCCGGCCAAGGCGCTCAGACGCCCGGCTTCCTGACTCCCTGGCTCGACCTCCCCGGCGCTGCCGACAAGCTCGCCGCTTGGTCGGACGCCATCGGACTCGACCTCGCCCACTACGGCACGCAGGCCGACGCGGACGCGATCCGCGACACGGCCGTCGCGCAGCCGCTGCTCGTCGCGGCCGGACTGCTTTCCGCCGCCGCGCTCGGCGAGGTCGCCCCCGGTGCCGTCGCAGGTCACAGCGTCGGCGAGTTCACCGCCGCCGCTTTCGCGGGCGTCCTCGACGACACCGCCGCGCTCCAGCTCGTACGCAAGCGGGGTCTGGCCATGGCCGACGCCGCCGCGATCACGCAGACCGGAATGGCGGCCCTGCTCGGCGGTGACCCGGAGATCGTGGTCCCGCACCTGGAGAAGCTCGGCCTGACCGCGGCCAATGTGAACGGCGCGGGCCAGATCGTCGCCGCCGGCACCCTGGAGCAGATCGCCGCCCTGGAGGCCGACAAGCCCGAGGGCACCCGCCGGGTCGTCCCGCTGAAGGTGGCCGGCGCGTTCCACACGCACCACATGGCGCCCGCGGTCGAGACCCTGCGCAAGGCCGCCGAGGAGCTCTCCCCGGCCGACCCGACGGTCACCTACGTCTCCAACAAGGACGGCAAGGCCGTCGCCGACGGCGCCGAGGTCATCTCGCGCCTGGTCGGCCAGGTCGCCAACCCGGTCCGCTGGGACCTGTGCATGGAGACCTTCCAGGAGCTCGGCGCGACGGCGCTCATCGAGGTGTGCCCGGGCGGCACCCTCACCGGTATCGCCAAGCGCGCGCTGCCCGGCGTCAAGACGCTGGCCCTGAAGACCCCCGACGACCTCGACGCTGCTCGCGAGCTCATCGCCGAGCACGCTGCCTGACGAAGGAGCCTCTGAGCAATGTCGAAGATCAAGCCGAGCAAGGGCGCGCCGTACGCCAAGATCATCGGCGTCGGCGGCTACCGGCCCACGCGGGTCGTGCCCAACGAGGTGATCCTCGAGACGATCGACTCGTCCGACGAGTGGATCCGCTCCCGCTCCGGCATCGCGACCCGGCACTGGGCGAGTGACCAGGAGACCGTCGCCGCGATGTCCATCGAGGCCTCCGGCAAGGCGATCGCCGACGCCGGGCTCACCGCCGACAAGATCGGCGCCGTGATCGTCTCGACCGTCTCGCACTTCAAGCAGACCCCGGCCGTCGCGACCGAGATCGCCGACAAGCTGGGCACGCAGAAGGCCGCCGCCTTCGACATCTCGGCCGGCTGCGCGGGCTTCGGTTACGCCCTGACGCTCGCCAAGGGCATGGTCGTCGAAGGCAGTTCGCAGTACGTGCTCGTCATCGGCGTCGAGCGCCTGAGCGACCTGACCGACCTGGAGGACCGCGCGACGGCCTTCCTGTTCGGTGACGGCGCGGGCGCGGTCGTCGTGGGCCCCTCGGACGAGCCGCACATCGGCCCGACGGTCTGGGGCTCGGAGGGCGACAAGTCCGAGACGATCAAGCAGACCGTCGCCTGGACCGAGTACGACAGCGCGGTCCACAAGTTCCCTGCGATCACGCAGGAGGGCCAGGCGGTGTTCCGCTGGGCCGTGTTCGAGATGGCGAAGGTCGCCCAGCAGGCGCTGGACGCGGCCGGAATCAGCGCGGACGACCTGGATGTCTTCATCCCGCACCAGGCCAACATGCGGATCATCGACTCGATGGTGAAGACTTTGAAGCTGCCGGAGCATGTCACGGTCGCCCGTGACATCGAGACCACCGGCAACACCTCGGCCGCCTCGATCCCGCTCGCGATGGAGCGGCTTCTGGCGACCGGGGAAGCCAAGAGCGGCGACACCGCGCTCGTCATCGGCTTCGGGGCGGGTCTCGTCTACGCAGCCACCGTCGTTACCCTCCCCTAGGCACCCTGCACGGACCATTCCGTACGGGACCCTGCCACCTCACTGATACACAAGAAGGAGCGCCAACATGGCCGCCACTCAGGAAGAGATCGTCGCCGGTCTCGCCGAGATCGTGAACGAGATCGCCGGTATCCCGGTCGAGGACGTCCAGCTGGACAAGTCCTTCACCGATGACCTGGACGTCGACTCGCTGTCCATGGTCGAGGTCGTCGTCGCCGCCGAAGAGCGCTTCGACGTCAAGATCCCGGACGACGACGTCAAGAACCTGAAGACCGTCGGCGACGCCGCGTCTTACATCCTGAAGCACCAGGACTGACCTCAGGTCCTTCCTGGCCCCGGGTCGGCCCGCAAGGGCCGCCCGTCAGGGCCGGCTGTCTGCCGCCACCTAGCGGTAGTGCCGCTTATTCACGACCCTCTACACGTGGAGAAAGAATTCCTGTGAGCCCGACCAATCGCACCGTGGTCGTCACCGGTATCGGCGCAACCACACCGCTGGGTGGCGACGCAGCATCGACCTGGGAAGGTCTCGTCGCGGGCCGCTCGGGCGTCAAGCCGCTCGAGGGCGAGCGCTTCGCCGAACTGCCGGTCCGTATCGCCGCCCCCGCCGCGGTCGACCCGGGCGAGGTCCTGCCCCGCCCGCTCGCCCGCAAGCTGGACCGCTCGGCGCAGTTCGCGCTGATCGCGGCCAAGGAGGCCTGGGCGGACGCCGGTTACGAGGGCAAGGCGGGCGAGGAGTCCAAGGTCGCCCCCGAGCGTCTCGGCGCGGTCATCGCGTCCGGTATCGGCGGTGTGACCACGCTGCTCGACCAGTACGACGTGCTCAAGGAGAAGGGTGTACGCCGGGTCTCCCCGCACACCGTTCCCATGCTCATGCCCAACGGCCCCTCCGCCAACGTCGGCCTGGAGGTGAACGCCCAGGCGGGCGTCCACACCCCGGTCTCGGCCTGTGCGTCGGGCGCCGAGGCGATCGGCTACGCCGTGGAGATGATCCGTACCGGCCGTGCCGACGTGGTCGTCGCCGGCGGTACCGAGGCGGCCATCCACCCGCTGCCCATCGCGGCGTTCGCCAACATGATGGCGATGTCCAAGAACAACGACGAGCCCACCAAGGCCTCCCGCCCGTACGACAAGGGCCGTGACGGCTTCGTGCTCGGCGAGGGTGCGGGTGTCGTGATCCTCGAGTCCGAGGAGCACGCGAAGGCCCGTGGCGCCCGTGTCTACTGCGAGGTGCTCGGCCAGGGTCTGTCCGCCGACAGCCACCACATCGCGCAGCCCGAGCCGACGGGGCGCGGCGTGGCCGCGGCCGTGCAGAACCTGCTCGACTCCACGGACCTCAAGCCGTCGGAGCTCGTGCACCTGAACGCTCACGCGACCTCGACTCCGCAGGGTGACATCGCGGAGATCAAGGCGCTGCGCAAGGTGCTCGGTGCGGATCTCGATCACGTGGCCATCTCCGGTACGAAGTCGATGACCGGTCACCTTCTCGGTGGTGCCGGTGGTATCGAGACCGTCGCGACCGTGCTCGCGCTGCACCACCGTCTCGCGCCGCCGACGATCAATGTCGAGGAGCTGGACGAGGAGATCGCCTCGGACGGGGCCGACATCGTGCGCGGTGAGGCTCGGGTGCTGCCCGAGGGGACGATCGCCGCGATCAACAACTCGTTCGGGTTCGGTGGGCACAACGTGGTGTTGGCGTTCCGTACCGTCTGATCCTCTTCGCTCTTACGACGAAGGCCCACCCTGTTCGTTCGGGTGGGCCTTCGTCGTGTGTACGGGGTCGGGGGTGCGGGTCCGTACAGGGCGGCGTAGCCGTGGGGTGCCGCTGTGCCCACCCGTGCCGCCCTGCGGCACGACTGCCCACAGCGGCGCGGGTCACACCACCTGGTGGAGCCAGCGGACCGGGGCGCCTTCGCCCGCGTATCTGAAGGGTTCCAACTCGTCGTCCCAGGGCTTGCCCAGGAGCTTGGAGAGTTCGGCCGCCAGGTCGCTTTCGCCGCCTCCCGACCGCGCGAGAGCCGCGCGGAGGCGGTCCTCCGGGATCAGGATGTCGCCGTGGATGCCGGTGACCGCGTGGAAGATGCCGAGGTCGGGGGTGGAGCTGTAGCGCTCGCCCTCCGCCGTGGCGCACGGCTCGGCCGTGACCTCGAAGCGGAGTTGCTGCCAGCCGCGCAGTGCGGAGGCGAGCTTGGAGCCCGTACCGGCCTCGCCCTGCCAGGAGAACTCCGCACGCCAAGTCCCCGGCGCCGCGGGCTGCCTGATCCAGTCGAGCGTGACCCTGCCGCCGAGCACACCCGCGACCGCCCACTCGACATGCGGGCACAGCGCGCGCGGTGCGGAGTGCACGTACAGGACTCCACGTGTCGTCACCGGGACCTCCAGGGTGGGGCGAGGGTTGCGGCCTCGCACCTGGCCGGGCAGTTGCCGGGAGTTTCGCCAAGATTCCCGAGGAAATCCAGGACATCCACGGAATCGAGGAAACTCCCCGAAAGGGGACATTTCTGACGTGATGTAATTTACCGGAACCGGGACGGCGCTCCGACTCCGGGTCGACCGCAGCAAAACTACCGTGCGGTGCGGGCCCGAGTGTGACGTACCGTCGGGTCCAGGTCCCGGGAATGCCGGTCATTCACCCGGCGGGGCGCCTGTGCACAGGACGGCGAGAGAAGGGACGACCGTGATCCGGAACTGGTTCCGTGGCCGTACCGCGGCCTCGGCGGCGACCGCCGCCGTACTCGCGACCGCGCTCCTCGGCTGTGACGCGCAAGGCGGCAACTCCCCGGCCCCACAAGGCGCCGCGGCCGCCGACCGGCCCAAGCCCTCCCCCACACCCACTCCCACCTGGGACACCAGCCCGCGCTCGATGGCGGCGGTGGGCGATTCGATCACCCGCGGTTTCGACGCCTGCCAGGTGCTCTCCGACTGCCCGGAGTCGTCCTGGGCCACGGGCACCGACTCGTCGGTGAACAGCCTCGCCGTACGGCTGCTGGGCAAGGAAGCGGCGGCGACGAAGAGTTGGAACTTCGCCCGTACGGGGGCACGTATGAGCGCGCTGCCGGAGCAGATGGAGCAAGCGGCCGAGAAGTCACCCGAGTTGGTGACGGTTCTGATGGGCGCGAATGACGCCTGCCGGGGGACGGCCGCGGCGATGACCTCCGTCGCCTCCTTCCGCGCGGACTTCGAGGACGGGATGCGCGCCCTGCGCCGTGAACTGCCCAAGACCCAGGTGTTCGTGGCGAGCGTCCCGGATCTCTCGCGCCTTTGGTCCTCGGGCAAGGGAAATGCGATGGCCAAGCAGATCTGGAAGCTCGGTATCTGCCAGTCGATGCTCGCCGACCCGGACGCCATGGACAGCCTGGCGGTCGAGCGGCGCGGGAACGTGCACGCGCGCGTGGAGGCGTACAACGAAGTCCTCGAGGACGTGTGCGCGAAGGACAAGTACTGCCGCTACGACGGCGGGTCGGTCTTCGACTACCGCTTCGGTCAGGGGCAGCTGAGCAGGTGGGACTGGTTCCACCCGAGCAGGAACGGGCAGGCGCGCCTCGCCGAGCTGGCGTTCACCGCCATCACCGCGGAGAAGTCGCCCGCGTAGGGGCCCCACACGCAGGTGAGGCCCCTCGCGCGTCATGCCTCGATCGTCGCGCTCAGCCTGCGGTCCGTGAGCGAACGGCCGGCTTCCAGCGTGTACGTGCCCTTCTGGTACGCCCATGCGGCGGCGCTCTCGTCCCAGATCTCGAACGCCCGCCGCGGCAGCGGGATCCGCACCTCGACGCTCTCGCCCGCGTCCGCGGTGACGCATCCGAAACCAGCGAGGGCCCGAGCGGGCCGCTCGACGGCGCCGTCCGCGGGCGGGGCGAGGTAGAGCTGGACGGTCTCGCGGCCGGTCCTGGCCCCGGTGTTGCGGATACGGACGGTGGCCTCCTCACCCGTCACCCGCAGGCTCTCGTACGTCCAGTCGGTGTAGCCGAGGCCGTGTCCGAAGGGGTACGAGGGGGTGGCGCCGGCCTTGTCCCAGGCGCGGTAGCCGATGAACACGCCTTCGCCGTACGGAAGTTGGCCCTCCGCGTTCGGAGTGACCTCCGTGACGGGTGCGTCGGCGAGCGCACCCCAGGTGGTGGGCAGCCGGCCGCCGGGCTCCTCGGCTCCGGTCAGCACATCGGCGAGCGCGGCGCCGCCCTCCTGGCCCGGGAACCAGCTGAGCAGCACTGCGGCGACGTCCTCGCGCCACGGGAGTTCCACCGGGGAACCGGAGTTGACGACCACGACGGTGTTCGGGTTGGCGGCCGCAACGGCACGTACGAGATCGTCCTGGCGGCCGGGCAGGTGCAGGTCGCGGCGGTCGAAGCCTTCGGACTCCACGCGGTCGGTGGTGGCGACCAGGACCACGGCCACCTCGGCTTCCCGTGCGATGCGGACCGCTTCGGCGATCATCTCGTCGGCGTCGCGCCGGGGTTCGGCGTGCGAGAGGCTGAGGGCGACGGCCTCGATGGGCATGCCCTCGATCTTCGGCGGGGTGACGTCCAGGGAGACCTCGATGGGTGTTCCGGCTTTCAGATCGACGGTTCCGCGCTCGGTGGGCGCGCCGAGGAAGGCCTCGAAGGGGTCGCCGTCGACCGGCATCCGCTGTTCGCCGTCGAAGAGTTCGCGCCCGTCGACGGTGAGCCGCAGGGTGCCGAGTCCGCGGGTGCCGAAGCGGTGGGCGCCGTCGACGCGCGGTGTGAAGGTGCCCTTGATCTCGACCCGGCTGAGCTCCGCGTAGGTGACCCCTTCGGGGAACCCGCCGCCGAACCACTGGATCGCCCCGTCGGCCAGCGGCGCCTCGCCGAGCACCCGGCCTTCGGCGTCGCGGCATACGGCGCGCAGCTCGAACCCCGCCTTCGCGACGCCCAGTTCCTCACTCGGCTCCGCGCCCCTCGCGTACGCGACAGAACCCTCGCCGAGCGCGGCGGTGAGCCCGCCCAGCGGCGAGACGACCCGGCGCGGGAAGACCGTGGCGGAGCCGCCGCCGAGCACGCGGGCGTCGCGGGCGGCGGCTCCGATCAGCGCGACCTTGCCGACGCCGGAGAAGGGCAGGATGCCCTGGCCGTCGCGGAGCTCGTTGCGGACGAGGACGAAGGAGCGGTGGGCGATCTCGCGGGCGAGGGCCTCGCCGTCGACCGGCTCGGGCAGTGCGGTGACGGCGGGCTCGGCGCCGTCGAGCGCGCCGACGCGGGCGGCGAGCCGCAGCACCCTGCGGACCGCCTCGTCCACGGTCGCCTCCTCGACCTGGCCGTCGCGTACGGCTTCGGCGAGAGCGGGACCGTACACGGTCATCGGGCCTGGCATCGCTACATCCAGGCCGCCCTTGATGGCGCCCACGGTGTCGCGGGCGGCCATCCAGTCGGAGACGTTGAACCCGTCGAAGCCCCATTCGTCGCGCAGGATGCCGTTCACCAGGGCGGTGTTCTCGGTCATGGTGAGGCCGTTGACCGCGTTGTAGGCGGTCATGATGCCCCAGGGCGCGGCCTGTTTGACGATCGCCTCGAAGGGCGCCAGGTAGAGCTCGCGCAGGGCCCGTTCGGGCACCAGGTTGTCCACGGTGAAGCGGTCGGTCTCCGCGTCGTTGGCGACGAAGTGCTTGACGGTGGTGCCGACTCCGCCGGACTGCACGCCCCGCACATAGCCGGTGCCGATCTCGCCGGTCAGATACGGGTCTTCGCTGTACGCCTCGAAGTGGCGTCCGCCGCGCGGGGAGCGCTGCAGATTGACGGTCGGCGCGAGCAGCACATGCACGCCCTTGCGCCGGGCCTCCTGGGCGATCAACTGCCCGGCCCGGTAGGCGAGTTCCGGATCCCAGGCGGCGGCGAGCGCGGTCGGCGAAGGCAGGGCTATGGACGGGTCGTCCGCGCTCCAGCGCACTCCCCGTACTCCGATCGGACCGTCGGACATCACCAGGGACTCGAGCCCGATCTCGGGGAGTGCGGGCAGGGTCCACATGTCCTGGCCGGCGAGGAGGCGGGCCTTCGTATCGAGATCGAGCTTCCCGAGCGCGGCCTCGACGACCGCCTCGTACGCATCTGTGTCCATGGCCTGCTCAGTCACTGCCGTACCTCCTCATCGACGTACCCCTGACCCGCTCCCATCCTGCACCGCCTACCTGTGAAACGGTAGGTTTCGTTACCTGGCAGTTATCTTTGGGGTGGACGGACGCCGTACGGTGGCATCCGGAGAGGCGCCGACGAGGGTGAGTGGGCATGGCGGCGAAGACGAGAAGCGACCAGCGGCGTGCGGAGATCGTGCGGGCCGCGCTCGAGGTGATCGCAGAACGCGGCTACCGCGGCGCGTCCCTTGCCGCAGTGGCCGAGCGGGTGGGGCTGACCCAGCAGGGGCTGCTGCACCACTTCCCCACCAAGGAGGCGCTGCTCGTCGCCGTACTGGAAGAGCGCGACCAGTGGGATGCCACACCGTCTGCGCGCGAGTGGCGGATGGAGCTGCTCGCGTCGCTGGTCGAGTACAACGCGATGCGGCCCGCGATCGTGCAGACCTTCTCGGCCCTGCTGGGCGAGAGCGTGACGGAGGACCATCCGGCGCGCGGCTACTTCACCCGGCGCTATGCGTCCGTACGCGAGGACATGGCCCGGCTGCTGCGCGCCGAGTACGGCGAGCGGCTGCCGTCGGGGCTCACGCCCGAGCAGGCGGCGCCGCTGCTCGTGGCCGTGCTCGACGGCCTGCAGTACCAGTGGCTGCTCGACCCGGAGAACGTGGACATGCCGGGGGCCTTCCGGAACTTCCTGGTACTGCTCGGGGAGCAGGGCTCTTAGCGCTCCCCCGCCCTAGGTCGCCGACAGCGCGGCCACCACTTCCACCTCGATGAGCGCCCACGGCAGGAAGAGCTTCGAGACCTCGACCGTGGTGCTGGTCGGCGGGGTGCCCGTGAGGTACTCGCGCCGCACCTTGCCGTACTCGTGCAGGAGGTCGATGTCCGTCAGATAGGTGCGGATGTTGATGATGTCGGCGAGCGTCGCGCCGTGCGCCTCGAGCAGGGCGTCCAGGGCTTCGAAGACGCCCCGGCTCTGGGCCGCGAGGTCCGGCCCCTCGGCCACCTGGCCCGACAGCTGCAACAGGGCGCCGCCGCCCGGGAGTTCGACGCGTGCGACCTGCGAGTAGTACGGGCTGAGCGGGGCGGGTGCGGAGGTGGGGTTGTCCAGGGTTATCTGCATGGTCGGGTTCCTATCGGCTTCGGTGCTTCGGTGCTTCGGTGCTTCGGTGCTTCGGTGCTTCGGTACGCGCTTACGGCTTTTCGGTACGGATACGGGTTACCGCGGCCGCGATGTCCTCGTGGGCGAGGTCGGGGTGGGCCGCGAAGTGGTCGCGGATCGCCTCCATCGCCGGGAGCCGGGTGATCTCGGTGGCGAGTCGAACGTCCTTGACGGCGAGTTCGACCGCGAAGTGGACGCCCTCGGCGAAGGCGCGCGGCACGGCGCCGCCCAGGGCGCTGCGGCCGATGGTCGCCTTCGCGGTGTCCTCCGGGATGCCGAGCGCGTCGGCGAGCCGCATCACCTCGCCGACCAGGGCCACTCCCCCGAGCACGGCCGTGTTGACGACCAGCTTCAGGGCGGCGCCCGTGCCGAGGGGGCCGGTGCGCGTGACCGTGCCGAGTGCGGAGAGCAGCTGCTCGACGGCGTCCGCGTCACCGCCCGCGAGGATGCCGAGCGTGCCGGCCTCCGCCTTGTCGGTACTGCCCATCACGGGGGCGTCGACCAGGGTGACCTCCGGGGGCAGTCCGGCCGACAGCTCCCGTACGACATCGGGTCCGACGGTCGACATCTCGACCCAGTGGGAGCCGGGGCGCAGCGCCGGGACGATCTGCCGGGCGATGTCCCGTACGGCCTCGGGGGTGGCGAGCATCGTGAGGACCACATCCGCGTCGCGTACGGCATCGGCAGGCGAGGGCGCGAGGCGGGCACCCTTGGCGACGAGGAGTTCGGCGCGGGAGGCGGTGCGGTTCCAGACGGTCAACGGGTGCCCTGCGGCGATGATTTGTGCGGCCATGGGGGCGCCCATGTGTCCGAGGCCGAGGAAGGCGATCTTTTCCATGCCTCGACGCTAGGAGCGGGAGACCGATGCGACAAGCGAGGGTCTGGCATGGCATCCATGCGACATTCGCATGGCATAGTCGGGGTCGGGTGGCTGGGGGCGGGGTGGTTGGTGGCTGGGTGGCTGAGCCACCAGGCCGCTGGGCCACCAAGTGGCTGGGCCACCAGGCCGCCGCGTGGCTGAGTGGCTGAGTGGCTGAGCCACCACACCTCCGCGTGGCCGACTGGCCAAGTGGCTGAGCCACCACACCTCCGCGTGGCCGACTGGCCGAGTGGCTGAGCCACCGAGCCATCAAGTGGCCGAGCCACCGGGCCACCCAGCCACCGCGCCACCGGGCCATCGCGCCACCGACCACCACACACCAGAGGCACACAATGAACCGACAGCCCCCGGACGACGTCGGCCGAGCCGCTCAAGCCGCTCCTCCCCTTGCACCACCCAGCCCGCGCACCCCTGCCGGACCCACCGGACCCGCCGACACCCCCGCGCTGTCCACCGCCTGGCTGCGGGTCTTCCTCGAAGTGGCCAGGCTCGGCTCGTTCACCGAGGCCGCCCGCGGGCTCGGTTACACCCAGTCCGCCGTGTCACGGCAGATCCACGCCCTGGAGTCCGCGCTCGGCGCCGGCGCGCTGTTCGACCGGCTGCCCCGCGGCGTGACACCCACCGAGCGCGGCCGGGTCCTGCTGCCACGCGCCGAAGCGGTCCTCGCGCAACTCGACGGCGCCCGCGCCGACTTGACCGCGCTGCGGCAAGGGTCGGGCGGGCGGCTCAGGGTCGGCGCGTTCCCCACGGCCGGTGCCGCGCTGCTGCCGCGTGCGGTGGCGGCGTTCCGCGAGCGGTATCCGCTGGTGGAGCTGAGCTGCGCGGAGGGCCTGACCGAGGACCTCCTGTCCCGGCTCGACCACGGCGAGCTCGACCTGGCCGTCGTCTCGACCACGGCAGGGGCCGACCTCGCGGCGTACGACCTGCGCAAGCTGCTCGACGAGTCGATGTACGTGGCCGTCCCCGCCGGGCACCGTCTTGCCCGCCGGCGCCGGGTGCGGCTGACCGAACTCGTCGAGGACGACTGGGTGTCCGGCAGCCCGCACACGGAACGCAGCCTGCTGCATCCGGCCGTACGCGAGGACTTCCGCCCCCGCGTCGGCTATGTCGCCGCCGAGTGGATCGCGAAGCAGGGGTACGTGGCCGCCGGTCTCGCGGTCGCGCTCATCCCCGCGCTCGCGGCGGACGGTGTGCGGCCGGACATCCGCCTGCTCGCGGTGCACGAGGACGACATCCCGCCGCGGGCCGTGTACGCGGCGACCCTGCGCGGGCGTTCGGCACCCGCGGCCGCCGACGCCTTCGTACGCCTGCTGCGGGCGGCCGGGCGGAACGGCTCAGCTTGACGGCGCGAAGGCGAGGCTGATGCCCAGTCCGGCCAGGACCGATCCGATCACCTTGTTCAGGGCGCGCTGACCGCGCAGCATCACCGCGCGCAGCCGCGAGTGTGAGAAGAACAGCGCGACCGCGCCGAACCACACGAGGTGCGCGAACGACATGAACAGCCCGTATCCCACCTGCTGCACCACCGGTGTGCCGGGCTGGACGACCTGCGTGAAGGTCGAGACGACGAACAGGGTGGTCTTCGGGTTGAGGACGTTCGTCAGGAATCCGGCCCGCAGCGCGCCGAACGGCGAGAGGGCGGTGGTCCGTTCGAGGTCGAGCTCGACCGGCTTGGAGCGGAAGGTCTTGATCCCGACGTAGACGAGATACGCGGCGCCGATCAGCTTGATCGCCGTGAACAGCGCGGTGGACGAGGCTATGAGCAGGCCGACGCCCAGCATCGTGTACGTGACGTGCACCAGCACACCGGCCGCGACTCCCGTCGCGCCGAGCAGTCCGGTCGTACGGCCGTGGAGATAGCTGTTGCGCACGATCATGGCGAAGTCGGCGCCCGGGCTGATCACGGCGAGGGCCGTGATGACCGCTACGGCGATCAGTTCTGTCATGGACGGATCCTGTCCTTCGCGCTACCGGTACTCAACGGGCGTCCGGATCTTGGACGGTGAGTCGCACCGTCGCCGGATCGCCCGGGGAATCACCCTCGTTCTCGTTCTCGTCATCGTCCTCGCCGAGGAGGTCCCGGACCATGAGCGTCGCGCCCGCCACCGCGCCCGGCATCAGGAAGACGGCGACGAACGGGATCAGGAAGGACACCGCGATCGGCACCCCGAAGCCCCAGATCATGAGGCGGCGGGCGCGCATCATGGCCAGTTGCTCGCGCACCTCGACGCGGCGGCGCTGCAGCGCGACCGAGGTCAGCTCCTGGGTCAGGAAGAAACCGGTGACGCAGAAGCCGATCGCGGGCACCGCGGTCTGACCCAGTACGGGGATGAAGCCGAGCGCGAAGAGCAGCACGGCCCAGGCCGTGGCCCGTAGGACGATCCGGAAGCTGTCGCGCGCGGAAATCCACAGCTCGCGCAGGAGCGGCAGGCCGGACTCGGGTGCGGTGCCGTCCGGGGAGACCGACTTGTCGACCTGCTCGGACAGCGACTCGTAGAAGGGCTGGCCGATCAGCAGCGTCACGGCGGTGAAGGTGAGCACGGCGAGCAGCAGGCCGAGCGCGAACACCAGGAACACCAGGAAGCCGCGGAAGAGCCCGAGCCAGGCTCCGGACCAGTCGTCGGCGAAGGGGGTGGCCCAGTCGACCAGGTCGTCGGCCCCGTAGGCGAGTCCGATCAGCGCACCCACGTACACGACGAAGGTGATGAGACCGGGGATCAGCCCGAAGCCGAACCAGCGGCCGTGGCCCATGACCCAGCGCTGGCCCTTGAGGAGATAACCGAACCCGGTTCCTAGATCACGCATGCCGCACAGGGTACGGGTCGGCTGCGACACCGCGTACGACTGGCGCCTCGGGTGCCTCAAGGCCCTCTTGTTGTACGGGAGTTGAGCCGGTAGACACCGCGTACCTGTCAACAAGTGGATCGTGGAGGTACGCGTGGGCATACCCAGACCCGTTCCCGCCCTGCTGGTCGGCGCCGCTCTGACCGGCACGCTGCTGGTGCCGGGCGGAGCGCAGGCCGATCCCCGGCCCGAACCGTCCCCGGTCCGCAGCGCGGAGGCGCAGGAGTCCAAGGCGGCGAAGTCGCCCGAGAGCACGGCAGAGCGGGCACTTCAGGGCCTCGTCCCCGAGTTCTCGCACACGGCCGGCTATCCCCGTGAGCGCCGGCTCCCCACGGTGCCGGTGAATCCGGCCGACAAGTCCATCAAGCTCGGCCTCACCCCGTATCACGGGATAGCGCCGAAGCTGAACGCGCTGCAGAAGCTGGGCGACCGTGTGAGCGTGGAGATCGCGGGCCGCAGCGCGGGCGGGCATCAGCTGTATCTGGTGACGGTGACCTCGCCCGAGTCCGCGCGGGAGGCGCGCGAGCAGGAGCGGATGCGTGAGCGCATCGAGAACTCCCCGGCAACAGCAGCCCGCGACAGGCAGATCAAGGCCGAGTACAAGACCCCGGTCTTCATCAACAACAACATCCACGGCAATGAGTGGGAGGGCACGGACGCGGCCCTGAAGCTCATCGAGAAGCTGGCCGGCGCGAAGGACGCGGACACCGAGGAGCTGCTCGACCGCTCCCGTGTCTACTTCAACATCACGGCCAATCCGGACGGCCGGATCGCCGGAACCCGCGCGAACGCCAACGGCTTCGACCTCAACCGCGACTTCGTCACGGCCTCGCAGCCGGAGACGCGTGCCATGCGGCAGATCGCCATCGACAAGCAGCCGGCCGTGATGATCGATCTGCACGGTTACGTCAACGGCACGCTGATCGAGCCGACCACTCCCCCGCACGGCGAGAACTACGAGTACGACCTGTTCCTCAAGAACACGTACGCCAACGCCCTCGGTATGGAAGCCGCGGTCAACGGTCTCGGATACACGGAGGCCAAGGACGGCGTACTGCCCGCCCAGATCCCCTTCCGCGACTCGGAGGAGGGCTGGGACGACTGGCCGCCGATCTTCACGCCGCAGTACATGCCTTTCCATGGCGCGACAGCCGCGCACACCATCGAGTTCCCGATGCAGGTCAACAACCGTGCGTACGACACGCTTCCGGTGGAGGAGCTGCGCCGCCGCTCGGCCATCAACACCGATATCGCCGGCGCGGCGATGCGCGCGACGCTCGACTTCGTCCAGGAGCGGGGCGATGCGCTGATCGCCGACCAGATCGAGACCTTCCGGCGCGCGGACGCGGGTGAGGCGCAGGTGCCGGTCTCCCCCGAGACCGTCCCCGGCGTGCCGGGCATCGGGCCCGAGGACGTCTACACGACGGACTTCCCACGCGCGTACGTGATCCCGGCGTCGGGTCGTTCGCAGCGCTCGGCGACGGCGGCGGCCCGGCTCGTCGACCATCTCCTGGCCAATGACGTACGGGTGGAGCGGGCCCTGCGCGACATCCGGGTCGGCTCCCGGACGTATCCGCGCGGCTCGTACCTCGTGGATCTGGAACAGCCCAAGCGCGGCATGGCGAACGTGCTGCTCGCGGACGGGCGGGACATCAGCGGCAAGGTCTCGGTGATGTACGACATCTCGGGCTGGAGCCTCGGCCGGCTGTGGGGCGCTTCGGTCGTCGAGGTGAAGGACGGACGGCTGGACTTCCCGCGCACGCCGGTGCGCTCCGCGTCCTCGGCCGGCTATGTGGCCCCGTACGGCGATCTCCAGCTCCGTCTCGACGACCCGCAGGAGATCGCGGCGCTCAACTCACTGCTCGCTTCGGGTATTTCGGTACGCAGGGCCGCGGACGGCAGCGCGATCGTCCCGTCCTCCGCACGGCGCGAGGCCTGGAAGCTCGCGCGCGAGTACGACGTGGTCTTCGCGGCGACTCGGGCCCGGGGCTCGGAGGCGTTCGAGCGCACCCGGGTGGCTGCGGCCGTCGCCTCCGGCGAGCTCTTCGCGCTGCGTGAGATGAACTTCGATGTGGTGCCGGTGTCGACGGCGACGCTGAACGCGGGGTTCGACTGGTCGGCCGTCGATGTCCTGATGGTGTCGACGGGCCTGGACCGCGCCGCCTTGAACGCCGCGGCGCGCGGCGCACTCGACGCCTTCCTCGAGGACGGCGGCGGTGTGGTCGGCCTCGGCGAGACGGGGGCGGCGTTCAGTTCGGATACGGGGTTGCTGGCCGCGAAGGCGGTCGCGGGCAATGGCGACGCCAACGGCGTGGTGCGGGTGGACAATACGGGCGGCCCGGTCACCGGCGGCGCCCCTGACCACACCTTCGTCTACTCCCCCGTCTGGTTCACGGACCTCGGACCCGGGGTGCGCGTCGAGCAGTCGTACACCGCCGGGAACCCGCTGGTGTCCGGTCACTGGCGTCCACTGGAGGACGGCACGGGCGGACCGGCGGACGCGGCCGGCCGGGCCTCGGTGGTGAGCGCTTCCGGGGCGGAGGGCTCGCGGGTGTTCCTCTTCGGTACGGAGCCGCTGTTCCGGGCGCACCCGAAGGGGGTGTATCCGCAGATCGGACGGGCCCTGCTGGGGGCTGCCTCCGGCTGATCCCGCCGTCCTCGGGAGCGGCGTATCGCGGATCGATGACTCATGTGTCACAGGTTCGTGATCGTCGATCTACGTCGATTGCCTCCTCCGGACCGTGGTTGATAGAGATGTATTCCGCCTACATCGATCAATGGCCACTGGCCGGGGGAGGCCCGATGAAGTTCGACATGGGTGCGTCCGTGTTGTCGAATCTGCGGTCGCAGTCGCAGGGTTCGAGTGATGATCTCGGGT
>NZ_JBEPEW010000052.1:0-49713 GCF_040300965.1 Streptomyces mesophilus | reverse complement strand
GCTCCGCCCCTGCGCCCCGGCGGGGGCTGCGCCCCCTGCACCCCGCTAGTGCGCTCGCGTGTCCCGTTCACCCGTCGCGGTCCGTTGGCGGTCCCGCGCGTTCGCCGCACCCCGTTGGTGGCCCCACGTGCCTGGCGCGCTCGCCGCACCCAATCGCCGGCCCCGCCTATCCCGCGCGCTCGCCGCACCCAATCGGCGGCCCCACCTACCTCGCGCGCTCGTCGCGCCCCGTCCATAGCCCCTTCCCCGCGTGGCCGACACCGCGGGTGGCGGGCTTATCCCCTTACGAACATCACTGAGGAGCACGGAAGATGAGCACCCCCAAGCACAGGCCCGCACCCGTCGGAGCCGCCCGATGAGGGTGTTGCTGCTCGGCGCCAATGGATATCTGGGCCGTTTCGTCGCCGACCGGCTGCTCGCCGATCCGGCCGTCCAGCTCACGGCGCTCGGCCGCGGTGATGACGCGGATGTGCGGTTCGACCTCGCGAACGGCAGCCCCGGCGCCCTGACCAGGTTCCTGGACGCGGTGCACCCCGGCGTGGTGATCAACTGCGCGGGGGCGACCCGGGGCGGAGCCCGCGACCTCGTGCGGCACAACACGATCGCCGTCGCCACGGTCTGCGAGGCGCTCAGAAGGAGCGGCTGCGGAGCCCGGCTCGTGCAGCTCGGCTGCGGGGCGGAGTACGGACCCAGCCAGCCCGGCTCGTCCACGTCGGAGGACGCGGTGCCGAGGCCCGGCGGCCCGTACGGAGTGAGCAAGCTCGCCGCGACCGAGCTCGTGCTCGGATCGGGGCTCGACGCCGTCGTGCTGCGGGTGTTCTCGCCCGCGGGCCCGGGCACCCCGGCCGGCTCCCCGCTCGGCCGCCTCGCCGAGGCGATGCGCCGCGCGATGCAGGCGGGCGACGGCGAGCTCAAGCTCGGCGGACTCGGCGTACAGCGGGACTTCGTGGATGTGAGGGATGTCGCGCGTGCTGTGCATGCCGCCTCTCTGTCCGCCGCTCAGGGCGTGGTCAACATCGGCTCGGGTCGCGCGGTGAAGCTCCGCGACGCCGCCGCCGTGCTCGCCCGCGTCGCCGGATACGGGGGCGCGCTCCACGAGTTGGACGGCGGTGGACGGCCATCCATCGGCCACCCTCGTACCGAATCCGACGCAGCACCCGCCGCCTACCCCTACCCGGACGGCTGCGGCAGCTGGCAGCAGGCCGATGTGCGCACCGCGCGCGACCGGCTCGGCTGGCGGCCCCGGATCAACCTCGAAGAGTCCCTCGCCGACATCTGGATGGAGGCGGCATGCCGCATCTGATCACCCCCACCGGAGCACAGCAGCAAGCGGCAGAGGCCACCATGGGCCTCGGCGTGCCCGGATACGCCCACCCCTTGGTCGCCCCCATGGAGTGGGCGGAGCTGACGCGACCCGGTGCACCTTTGCACTGGACTGTCCTGAATGTCGCGAACGGGCCCGGCGCCCGCCCCGACCCGCACTGCCTCGAAGCGTCCGGAAAGCTGCGCAACGCAGGCACCCGTGTCCTCGGTCACCTCGACCTCGCGTACGGGGCCCGGAGCTTCGGCGAGCTGGTCTCGGACGCGCACCGCTATCTGGACTGGTATCAGGTCGACGGCTTCTACGCGGACCGCGCCCCCACCGAGCGCGAAGCCCTCCCCGAGGTGCGGCGGATCTCCGCCACCCTCAAAGCGCTGCTCCCCGACGGCCATCTGGTCTTCGGGCACGGCACCCACCCCTACCCCGGATACGCCGAATCCGCCGACCAGTTGGTGACGTTCAGCGGCGCGTGGAGCGACTACCGCTGGTCGCAGGTGGCGGAGTGGACCGCCGACTATCCGCCCGAGAAGTTCTGCCATCTGGTCCACGGCGTACCGCTCGGCCACCTCGAAGAGGCCCTGCGCATCGCCCGCTGGCAGGGCGCGGCCACGATCTGGTTCACGGACCGTACGGACAAGCACCGCACGGTCGATCCTTTCGAGGCGCTGCCCGGTTACTGGGACGAAATCGTCTCGCGTATCGGACGGGGTGTCTCGGAATGAAGAAGGCTGTGGCAGCGTTACGGGAAGAACCACTGTTCGTATACCGATCTACGGAGTTCCCGTGTCGCTGCCACCCCTGGTCGAGCCTGCCGCAGAGCTCACCGTCGACGAGGTCCGCAGGTACTCCCGCCACCTGATCATCCCGGACGTCGGGATGGACGGGCAGAAGCGGCTGAAGAACGCCAAGGTGCTGTGTGTCGGCGCCGGCGGACTCGGGTCCCCGGCGCTGATGTACCTGGCCGCGGCCGGTGTCGGCACGCTCGGCATCGTGGAGTTCGACGAGGTCGACGAGTCGAATCTGCAGCGCCAGATCATCCACAGCCAGGCGGACATCGGCCGCTCGAAGGCGGAGTCCGCGAAGGACTCGGTCCTCGGCATCAACCCGTACGTGAACGTGGTCCTGCACGAAGAGCGGCTCGAAGCCGAGAACGTGATGGACATCTTCAGCCAGTACGACCTGATCGTGGACGGCACGGACAACTTCGCCACCCGCTACCTGGTCAACGACGCGTGCGTGCTGCTCAACAAGCCGTACGTCTGGGGCTCCATCTACCGCTTCGACGGTCAGGCGAGCGTGTTCTGGTCCGAGCACGGTCCCTGCTACCGCTGCCTCTACCCGGAGCCCCCGCCGCCGGGCATGGTCCCCTCCTGCGCCGAGGGCGGCGTGCTCGGTGTGCTGTGCGCCTCGATCGGTTCGATCCAGGTCACCGAGGCCATCAAGGTCCTGACCGGGGTCGGCGACCCGCTGGTCGGCCGCCTGATGATCTACGACGCCCTGGAGATGCAGTACCGCCAGGTCAAGGTCCGCAAGGACCCCAACTGCGCGGTCTGCGGCGAGAACCCGACCGTCACCGAGCTCATCGACTACGAGGCCTTCTGCGGTGTCGTGTCGGACGAGGCCCAGGAGGCGGCGCTCGGCTCGACGATCACTCCCAAGCAGCTCAAGGAGTGGATCGACGCGGACGAGAAGATCGAGATCATCGACGTCCGCGAGCAGAACGAGTACGAGATCGTCTCGATCCCCGGCGCGAAGCTGATCCCCAAGAACGAGTTCCTGATGGGCACCGCCCTCCAGGACCTGCCCCAGGACAAGCGCATCGTCCTGCACTGCAAGACGGGTGTCCGCAGTGCGGAGGTCCTCGCGGTCCTCAAGTCCGCGGGCTTCGCGGACGCGGTCCACGTGGGCGGCGGCGTGATCGGCTGGGTCAACCAGATCGAGCCCGAGAAGCCGGTCTACTAGGCCGGGAATCCGGTCCATCAGGCCGAGTCGGCCGTACGGCTCCGAGTGCCGCGCTCCCCGTCGGGGGCGCGGCACTTGTGCGTTGCCGCCCGGGAACGGTCGTGCGGGCGCGGTCCGTTGGACGGGCATGGAGCTGAAGAAGCGAGTGGGGCATCAGGGGACCGGGCCCGGAGCGATCACCCCGGACGGCTGCGCGGTCGAGCTGTACACACGGCTGACCGCCGGGACCGAACCCGAGGTCGTGGCGGCGGCCGTACCGGCGGGTGCGCACATCCTGGAGCTGGGCTGCGGCGCGGGGCGCGTCACCCACCCGCTCCTGGAGCGCGGGTTCACCGTGACCGCCGTGGACGAGTCCCCCGAGATGCTCGAGCGCGTCCGCGGGGCGCGCACGGTGTGCAGCCCGATCGAGGACCTCGACCTCGGCGAGACGTACGACGTGGTGATGCTCGCGTCGTTCCTCGTGCACACCGCGGACGTGGACGTGCGGCGGGGACTGCTGCGGACCTGCGTCCGGCATCTCTCCGCGGACGGCTGTGTGCTGATCCAGCGGGAAGGCGGTGACTGGCACCGGGACCTGCCGCGCGAGCGGATCGACCCCGGCGGCTACACCGTGCGGATCGTGTCGGCGGAGCCGGTCGGGGACGGGGTGAACTCGGTCTACGCGGAGTACGAGTTCCCCGACGCCACCTGGACCCAGACGTTCCGGTCCCGGCCGCTGACGAAGGAACAGTTCGAGGAGGCGCTCGCGGGGGTGGGCCTGCGGGTGGACAAGTACCTGACGGAGGACGGGATCTGGGTGCGGGCCCGCTGGGCGGCGTGACGGAGCAGGTGCTGCCAGGGCGGCGTGCGGGCCCGGGCGGCCCGGCTGCCCGGCGGTCCGACGGCGGGGCAGCCGGCTCAGCCCTTCGTCCGGCACAGAGCGCGGTCGATGAGCTCGCGCATCCTGTCCTCCTGGCGGGCCGCCGTGCCGGGGTCGCCCGGGCGGCTGTGCGCGGTCACGGTGATCGTGCTGCCGCCGTCCGCCGTGGTCGCCCCGCGGATGACGTAGCCGAAGCCGCTCCCGCCGTGCCCGAGGTACTCACCGCCGCAGGACAAGGGCGTGGTGAACAGCCCGAGCCCGTCTCCCGTGCCCGCGGGATGATCCCCGCCCGCCGGTACCGGCACGGTGGTGCGCATCGCGTCCAGGGTGGCCGGTTCCAGGAGCCGGCCGCGGACCAGGGCGGCGAGGAAACGGTTGAGGTCCTGCGCCGTGCCGGTCATCGATCCGTCGGCTCCGGTGTCGAAGGGGCGGTAGGGGATCGTGGTGTCGATCAGCGGTCCCCGCGGCGCGAACTGCTGGTAGTTGAGGGCGTGCGGCCGAGGCAGGTACGGCCGGGTGCCGGGCGTATCGGTGCGGCGCAGGCCGAGGGGCCGCAGGATGCGCTCGTGGACCTGCTGCTCCCACGGCCGGCCGGTCACCTTCTCGATGACCATCCCCGCGAGCACGTAATTCGTGTTGGAGTACGCCCAGTCGGTGCCCGGCGCGAAGTCGGGCTCGTGCCGCATGGCCAGGGCGACCAGCTGCTCCGGGCGGTAGGCGTCCCAGCGCCTGTCGAAGTACGTCCGGGCGCTCGGGTCGGGGAACACCTCGGCCGTGTAGTCGTACAGACCGCTGGTGTGCTGCAGCAGATCGCGCAGGGTGATGCGGTGCCCGTCGTTGCCGTGGCCGGCGACGACCCCGGGCAGCAGTTCCGCCACGGTCCGGTCCAGTGAAAGCCGTCCCTCGTCCACGAGTTGCAGCACCACGGTGGCCCCGTACGTCTTGGTGATGCTGCCGAGCCGCAGATAGCCGTGCTCGGGGACCGGGCGGCCGGTGGCGCGGTCCGCGAGGCCCGAACGGGCCGTGACCGTGCCCCGCGGAGTCTCCAGCCTGACCGATACGCCGGTGACTCCGGCGTCCCGCAGCGCATCGGCGTCCTGCTGCAGAGAGCCGTCCGCGCGCGGCGCCGCCGGCGCGCCCGGCCCCGCCACCGCGGACGGCAGCCCCGCCGCGGCCAACGTCAGCACACCGGCAGCCAACAGCAGACGACGACCGGGGTTCATGCGTCGAAAGAGGTTCATGCGCCGACGCTAGAAAACCTCCCCGCCGCCTGCCCATCCGACGAACCCCCGGCTCTGCAGGGGGATTTCCCCCGATGCACGGAACGGCACGGCACGGCATGACACGGCACGGATCGGAACGGGTCGCGGGTCCGCAGCGGCAGTCGGGTGCGGTTCGCTCAAGCGGGTGGAGCCGCCACCCGGAAGCCGACTCCGATCGCCGTCAGATCCTGCTCGTACGCGCCGTGACGGCGGGCGCAGCGGGCCAGGTCGCGGTCGTGGCGGTAGGCGCCGCCGCGAGTGACGTGGGGGTCGAAGGCCCAGCTCTCGGTGGGGGAGACGTCGGCGGGGGCGCCGGGGTAGGGGGCGTAGAGCGTGGAGGTCCACTCGTCCGCGTTGCCCGCCATGTCAAGGACGCCGAACGGACTGGCTCCGTCCGGGAAGGAGCCGACGGGTGTGGTGGTGCCGACGCCGAGGTCGACCAGATTGGCCAGGCCCGTCCGGTACGTGGAGCCCCAAGGGAACTCACGTGCGTCGTCGCCCCGAGCGGCACGTTCCCACTCGTCCTCGCTGGGCAGGCGCACCTCGATGCCGCCGAGTTGCCGTACGAGCCACTCGCAGTACGCGTTCGCGTCGGCCCAGCTGACGCCGATGACCGGATGGTTGGACGGACCCTGCGGGTCGGGGCGTCCGGTCGACCGGGCGAAGAGCGTCCACTGGCCGGCCGTGACCAGGGTCCGGGCGATCCGGAACGCAGGGACGCGTACCTCCGCACGCGGGGCCTCCTTGCGGTACCACTCCGCCGGAACTCCCGTGTCCGCATAGCGCCCGGCCACCTCGGCGAGTTCCTCGACCGGTGTACCCCGCCGCAGCACACCGGCCGGGACTTCGGCCCAGTCCACCTCTTCCAGCCGCATCCGCCGCCCCTTCGTCCGGTCGACCACCGAGCACCCATGATCGCCTCGGCGGACGACCGTCAGCCTCGGCCAACAGGCCCACCTCACCTGCCCTGTTGGGCCTAGGACCCACCAGGCCGGTGCCTACACCTCCCGCCCGATCCGCCCCCTGCGCCCCCCTGCCTACAGTCCTGCCATGGATACGTCAGGAACGCTGGACGAAGCGCTGGAGCGGCTGCACGGTTCGGGGCCCGAGCGGCTCGGGCGGCTCACCAATCACGCGCCGATGGCGGTCGAGTCGCTCGCCGCCCGTGGTCAGGCGCGGTCGGTGCACCGCTGGCTCGACCTGTACGCGCCCAAACTGGAGGAGTTCCCTGCACGGGTCGAGCCCGTCACGGACGCCGGCTGGCCCGAAGCGCTGGGCGATCCGCGGCGCGTGGCCGACTGGATCGGGTACTTCGAGGCGGAGGTCGCCGAACGTCCGTGGCGCGAGGTGCTCGCCCAGTGGTGGCCCCGGCTGCTCCCCGGCATGTACGGCGGCTCGACACATCCGGTGATCCGGGTGGGCCATGCCGTGCGGACGCTCCTGTCGGCGCAGGGCGAGCCCACAGCCCCGCGCCTCGCCGAACTCGCGCACGGCCTCGGCTACTGGGCCGCCCGCCACCATCCCGTATCGGTCCGGCCGTCGCTGCCCGGTGCGCGGACCGCGGCCGGGGCCCTGGACGCCGTGCCCCGTATCGCCGACCAAAGCGGCGGCTTCCCCACGCTGCTCGGCCGGGTGAGCGCCCTGCCGGTCTGGGCGTACGAGGCAGAGCAACCGGCCGACGTCCACGCCCGCCTCACCGAACTGGTCCGCGCCGCCACCCACCGCTACGCCACCCACGGCCACGGCGAGGAGACGATGCTCGTCCACGCCGCCACCGCACCCAACGCCGTCCTGCGCACCCTGCCCGCACTTCCGCACGAGCTGTGGCCGGAGAGCCTGCGCGCGGCCTGGACGGCCTCCGCCGCGGTCACCGCGATGTACGCACCGCCGACCGGGATCACCTACACCCCGCCCGGCACCTTCACCCCCGAAGAGGTCGCCGAACGGGCCCTGGCCCACGGCGACGAGCACGTCATCAAACTGACGGATACGGCCCTGGACGTCGGAGACGAGCAGGCGCTGGCGGCAGCGCTGCGGGCGATCGAGCTGAGCGCGCCCCTGGTGTGAGGCACCTTCGCGGAAGGGCGGGCCGCGGTGGAGTGTCAGGCCCCAACGGCCCTCCTCCTGCTGCCGGTTCGTCGCGCTCCGGCCCCTGTGCGTCACTCGCGCCGATGCGCATCCCTCCAGGCTTCTCGTACGGCTGCGGGGATGCGTCCCCGCAGTGGGAGCGCGAAGCCGTGGGCGCGGGCCCACTGCCTGATGGCCTCCGTCGGCTCAGGGCCGTCCAGACCGACCAGCACGCGGTGGCACGCATCCTGGAGCTTCTCGTCCGCGGCGACCCCATGGAACGTGACGCTGCGGCGCGGCAGTTCGAGCGCCGCCTCGATACGGGCTCTGGCCGGGGCGGCGGCCGGGCCCATCCGGTCGAGGCAGGACAGGACGAACGGAGCGGTCGCGTCGTTCCCGTCCCAGGCGGTCAGCAAGGTGTGCAGCACCGCTTCCGCCTCCGGCTCGCCCGCGATGTCCCAGATGGCCGCCGCGGCATGCACCCGCGTCCAGTCGTAGCCGGCCTCCAGAAGAGGGCGCAGCTGCGTCAGGGCCGGCGCGGCCGCTGCGCCGATCCGTCCGAGGGCGTCGGCGGCCTCCGCGTTCCGATAGGTGCCGAGCAGGGCCGACAGGTGCGGTACGGCTTCGGCCGCGTCCCGGCCGATGTCCCACAGCGCCGCCGCCGCGGCCGCCCGCAGATCGAGGTCTTCCGTGTCCGTCAGCGGGCGGATCACCGCCGACGCGGGTGCGGCACGGGGACCGAAGGACGCGAGGGCGTCCACGGCGGAGGCGGCTGTACGCCACTGCTCGTGGCGGACCGCCGTGCCGACGGCCTCGGTGAGCGCGGGCGCGGCGGCAGGATCGCCCAGAGCGGCCAGGGCGGATATGACGGCGCCGGTGCTCATGTCCGGGCCCGGCGCGGAGAAGTCGGCCTCGCTGAGGATGCGGCACAGCCTCGGCGTCAACTCGCCTGCGGCAGCAGGGAGATGACCGCAGACCCCAACGGCACGCCAGACGTCGCGGCCGGAGTCGAGACCGGTCAGCAGATCCGGCAGCGCACGCGGATCGCCGAGCCGGGCCAGCGCCATGACGGCTTCCTGGTGGGCCCGCCGCAGCAGCGGCCGCGGCGCCGCCCATACGCCGGGTCCGTGCGCGGCGCGCTGTCCGGCGACGTAGGAGGCGAGAGCTTCGCGGGCCGGTTCGCACAGGGGTGTCAGACGCCCGAGGCTCTCGGCCGCCGCGGCGGCGGTGTACGGGTCGTCGGGCAGCAGACAGCCCGCGAGGAGCGTGACGAGCCCGGTGTGGTCGCCCCGCCACGTGGTGATCAGGTCCTGGGCCGTGCGGATCGCGTCGTACCGCGTACCGGCGTCGGGGCTGCGCAACTGTTCGGCGAGGAGCAGCCGGCGCTCCGGCAGCCGCCCGTCGAGCACGGCGTGGAACGTGCGCAGCAGTGAAGTGGTGGGCGCGTGCACCCGGTTGTACCGGTCGAGGTCGGCGAACGCGGCGGCGATCTGCGGCGGGACGTCCGTCGCCTCGCCTTCGTCCGTGCAGGTGCAGGTCCCGGAGCAGCCCGTGTCCGCCGGGGCCGTCGCCGTTGCGGGGGTGAGGTCGCGCAGCAGGCCGATCGCCGTGGTGACGGTCCCCTCGTCGATCTCCTCGGGCGCACAGCGGGCGCGGTGCACCAGGGCCGCGAGGCGGATGCCGGGGTCCTCGGCGTCCTCGGCCCAGGCGTACAGGAGCGTTCTGGCCGCGTCGCCCCCGTACGGCAGCCGGAGCGCCAGGTCGGCCGTCGTACGGACGATCAGGAGCCGTTCCGTGATGCCGTCCTCGGCCGCGAGCCGCTCCCGCAGCAGCCTGACCGCCCGCTCGGCGTCGTCCAGGAAGAGCCCGACCCCCTCGATGCCCGCCCTGCGGACGCGCGGATCGGGGTCCGTGGTGAAGGCGGCCAGGGCGTCGACGCGCTCACGCATCAGCGCGCAACTGTCCCTGCCGGCCGTCGACTCGGTGCCGTCCGGATCCACGAAGACCTGGTCGCCGCGCTCGGCGGCCTCGCGTCCGATGCTCAGGAGCAGCTCGGCGACCGCCGCGCGGTCCGGCGTGGCGCTGTCCGTCGCCAAGGCGAACAGGTACGGCACGCACAGCGCCGTACAGGGGTAGACATCACCTTGGTGATGGGCAGCCCCGTAGAAGTCCCCGAACGCCCGCTCCCGCACCTGCGGATCGGGCGAGGACATGGCCCGCAGCCATCCGGGGACGTCGTCCGCCGGACCGTAGGCATGGCTCATGGCTGCCCAGTCGATGCCGTCCAAGTCGTCGATCATGCCCGCACTATGCCGCAGGGCACTGACAACCGGTCCCGGCAGCGGAGCGGAGCCGCCCGGCAGCCGAGCGGAGCGCCCGGCCCCCGAGCGGAGCCGCCCGCGCCGCGAACCGGACTCCCGTCCTGCGAGCGGAACTCCCGCACTGCGCGAGCGGAACTCCCGCCCTACGAACAGGTCTTCCCGTCCTGCGGCACCTTCCCGTCCAGGAGATACGCGTCCACCGTCTCGGTCGCGCAGTCGTTCACGCCGTACGTGCCGTGGCCCTCGCCGTCCACCGTGACGTTCACGCCGACACCGTCGCCCAGCGCCTCGGCCATCTTCTTGGCGCCCTCGACCGGGGTGGCCGGGTCGCCCGTGTTGCCGATGACCAGGATCGGGGAGGCGCCGGGGGCAGAGACCTCAGGGGTCTTGCGTTCGCCGTCGACCGGCCAGTCCGTACAGGCCATCAGGCCCCAGACCATGGACTCGCCGAAGACCGGGGAGGCCTTCTTGTACGCGGGGAGCTGGCGCTTGACGTCGGCGTAGCCGAAGCGTTCGGTGGAGTCGGCGCAGCGGATCGCGGCGTTGGCCTGGGACATGTTGTTGTAGCGGCCTGTCTGCGGGTCGCGGCCGCTGTAGGCGTCGGCCATGAGGAGCAGGATCGAGCCCGAGCCGGCGTTCTCGACCTCCTGGAGGCCCTGGGTGAGGTACGGCCAGGTCTCCTCGCTGTACAGGGCCGCCGCGATCCCCGTCTCCGCCAGGCCCCGGGTGAGCTTGCGCGGGCCGGAGGTCGGCAGCGGGGAGGCTTCGGCGCGCTCCAGCAGCGCCGTGATCTCCGCCGAACCCTCGGCGGGGTCCTTGCCGACGTCCTTCAGGTAGTTCTCCAGAGCCAGTTGGAAGCCCTCGGCCTGCGCGAGGCCGCCCTCGATCTGGCCCTCCGTCGGATCGACCACCGCGTCGAAGACGGTCCGCCCGACGTTCTTCGGGAACAAGTGGGCGTAGACACCGCCCAGTTCCGTGCCGTACGAGATGCCGAAGTAGTTGAGCTTCTTCTCGCCCAGCGCCTCGCGGATCAGGTCCATGTCGCGAGCCGTGTCGGAGGTGCCCACGTGGGGCAGCAGCCTGCCCGCCTTCGTCTCGCAGGCCTCGATCTGCCGGCGCGACTCGGCCGTGTCCTCGGCCTGTTCGGCCGGGGTCTCGGGCGGACCGTCGTCCTCCTGCGACAGCCGGTCCATCTCCTTGTCGTCCACACAGCGCACCGTGGCCGTCTCGCCCACCGCGCGCGGGTCGAAACTCACCAGGTCGTAGCGCTCGTTGAGGTCCTCGTAGTCCACGGCCGCCTGCGGCAGCGTGGAGACACCCGAGCCGCCGGGGCCGCCGAAGTTGTAGAGCAGGGAGCCGATGCGGCGGTCCGGTTCGGTGGCCGGCTTGCGGATCAACGCGATCTTGATCTTCTCGCCGTCGGGCTTGTCATGGTCGAGCGGCGCTTCGAGCGTGCCGCACTGCCACTTGCCGCCCGGCGCCTTGCCCGTCCCCTGGTTCGCGGTGGGCGCCTTGCAGCGGGTCCAGTCGACGGTGCTCGTGTCCGGTACGCCCTTGCCGCTCCCCTTCGACGAGGAGGAGTCGGAGCCCTTCGTACCGGAACCCTTCGTATCGGAGGGAGAAGACGAAGAGGTGCAGCCGGCGATGAGCAGGGCGGCCGCCAGGAGGGAGGGCGCGAGAGCCGCGGAAGGGACGGATATGGAACGGGACTTGCGGGGCATTACGAGCAGACCTTTCCGTCTTCCGGAACCTTGTGGTCGAGCAGATAGTCCTCGACGGTCGAGTCGACGCACGCGTTGCCGCCGCCGTACGCGCCATGGCCCTCGCCCTTGAAGGTGAGGTGCACCCCGACGCCCTTGCCGAGTTCGTCGGCCATCTTGCGGGCGCCCTCGAACGGCGTGGCCGAGTCGCCGGTCGTGCCGATCACGAGGATCGGCTCCGCGCCCGGCGCGCTCACCTCGGGGGTCTTGTGCTCACCGGCCACCGGCCACTGGTGGCACCAGCCGGCCGCGTCCCAGCCGAGGTAGCCGCCGAACACCGGAGAGATCTTCAGGAACTGCGGCAGCAGCTTCCTGGCCTCGGCGGGCGTCGGCCTGACCGAGGTGTCGGCGCAGGAGATCGAACGCTGGGAGTGCATCGCCGTGCTGTAACGCCCGGACGCGTCACGGTTGTTGTACTCGTCCGCGAGCGCGAGTAGCGGCGAACCGTCACCGTCCTCGGCGGCCGCCAGCGCGGCCGTCAGCTGCGGCCAGCTGCTCTCCGAGTACAGGGCCTGAGTGATCCCGGTCGTGCCGAGCGTCTCGTTCAGCTCGCGGCCGCCCGCCGCCGGCAGCGGCTTCCTGTCGAGCGCCTTCAGGAGCGCGGCGATCTTCGCCGTGCCGTCCTTCGGATCCTCGCCCGTCGACTTCAGATAGTTCTCCAGGGCCCGCTGGAAGCCCCGGGTCTGGTTCTTCGCGTGCCCGACCATGTCCGCGCTCGGGTCGACCACCGCGTCGAGGACGAGCCGGCCGACCTTAGACGGGAACAAGTGGGCGTAGGTGCCGCCCAGTTCGGTGCCGTACGAGTAGCCGAGATAGTGCAGCTTCTCGTCGCCGAGCACGATGCGCATCAGATCCATGTCGCGCGCGGCATTCGACGTCGAGACATACGGCAGGATGTCGCCGGACTGCTGCTTGCAGCCCGCGCCGAAGTCCGCGGCGTCCTCGAAGTACGCCTTCTCCTCGGCGGCCGTGTCCGGGGTGAGGTCGATCGTGGTGAAGGCCTGCTCGGTCTCCTCGTCGCTGCGGCACTCCACACCGCCACTGCGCTCGACCCCGCGCGGATCGAAACCGACCAGGTCGTAGCGCTCCTGCAGGGCCTGGTAGCCGGGGGCGAAGGAGGGCAGCGCGCTGACACCGGAGCCGCCCGGGCCACCGAAGTTGAAGAGCAGCGAGCCGATCCGCTTGCCGTCGTCGCGTGCCTCGCTGCGGATCAGCGCGACGCCGATGGTCTTGCCGTCCGGGTCCTTGTAGTCGAGCGGCACTTTGAGGGTGGCGCACTTCCAGGCGCTGTCCGAGGCCCCCGAACCGCCGCCCTCGCACTCGCCCCAGCTCAGCTTCTGCTCCGTGAGCTTGGCGGGGAGTCCCGAATCGTCGGCCTTGCCGGGCGACTCGGTGGGCTTGCTCTGCGAGGTGGAGGCCTTGCCGCCCTTGTCCGCCGAGCCGCCGTCGTCGCTGCACCCGGCGAGCAGCGAACCGGCGAGGAGTGCGGCCACCGCGAGGGCCGTGGGCCGTGCGTGGGACGGGGCTGTGCGTATCCGGCCGGCTCCCCGGTCCCCTGACGTGCTTGCCATGTACGACGTCCCCCCTAGAGCATCAATCCCGACATCCTAAAGGCGCCGGTGCGGGGGTGAACGGTTGCGGTCCGCGCTCACAGACAGGACACGAATCACGCCGTACGCGCTACGAGCACACCGTCCGCGCCTTCGGCTCCTTGCCGTCGAGCAGATAGCCGTCCACGGCCTCGCGCACGCACTTGTTCTTGCTGTCGTACGCGCCGTGCCCCTCGCCCTTGTACGTCAGCTCGATCCCGACCCCGTCACCCAGTGACTCGACCATCTTGCGCGCCCCTTCGTACGGGGTCGCCGGATCGCCCGTGTTGCCGATGACCAGGATCGGGGCGGAGCCCTCGGCGCTCACGTCGGGATGGTCGGCCGCGCCGTCCACCGCCCAGTCGGAGCAGCCGAGCATGCCCCAGGCGAGATAGTCGCCGAACAGCGGCGAGGTCTCACGGAACTCCGGCAGCTTCGCCTTCACGTCCTCGAGCGAGTAACGCGGCTTGTCGTCGGCGCAGTTGATGGCCACGTTGGCCGCCTGGATATTGCTGTACGTGCCGTCCGGATTGCGGCCGTTCATCGCGTCCGAGAGCGCCATCAGGATCCGTCCGTCACCGTCGTACGCGTTCTCCAGGCCCTCGGTCAGGTACTCCCAGAAGTCCTTCGAGTACAGGGACTGCGCGATCCCGTTGGTCGCGGCGGTCTGGGTGAGCTTGCGCTGCCCGAGCCCGGGCAGCGGCTTCGCGTCCAGGTCCTTCAGGAGTTTCGCGATCCGCGCCTGTACGTCCTCGGCGGTGTCGCCGACCGGGCAGTCCTCGACCTTCGACGTGCAGTCCTTGGCGTAGTTCTCCAGGGCGAGCTGGAAGCCGCCGGCCTGCCCGAGCGACCCCTGCTCGGGGCTCTCGGTCGGGTCGACCACCGCGTCGAAGACCGCGCGCCCGACGTTCTTCGGGAACAAGTGGGCGTACACACCGCCCAGTTCGGTTCCGTACGAGATCCCGAAGTAGTGCAGCTTGTCGTCGCCGAGCACCTGGCGCATCAGATCCATGTCCCGCGCGGCGTCCGTGGTCGCGACATGCGGCAGGACCTTGCCGGCCTTGTCCTCGCAGGCACCGTTGAAGGACTTCACGTTGTCGAGGAGCGTCTGCTCCTCCTCGGCGTCGTCCGGGGTCGCGTCCTGCTGGTAGTACGCGTCCAGCTGGACGTCGTCCTCACAGGTCACCGGCTCGCTGCGGCCGACCCCGCGGGGGTCGAAGCTCACCAGGTCGTAGCGGGTGCGCAGCTTGGCGTACTCCTCGCCGAAGGCGGGCAGCGAGGTGATGCCGGAGCCGCCGGGGCCGCCGAAGTTGAAGACGAGCGAACCGATCCGCTTGTCCTTGTCGCCGCTCGCCTCGGCACGGATCAGCTCGATCCCGATGGTGTCGCCCTCGGGCTCGTCCCAGTCGAGGGGCGCCTTCATCGTGGCGCACTGCCACTCCGCTCCGGCCGGCAGCGGGCTCGGCGCCTCGCCGCCGCCCTGGGCCGCGCTGGGTGCGGGGCAGTCCTTCCACTTCAGCTGCTGTGCGGTGAGATCGCCCTTCTCGTTTCCGTCGGAGTCACCGCCGCAGCCGGTGGCCAAGGCGGTGGTCAGGGCGAGGACGGCGGGCAGGGCGAGACGCACAGCGCGGGGCTTCGGCATGCCCCCCATCCTGCGGGCGGGTGGGCGGGGTCGCCTTTGGCGCGGGCCGTACGTGTGATCATGCACGGCGTGCGGTGCGGGCGGCGACCGGTCCGCGACGGGCTCCGTACGGAAGGGGCTCTGCCCTCGACCCGGCCCTCGGCTCAGTCCTCGACCCGGCCCTCGGCGCAGTCCTCGACCCGGCCCTCGGCTCAGTCCTCGACCCGACCGGCTCAGCCCTCGAACACCTGGCGTGCGGCCTTGCGCCCGGTCGCCACGCACGCGGCCACCCCGACGCCCTCGTACGCGGCGCCGGACAGTTCGATGCCCGGCAGCTTGGCGACGGCCTCGCGGATCCGCTCGACCCGGTCGGCATGGCCCACGCCGTACTGCGGCAGGCTCCGGTCCCAGCGCGTGACGCGGGCCGAGGTGGGCTCGCCCATGCGGCCGGCCGCGAGATGCAGTTCGGACACGGCGGTACGGATCAAGTGCCGGTCGGGCACGTCGAGTTCCTTGTCCTCTCCCGCGCGCCCGATGGAGACCCGCAGGACGAAGGAGCCCGGCGCGGACTCCTGGAGCCAGCTCCACTTGTTGGTAAGGAACGAGGTGGCCTTGATGACATGACCGTCGACCGGCGGCACCAGGAAGCCGTTGCCCTCGGGCAGCGAGGCGGTACGGGCCCGGTCGAAGGCCATGGTGATCACGGCGGAGTTGGCGTGCTGGATCGCGGAGAGGTCCTCGTGGGCCGCGGGGGAGTGGCCGCGAAGCAGCTCGGCGGCCGCGTAGGCGGGCAGCGCGAGGATCACCGCGTCGGCCTCCATGACCAGCGGGCCGTCCGCGGTCTGGGCGCACACCCGCCAGCGTCCGGACGGGGTGGGCGCCAGCTCGCGGGCGCGGGTCGCGGTGAGGATACGGGCGCCGGAGGCCTGGGCGACGGCGATCGGGAGCCGGCCCGTACCGCCGCGTACGCCCTGGACCGCCGCCACCTTCGGGGCGCCCGCCGCACGCACGCGGCGCAGCGCGCCGATGATCGAGCCGCCGTGCTCGGCGACCGCGGCCAGGCGGGGCATGGCCGCGCGCAGCGAGAGACGGTCGGCGCGGCCCGCGTAGACGCCGCCGAGCAGGGGCTCGACGAGACGGTCCACGGCCTCCTGCCCGATGCGCTCGGAGAGGTAGCCGGCGACGGAGATATCGGTGTCGCGGGGCAGCGGGCCCGCCGGGAGTTCCTCTTCGCGGCAGAGCCGCTCGAGGCCCTCGTCGGAGAGCAGACCGGTGCCGGCAAGGGCGCGGGGCTCGGTGGGGATGCCGAGGACGTGTCCTGCGGGCATGGGCCGCAGCTGACCGCGGGTCCAGACGGTGGTGGGGGCGGTGGCCGGGTCGCACAGCTCGGTGCCGAGGCCGACTTCCTGGGCGAGCTCCACCGCCTCGGGGCGCAGCGCCATGATGGATTCGGCGCCGGTGTCGACGGGGATGCCGCCGATGGTGCTGGTGTGCAGTTTGCCGCCGATGCGCTGGTCGCTTTCCAGGACGGTGACGTCGGCCTTTCCGCGCAGCTGCCAGGCTGCCGCAAGGCCGCTGATGCCGCCGCCGATGACGATCACTGAGCGCATGGGTTGCTCCCGCGTTGGGGGGTGGGTCCGCGTTTCGACGCTACGTTCCGTGGGGGTGCCGGCGGCTCGTGCTTTTGGCTGTTGTCGGGCGTCAGGTGGCCATTTCTGGTTTGGGGCCGGGTTTGCCGGGTGAGGGCGGGGCGCCTGCGGGGCTGGGTGTGCCGGCGGGGTTGGGTGTGCCTGCGGGGCTGGGCGGCTCGTAAGCGCACCAGGGGTCCTCCGCCAGCGTCCGCCCCGTCACCGCATAAGCCCGCGACCGCGACCCCCCGCACACCGTGTTGTACTCGCAGCGGCCGCACTTGCCCTCGAGCAGGGACGGGTCGCGGAGGGAGTTGAACAGGGCCGAGTCCCGGTAGATGTCCGGGAGAGGGTGGTTCTTGACGTTGCCCGCCGACAGGGGCAGGAAGCCGCTGGGGTGTACCTCGCCGGTGTGCGAGACGAAGACGAAGCCGCGGCCCGAGCCCACGTCCATCGGAGGGCGGCGCACCGCCCGCCGTGCACCGTCGAAGACACCGAGCTCGCGGGCGCGCGCGACGAGGGAGGCGTACAGGGGGCCCGTCACCGGCTGTTCCCCGCGCTCGGCCAGCGCCGTGCGCTGGAGTGCGATCCGGCGGAAGTGATGGCCCTCCGTCGTCTTCGTCGCCATGACCGCGCCGCAGTCGTAGAGGAAGTGCATGACGTCCTCGACCTCCGCGGGCGTGAGGGAGTCCAGCTGTTCGCCGCGTCCCGTCGGGACCAGGATGAAGCCGCTCCAGATCATCGCGCCCTCGCGCTTCACGACCGCCGCGATATCGGCGAGGTCGTGCAGGCTGTCCCGGGTGACCGTGGTGTTGATCTGCACCTTGAGGCCGAGGTCGCGGGCCATCCGCCAGCCGTCGAGCGTCCAGTCGTAGACCCCGGGAACGCCGCGGAACGCGTCGTGCCGCGCGGCCGTCGAGCCGTCCAGGGACAGCGACAGGGCCACGGCGCCCGCTTCCCGTACCGCCGCGAGGTTCTCGTGCGTGAGGGTCGGGGTGCCCGAGGGGGAGACCGCGATACGGAGACCGAGCGAGGTCCCGTACGCGATGAGCTCGCACAGGTCCGCGCGCTGGAACGGGTCGCCGCCCGTGATCACGAACAGCGGGCTCGGTTTGCCGAAGGACGCGATCTGGTCCATGAGGGCGCGCGCGTCAGCGCCGTCCAACTCCCCGGGGTCGCGGGCGAGTTGGGCCTCGGCGCGGCAGTGCAGGCACGCCAGGGGGCAGGCGCGGGTCGCTTCCCAGATGACGATGAACGGCCGCTCGCCGACCGAGTGGCGCGGGGTGCGGACGACGCCCTTCACGAGCCGACCTTCTCCCAGCCGCGCCGCGACGGACGGTGCGCGAGCTGCTGCGGGTCGCGGCTGCGGTAGACCACGTACGGGCGGAAGAGGTACTTCAGCGGTGCGCTGAACATGTGGACCAGGCGCGAGAACGGGATGAGGAGGAAGAGCCCGAGGCCGAAGAGCACATGCAGCTGGAAGGCGACGGGCGCCTGGCCCATCAGCGCGTAGTCCGGCTGGAAGGTGAACAGCGAGCGGAACCACAGCGAGACGCCCTCGCGGTAGTTGTAATCCCCGGTCGCTCCGGTCGAGTTGAGCAGCGTGGCCACGATCCCGAGCGCCATCGCGCCGAGCAGGAACGTGTACATCAGGTGGTCGCTCCTGAGCGTCGCCTGCCGCACGGCGGGGACCTTGAAGCGGCGGTAGACGAGGATGCCGATGCCCACGGCGGCCGCGACGCCCGCGACCGAGCCGGTGGAGACGGCGAGCAGGTGGTACGTGTGGTCGCTGAGCCCGACCGCGTCGGTCCAGGTCTTGGGGATCAGGAGCCCGACCACATGCCCCACGACCACGAACGCCATCCCGAAGTGGAACAGCGGCGAGCCGATCCGCAGCAGACGCGACTCGTGCACCTGCGTGGAGTGCGTGGTCCAGCCGAACTTGTCGTAGCGCGCCCGCCAGATCAGCCCGGAGACCAGCAGCACCACGACGACATAGGGGAACGCTCCCCACAGGATCAGGTCCATCAGGCCGGCGTCCTTTCCGCGGTTTCCAGGCGGGTGGTGGGCCAGGGGAGTTCGACTCCCGGCCCGAAGGGTTCGAGGGGGTCGGAGAGCCCGACGCTCTCGTGCTTCGGCCCGCGCTTGGCGAGCGCCTTCGCCTCGGCCTTGGTCTCGGGCGAGGGCCCGGGCAGCGTGGCGCAGACGGCTTCGAGGACCCGCGCGTACGGGGTGTCCGCGGCGGTCACGGCGAGGCGGAGCAGTTCGAGCCCGGCCCGGTGCTCCTCGAGGAGCAGGGTGCCGGCCTCGGGGTGCAGGGCCGCGAACTCCAGGGCCACGGGCAGGAAGTCGGGCAGTTCCTCGCTCGCGAACTCCAGGCCGAAGTCCCGGTAGATCCGCTTCATGCGGACCAGGGACAGACCGCGGTTGCGGGTGTCGCCGTCCGTCCACCACGTGAGGTAGAGGCAGCGGCGGTTACGGGTGTCGAAGACGTCGCTGTAGTGCGCGGCGAGTTCCAGCTCCGGCGTCACACGTGCGTACGCGAGGAACTCGGCGAGGAGTCCGGCCGGTTCGGGGGCCGCCCCGGTGAGGGCCGCCTCGAACTGCGGGAGCTCCTCGTGCAGCCTCGCGTCGGGGTACTGGAGCAGTCGGCCGGCGACCAGGCGTACCAGCGCATCGGGGGTCATGCACTCCTCCGCGTCGGGGAGAGGTTGAGCAGGGGGCGGCTGCCGCCCAGCGCTTGGGCGGAGACGGGGCACGAGTCATCGATCGGGTGCGAGTCGGCCAGCGCCTCCGCGTCGGCGCGCGCGGCCGTCGGAATCACGTACCGGTCCTCGTACTTGGCGATCGCGAGCAGCCGGAACATGTCCTCGATCTCCTCGCCGGTCAGCCCGACGGCGGCCGCGATCGACTCGTCGCGCGGCTGCTTCAGATTGACCCGGCGCATGTACGCGCGCATCGCGGCCATCCGGCGCAGCACGGAGTCGACGACGTACGTGTCCCCGGCGGCGAGCAGCTCGGCGAGGTACTCGACCGGGATGCGCATGGCGTCGATGGCGCCGAACAGATTGCCCGCGTCCTCACCGTCGCTGCCCGTCGCGGCGACCGCGTCGACGACCGGGGAGAGCGGCGGGACGTACCAGACCATGGGCATGGTGCGGTACTCCGGGTGGAGCGGGAGCGCGACCTGGTAGGTGCAGATCAGGTCGTAGATGGGAGAGCGGCGGGCGGCGTCGAGCCACTCGTCGGTGATGCCGTTCGCGCGGGCGGCGGCGATCACGGCCGGGTCGTGCGGGTCGAGGAAGGCGCCCAACTGGGCCGGGTACAGGTCCTGTTCGTCCTCGACCGCCGCGGCCTCGGTGACCTTGTCCGCGTCGTACAGCATCACGCCGAGATAGCGCATCCGCCCGACACAGGTCTCCGAGCACACGGTCGGCAGCCCGACCTCGACGCGCGGGAAGCAGAAGGTGCACTTCTCGGCCTTGCCGGTGGAGTGGTTGAAATAGACCTTCTTGTACGGGCAGGAGGAGACGCACATCCGCCAGCCGCGGCACTGGTCCTGGTCGACCAGGACGATCCCGTCCTCGACGCGCTTGTACATCGCGCCGGACGGACAGGCCGACACGCAGGCCGGGTTGAGGCAGTGCTCGCACACGCGCGGCAGATAGAACATGAAGCTCTGCTCGAACTCCATGCGGATCTGTTCGCCGACCTGGTCGCGGATCGCGTTGACCTTCTCGACGAGCGGGTCCTTGACGGCGTGCTCGGGCCCGCCGCCCAGGTTGTCCTCCCAGTTGGGGCCCCACTCGATCTTGTCGATCGGCTCACCGGTGACCTGCGAGACGGGCCGGGCGACGGGCATGTCGTCGCCGGCCGGGGCCTCGGTGAGGTTCTTGTACTCGTACGTCCAGGGCTGGTAGTAGTCCTCGATCTGAGGCATCTCCGGGTTGGCGAAGATCTGCCCGAGGCGCTTCGCCTTGCCGCCGGCCTTGAGCCGCAGCCGTCCCGAACGGGTGCGCTCCCAGCCGCCCTTCCACTTCTCCTGGTCCTCCCAGCGCCGGGGGTAGCCCTGGCCGGGCAGCGTCTCGACGTTGTTGAACCAGACGTACTCGGTGCCCTTGCGGTTGGTCCACGCCTGCTTGCAGGTGACCGAGCAGGTGTGGCAGCCGATGCACTTGTCGAGGTTCATGACCATCGCGACCTGTGCCATGACGCGCATGTCAGTACTCCACATCCTGGTTGCGGCGGCGGATGACGGTGACCTCGTCACGCTGGTTGCCGGTCGGGCCGAGGTAGTTGAAGGCCCAGGTCAACTGGGCGTAGCCGCCCACGAGATGGGTGGGCTTGAGCATGATCCGGGTCAGCGAGTTGTGGATACCGCCGCGCCTGCCGGTCTTCTCGGTCTTCGGGACGCCGACCGTGCGCTCCTGCGCGTGGTTCATGTAGACCGTGCCGGGCGGCATCTTGTGCGAGACGATCGCGCGGGCGGTGACCACACCGTTGCGGTTGACCGCCTCGATCCAGTCGTTGTCCGCGACCCCGATCGACTCGGCGTCCTGCGGCGACATCCACACCGTCTGACCGCCGCGGCCGAGCGTCATCATGTACAGGTTGTCCTGGTACTGGCTGTGGATCGCCCACTTGTTGTGCGGGGTCAGGTACCGGACGGCGACGGACTTCTCCTCCACGGTGCCGAGCTTCGGCTCCCCGTACAGCTTGTTCATGTCCAGCGGCGGCTTGTAGACCGGCATGGACTCGCCGACCTCGTGGATCCAGTCGTGGTCGAGGAAGAAGTGCTGGCGCCCGGTGAGGGTGTGCCAGGGCTTGAGGTGCTCGGTGTTCACGGTGAACGCCGTGTAGCGCCGGCCCCCGGACTCGCTGCCGGACCACTCGGGGCTGGTGATGACCGGCACCGGCCGGGCCTGGGTGTCGGCGAACGTGATCCGCTTGCCCTCGGCCTCGGCCGCGAGATGCGCCATCTCCTGCCCGGTGGACTTCTCCAGGGTGTGGAAACCCTGGGTGGCCAGGCGCCCGTTGGAGGTCCCGGAGAGCTGGAGGATCGCCTCGCAGGCCCGCTGCGCGGTGTCGAGACGCGGGCGTCCCGCGGCCACTCCGCCGCGTACGACCCCGTTCTTCTCCTTCAGATACGCGACTTCCTCGCCGACCTCGTACGTGACCGCCTTCGTGGTCACGCCCAGGGTGTCGACCAGCGGACCGAGCGCGGCGAACTTCTCACCGACGGCGCCGTAATCCCGCTCGACGACCGTCAGGTTGTACATGGTCCGGCCCGGTACGGGCTCGCACTCGCCCTTCGACCAGTCGAGCGCCACACCGCCGGGCTGGGCCATCTCGCCGCCGGGGGTGTCGTGCTGGAGCGCGGTCGCGACGAGGTCCTTGCGGACACCCAGGTGGTCCTTGGCCAGTTCACCGAAGCGCTTGGCTATCGCGTGGAACGCGTCGTAGTCCGAACGCGCCTGCCACGGCGGGTCCACGGCCGGCGTGAACGCGTGCAGGAAGGGGTGCATGTCGGTGGACGACAGATCGTGCTTCTCGTACCAGGTGGCCGCGGGCAGCACGACATCGGCGAGCAGCGTCGTCGAGGTCATCCGGAAGTCCATGGTGAGCAGCAGATCGAGCTTGCCCTCGACGTCCTCCTCGTGCCAGGTGACGTCCCGCGGCGCACAACGCGGCCCGTCCTCGGGCAGGTTGGAGTGGGTGCCGAGCAGGTGCTTGAGGAAGTACTCGTTGCCCTTGGACGAGGACCCCAGGAGATTCGCCCGCCATACGTTGAGCACGCGCGGCCAGTTGCCCGGCGCGTCGGGATCCTCGCCGGCGAAGCCGAGCTCGCCGTCCTTGAGCAGCTGCACCGCGTGCTGGACCGGGTCCTCGGCCGCCTCGCCCAGCTCCAGGGGGTTGCGGTCGAAGGTCGGATACGAGGGCATCCAGCCCATGCGCGCGGAGGCGGCCAGGCAGTCGGCGCCGGTCATGCCCGCGAAGCGGCCGTCACCGAGCGGCGAGGCGAGCGCGTCGGCGGGCAGGCTGTCGTAACGCCACTGGTCGGTGTGCAGGTAGAACCAGCCCGCGCCGATCATGTGCCGGGGCGGCCGGCCCCAGTCGCTCGCGCTCGCGAGCGTCGCCCAGCCGGTCACCGGACGGCACTTCTCCTGGCCGACGTAGTGGCCCCAGCCGCCGCCGTTGCGGCCCTGGCAGCCGGTCATCGTGAGCAGGGCGAGGAAGGCGCGGTAGATCGTCTCGGAGTGGAACCAGTGGTTGGTGCCCGCACCCATGAGGATCATGCAGCGGCCCTCGGAGTCCACGGCGGTCTGCGCGAACTCCCTTGCCACGCGGGTGGCCTGGGCGGCGGGTACGGAGGTCAGGGTCTCCTGCCAGCCGGGGGTGCCGGGGATTTCCGTGTCCTCGTACGACGTCGGCCACTCGCCGGGCAGACCGGGGCGCTCGACGCCGTACTGGGCGAGCAGCAGGTCGAAGACGGTGGTGACGAGACGGTCGCCGACGCGGCGCACGGGGACGCCCCGGCGCAGCACGCCGTCCTCGTCGAACCGGGGCAGCGTGACGGTCGCCGTGTCGTCGGCGTGGTCGACGAGGGAGAGCCGGGGCACGGTGTCGCCGAGGTCGAGATTCCACTCGGGGGTCTCGTTCTTGCCCCAGCGGTGGCCCAAGGTGCCGTTGGGGACGGTGAGTTCACCGGTCACGTCATCCACGAGAACGGTCTTCCACGCGGCGTTCTCGGTCTCCAGGCCGAGATCCTCGGCATTGAGGAACTTGCCGGGTACGAGGCCTTGTTCGCTCTCCTTGAGGGAGACGAGGAAGGGAAGGTCGGTGTACTTCCGTACGTAATTCTCGAAGAATTCCGTCTTCTTCTCGACGAAGAACTCCTTGAGGATGACGTGCCCCATGGCCAGCGCGAGCGCTCCGTCCGTGCCGGGGTGCGGATGCATCCACTCGTCGGCGAACTTGGTGTTGTCCGCGAAATCCGGCGATACGGTGACGACCTTCTGCCCGCGGTAGCGCGCCTCGGCCATCCAGTGGGCGTCCGGGGTGCGGGTCACCGGCACATTGGAGCCCCACATCATCAGATACGCGGCGTCCCACCAGTCACCCGATTCGGGAACGTCCGTCTGGTCGCCGAAAACCTGCGGGGAGGCGACCGGGAGATCCGCGTACCAGTCGTAGAAGCTGAGCATCGGCGCACCGATCAGCGAATGGAACCGCGCACCGGCCGCATGCGAGGCCATCGACATCGCGGGAATCGGTGAGAAACCTGCGACGCGATCGGGCCCGTAATTCTTGATGGTGTGCACATGGGCCGCCGCGGCGATCTCCGTGGCCTCTTCCCAAGTGGCCCGCACCAGGCCGCCCTTGCCGCGCGCCTTCTGGTACTTACGGCGGCGCTCGTCGTCCTTTTGGATGTCGGCCCAGGCCAGGACCGGGTCCTTGAGGCGCTTCCTGGCCTCGCGGTACATCTCCAGGAGCGTGCCGCGGACCAGCGGATAGCGCACGCGGGTCGGCGAATACGAGTACCAGGAGAAGGAAGCGCCTCGCGGGCAGCCGCGCGGCTCGTACTCGGGACGGTCGGGACCGGTCGACGGATAGTCCGTGGCCTGGGTCTCCCAGGTGATGATGCCGTCCTTGACGTACACCTTCCAGCGGCACGATCCGGTGCAGTTCACGCCGTGCGTCGAATGGACGACCTTGTCGTGGCTCCAGCGGTCTCGGTAGAAGACCTCGGCGGCGCGGCCGCCGGTATGCGTGATGGTGCGCAGGTCCTCCGACACCTTGGACACGTCGGAGCGGCGGAAGAAACCACCGGCCTTGATCAATGCTTCGGCAGCGCTCTTGCTGTCCTGCTGCACGCCTCGTCCCTCCGGACACCTGTGGAATTGGCTTGATCCGAGGCTATGCCCGCATTTCGGGCACTTGCGGTGACAGAGGTCCCCTACGGCCGGGACCTCTTCCCTGACTTCCCCAGGACCCGCCCTGCGATGGTGGAGAGGGTCAACATTCCGGAGTCGGGAGGGTTTTGTGAGCCGCAGTCGCAGCCGCAGTAGCTGGCTGCCGGATCAGCACGGGGCGTGGGCGATGCTCGCGGTGCCGTTTGCCGCCGGTACGTTCCTCGGCTCACCGCGGTGGGCGCATCTGCCGCTCCTGGCGGCCTGGCTGCTCGGCTACATGGCGACGTACCACGCCCAGCAGTGGCTCCGTCTGTCGCGCGTCTCCCGCAACCCGAAGGCGCCCCGCCGCCATATCCGTCCGGCGCTCGTCTTCGGCGCCGCGTTCGCCGTGCTCGGCCTCCCGCTGGCGTACCTCCACCCGTGGCTCCTGGCGGCCTGCGTGTTCGCCGCCCCCTTCGTCGCGGCCAACACCTGGTACGCCCGGCGCAACAAGGAGCGCGCGCTGGTGAACGGCCTGCTCGCGGTGGTCCCGGCCTGCGGGATGCTCCTGGTCACCTACCGCCTGGGGGAGGGCAGTTGGGGCGCGCTCGGACCGGCGCTCGCCTGTCTCCTCTACTTCGCGGGCACGGTCCCGTACGTGAAGACGATGATCCGCGAGCGCAACTCCCGGACGTACTACCGGGGTTCGGTGACCTGCCACGCGCTCGCGATCCCCGCGGCCGCCCTCCTGAACCCCTGGCTCACGCTCCCGTTCGCCGCCTATCTCGTACGGGCGGTCGTGCTGCCGGGCCGCGGTGTGAAGGTGCCGGTGGTGGGCGCGATCGAGGTCATGGGGTCGCTGGCGCTGCTGGTGACATTGCTCCTGGCGTACTAGAGCGCGCCCTTGCGGGTCAGGTGATTGAACGCGAGCCATCCCGGAAGGACCGGCAGCCAGAGCGTCAGCAACCGGTAGAGCAGCACCGCGGGAGTGGCGATCTCGATGGGCACCCCGGCGAGCGGCACCAGCAGACCGGAGATCGCGAGCTCCACCGCCCCCACACCACCGGGCGTGGGCGCCGCCGACCCGGCGGCGTTGCCCACGAGGAACGCCACCGCGACCCCCGCCAGACTGACCGAGGTCGCGTCCGCTCCGAAGGCCACCAGACACGCGTACAGGCACATCACGAAGGACGCCGTCAGAAGCAGCATCCCGCCGATCCCCGTGAGCAGCTTCTGCGGTCGCTGCAGCACATCCAGCATGCGCGGCACGACCCCCGCGAACAGCGACCGCACCCGCGTGGACAGGAACTTCCGCATGAACGGCACCGCGGTCACCACGAGAACAAGCACGGCGACGGTGAGCAGTCCGGCGATCACCGCACGGGACGGTGTGAAATCCGCCTTGTTCTCCGTGCCCGTCAGATAGCCGAACGTCAGGAGCAGCAGAATGTGCGCCCCGAGGCCGAACAGCTGCGAGGCTCCGACGCTCGCCACCGCGAGACCGGAGCGCACCCCGGCCCGCTGCAGGAAGCGCGTGTTGAGCGCCACTCCGCCGACCGCGGCCGGCGCCACGATCTTCACGAAGGACCCGGCCACCTGTGCCGCGATGGTCCTCAGGAAGGGCACCCGCTCCGGTACGAAACCGAGCAGGCTCATGGCCGCGGCCACATAGCTGAGTGCGGAGAACGCGACCGCGGCCGCTACCCAACCCCACTCGGCGTTCTCGAGCCGCGCGAACTCGAACTCCGTCAGCTGCCCCATCAGGAAGTAGGCCGCGATCGCCCCCGCGATCCAGCTGATCAGCGTGCGCGGCTTGATCCGCTCCAACTGGGCCGGCTCGACCGGCGCCTGCGGACGGATGCTGAGCACCTGGTGGCGGATCTGGGTGAGCAGGTCGTCCTCACGGGTCTCCTCGACGGCCTCGTCGATCGCCCGCTTCTCCGCCTGCCGCTCGGCCTTGCTGGCCTTGTGCAGCAAGGCGTCGGCGTCGCCCTCGGCAGAGGCCCGCGCCTCCTTCGCGAGCCGCGAAGCATCCAGCACCGCCTCCCGCTCCCGCTCCGCCCGCTCACGGCCGAGCTTGCGCAGCATCGCCCGCGTCGAGCGCGACAGCGCGATCGGCTGCAGCAGCGGCAGACAGTCCGCGACCGTGTCCCCGCCGAGCACCTCGACCGCCCCGCCGACGGCCCGCTCGGCCCCGACCCGCAGACCGAACGTCGTCAGGAGCTGCGCGATATCCATACGGAGCAGCAGGTCCCCGGCCGCGATCTCGCCGCCCCGGAGATCCGTGATGATCACCTTGCCGGAACGATCCACCAAGATCGCGTCGCCGGCCAGGCGCCTGTGCGCGATCCGCCGCGACTGCAGCGCCTGCACCTGCCGCCATGTGTCCCGCATCAGGCCGTCGGTGATCGCGTCGTCGTCCAGCGAGTCGAGTCTGCGCCCGCCGGTGTGCTCGTACACGAGCATCACGGCGTCCGGGCCCAGCTCGGATGTGGCGATCAGCTTGGGCGCGTTGGCACCCGCGGCGATCGCCGCGTACGCGAGCAGCGCCTCCTGCTCGAGGGCCTGCCGCAGCGACAGGAGCGAGCGGCGGGTGGTCAGCGAGCGCAGCGTCAGGCGCCGCCACACCCGGTAGAAGAAGCCGTGCGCCTGCTGCTCGCGGTCGACCACCGTGATGTCGAGCGGCGGCCCGTCCTCAAGCGTCACGAAGTAGTGCCGGCCGCGGTCGCCGCTGTCCGGCGCGTCCGAGGTCTCCTCGGCGCGCGCCGCGCTCACCGGCTTGAAGCCGACATGGCGCAGACCGCTCAGAAGGTTCTGCGCGGTGGGCCGCACGTTGGGAGAACCGACCGCGTACAGCGTTCCGTACGCGACGGACCAGCCGATGAGTACGGTCAGGATGATCGAGAACGGCGTGGTGTACCCGGCCACCAGCATCGACACCGCGTCGAGCAGCAGCACCGCCCACAGCAGCACGCGCCAGCGCGGTCGGCGCGACAGACCGACCGCCGTCATGTACGCGATCACCGGCGCCAGATAGCCGTGCACCGGATCGGTCAGCTGCCCCGCGTCGTTGAGTCGGGTCAGCGCGTCCCGTACGGATTCGGGCGCGGCCTCCGCGACCCAGAGGTCGGTGGCCAGGGTGACGCCGTGGGCGAGCACGGCCGCGAGCACACCGTCGGCGATCCGCAGTCCGTCCCGTTTGATCAGCCGCTCGATGGCGAACGCCACGGGGACGAGCAGCACCGCGATGCTGGACGCCAGACCCGCGAACTTGATCAGCAGATCGGGGGCCGTCCCGGTCCGCTTGTAGATGTCGTCCTCGAGGCCGCTCGTGGTGCCGTGCGCGAACGCGGCGATGGCGAGCAGCAGCGCGATCGCCAGGATCCCGACGAGCAGCCGCATCAGGTCCGATGGCCGGTGCACACGGGCGGGCAGCAGCGGCTCGTCGCCCTCGACCCGGTCGACGTTCCCCTCGGCCGGCGCGTGCTCGTGGTGATCGTCGTGGTCCGCGTCGGCGGGGGCGGCGCCGTTGCTCTCGTACGGGCGCGGGCGCGGCGATACGTCGTCAGGGCGCGGCGAAGCGGCAGCGGAGCCGTCGCCCTTTATGGGGTCCGCTCCCTGCGTACCTTCGGAATCCGTCGCTTTTTGATCTCGTATCACCAGTCACCGCCCGGATGATGGTGGCATGAGCCACCGACGTCAGGGGGCATCAGGGTGCAATCAGGAGACACCGCGTGCCGGTGTTGTGAGAGTTTGCCCGGCCCGTTCCGCCCGGCATCCGTTTCCACGGACCCGTCGCACTGTCGGTGGCGTACGGCACCATGGAGCGGATGAGCGAGCAGCGGCCCCCTGAGATCCACGCGATCGATGAGATCCCTGAGATCCCCGAGTACGCCGAGCGCGTGCTCGAGGTCGCCGAGCAGATCCCGCCCGGCCGGGTCATGACCTACGGCGATGTCGCCGAGTGGCTCGGCGATGGCGGTCCCCGGCAGGTCGGCCGCGCGATGGCGCTCTACGGCGGCGCGGTCCCGTGGTGGCGTGTGGTGCGCTCGGACGGGGTGCTGCTGCCCGGGCACGAGCGGCGCGCGCTCGAGCAGTACCGGGTGGAGGCCACACCGCTGCGCACGGCCGCGGACGGCGGCCAACGGCTCGACATGCGGCGGGCGCGCTGGGACGGCGCGCTGCCTGAGGGGCCCACTCACACATGACAGCTTCCGACATCCGCGCGCCTCAGGGGCGATGGCGGGCCCGTCCGGGGGAAGCGGGGCCAGGATACGGCGTTCGCGCAGGCCAAGGGCAACAACCACGGGAAGCGGCGAGACCCGCCTCCGCACTCGCGTAGCGTCGGGCGCGGCAATCACCGCGCTGCCACCACACCCGGCAGCCCCGATACCCACCCTTGGGCACAGCCACTGCTTTCCACCCCGTACACCCACCAGGACCGGCGATCCACGTGAGCTCCTCCACTTCCGAACGGCGCACTCCGGACGCTGCGACGCGTCCGGGGACCCACGGTGCGTACCGCCTGGTGCGTACCCGGCCGCCGCGTGTGGATCCCCCTCGTCTGGACGCAGCTCAGCGCGCGGTGGTTGACCATGAGGGCGGACCGCTTCTCGTTCTCGCCGGCCCCGGCACCGGCAAGACCACCACGCTGGTCGAGGCCGTCACGCGGCGTGTGGAGGACGGCACGGACCCCGAGCGGATCCTGGTCCTCACCTTCAGCCGCAAGGCCGCCGTCGAGCTGCGCGACCGGATGGCGCTCAGGATCGGCGGCGTGCGGGCGCCGCAGGCTTCGACCTTCCACTCGTTCTGTTACGCCCTGGTCCGCGCCCACCAGGACGTCGACCTGTTCGTCAACCCGCTGCGGCTGCTGTCCGGTCCCGAGCAGGACGTGATGGTCCGCGAACTGCTCGAAGGTGAGCTGGAACTGGCCGCCGAGGGCCACGCCCGGATCCGCTGGCCCGAGGACCTGCGCGCCTGTCTGACCACCCGCGGCTTCGCCGACGAGGTCCGCGCGGTGCTCGCCCGCAGCCGCGAGCTGGGCCTCGGCCCGGACGCCCTCGCCGACTTCGCCCGCCGTATCGGCCGCCCCGACTGGGACGCGGCGGCCGGCTTCCTCGCCGAGTACCTCGACGTGCTCGACGCGCAGGGCGTCCTCGACTACGCGGAACTCGTCCACCGCGCGGTCCTGCTCGCCCGCCGCCCGGACGTCGCCGCGCAGCTGGCGCTGCGCTACGACGCGGTGTTCGTCGACGAGTACCAGGACACCGACCCCTCCCAGGTCCGGCTCCTGGAGGCGCTCGCGGGCGACGGCCGCACCCTGGTCACGTTCGGCGACCCGGACCAGTCGATCTACGCGTTCCGCGGCTCGGACGTGAACGGCATCCTCGACTTCCCGGACGCCTTTCCCCGTAAAGACGGACGCCCGGCGCCCGTCGAGGTCCTGACGACCTCCCGCCGCTCGGGCGCCGCGCTCCTGGCCGCGACCCGGCTGATCACCCGCCGGATGCCCCTGCCGAGGCTGCCCGTCGAGAAGGTCCGCCGCCACCGCGAGCTCGCGGCCGTACACGAGGGCGGCGGCGTCGAGGTCTACACGTATCCGACCCCCGGCACCGAACTCGACAACATCGCCGACCTGTTGCGCCGCGCGCACCTGGAGGACGGCATCCCTTGGTCGGAGATGGCGGTTCTGGTGCGTGCGGGTGCCCGCACCATCCCGGGCGTCCGACGGACGCTCACCGCGGCCGGCGTCCCCTTGGAGATAGACGGCGACGACCTGGCCCTGCGCCACGAACCGGCGGTCGCGACGCTGCTGCTCGCGCTGCGGGCGGTGGCGGAGGGGGTGTTGGCGGAGCGCGAGGGCGAGGGGACCCCTTCGGTACGGGAGGGCGAGGGGAGCCCTTCGGTACGGGAAGGCGAGGGGACCCCTTCGGTACGGCAGGACGAGGGGACTCCTTCGGTACGGGAGGACGGTGAGGCGGCCGGCGGTGAAGCCCGCGCCGACGGCGACCTCGCGCCCTCCTGGCTCTCCACCGAGACCGCCCTCACCCTGCTCACCTCCCCGCTCGCCGGCATGGACCCCGCCGACCTGCGCCGGCTCGGCCGCGCCCTGCGCGACGAGGAGCGGGCGGGCGGCAACCGCACGCCGCGGCCCTCCGACGAGCTGCTCGCCCGTGCGCTCGCCGAGCCCGAGCGGCTCGCCGCGCACGACCCCGCGTATGCGAAGGGAGCCCAGCGGCTCGGCGCGCTGCTGCTCAAGACGCGTGAGCTGCTGGCCGGCGGAGGCACTGCCGAGGACGCGCTGTGGGAGCTGTGGGACGGGACCCCGTGGCCCGCCCGCCTGGAGCGCGCCGCGTACCGGGGCGGCGCCGCCGGGCGGAACGCGGACCGTGATCTCGACGCCGTGTGCGCCCTGTTCGCGACCGCGGCGCGCGCCGAGGAGCGCACAGGCGGGCGCGGTGCGCTCAACTTCCTGGAGGAGGCCGAGGCCGAGGACATCGCCGCGGACACCCTCACCAAGCGGACGGTCAGGCCCGATGCCGTACGCCTGATGACCGCGCACCGTTCCAAGGGCCTTCAGTGGCGGCTCGTCGTGGTCGCCGGGGTGCAGGAGGGGCTCTGGCCCGATCTGCGGCGGCGCGGCTCGCTGCTCGAAGCGGACCGGATCGGCCGCGACGGACTCGCCGAACCGCTCACGCCGGGCGCCCTGCTCGCCGAGGAGCGCCGCCTCTTCTACGTGGCCGCGACCCGAGCCCGCGAGCGCCTGGTCGTCACGGCGGTGAAGGCCCCCGCGGAGGACGGCGACCAGCCCTCCCGCTTCCTCACCGAACTCGGCGTCGAGGCCAAGGACATCACGTCCCGCCCCCGCCGCCCCCTGTCCGTCGCCTCCCTGGTCGCCGAGCTGCGTGCCACGACCGTGGACCCGCGCGCCTCCGAGGAGCTGCGCGAGGCCGCCGCCCTGCGCCTGGCCAGGCTCGCCGCGCTCAGCGACGAGGACGGCCGTCCCCTCGTCCCGTCGGCGCACCCGTACCGCTGGTGGGGCATGTACGAGCCGACGCACAGCAAGGTCCCGCTGCGCGACCGCGACCACCCGGTCGCGCTCTCCGGCAGCGCGCTCGACCAGCTGGCCAACACCTGCTCGCTCCAGTGGTTCCTGGGCCGCGAGGTCAAGGCCGACGCCCCCGCGACCGCGGCGCAGGGCTTCGGCAACGTGGTGCACGTCCTCGCCGACGAGGTCGCCTCCGGCCGTACACCCGCCGACCTCGACGTCCTGATGGCCCGGCTCGACTCCGTATGGGACGGGCTCTCCTTCGACGCACCGTGGAAGTCCGCGCAGGAGAAGCAGAACGCGCGTGTGGCCCTGGAGCGCTTCCTGCGCTGGCACGTCGACTCCAACGCGACGCGTACGCCGGTCGCGAGCGAGCACGGCTTCGACGTGACCCTGGAGACGGGCGACGTGGAGGTCCGTATCCGCGGTTCGATGGACCGCGTCGAGACCGACGCGCAGGGCCGCGCGTACGTGGTCGACTTCAAGACCGGCAAGAACGCACCCACCGCGGCCGAGGTGGAGCGCCATCCGCAGCTCGCCGTCTACCAGTTGGCGGTCCGCGAGGGCGCCCTCGACGAGGTCTTCGACGGGGAGCGGCCGCTGCCCGGCGGCGCGGAGCTCGTCCATCTGCGCCAGCCCGCGCCCAAGAAGGACGGCGGCGAGGCGCTCCCGAGAGTCCAGGCACAGGGCCCGCTCAACGAAGGCGAATGGGTCGGCGACCTGCTCGCGAACGCGGCGGGCAAGGTCCTCGACGAACGCTTCAGGCCGTCGTCAGGACAGCACTGCACCCACTGCTCGTTCCAGGCGTCGTGCAGCGCACGTCCGGAGGGGCGGCACATCGTCGAGTGAGCGTGTGCGCCCGTTATGTCCGCTCTGCGCCCGTTAGGGTCCGGGTGTCTTGGATCACATAACGGGAGGAATGACGCAATGCGCTTGTACGGGAAGTCGCTCGCCGTGGTCGGCATCGTCGGGGTCGCCCTGGCCGGCTGTTCGAGCGGTGGCGGTGAGCAGAGCTTCGACGGCAAGAGCGCCGGCACCATCGCGGACGAGGCGACCGCGGCCATGAAGTCCGCGAAGTCGTTCCGCCTCGCCACCGACGGCGAGGAGCGGGGCCAGCGCACCAAGGTGACCATGGAGGTCGCCGAGAGCGGGAAGTGCCGGACGAAGATGGACCTCCCGATGGTGGGGCAGGTCGAGTCGGTCACCGTCGACGGGACGTCGTACTCGAAGGGCGGGCCCGAGTTCATGAAGATGGTGCTCGGCGGCGAGGCGGCGGCGAAGGCGGCTCAGGGCCGCTGGGTGAAGTCCCCCGACAAGGCGAAGGACACGACCTGCCGGATCGAGTCGCTGTTCACACCGGAGGCGCTCAAGGGGTCTTCGCGCGGTGCGGACTCCTCGGTCGACGGCCACCGGACGGCGACGCTGACGAAGTCGGAGCAGGGCAACCAGGTCACGGTGCATGTGGCGGCGGAGGGCAAGCCGTACGTCCTGCGGATCGAGGCGCAGGGTGCCGCGAAGAACACGGCGACGTTCTCGTCCTTCGACGAGCGCATCGAGGTCCAGGCGCCGCCGGCGTCCCAGGTGGTGGAGGGCAAGCGCCCGGCCGGGCAGGCAGGGCAGTCGGAGCAGTCCGGGCAGCAGTGAGCTCCGCTCCCGGGGGCTCTGCTCCCGGGAGCCGGCCCGTCCCGGTCCGCACCCCGCTTGTCAGAGCGCCCCAGTAGCCTCGGAGCGTGCCCGCACGACTCACTCACCCCGATCAGCTCAAGGAGCTGCTCGGCATCCCGTTCACCCCGGAGCAGACGGCCTGCATCACGGCGCCGCCCGCGCCGCAGGTGATCGTGGCCGGAGCCGGGTCCGGGAAGACCACGGTGATGGCGGCACGCGTGGTGTGGCTGGTGGGTACGGGACAGGTGGCCCCGGAGCAGGTGCTCGGTCTCACATTCACGAACAAGGCGGCCGGCGAGCTCGCCGAACGCGTACGGACCGCCCTGATCAAGGCGGGCATCACCGACCCGGAGACCCTCGACCCGGACGACCCGCCGGGCGAGCCGGTGATCTCCACGTACCACGCCTTCGCCGGACGCCTCCTCACCGACCACGGCCTGCGCATCGGCATAGAGCCGACCGTGCGTCTGCTCGCCGACGCGACCCGCTTCCAGCTCGCCGCCCGCACCCTGCGCGAGGCGCCGGGCCCGTACCCCTCGCTGACCCGTTCCTTCGCGGACCTCGTCAGCGATCTGCTCGCGCTCGACTCGGAGCTCGCCGAGCACCTCGTGCAGCCGGGCACCCTGCGCGCGTACGACCGGGAGCTGCTCCACACCCTGGAGAGCGCCAAGCTCAGCAACGCGGAGCTGCGCAAGGTCCCCGAAGCGGCGGCCGCCCGCCTCGAGCTGGCCGAACTTGTCGGCCGTTACCGCGAAGCCAAGCGCGCCAAGGACGTGCTCGACTTCGGCGACCAGATCGCGCTCTCCGCGACCCTCGCCGACACCCGGCCCGAGGTCGGGGCGATCCTGCGGGACGAGTTCCGGGTCGTGCTGCTCGACGAGTACCAGGACACGAGCGTGGCCCAGCGGATCCTGCTCTCCGGCCTGTTCGGCGCCGGCACCGGTCACCCCGTGACCGCGGTGGGCGACCCCTGCCAGGCGATCTACGGCTGGCGCGGCGCCTCGGTCGCCAACCTCGACGACTTCCCCGAGCACTTCGCGTACGCCGACGGCCGCCCCGCGAACCGCTTCGCGCTGAGCGAGAACCGTCGCAGCGGCGGCCGCCTGCTCGACCTCGCCAACACCCTGGCCGAGCCCCTGCGTGCCCTGCACGCCGGAGTCGAGGCGCTGCGACCCGCCCCCGGCGCCGAGCGGGACGGTGTCGTACGGATCGCGCTCACCGAGACCCACGCCGAAGAGCTGGAGTGGCTCGCGGACTCGATCGCCCATCTCGTCCGTACGGGAAAGGAACCCGCGGACATCGCGGTCCTGTGCCGTACGGCGGGAGACTTCGCCGAGATCCAAGGGGCCCTGGTCGCCCGGGACATCCCGGTCGAGGTGGTCGGTCTGTCCGGACTCCTGCACCTGCCCGAGGTCGCCGATCTGGTGGCGGTGTGCGAGGTGCTGCAGGATCCGGGCGCCAACGCCTCGCTCGTACGGCTGCTCACCGGGCCGCGGTGGCGGATCGGGCCGCGCGACCTCGCGCTGCTCGGGCGGCGGGCGCGGATGCTCGTGCACCGCGAGCAGGACCCCGAAGGGGACCCGGACGCCCGCCTCGCCCAGGCCGTCGAGGGCGTCGACCCGGCCGAGGTGATCTCGCTCGCCGACGCGCTCGACACCTTCCTCGAAGCGGAGCCGGCCGAGACCGACCTGCCGTTCTCGCCGGACGCCCGGGTGCGCTTCGCCCGGCTCGCCACCGAGCTGCGCGAACTGCGCCGCTCGCTCGCCGACCCGCTGATGGACGTCCTGCACCGCGTCCTCGCCGTCACCGGCCTCGACGTCGAACTCTCCGCGTCCCCGCACGCGCTCGCCGCCCGCCGCCGCGAGACGCTCTCCAACTTCCTCGACATAGCGGCCTCGTTCGCGTCCAACGACCCCTCCGCCTCGCTGCTCGCCTTCCTCGGCTTCCTGCGCACCGCCGCGCAGTACGAGAAGGGCCTGGACAATGCGCTGCCCGGCGGCGAGAACACGGTCAAGGTGCTCACCGCCCACAAGTCCAAGGGCCTGGAGTGGGACGTCGTGGTCGTCCCCGGCCTGGTCACGGGCACCTTCCCGAGCGGCCAGGGCCGCGAGAAGTGGACCGCGCAGGCCAAGGTCCTGCCGCACGCCCTGCGCGGCGACGCGGCCACGCTGCCCGAGGTCCCCGGCTGGGACAGCCGGGGGCTCAAGGCCTTCCAGGAGGACATGAAGGACCACCAGCGCACCGAGGAACTCCGTCTGGGATACGTGACGTTCACGCGCCCCCGCTCGCTCCTCCTCGGCTCCGGGCACTGGTGGGGACCCACGCAGAAGAAGAAGCGCGGCCCGTCGGACTTCCTGACCGCGCTGTACGAGCACTGCGCCGCCGGTCATGGCGAGATCGAGATGTGGGCCGAGGAGCCGGAGGACGAGGCGGAGAACCCGGCGTTGGCGGAGGCCTCAGCCGAGCACGCCTGGCCGCTGCCGCTCGACGACGCCTCGCTGGCGCGCCGGCGTGCCGCGGCGGCCACCGTCCTCGCCCACCTCGACGCCCTGCGCACCGCGCAGGCGTACGGTCACGACGGGACCCACCCGTCCGCGTACGGCGACGTGCCGAGCGACGAGGCCCACGAGGAGGCCTACGACCCGGAGTGGCCGCCGGAACCCGAGGACTTCGAGGAGCCCGAAGGGCCGTACGGGGAGGGCGAGGAGCTGCCGGACGACTGGGAGGACCTGCCGCACCAGCGCCCGGAGGGCCCGGGCCCGGGTCCGGTCCCGCACAGCCCGGACGGCCTGGATCCGCACCGCCCGGCCGCCCCCCACCCGCGCTCCCGCTCCCAGGAGCGCGACCCGCACCCCACCCCCGTGCCGCGCGCCCGTACCCCCCGTACCCCCGAGGACCTGCGCACCGTCGCCTCCTGGGACCGCGACCTCGAAGCGCTCGCCACCGAGCTGCAGCGCTCGCGCCGCGCCTCGCACGACGTGCCGCTGCCCGCCTCGCTCAGCGCCTCGCAGGTGCTGCGCCTGTCCACCGACCCCGACGGTCTCGCCCGCGAGCTGGCCCGCCCGATGCCACGGCCGCCGGCGCCGGCGGCACGCCGCGGCACCCGGTTCCACGCCTGGGTCGAGTCCCGCTTCGAGGCGCTCGAACTCCCTCTCCTGGACCCGGACGAACTGCCCGGCGGCGACGCCGAGATCGCCGACGAGCACGACCTCGCCGCCCTGAAGGACGCCTTCGAGCGCACGGCGTACGCCCACCGCACCCCGTACGCGATCGAGGCGCCCTTCCAGCTGGCGATCGCGGGCCGGGTGATCCGCGGCCGGATCGACGCGGTCTACCGCACGCGGACCGCGGACGGCATCACGTACGAGATCGTCGACTGGAAGACGGGCCACGGCGGCACCGCCGACCCCCTCCAGCTGGCGATCTACCGCCTCGCCTGGGCCGAGCAGCACGGGGTCCCGCCGGAAACGGTCACGGCGGCCTTCGTCTTCGTCCGCACGGGCAAGGTCACGATCCCGGAGCGGTTGCCCACGCGCGAGCAGCTGGAGGAGTTGCTGAACCCTCGGTCTGCCTAGCGGGCCTGGGGGAGGCATCCCGGCGCCCCGGCACCCCCACCCACCCGCACCAGAAGGCGACCCCCGACCCCGGTTACGCTCGACACATGAGCCAGACCCCGGACAACGCCGTCCGCCAGTACATCGACCAGCACAGCGACACGTTCCTCGACGACCTCAAGGAATGGCTGCGCATCCCCTCCGTCTCGGCCCAGCCCGAGCACGCCGACGATGTGCGGCGCAGCGCCGACTGGCTCACCGCCAAACTCAAGGAGACCGGCTTCCCGGTCACCGAGGTCTGGGAGACCGCGGGCGCCCCCGCCGTCTTCGCCGAGTGGCCGAGCGACGACCCGGCCGCCCCCACCGTCCTGGTCTACGGCCACCACGACGTCCAGCCCGCCACCCTCGCGGACGGCTGGGACACCGAGCCCTTCGAGCCGATGATCAAGGGCAGGCAGCTCTACGCACGCGGCGCCGCCGACGACAAGGGCCAGGTCTTCTTCCACACGCTCGGCGTACGGGCGCACCTGGCGGCCACAGGGCGCACCACCCCGGCCGTGAACCTGAAGCTCCTCATCGAGGGCGAGGAGGAGTCGGGCTCCCCGCACTTCCGCACCCTGATCGAGCAGCACCGCGGGCGCCTCGCCGCCGACGCGGTGATCGTCTCCGACACCGGGATGTGGTCCGAGACCACCCCGACCGTATGCACCGGGATGCGCGGACTTGTCGAGTGCGAGCTGTCGGTGTGCGGTCCCGACCAGGACATCCACTCAGGGTCGTTCGGCGGTGCGGTGCCCAACCCGGCCACCGTCGTCGGCCGCATCGTCGCCGCCCTGCACGACGAGCGGGGGCGCGTGGCGATCCCCGGGTTCTACGACGGGATCGTCGAGCTCACGGACCGCGAGCGGAAGCTCTTCGCCGAGCTGCCCTTCGACGAGCAGGAGTGGCTGCGTACGGCCAAGTCCTATGCCGCACACGGCGAGCAGGGCTACTCGACCCTTGAGCGCATCTGGGCCCGCCCCACCGCCGAGGTCAACGGCATCGGCGGCGGCTACCAGGGCGCCGGCGGCAAGACGGTCGTGCCGGCCTCGGCCTTCGTGAAGCTCTCGTTCCGTATCGTCGCGGGACAGGACCCGGCCCGTGTCGAGGCCGCCATCACGCAGTGGGTCGAGGCCCGGCTGCCCGCCGGCGTCCGGCACACCCTCACCTTCAGCGGTGCCACGCGCCCCTGCCTCACCCCGCTCGACCACCCGGCCCTCGAAGCCGTCGCGCGTGCGATGGGCCGCGCCTTCGAGCAGCCGGTCCGCTTCACGCGTGAGGGCGGCTCGGGACCGGCCGCCGACCTCCAGGACGTCCTGGAGTCGCCGGTGCTCTTCCTGGGCATCTCCGTACCGTCGGACGGCTGGCACGCGCCGAATGAGAAGGTCGAACTCGATCTCCTCACCAAGGGCGTCGAGACCGCCGCGTATCTCTGGACCGAACTGGCCGGGTCGCTGCGCACCTGACGCACCGGACGGGATCACCTGCCGAGCCCGCAGCCGCAACGATGTACCGATGTATCGCCGTATCCGTAAGTGCCCTTTCCATCGGGGGAGTTGGAAGTTCCTGTGACCACCTGGACCGACCGCACCGCTGACCGGCCCATCCCGCTGACCGCGCCGAGCGGGATCGACCGCGAGGCCCACCACCGACTCGACGAGGCCTGGCTCGCCGCGGCCTGGAGCCACCCCACGACCCGGGTGTTCGTCGTCTCCGGCGGCCAGGTGCTGATCGACGACACGGCCGACGGCGGTACGGAGATCGTCATGACGCCGACCTTCGAGGCGCCCGACACGGAGGTGCACCGCTACTTCCTGGGCACCGACGAGGACGGCGTGCGCTACTTCGCGCTGCAGAAGGACACCCTGCCCGGCCGCATGGACCAGTCCGCGCGCCCGGCCGGACTGCGCGAGGCCGGCCTGCTGCTCTCGCCGCGCGACGCGGGCCTGATGGTGCACGCGGTCGCCCTGGAGAACTGGCAGCGGATGCACCGTTTCTGCTCCCGCTGCGCCGAGCGCACCCAGATCGCCGCGGCCGGCCACATCCGCCGCTGCCCGGCCTGCGGCGCCGAGCACTACCCGCGTACGGACCCTGCGGTGATCATGGCCGTCACCGACGAGGAGGACCGCCTCCTTCTCGGCCGCCAGGTGCACTGGCCCGAAGGCCGCTTCTCCACGCTCGCGGGCTTCGTCGAACCGGGTGAGTCCATCGAGCAGTCGGTGCGCCGCGAGGTCTTCGAGGAGGCCGGTGTCACGGTCGGCGAGGTCGAGTACGTGGCCTCGCAGCCCTGGCCCTTCCCGTCCAGCCTGATGCTCGGCTTCATGGCCCGCGCCACCTCGGCCGAGATCAATGTGGACGGCGACGAGATCGAGGAGGCCCGCTGGTTCTCGCGCGACGAACTGCGCGCCGCCTTCGAGTCCGGCGAGGTCATCCCGCCGTACGGCATCTCGATCGCCGCCCGCCTCATCGAGCTCTGGTACGGAAAGCCGCTGCCCAAGCCGCTTCCGGTGAGGGAGTCGTAAGGGCCGTGGCGTCGTAATCTGCCTTACGGGGATCAATCGGGGCGAAAGGCATGGAGTAACCGATGGCCGACTACCGCATCGAAACCACCCGCAACGGCTACCGCGACTGGACCGCCCGCAACGACCGCGGCGCCGAAGTCCGGATGGCCGCGGCCGACGACGACTCCGCCCAGCCCTCCTTCACCCCCGTCGAGCTGCTGCTCGCGGCGATGGGCGGCTGCAGCGGCATGGTCCTGGACCGCACGGCCCGCGCGGTCGAGCACGACGATCTGGCGATCACCATCGAGTCGGTCTCGACGCCCGAGGACGACGGCCGGATCGGCAGGATCCGCGTCACGTACGAACTCGACATCCCCGCGGACGCCAACAATGGCAAGGCGGCCGAGGTCTTCGCCCGCGGCGTCCGCATGACGCACGAGCAGCACTGCACGGTCAGCCGCACGGTCGAACACGGCGCCCGGGTCGAGGCGATCCTGCCGGACGGCACGGTGGGCTTCGAAGGCTAGTTTCCGCCGGGTGCGGTCAACTCGGCCGCGCGGGCCAGCAGTTCGGCCCGGCTGATGGCGTCGGTCCGGGTGGACGGGACCGTACAGGCGTAGGCGCCGGCCACCGCCCCGTACAGGGCGCACCGCCGTACGTCCGCGCCGCCGAGCCGGCCGAACAGGAAGCCGGCGGCGAAGGCGTCGCCCGCGCCGTTGGAGTCCACGACGGGCGCGGGCGGCGTGACGGCGGGCACATGGGTCAGCTCGTCGTCCGCCAGCAGGTACGCACCCTCGGCCCCGGCGGTCGCGACGACCGCCTCGGCCCGGCCGCGCGCCGCGATCTCCCGCATCGTGCGCTCCGGATCGGCCAGCGCGGCGGTGGACAGGAAGACGAGGTCCGCTTCGAGCGCGAACTGCTCGTGGTACGGGTTCTCGCCGTCCCAGTTGTGCAGATCGGTGGAGACGGTCAGGCCCGCTTCCCGCAGCAGGGGCAGCGCGAAGGCGCACGGGTACGTGATCACGACATGGGCGTGCCGGCTCTCGGCGGCCAGCTTCCGTACCGTCGCCTCGGGCAGCCGGTCGGACTCCTGCGAACGCGAGTCGTCGTACAGCGAAAGGCGCCGCCCGTCGGGACCGACCAGATTGACCGCGCGCTTGGTGCCGCCGGGGAGCGGAACGGTGGTGAAGGGGATGCCCCGTTCGTGGTGCAGCGCGCGCACCAGCTCGCCCTCGTGGTCCTCGCCCACCATGTCGAGGTGGTGGGTGCGAAGCCCCAGGGCGCTGACCGAGACGGCGACGAAGTCCCCGCTCTGCCCGGCACGCGTGACGATGCCCGGCCGGATCATGTAGCTGTCGGCGAACGGCAGCGGCAGCTCCGGCACATGGACGATGGTGTCCACGCCGGAACCGCCCAGGACGAGGACATCGGTCTCGGTGCGCATGCGTTCCTCTCGACGACAGGCAGGGAAGCCGCTTCTAGACTCATCTCCTCATACGGGCACGGCGAGTGGGGGCGTAATGACCGACGACGAGGGCGTAACGGTCTATTGGCGCCCGGGCTGCCCGTACTGCATGCGCCTGCGCGTCTCCCTGCGCCTGAAGAAACTCCCGCGCACCGAGATCAACATCTGGGAGCACCCCGACGCGGCCGCTTTCGTCCGCTCGGTCGCCGACGGCAACGAGACGGTCCCCACGGTCGTCGTCGCCGGCCACGCGATGGTCAACCCGTCGCCGGCAAAGGTGATGTCGGAGGTCCGCAGCAGGGCGCCTCATCTGCTGACGTAGACGAAGAGCGGGCCCCGCCGGCAATCCGGCGGGGCCCGCTCCAGCAGGTCATACGGCGATCAGGCGCCGACCTTCTGCTTCACCTGGGCCAGCGAGGGGTTCGTCAGGGTCGAGCCGTCCTCGAAGAGGACCGTCGGGACCGTCTGGTTTCCGCCGTTCGCCTTCTCGACGAACGCCGCGGACTCCGGGTCGTGCTCGATGTTGATCTCCTTGTACGCGATGCCCTCGCGGTCCAGCTGCTTCTTCAGCCGCTGGCAGTAGCCGCACCACGTGGTGCTGTACATCGTCACAGTGCCCGGCATGTCTCTCGCGCTCCTTAACGGTCCCGGTGCGGGGTCGCACTTCGTGCTCGCACCTGTGGAGAACGTACGTCAGGCGTGCGCCATTCCCACAAAGGTCCGCTCATTAGTACGACGGAAGCGGCCCCCTGTGGACAAGCGGCACGGGCTGCTCGTGAGACCTGGCAGCATGGCGGGGTGACAGCTGCAACGCCTTCCCCGCTGTTCCCGGAAGCCCCGGGAAGCGCAGACGCCGTGCTCGAAGGGCTCGACCCCGAACAGCGCGAGGTCGCCACCGCCTTGCACGGCCCGGTGTGCGTGCTCGCGGGAGCCGGCACGGGCAAGACGCGCGCCATCACGCACCGCATCGCGTACGGGGTCAGGGCCGGGATCCTGCAGCCGGCCAGCGTGCTCGCCGTCACGTTCACCAACCGCGCGGCGGGCGAGATGCGCGGGCGTCTGCGGCAGCTCGGCGCGACCGGGGTGCAGGCCCGGACCTTCCACTCGGCGGCGCTCAGGCAGCTCCAGTACTTCTGGCCGAAAGCCGTCGGTGGCGGTATGCCGCGCCTGGTCGAGCGCAAGGCGCAGCTGGTCGCGGAGGCCGCGGCCCGCTGCCGTATCCGCCTGGACCGGGGCGAGCTGCGCGATGTCACCAGCGAGATCGAGTGGTGCAAGGTCACCCAGACCGTCGCCGAGGACTACCCGGCCGCCGTGGTGAAGGCGGGCCGCGAGGCCCCGCGCGATCCGGCCGAGATCTCCCGTATCTACACGCACTACGAGCAGCTCAAGCAGGAGCGCGGGGTCATCGACTTCGAGGACGTGCTGCTGCTCACCGTCGCGATCCTGCAGGACCGCTACGACATCGCCGAGCAGGTCCGCTCGCAGTACCAGCACTTCGTCGTGGACGAGTACCAGGACGTCAGCCCGCTCCAGCAGCGGCTGCTCGATCTGTGGCTCGGCGAGCGGGACACCCTGTGCGTGGTGGGCGACGCCAGCCAGACGATTTACTCGTTCACCGGCGCGACCCCCGATCACCTCCTCAACTTCCGTACGCGCCACCCGAGCGCCACCGTCGTCAAGCTCATCCGCGACTACCGCTCGACCCCCCAGGTCGTCCACCTCGCCAACGGACTGCTTGCCGCCGCGAAGGGCCGGGCCGCCGAGCACCGGCTCGAACTGGTCTCGCAGCGCGAGGGCGGCCCCGAGCCCGTCTATGCCGAGTACGGGGACGAGCCCACCGAGGCCGAGCACACCGCCCGCCGGATCCGCGACCTCATGAACGCGGGCACGCCGGCGAGCGAGATCGCCATCCTCTTCCGTACGAACGGGCAGTCCGAGCTCTACGAACAAGCCCTCGCGGACGCCGGCATCGCCTACCAGCTGCGTGGCGCCGAGCGCTTCTTCGAGCGCCAGGAGGTACGGGAAGCGGGCGCCGCCCTGCGCGGTGCGGCCCGCTTCGGCGGCAACGACGCGCTGCTCGACGACGCCGTCGGCCTGCCCTCGCAGGTGCGGGCCGTCCTGTCCACCAAGGGCTGGACCAGCCAGGCCCCGGCGGGTTCGGGCGCCGTCCGCGACCGCTGGGAGTCCCTCGCGGCCCTGGTGCGCCTGGCCGAGGACTTCGCCGCCGCCAAGCCCGGGGCCACCCTCGCCGATCTCGTCGCCGAGCTCGACGAGCGGGCCGCCGCCCAGCACGCGCCCACCGTCCAGGGCGTCACGCTCGCCTCGCTGCACGCGGCCAAGGGCCTGGAGTGGGACGCGGTGTTCCTGGTCGGACTGACCGAGGGCATGCTGCCGATCGCGTACGCGACGACCGACGAACAGGTCGAGGAGGAGCGCCGCCTTCTGTACGTGGGCGTCACCCGCGCCCGGCGCCATCTCTCCTTGTCATGGGCCCTTTCGCGCTCGCCCGGCGGCCGGGCGAGCAGGCGGCCGAGCTCCTTCCTTGACGGACTGCGCCCCGGCTCGGTGGGCGCGGGACTGCGGCGGGCCGGCGGGGCGGCGGGCGGCTCGTCCGTCGAGCGCGGCACCCGCGGCCCCGCGCGCAAGCCCCGCGCACCCGTGCCCTGCCGGGTCTGCGGACGCACCCTCACCGACGCCGGCGAGCTGAAGCTGATGCGCTGCGAGGACTGCCCGTCCGACATGGACGAGGGGCTGTACGAGCGGTTGCGCGAGTGGCGTGCGGACCGGGCGCAGGAGATCGGTCAGCCCGCATACTGCGTGTTCACGGACAAGACGCTCATAGCGATCGCGGAGAACGTCCCGGACGACGCACAGGACCTCGCGCGCATCCCCGGGGTCGGCAGAAGGAAACTTGATCGCTTCGGAGCCGACGTCCTTGCCATCTGCGCAGGTGAGACGCCTGTGACCGCAGTTGTGGAGGAGGGCGGGAGCGACTGAGGAAAACTCGTCGAAAAAATAGTTTGCGCGCGCCCGACGAAGACCCATAGGTTCTTCAAGCACGGAGACGGACGCTTCATGAGGTCCTGAAACGGACGCTTCCTGAAGCCCGGATTCCGTGTTGTACTTGAAGACCTTGAACATCAGCGACCGTCGGCTGTGGAGACACAGCATGACCGGTCCCGAGACGCCGAGAGGAGGCGAGTCCAGTGATCAGCATCATCAACCGCACCAAAATGACCGACGTTGACCGCTCGGTCGTCGCCACCTGCCCGCTCGGTATCTCGCTCCTGGGCACCGGTCTGTCCGGCGTTCGCGCCGGCCGCCTGGCCGCCCCGGCTCCCATTGCCGCCTCCGTGGATTCCGTCTCGCTGCTCGCCAGTGAGCGCAACCTCGGCGGCAATGAGCGACCGACCAAGGCACCGGAAGCAGCAGTAGTGGCACAGGCGCAGGCCTATGCCTTTGCAGCGGCCGGTGCCGGATCCCGGAAGCAGACGACGACGCAGCACCAGCACATGTGGGCCTTCCGCGGGCTCGAACCCTGGAGTGATCCAGCCTGATCGACGATCAGGCCGGCGCCTTCAGGGCCGCGGAACCCCATCCGGGATCCGCGGCCCTTTTGTTTGTCCCGAACAGGGATGGACGAAGCCGAAGGGGCCACCGGACAAGCAGTAACTGGTACCAAGCCGCCACCCGGCCGACCGGCCGGAACGACCAGACGAGGACGACACACACCGTGCCTACCGAAACGCACGCCCCGTCAGTACCGCCTTCAGAGACGAACCCCCCGCCCGGCCTTCAGGAGAACACCTTGACTCCCCTCACCGCGCTCACCGCGCTCGACGACGCCATCGAGAACCTCGGCGTGCCCGTCCCCTGCCGTTCTTTCGACCCGGAGGTCTTCTTCGCCGAGTCGCCGGCCGATGTCGAGTACGCCAAGTCCCTCTGCCGTACCTGCCCGCTGGTCGAGGCCTGCCTCGCCGGTGCGAAGGAGCGGCGTGAGCCCTGGGGTGTCTGGGGTGGCGAGCTGTTCGTCCAGGGTGTGGTCGTCGCCCGCAAGCGGCCGCGTGGCCGCCCGCGCAAGAACCCGGTCGTCGCATGAGCACCGCCGGAACCATCGACCGTCCCGAGACGCACGACCCCATGAAGCAGGCCCCCATGCTGCACCGATTCAAGTCGGCCACTGCCGACCGCGAGCCGCTCGGCTCCGCAACCACTGACTTCTCCCACACCGGTGTGACCGCGTCACGCCAGAACAGGACCCGCGAAATGCAACTCCAACCTGAAGCCCTGGCCCGTGCACACATGCACGAGCGCATGCGCGAGGCCGACGCCGAGCGCGAGGCCGTGCGCCTCGTGTCCGCGCGCCGGATGCAGCGCCGTGCGGAGCGAGCCTCGCTCCGTGCGCGCCGCGCCCTCGCGATGGCGGTCATGAACTGACCGCCGAAGCAGGCTTGAACCTTCTTCCGTGAACCGCGGGGGCCGTCCGAACCGGGCGGCCCCCGCGGTGCGTTGCGCCCGGGCCGCCGCGGATACGGGGCTATCGTCACGGTGTGGACCAGCACCCCCGAGACGTGCACGACGCCGACCGCACGCAGGCCGGAGAGCAACTCGTCTGCGCCGGCTGCGGCATCACGGCCGACTCACCCCGGCCGACCTGGACCTGCTCCGTGGAGAACGGCAGCCGCCGCTACTTCTGCGACGACTGCTCGCGCGAGCATCTGCGGGCGATCGAGGGGCGGTTGGACTCGTCCTGGTGGTGAGACCGCAGGGCCGCCGTACGGATCAGGCCTCCGCCGCCTCGTCCGGCTCCTCCTCGTCGTACTCCGCGGCCACGAACCCCGGCACCCATTCCTCGAGTTCATCCCGCATCCGCACCGTCGCGCCCAGCTGGCAGAGCACCCCGATGGTGCTCAGCGTGACGCGGTGGATCAGCAGATACGCGGGCGGCAGATTGAGCCGCTTGCCCAACTGGTAGGCGGGGGAGCGGGGATCGCCGATCCGGGCGGCCTGTGAACGCATCCAGCCGCGTGTGAAGGTGAACTCGTCGGCGAGCGCCGGTTCGATGATCGGCAGCAGATAGTCGAGCACCGCCTCGGGATCGAGGTCGATGCTCTCCTTGACGAAACCCTCTTCGCAGAGCATCCCGTAGACCTCGTCGGCCTCGCCCTCGAGCGCCATCCGCAGCGCAAGACCGATGGTCTCGGGCAGTCCGCCGGGCAGCCGGTCCACGGTGCCGAAGTCGAGGACGCCCAGCCGCCACGTGGCGGCGTCGGAGCCGTCCGCGTCCTCGGAGCCGTCCGCGGTGTCCGGCACGAGGCGGAAGTTGCCCGGATGCGGGTCGGCGTGCAGCAGTCCGGTACGGGCGGGGCCCGAGAAGAGGAAGCGGGTGAGCAGCTGGCCGGCGCGGTCGCGCTGCTCCTCGGTGCCGTCCGCGATCACCTCCGAGAGCGGGATGCCGTCCATCCACTCGGTGATCAGCACCTGCTCGGCCTGGTGCACCACCGCCGGCACCAGGACATCGGGATCCCCGGCGAACTCCTCGGCCGTGGTGCGCTGCGCGGCCGCTTCGAGCCCGTAGTCCAGCTCCTCCGAGACCCGGTCGCGCAACTCAGCGATCAGCGGCTTGATGTCCATGCCGGGGATGAGCGGACCGAGAAGACGGGCGAACCGGCTCAGCTGATTGAGGTCGGAGAGCAGCGCCTCGCCCGCACCCGGGTACTGCACCTTCACGGCGACCTCACGGCCGTCGTGCCACACGGCCCGGTGCACCTGGCCGATCGACGCGGCGGCCGAGGGCTTGTCCTCGAACTCCTCGAAGAGACCGCGCCAGTCCGCACCGAGCCGTTCGGCGAGCACCGCGTGCACGGTGCGCGTCGGCATCGGGGGCGCGGCTTCCTGCAACTTCGTGAGCGCCGCGCGATAGGGGCCGGCTATCTCCTCGGGCAGCGCCGACTCGAAGACGGACAGCGCCTGCCCGAACTTCATCGCCCCGCCCTTGAGCTCACCGAGCACCTTGAACAGCTGCTCCGCGGTGCGCTGCTGCAGCTCCTTGCCGACGAGCTCGGCCGATTTGCCGCCGATCCGCTTGCCGAGCCCCCAGGCCGAGCGCCCGGCGAAGCCGAGCGGCAGCGCGGCCAGTTTGGCGGTTCGGGTGACCGCCTTGCGAGGAAGATCAGACATGCGCCCCTCCTGCTCCGGAAACCGGACTCCCAGTCCGGGGACCGGACTGCCGCGCCTTGACGGGCGGTTGATCACCGACGCGTCCTGTCACGCGGCGGGTCTGCTCGGTCATTGTCCCTTGTGGCGCTGGATCTTCCGAGGGCGCGTCGGAGTTGTGACGTACGGGTGGCCGCACCCAGCTGTTTTGTGCCCCGCACGGGCAGCCGGGATGCGGACGCAGAGGCACGGACTGCCAGGCGAGGTGGGGGAGGGCGAGCTCCCAGCGGTGTCCCGCGGCGGCCGGTGTCTCCCCGTCGAGGTGGGCCAGGGCGTGGGCGGCCGTGAGCCCGGCGACGGCAGCCGAGAGCGTGAGCGCTCCCGCGGGTACGGGGGCGGTCCGCCCGGCACGCGCGGCGCCGCCCGACCGCCACTGGGTGAGCAGCAGCGGCCAGACGGGATCCTCCGCGATCCGCCGGCGCTCCATACAGCCGGCGCAGGCGGAGCGTCCGGGAAGGACGAGCGGTCCGGTGAAACCGGTGGCTTCGAGGACGCCCGCGTACAGATGCGGGATGCCGCGCGTGGTCAGGTGCTCGACCTCGGCGGGGTCCGGTGCGTACGCGGCGAGGGCGTCGCGGGGCGTGAGGACGACGAGGGAGTGGACGCGACCGGGGCGCGTGGCGCAGCCGGCTGCGCACTGACGCACAAGCCGTCGCGCGGCATCCACTCTGCGCTCCCCGACGGACGTACCGGACAACCCGCCCGGGGTGACATCCCACGGCTCCACCGTCCCGCTGTCGACCAGGTCGACCCGCCCGACCCCGGCGGCGGAGAGCAGCGCGGCCACCTGGGCGCCGACCCGTCCCGCACCGCGCACCTGCACGCTCGTGCGTCCGCGCGCGGCAAGACGCCTGACGCCCGCGCCGGGTTCGCCGTCGGTCAAGGAGAGCGCGGCCAGCTCCGGGGCGAGGCGCTCGGCGAGGCCGGGCCCGGCACGTAAGCGGTCGACGGCCGGATCGCCCGCACCGGCGGTCGCGTCGTCGAGCAGTCCCGCCGCCGTGAGGCGCTCGAGCAGGGCGTCCACTTGGCCTTCCGGCAGCCCCGCGTCGCGCGCCTCGGCCCGCAGCAAGGGCACCCCGCGTGTCCCGTCGAGCTTGCGGAGCAGGCCGAGCATGCCGACCGCGATCGGGCCGAGCGTGCGGGCGTGCGCGGGTGTGACACCGAGCTGAAGGGTCGTGAGATCACGCCAGGCGTGGCGCAGCGAGGTCTTGAGTCGCGGGTGCATGTGCACACGGTGCACCAGGCCCCGCTCACCCTGCCGAAAGTTGTCCACAGGCGGCCTGATAAGTCGTACAAACGAGACCCGTCCGCGGGCCGCCAGGCCGGAACCCGCCCGGAGACGGGACTTCCGGCGGCGACAGCCGGTAACGTCGGGGCGTGCCCGCCGACCCACTGCACCGCGCCGGAAGTCCACAGCGCAGCACGAAGCACCAGCCGCCACGCGGCCCGGCGGCGAGCGCGGACCAGGGCGGTCCGGACCAGTCGGGCCTGGACCAGGGCCCGGTCGAGGTCCGCAGAAGTGCCCGCCGGCGGCGCACGGTCTCCGCGTACCGCGAAGGCGACCGCACCATCGTGCTGATCCCCGCCCGGATGTCCGAGGCGGAAGAGCGGCGCTGGGTCGGTGTGATGCTCGACAAACTCGCAGCTCAGGAAAGCAAACGGCTGCTCGGTGACGCGGAACTCGCCGAGCGGGCCGAGCTGTTGTCCGAGCAGTACTTCGAGGGCCGCGCCCGGCCCACCTCCGTACGCTGGGTCACCAATCAGAACACCCGCTGGGGTTCCTGCACCCCGGCCGAGGGCAGCATCCGGCTCTCCCACCGCCTCCAGGGAATGCCCGAGTACGTGGTCGACTACGTGCTCCTGCACGAGCTCGCCCATCTCCTCGTCCCCGGTCACGGGCCCCGCTTCTGGCGGCTTCTGGAGGCGTACCCCCGTACCGAAAGAGCCCGCGGCTACCTCGAAGGAGTGGTAGCCGCCGAGCGTCTGCCGCACCTGCCGGCCGCCCGCACGGAATAGTCACAACCCGGTGGCGGTGAAGCCGCTGTGTACCGAGTCTGTCCCGGCTTGGCCCATGCCCAGGATTTGCGGTTAGCCTGACGCGCGACGCACACATCATCGGGATGGGGGACGGTCGTTACGCATGGCCAGGGAATTCCAACGCGGCCACAAGGCCAAGATCAGTGATCTCACTCCGGGCACGGATCTGTACGTAGGTGTGCAGATCGCGGCTCCTGGACTGAGCTTCGACATCAGCTGCTTCGGGCTCGACGCCAATGAGCAGCTCTCCGACGACCGCTATTTCATCTTCTTCAACCAGCCGAAGTCGCCCGAGGAGTCCTTGCAGCTGCTCGGCGCGCAGGCCGGTGACACGGAGTCGTTCCGGGTCACGCTCGACCGCATTCCGCCGCAGATCCACCGGCTCTCGTTCACCGCCACGATCGACGGCAACGGACAGATGTCGCAGATCGGACCCGGCTACATCCGGATCGTGGCCGGCGGCGAGGAGGTGTGCCGGTACGCCTTCGACGGCTCCGAGTTCACCACCGAGCGCGCCGTGATGCTCGGCGACTTCTATCTGAAGGACGTCTGGCGGTTCGCGGCCATCGGCCAGGGCTTCGACGGCGGGCTCGACGCCCTCCTGAAGAACTTCGGCGGCGAGGTCGCCGAGGAGCAGCCCCAGGCTCCGCAGCAGGGTGCGCCCTCTTTCGGTGCGCCCGGCGGCCCCGCGGCTCCCGCTCCGTCCTTCGGCGCGCCCGCGGCACCCGCTCCGGCCCCGGCACCGAACTTCGGCGCCCCGGCCCCGCAGCAGACGCCGCCGCAGCCCCAGCCCCAGGCGCCGAGCGTCCACACGGCCCCCACCGTCGTCGCCCCGATGCCCACCGGCACCGTCCCGCCGCCGGCCCCGGCCCCCGGCCAGCCCGCGCCGCCGCCCGGATACGGGCA
>NZ_JBEPEW010000051.1:0-50428 GCF_040300965.1 Streptomyces mesophilus | reverse complement strand
GCCGCTGCCGGCCCACCGCTCGCACAGAGCGTCGCGCCGACCACGGCGGACTGCCCCGGCACCTTGACCAGACCGATGAACTGGCGCGAGGCACCGACCTCACGGCACAGCCCGTCGACCGCCATGGGGTCGAGACGCGGCGGTGACTGGGCCTTGCCCGCCAGCGTCGGCGTGCGGTCCAGGACGAGGACCAGCAACGCACCGCCCGAGGACGGAAGCCGGTCCAGTGGCGGGCACAACCCGGACCCGTCCCGGGTACACCCCTGCCCGTCACCGCCGAGCGGCTGCGGTGCCGCGTACGCCACCGCCCGCACCTTGGCCATGCGGTCCTCGGGGACCGTCAGGCCGTGCCAGCCCGGGGGCAACTCCAGGGTGAGACCGGCGAGTTCGGAGTGCCGCAGCAGGTCACGGGACGCCGAGCCCGCAGGCGGTACGAACTCAGGGCCGGGCTCCGTCCCGGATCCGGGCAGCAGCGTGCCGGCCAGCACCGCCGCGGCCGCGACACAGGCACCCGCCACCGCGCCCGTCCGCCGGCGTCGCCGCCGCCGCACCACCCGCTCGCGCACCCGGCGCATCCGGGAGTCGGGGGCGGGCAGCCGGGGAACGGTCCGTTCCAGCAGGTCCCGCAGCTCACGCTCGTCATCCACGGTCATCACCCGCCCCCACCTGCTCGGGCAGCACGGCCCGCAGCGTGCGCAGCGCCTTGGAGGCCTGGCTCTTGACGGTGCCCGTCGCACAGCCGAGTGTCGCGGCCGTCTCCTCGACGCTGAGGTCCTCGAAGTAACGCAGCACGACCACCGCCCGCTGCCGCACCGGCAGTGCCCGTACCGCCGCGGCAAGGGACTGCTCCAGTTCCACACCCTCGTACGCGTCCAAGGCGGCTGCCCGGTCCGGGAGTTCGCCGTGCGGCACCTCGCCGCGCCAGCGCCGCCGCCACCAGGACGCATGCGTATGGACGAGGGCTTTGCGGACATACGCCTCGGGGTGATCGTCCGCGATCCTGCGCCACTTGGGCCAGACGCGGGCCAGCACCGTCTGCAGCAGATCCTCCGCGAGATGCGCGTCGCCGGTCAGGAGCCAGGCCATCCGGAGCAGACGGGGACCACGGGCGTCGACGAACGCCTCGAAGTCGCTCTCCTCCTCGCCCCGCCCCCCGCGCATCGCCGTCCCGCCGTTCTCTTCGGTCTCTCACACTGGTGCAACCCGTTGGGCCCCCGATCAGGTTGCCTCGCCGGGCCGACTGACGGGAAGGCGGGGTGACGCCGGTTTGGGTGCGGGTTGTCCGGTGGGGTGTGTACGGGTTGTCCGGTGAGGGTGCTCGCGGGCTGTCCGGTGGGGTGTGTACAGGTTGTCCGGTGAGGGTGCTCGCGGGCTGTCCGGTGGCGTTGTGCGCGGGTTGTCCGGTGACTCGGATCCGGCCGAACACGCTGCTAAAGTGCGGCGTTTCCATGCTCGGCATGTACATCACACAACGTCACAACACATATGCAGTACGCGTCATAGGGGGGACCTTGAGCGCGCAGTTGTATCCGGCTGCCAAGGATCTGGCGAAAGTTCTCTGGCAGCACCACACGATCTACCGCGAACGCGACGGGGGGATGGTCATTCGCGGAGAGCACGTCCAGCGGTGGATCAGCCTCGGTGTCGCGGGCACCCGGGGGGATGTCCGGATCCGGGCGGGCCTCATCCTCGACGGCGGCACCACGGCGCCGGCCCGCACCGAGACGGTCGTCCCACTGGCCGCCGGCACCGCCGAACTGGCCGCGGCCTGCCGCCGCCTCCTCGCCGACCTCACCTCGGCGGCGGAGCCCCCGACGCCCTCCCGCCCGGAACGCGAACCACGCCGGCCCAAGGCGCCGAAGGCCCGGCGCGGGCGGGGCCGCCGGGTCACCGCATGGGTGCTGGGCGTGGTCGCGATCAGCGCGGTCACCCTGTACGCCCTGGCCGCGTACTCGGCTTCGCTCGGCGGTTAGAGCGTTCCTTCCGGACCATCCGTCCGCGCCCCGGCCGCACGGATTCCATCCAGGAGGTACACGGTGCGGCGGTCGTAGTCGGCCCGGGGAGGCAGCTTGCCGTGCTTGAGGGCGAGGGCGTTGTCGACGACGAGCGCGTGGAGGTCGCCCGCCGTGAACTCCGGCCGCAACGCACCGCCGGCGCGTGCCGCCGCGACGAGCTCTTCGTTGGCATCGCTGCCGACCCGGCAGATCTCCATGAGCTGCTGCGAGTGCGGATATGTCTGCAACAGAACGTCGTTGAAGGCAGGTTGGCGGTACTGGAGGTCGCGGAGCGCGGTGAGGTAGTACGTGATCCGCTCGCCGACGTCATCGATGGTCCGCGCGTGGTCGATGACGGCGAACAGCTCACGCGCCACGACCTCCTCGATGACGGCTTCGATGAGGCCGATCCGCCCGCCGAACCGGTTGAAGATCGTGGCCTTGCTCACCCCTGCCGCCTTGGCGACCTCCTCCAGCGGCACCGTCAGACCCTGCCCCTGGAAGGCGCCGATCGCGGCCGAGCGGATCTGTTCGGAATTGCGCCGGGCGTCGGCGCGCAGCCGCGATCCCGTAGGCGACGCCGCACCTGCCATGCCCCTCACCGTCTCTTCCCGATCCCAGTCGACATAACTTGACTCCATGAGTCAGCTTACCTACGGTCGCAGACGGAAGAGAAACTGACCCACTGGGTCAAGTTGTGCTGCGCGCCCACCGCCAGGACAGAGGCCGTGGGCATTCGGAAGGGTCGAGATCATGATCGTTGTCACCGGCGCCACGGGTGGCCTTGGCGGTGCCACCGTCGAGCACCTCCTCGCGCGCATACCCGCCGACCGGATCGGCGTCAGCGTCCGCGACACGGCCAAGGCACGGCACTTCGCCGACCGCGGCGTGCGCGTACGGCAGGGCTCCTACGAGGACCCGGCCGCGCTGCGTGACTCCTTCGCCGGTGCCGAGCAGGTCCTTGTGGTGTCCGGCAACGACCCGTCCGCCGACATGGTCGGCCTGCACCGCAATGCCATCGAAGCCGCGGTCGCGGCCGGCGCCCGGCGGATCGTCTACACCAGCCAGCAGGGCGCCGTCCCCGGCAACCCGTACCGGCCGTCGGATATCCACATCGCCACCGAGGCGCTCCTCGACGACTCCGAAGTCGCCTGGACCGCACTGCGCAACGGCGCCTACGGGCCGCTCGATCAGGTGCTCGGCCCGTGGCAGCGCACCGGCGTGATCGCCCGGCCGGGAGACGGCCCCGTCCCGTACACCGACCGTGCCGACATCGCCGAGGCCACCGCGATCATCCTCGCCGGTGACCGCTCCTTCGACGGTCCCGTCACCCTCACCGCGCCGAGCGCCGTCACCCTCGACGACCTCGCCGAGATCGCCTCCGACCTCACCGGCCGCCCTGTCGAGCGCGTCGTCCTCGACGACGAACAGTGGGTCGCAGAGCAGCTCACGACCGGTGTGCCGGAGCAGATCGCCCGGCTCATGCTCACCTGGTACCAGGCCGCCCGCGCCGGCTGCTTCGCCGAAGCCGACCCCCTGCTGGCCGAACTCCTCGGCCGCAGCCCCCGCAGCGCCACCGACCGGCTCGCGGCCCACCTCGCCGCCTGAACCGGAGCTTCTCGGATCGCGTCGCTCGGACACGGGCGCCGCGGGCGCCACCACCCGCACCCAACAGCCGGACCGCACCCGCACCGAGACCGCACGCCGAGGGGCCCGGAACCGCAGCGGTTCCGGGCCCCTCGTCACGTACGGGCAAGCCCTACTCGGCGTCCTTCTTGGCCACCGGCTTGCGCAGCGAGATGTTCAGCTCCCGCAGCCGGGACTCGTCCAGCTCCGTGGGCGCGCCCATCATCAGGTCCTGCGCGTTCTGGTTGAGCGGGAACGCGATGGTCTCGCGGATGTTGGGCTCGTCCGCGAGCAGCATGACCATACGGTCCACGCCCGGGGCGATCCCGCCGTGCGGCGGGGCGCCGAAGCGGAAAGCGCGCAGCATGCCCGCGAACTCGTGCTCGACGGTCTCCGCGTCGTAGCCCGCGATCTCGAAGGCCTTGAGCATGATGTCGGGCTCGTGGTTACGGATGGCGCCGGAGGACAGCTCGATGCCGTTGCAGACGATGTCGTACTGCCAGGCAAGGATGTCCAGCGGGTCCTTCTCCTCCAGGTCGGCCATGCCGCCCTGGGGCATCGAGAAGGGGTTGTGCGAGAAGTCGATCTTGCCGGTCTCCTCGTCCTTCTCGTACATCGGGAAGTCCACGATCCAGCAGAACCGGAACACGCCCTCCTCGAAGTGGCCCGCACGCTTGGCGGCCTCGACGCGGACCGCGCCCATGATCTTGGAGACCTCGTCGAACTCGCCCGCACCGAAGAACACGGCGTGCCCGGCCACCAGGCCGAGACGCTCGGTGAGGACCTTGTTGTTCTCCTCGGTGAGGAACTTGGCGATCGGGCCCTGGAACGAACCGTCCTCGCCGACGCGGATCCACGCGAGACCCTTGGCGCCCTGCTCGACCGCGTACTCGCCGAGACCGTCGAAGAACTTACGGGACTGCGAGGCGGTGTCCGGGACGGGCAGCGCCCGCACGTGCTTGCCGGCGAACGCCTTGAACTCGGAGCCCTCGAACACGTCGGTGATGTCGACCAGTTCCAGCTTGGCGCGCAGATCCGGCTTGTCGTTGCCGTACTTCAGCATCGACTCGCGGAACGGGATCCGCGGGAAGGGAGAAGTGACCTCGCGACCGCCACCGAACTCGGTGAAGATCTCCGTCATCAGCTTCTCGATCGGCTGGAAGACGTCCTCCTGCTCGACGAAGCTCATCTCGACGTCGAGCTGGTAGAACTCGCCCGGCGAACGGTCCGCGCGGGCGTCCTCGTCGCGGAAGCAGGGCGCGATCTGGAAGTAGCGGTCGAAGCCCGAGATCATCAGCAGCTGCTTGAACTGCTGCGGCGCCTGCGGCAGCGCGTAGAACTTGCCGGGGTTCAGACGCGACGGCACGACGAAGTCGCGGGCACCCTCGGGCGAGGTGGCCGTCAGGATGGGCGTCGCCATCTCGTTGAAGCCGAGCGCGACCATCTTGGAGCGGATCGAGGCGATGACGGCCGACCGCAGCATGATGTTCTTGTGCATGCGCTCGCGGCGCAGGTCCAGGAAGCGGTACTCCAGGCGGCGCTCCTCGCCGACCCCGTCGTCCTGGTTGATCTGGAACGGGAGCTGCTCGGCCGCACCGAGGATCTCCACCTCGGCGACCTCGACCTCGACCTCACCGGTCGGCAGCTCGGGGTTCACGTTGTCGGCGCCACGGGAGACGACCTTGCCGTCGATCCGTACGACCGATTCCTTCGTCTGCTTGTCGAGCGCCTCGTACGCGGGGGTGCCGGGGCGGGCGACGAGCTGGGTGATGCCGTAGTGGTCGCGCAGATCGATGAAGAGGATGCCGCCGAGGTCCCGCCGATTGTGCAGCCATCCGCTGAGCCGGACGTCCTGCCCGACGTCGCTTGAGCGGAGCTGGCCGCAGGAATGGGACCGGTACCGGTGCATGTTCTTCATCCAGTTCTTCGCGGGCACGGTGCGCATCGGCGGTGCCGCGGGGATTCTGTTCGCGTCGTTCATCGCGAGACAAGCGGGAATCAACGCGCTCAAGGTTACCCGTCACCGTCCAGGGCGCCGTCCGGGTTTTCCCGGCCCTCACAGCCCCGGCCCGCGATGTGCACCTTTCGGTCTTACGTACTTAATCTGGGGCAATGCGAACCGACCCCGACGACGAGCGGGCCGCGTGCCTGCCCCCGGTCGGGGACGTGCTCGAGGCCGTCGCCACCGGACTCTGGCAGTGGGACGAAGCCACCGGAGTCGTCACCCTCGACGCCGAGGCCGCACGCCTGCTCGCGCTCGGCACGCCCGAGGCCCCGATCGAGGGCCAGATCGCCGTCACGGAGGCCGCGATCCGCTCCCGTTTCCATCCGGTGGACTGGAACGAGATCAAGGGCGTGGTCAACCTCGCCGTACTCGAAGGCACCCTCGCCGAGGCCCGCCTGCGGATCATGGACGACCGCGGCCAGATCATCCGCACCATACGAAGCCGTACGAAACCCCAGGTCAAGGGCGATCGCTTCAAGCTGATCGGCACGATCCAGGAGGTCACCGAACCGCCCCCGGGCGCCTCCGCCCGCAGCCCCGTCACCGGCGACTGGCGCCGCTCGCGCGAGGCCTTCCTGCTCGACGCGGGCCGGGCGCTCGCCGAGGCCCGCTCCACCGCCGAGGTGCTCCGGGTGGCCGCGGGCCTGTCCATGCCCGGCTTCGAGCCGAACGGTCTGGCCGTCTTCGGCGTCCAGGGCGACCACCTGTCGATCATCGGCCACCACGGCCATACGCAGGACGACGAGCAGCCCTTCCGCGACATCAGGCTGGACGCCCAGTACCCGGCCGCCGACGTGGTCCGCACGGGCCGGGCGATCTATCTGTCGACCCCGGAGGAGTACGCGAGCCGCTACCCCGCCACCTGGCCCTTCGTACGGCGCTTCGACCGCAAGTCCTGGGCGTTCCTGCCGCTGACCGTCGCGGGACGCACGATGGGCGCCTGGATGGCGGGCTTCGCGCACCCCGTCTCCTTCACCCCCGACGAGCGCTCGGTCCTGACCACGGTCGCCCGGATGCTCGCCCAGGCCCTGTCGCGCGCGGGCGCCGCCGAGACGGAGCGGGAGCTCACCGAGGGCCTGCAGCGCTCGATGCTGCCGACGCTCGGCCCCGAGATACCCGGCCTCTCGGTCGCCGCCCGCTATGTGCCGACCGGCGGCGGGCTCCAGGTCGGCGGCGACTGGTACGACATGATCCCGCTGCCCAACGGCCGGATCGCGCTCGTCATCGGCGACGTACAGGGCCATGACGTACGGGCGGCCGGTCTCATGGGCCAGCTGCGGATCGCCCTGCGCGCGTACGCGTCCGAGGGCCACCGCCCCGACGCGGTCCTCTCCCGCGCCTCCCGCTTCCTCTACGGGATCACCGACTCGATCACGTACGGCTCGACCGGCGGCCCCGACGCCGGCGGCACCGCCGACCCGCGCTTCGCCACTTGTCTGTACCTGGAGGCCGATCCGGCGACCGGCCATCTGGAGATCGCCCGCGCGGGCCACCCCGACCCGGTGGTCCGCACCCCCGACGGCACGGTCATGATCCGGCCCACCGCGGGCGGGCTCCCGCTCGGCATCGACCCCGACGCGGACTATCCGACGACGGCGATCTCCCTCGAGCCCGGCGAGCTCCTGATGCTCTGCACCGACGGCCTCATCGAGACCGGCGGCCACGACATGTACACCGGCTTCACCCGGCTGCAGCCCATCCTCGAACAGCACCGCGGCGACGACCTCGAAGAGCTCGCGGACGCCCTGGTCCAAGGAGTGCACGGCCCGTCCTCGCACCACTCCACGGGCCCGCTCGTCGACCGCCGCGAGGACGACATCGCGGTCGTCCTGCTCGGCCGCCCGAGCCTGCACGGAGCCGCGGACGAGCCGGTCCACCCGCCCGTGCGCCGCATCATGCTCTCGGTCGCCCAGCCCGAGCCCCAGCGCATCGCCGAATGCCGCCAGCAGCTGCGCGATCTCCTGCACGACTGGGCCGACCCCGAACAGGTCGACTCGGCGGTGCTCCTGGTCTCCGAGATGGTCACCAACGTCCTCGTGCACACCGACGGCGACGCCCTCCTGGTCGCGGAGGCCCACGGCGAGCTCGGCACCCGCCGGCTGCGCGTCGAGGTCTCCGACTCCAGCGACGACCTCCCGCACAAGCGCCGCCCCGGCGAACTCGCCTCGTCAGGACGCGGGTTGGTCCTGATGGAGCTGCTCGCGGACGCGTGGGGCGTGGACCCGCGGGGCCAGGGCAAGTCGATCTGGTTCGAGCTGTACGAGGCCGTCAAGCTCTGACGCGTACGGCGAAGACCTGACCCGTACGCCGCAGCTCCGAGCCGTACGCCGATCAGGCAGCCGGTCGCCTGCTGTACTGCTCCCGCAGCTCGGAGTAGATCCCGAACGCGGCCGCCGTCAGCGGCACCGCGAGCAGCATCCCCAGGATCCCCGCGACCGAGGCGCCCGCGGTGATCGCGATCATCACGACCGCCGGATGCATCTGCACGGTCCGCGACTGGATCATCGGCTGCAGCACATGCCCTTCCAGCACCTGCACCGCCAGGACGACACCGAGCGCCCACAGACCGATGATGAACCCCCGGTCGGCGAGCGCGACGAGCACGGCGACGGCGCCGGAGATGAAGGCTCCGAGATAGGGGATGTACGCCCCCACGAACACCAGCGCCCCGAGCCCCACGGCCCCGGGCACCTGGAGGATCAGCAGCCCGACGGTGATGCAGAGCGCGTCGATCAGGGCGATCAGCGTGGTGCCGCGCATGAAGCCCTCGATGGCCTCGAACGCCCGCCGCGCCATGGTCTCCAGGGCCTCGCCACGGCCGCGCGGGGCGAACGAGTGCAGGGCGGCGACGGCGCGGTCGGAGTCGCGCAGGAAGAAGAACACGAGGAGCAGCGCGAGCACGGCCATCGCGATCATCTCGCCCACCACGCTGACCCCGCTGATCACCCCGGACGCCGCGGTGCTGCCGAACCTGGAGAGCAGGTCCTTGGAGTTCGCGGCGAGGTCGTCGAGCGAGGTGCCGGCCGCCCCGAGATGCGTGGCAAGGGACTTCGCCGCCTCCCGGAGCGAGGCGATGATCTGATCCCCCGTCTCGATCAGCGCACTGACGACGATGTACCCGGCACCGCCGACCACAAGGACCACGGCGGCACACGTAAGCCCCGCGGCAAGGGACTTCTGCACCTTCATCTTCACCAGCCGCCGGTACAGCGGCCCGAGCAGCGCGGTGCCCAGGAGCGCGAGCAGCACGGGTACGACGGCGGTCTTGAGGTGGACGCACAGCCAGATGCCCACGGCGCTGAGCGCGATGAGCAGCAGGGCGAGCACGCTCCAGGCGCCGATCTTGCGGGCGTTCTCGGGCAGCAGGGTGAGCACGGTCCCAGCCGATCACCGCTGCCCGGGCCCCGCGCGCCGGACGGGCCGCAGGAGTGATCCCGTGCCGCACGAGGCGCCATATGTGTGCCGGCCGAGACAGAATTAGCGTGAACGCGCGGGGAAGATTTCTGGTGCGGCAGTGAGAAAGGAAATTTCCTGCGCACATGGCCCAGCGCACCGTGCTATCGTGGTTTCAGTTGCAGTTGTGGTTCCCGAAAACTTCAAGTGCCCCCAAGGCCTCCATGGCCGCTGGGAGCACTTTCGTATGTCCGGTCATTTTCCGGCGGGTTGATCATCGCGGCGACACGGGTTCCGCAAAGTGCGGAATCCGGAACTGCCCCGAAGGAGAATTGACATGGCTACTGGCACCGTGAAGTGGTTCAACGCCGAAAAGGGCTTCGGCTTCATCGAGCAGGACGGCGGCGGCCCCGACGTCTTCGCCCACTACTCGAACATCGCCGCCCAGGGCTTCCGTGAGCTCCAGGAAGGCCAGAAGGTGTCCTTCGACATCGCTCAGGGCCAGAAGGGCCCGACGGCGGAGAACATCGTCACCGCCTGACGCTCACGCAGTTGACAGCTGGGGCCCGCACCTTGCGTGCGGGCCCCAGCTCGTTGCTTTTTTCAGGCGAGGTTTCCCGCCTGTCAGAATTTCGGTCCATTGTGAATTGCACGTCGATCGAAATTATTCACGAATTTAACCTGGCTCGTTCTCGCAATTCCCTGTGCTGTTCGCTTGACTTCGGGAATTCCTTGGTACGTGCCGTATCAAGGAGGTTCCTTTGAACCGCGCACGCACAAATGAACGTTTCAGCCGCACGCGCAGCGGCTCTTCCGCCGGCAGCAAGGGCGGGGGCTCCTACGGGTCCTCCGCGTCCGGCTCCTACGGCCGCCGCGGCGGTGCGCCGAACCGGGGCGGGAACGGTGGACGCCGGAAGCCCGCGCCGCAGGGCGAGTTCGCACTGCCCGTGACCGTCACCCCCGCACTGCCCGCCGTCGAGGCGTTCGCCGATCTCGACATGCCGGAGCCGATGCTGGCGACGCTCGGCGCACAGGGCGTGACCGAGCCGTTCCCGATCCAGGCGGCCACGCTGCCGAACGGCATCGCCGGCCGTGACGTCCTGGGCCGCGGCCGCACGGGCTCGGGCAAGACCCTCGCCTTCGGCCTCGCCCTGCTGTCCCGCACCGCCGGCCGGCGCGCCCAGCCGCGTCAGCCGCTGGCCCTGGTCCTCGTCCCCACGCGCGAGCTGGCCCAGCAGGTCACCGACGCGCTCACGCCGTACGCCCGCTCGGTGAAGCTGCGTCTGGCCACGGTCGTCGGCGGCATGTCGATCGGCCGACAGGCGGGCGCGCTCCGCGGCGGCGCCGAGGTCGTCATCGCGACCCCTGGCCGTCTCAAGGACCTCATAGACCGCGGCGACTGCCGCCTGGACCAGGTCGACATCACCGTCCTGGACGAGGCCGACCAGATGGCCGACATGGGCTTCATGCCCCAGGTCACCGCGCTGCTCGACCAGGTGCGTCCCGGCGGCCAGCGGATGCTGTTCTCGGCCACGCTCGACCGCAATGTCGACCGCCTGGTCCGCACGTACCTGAACGACCCGGTGGTCCACTCCGTGGACCCGAGCGCGGGCGCCGTCACGACCATGGAGCACCACGTCCTGCACGTGTCCGGTCCTGACAAGCACCGCACGACGACGGAGATCGCCGCCCGCGAGGGCCGCGTGATCATGTTCCTGGACACCAAGCACACCGTCGACAAGCTGACCAAGCACCTGCTGAACAGCGGTGTGCGCGCGGCCGCGCTGCACGGCGGCAAGTCCCAGCCGCAGCGCAACCGCACCCTGGCCCAGTTCAAGGACGGTCATGTGACGGTCCTTGTGGCGACCAACGTCGCCGCGCGCGGCATCCACGTCGACCAGCTCGACCTGGTCGTGAACGTGGACCCGCCCACCGATCACAAGGACTACCTGCACCGCGGCGGCCGTACCGCACGAGCCGGTGAGTCCGGCAGTGTCGTCACCCTGGTGACGCCCGACCAGCGCCGCCAGATGAGCCGGCTGATGGCCGATGCGGGCATCACCCCGCAGACCACCCAAGTACGCTCCGGCGACGCGGAGCTGACCCGTATCACCGGCGCCCAGGCGCCTTCGGGCGTCCCGGTCATCATCGCGGCGCCGGCGCCCGCGGAACGCCCCAAGCGCTCCGCGTCCTCGACCCGGGGGCGGCGCAGCCGCCCGGCTCAGGCCCGACGCACCGGGAGGCCGGCGACACAGCGCCGGTCTCAGGACCGTCCGGCCTCCGGCGCCGCTTAGAGCTTTCGCTCGGCGCCATCGGACCGTTCTACTTAGAGCCCGTCACGCGGCAACCCCTCTTACCAACCTGTGAGGCATCATGCGCGTCGTCATCGCCCGTTTCCCCTTCGACCTCACCAAAGACGGTGTGATCGCCTCGATGAAGGGCATCAAGCCCGAGCCCATCACCGCCGGTTCGGTGCTCATCGGCCGCCGTCACTACCCGCTCAAGCAGGTGGGCGCGGTCGTCACGCGGCAGGACCGCCGTGACTTCTCCGCCGGTGAGGTCTCCCGCGCCATGACCCGCCTCGGCTTCACCTGCCGCGACGAGGTCGAGGCGCCCCCGCAGGCCCTCACCCCGCTCCAGGAGGCGTCCGCCGCTCTCGGCACCACCTCCGAGTCCCTCTGACGGGGGACTTTCCCAGCGCAGTACCGAACAGCTTCGAGGCCCCGCCGAAACCGTCGGCGGGGCCTCTTTGCGTGCCGCTCCGGCCGGATACCCGGGATACACCAGGGCCGCAGGCTACTTGCCGCCCTCGCGAACAAAAATCTGTGCTCGCCGAAGTAGACATTGCGAGACAGCGTGGCTAAGGTTTCTCTTGTAGGCAAGAGTCGAAGAGGACCTGGCAGACACGAACTGCCAGGTGGCTGTACCTGAAGTTCGCACGTGAGCAAGTGGAAGTACTGAGGAAGAACGGAGGAAGCAGACGCCATCAGGATCGCCCGGGCCCTCGGATCTTCACCGGCCCGGGTACCGCAAGACCCCGGAATGGAAGGTGGTCCCCGGTCACGCATCCGCGATCCTCGTTCGCCCGCCCCGCTCCCGGGCCGGGCGGCGGAAACAGTAGGTCGGCGCCACAGTAGGGCCGACAGATGGTGTTCAATTTCCTTCGGGGCCCTGGTGCCGTACGGCACCAGGGCCCCTCGACGCGTTGGTTCAACGAGGTGACATGACAGCAGATTCCCCGCTCAGCGGTCGTCTGGACGACGACGACTACCCCGCCTACACGATGGGGCGGGCCGCCGAGATGCTCGGCACCACGCCCGGTTTCCTCCGGGCGATCGGAGAGGCGCGCCTGATCACGCCCCTGCGCTCGGAGGGCGGCCACCGCCGCTACTCGCGCTACCAGCTGCGGATCGCCGCACGCGCCCGCGAACTCGTCGACCAGGGCACCCCGGTCGAGGCCGCATGCCGCATCGTCATCCTCGAGGACCAGCTGGAAGAGGCCCAGCGCCTCAACGCCGAATACAGGCGCGCCGCGGCCGAGCGGGCCACCTCGGAAGGCTGACCCGGCACGGGCCGCGGCGCGTGTGTTCCGTCCGGTCCTGCGTCAAGCGCACGCCTGTCCTGCAGGGCGCGCACGCCGGTTCCTACATCCCGTGCACGGCGGGGACGGTGCCGAGCCGGCCCTTCTGGAAGTCCTCGAAGGCCTGCTGCAGCTCCGCCTGGGTGTTCATCACGAACGGACCGTAGTGCGCCATCGACTCACGGATCGGCCGGCCGCCGAGCAGCACGACCTCGAGGTCCGGGGTGTTCCCGTCCTGCTTCTCGTCCGCGCGGACGGTCAGCGCACCCCCGTCGCCGAAGACGGCGGTCTGACCCATGTGGATCGGACGCCGCTCCTCGCCGACCGTGCCACGACCGGCGAGCACGTACGCGAGCCCGTTGAAGTCGGAGCGCCACGGCAGCGTCACCGAGGCACCCGGCCGTACGGTCGCGTGGATCATCGTGATCGGGGTGTGCGTGATGCCGGGGCCCTCGTGCCCGTCCAGCTCACCGGCGATGACACGGAGCAGCGCGCCGCCGTCGGGGGAGCTGAGCAGCTGGACCTGGCCGCCGCGGATGTCCTGGTAGCGGGGGTCCATCATCTTGTCCTTGGCGGGCAGGTTCACCCACAGCTGCAGGCCGTGGAAGAGACCGCCGGACATCACGAGGTCCTCCGGCGGAGCCTCGATGTGCAGGAGGCCCGAACCCGCGGTCATCCACTGGGTGTCCCCGTTCTGGATGGTGCCGCCGCCACCGTTGGAGTCCTGGTGGACGAAGGTGCCGTCGATCAGGTACGTGACGGTCTCGAAGCCGCGGTGGGGGTGCCACGGGGTGCCCTTGGGCTCGCCCGGCGCGTACTCCACCTCGCCCATCTGATCCATCATGATGAACGGGTCGAGGTACTTGTAGTTGATGCCCGCGAACGCGCGGCGCACCGGGAAGCCCTCGCCCTCGAAGCCGGTCGGCGCGGTCGCCACGGCAAGGACCTTGCGGGCCACCGCGTCGGCGGGAGCGGCCACCTTGGGCAGGGTCAACGGGTTCTCGACGGTTACAGCAGGCATGGTCGGTACCTCCTTCTGATCCGAGAGTAGTTGAATCTCGAACTTTCTGCCACCTGGAACGAGGAACGCCCGGGAGGTATTCCTCCCGGGCGCCTCACATAGCCGTATGCCTGCTAGCCGTACATCCGCCGCATCGCGAAGTCGACCATCTGCTCCACGGCCTTCGCGTCGAAGACCATCCGGTGCTCACCCTCCATGTCGAGCACGAAGCCGTACCCCGTCGGCAGCAGGTCGATGACCTCGGCGCCGGTGATCACGAAGTACTTGGACTCCTTGCCCGCGTACCGCCGCAGCTCCTTGAGCGAGGTGAACATCGGGATGACCGGCTGCTGGGTGTTGTGCAGCGCCAGGAAGCCGGGGTTGTCGCCGCGCGGGCAGTAGACCTTGGAGGTCGCGAAGATCTGCTGGAAGTCCTCGGCCGCCATCGAGCCGGTGGTGAAGGCGCGCACGGCGTCGGCGAGCGAGGGCGGGGACGGCTCGGGGTAGAGCGGGGGCTGCTGGCCGTACGCAGCACCGGGCATGCCGCCGCCCATCGGCTGCTGCGGCGGGGGCATCGGCGGTGCGTACTGCTGCTGCCCACCGGGGCTCTGGTCGTAGCCGTACATGGGGTCGAGCGTACTGGGTCACAGATGGCCGGTTTGGGGTTGCATCTTATTACCGACGGGTAGCATCATCGGAGCTACTAGCTGGTACGCATACGAGGATCCTGCCGGGACACCTGCCGGGATCCACCTCCTCCCGGACTTTTACGGAGCCGTCGCCATGGGGCACTACAAGTCGAATCTCCGCGACATCGAGTTCAACCTCTTCGAGGTGCTCGGGCGCGACAAGCTGTACGGCACCGGCCCGTTCGCGGAGATGGACACCGAGACCGCCAAGGACGTACTCGCCGAGCTCACCCGCCTCGCGGAGAACGAGCTGGCCGAGTCCTTCATCGACGCCGACCGCAACCCGCCGGTCTTCGACCCGGAGACCAACACGGCCCCGGTGCCGGCCTCCTTCAAGAAGTCCTACAAGGCCTTCATGGACTCCGAGTACTGGCGTCTGGGCCTGCCCGAGGAGATCGGCGGCACCACCGCGCCGCCGTCCCTGATCTGGTCGTACGCGGAGCTGGTGCTCGGCGCCAACCCGGCGATCTGGATGTACTCCTCCGGCCCGGCGTTCGCCCGGATCCTCTTCGAGGAGGGCACCGAGGAGCAGAAGAAGTGGGCGAAGATCGCCGTCGACAAGCTCTGGGGCTCGACGATGGTGCTCACCGAGCCGGACGCCGGTTCGGATGTCGGCGCCGGCCGTACCAAGGCCGTGCAGCAGGCGGACGGCTCCTGGCACATCACGGGCGTGAAGCGCTTCATCACGTCCGGTGAGCACGACATGGAGGAGAACATCCTCCACTACGTCCTGGCCCGCCCCGAGGGCCACGGCCCGGGCACCAAGGGTCTGTCGCTCTTCCTCGTGCCGAAGTTCCACTTCGACTTCGAGACCGGCGAGCTGGGCGAGCGCAACGGTGTGTACGCGACGAACGTCGAGCACAAGATGGGCCTCAAGGCCTCCAACACCTGCGAGATGACCTTCGGCGACCAGGCCGGCAACCCGGCCGTCGGCTGGCTGATCGGTGACAAGCACGACGGCATCCGCCAGATGTTCCGCATCATCGAGTTCGCCCGCATGATGGTCGGCACGAAGGCGATCTCCACGCTCTCCACCGGCTACCTGAACGCCCTGGAGTACGCCAAGGAGCGCGTGCAGGGTCCGGACCTCGCGCAGTTCATGGACAAGACCGCGCCGAAGGTCACCATCACGCACCACCCCGACGTACGCCGCTCGCTGATGACGCAGAAGGCGTACGCGGAGGGCATGCGCGCGCTCGTCCTTCACACCGCGGCCGTGCAGGACGAGATCATGGTCAAGGAGGCGGCCGGCGAGGACACCGCGCAGCTGGAGGCCCTCAACGACCTGCTCCTGCCGATCGTGAAGGGCTACGGCTCGGAGAAGGCGTACGAGCAGCTCGCGCAGTCGCTGCAGACCTTCGGCGGCTCCGGCTATCTGCAGGAGTACCCGATCGAGCAGTACATCCGGGACGCGAAGATCGACACCCTGTACGAGGGCACGACCGCGATCCAGGGTCAGGACTACTTCTTCCGGAAGATCGTCCGCAACCAGGGTGCCGCGCTCAACGCGCTGGCCGAGGACATCAAGAAGTTCCTCGCGGTCGGTACGGGCGGCGAGGAGCTGTCCGTCGCGCGCGAGCAGCTGGCCAAGGCGGCCGTCGAGCTGGAGGCCATCGTCGGCCTGATGCTCACGGACCTCGCGGCCACCGAGCAGGACGTGCGCTCGATCTACAAGGTGGGTCTCAACACGACCCGTCTGCTGCTCGCCTCCGGTGACGTGGTCGTCGGCTACCTGCTGCTCAAGGGCGCCGCGGTGGCCGCCGAGAAGCTGCCGAACGCGTCCGCCAAGGACAAGCCCTTCTACGCCGGCAAGATCGCGGCCGCGAAGTTCTTCGCCGCCAACGTCCTGCCGGGTGTCACGGGTGCGCGCAAGCTCGCCGAGGGCGTGGACCTGGACCTGATGGACCTGGACGAGTCCGCTTTCTGATCGTCGCTTCTTGATCATCGCGATCGTCCGCTGTGCGTGACGGCCCGCCCCGGTCGGGGGGCGGGCCGTCCGTATGATCGGACGTCATCGACGAGGGGCGGGGCATGAACAGCAAGTGGTACGGCGCGGTCGTTGTGGGCGGCCTTGTGCTGCTCACCGGGTGCGGTGGCGGCGGCGGTACGGAGAGCGCCGAGCCGCTGACCGCGAAGCAGGTGGAGGCCGTGCTGCCGGACGACGCGGCGATGTCGGGCTGGAAGGTCAGCACGCGAGCGGCCGAACCGCTGCCGAGGATTTCCAGGGCCGGCGTCTGCGGCGTCGCGGAAGAGAAGAAGACCCCCTGTGACGGTCTGCGCTTCTACAGCCAGGGCCAGTACACCGCGCCGGACCAGCAGTTCTCAGTGATCGTCAGCGTTTTCGCGGCCAAGGACACCGACGGTGCGGAGCCCGCGTACGACGAGCTGTGGCAGCGTGTTCTCAAGTCCGGCGCCAAGCCGGAGAAGATCGATTCCGGCGTACTCGGTGACGAGCACGACGCCTTCAAGTCCGCATACGGGCGCGCCGGTGGTCCGGTCGCGCAGATCCAGGTCCGGGTCGGAGCGAACGTCCTGCAGATCACGGGCGAGGCCGCCCCCGACAAGGAGCTCGACGTCGACGCGGTCGTGGACGTCGCCGCCGTCGTCACCGAACGAGCCGAGCAGGCCGGCCGCGGCGACTCCCCGTCGGCGGCCCTCGGCGACTGACACCACGGCTCCCGGGAGCGCGTCGGAGCGCGTCGTTAAGGTGAAGCCATGAGCAGCAGCGCAGCCGCCCGGTTCGACCGAGGCCACACCGACGACCTGATCACCTTCCTCTCCGCGAGCCCCACGCCGTACCACGCGGTGGCGAGCGCCGCCGAGCGGCTGGAGAAGGCCGGGTTCCGTCAGGTCGACGAGGCGGCCGAGTGGGACGGCACGAGCGGCGGCAAGTACGTCCTGCGCGGTGGCGCGATCATCGCCTGGTACGTGCCGGAGGGCGCCTCGGCGCACACCCCGTTCCGTATCGTCGGCGCGCACACCGACTCCCCCAACCTGCGCGTGAAGCCGCTGCCCGACACCGGCGCGTACGGCTGGCGGCAGGTGGCCGTGGAGATCTACGGCGGGCCGCTGCTCAACTCCTGGCTCGACCGCGACCTGGGTCTCGCGGGCCGGCTGTCCCTGCGCGACGGCACGACCCGACTGGTCAACGTCGGCCGGCCGCTGCTGCGCGTACCGCAGCTGGCGATCCATATGGACCGGTCGATCTACGAGAAGGGGCTGCAGCTCGACAAGCAGAAGCACATGCAGCCGATCTGGGGTCTCGGTGACGCCCACGAGGGCGACCTGATCTCCTTCCTGGAGGAGGAGAACCAGATCGCGGCCGGCGACGTGACCGGCTGGGACCTGATGGTGCACTCCATCGAGCCGCCCGCCTACCTCGGCCGCGACCAGGAGCTGCTCGCAGGGCCCCGGATGGACAACCTCCTTTCCGTGCACGCCGCGACGGCCGCGCTCGCCGCCGCCTCGGCCTCCTCCGACCTCTCGTACATCCCGGTGCTCGCCGCCTTCGACCACGAGGAGAACGGGTCCCAGTCCGACACCGGCGCCGACGGGCCGCTGCTCGGCAGTGTGCTCGAGCGTTCGGTGTTCGCGCGCGGCGGCAGTTACGAGGACAAGGCCCGTGCCTTCGCCGGCACCGTCTGCCTGTCCTCCGACACCGGGCACGCGGTCCACCCCAACTACGGGGAGCGCCACGACCCGACGCACCACCCGCGCGCGAACGGCGGGCCGATCCTCAAGGTCAACGTCAACAACCGCTATGCGACCGACGGTTCGGGCCGTGCGGTCTTCGTCGACGCGTGTGAGCGCGCCGGCGTCCCGTACCAGCACTTCGTCTCGAACAACGCGATGCCCTGCGGCACCACCATCGGTCCGATCACGGCGGCGCGGCACGGCATCAAGACCGTCGACATCGGTGTCGCGATCCTGTCGATGCACAGCGCGCGCGAGCTGTGCGGATCCGACGACCCGCACCTGCTCGCCGGCGCGCTGACGGCCTTCCTGGAGTCCTGAACCGGCCCTGCCTGCATGGCTGTTCCGGCGCCGGGTACCCGGGGTGCCGGAACAGCCATGTACAGGGAGGCGTAAGTCATGGGCATGGGCGGATGCATCCTGCTGATCGCAGGCGGCGCCATCCTCACGTTCGCGACCAACTGGGAGATGCAGGGGGTCAACCTCGACATCGTGGGCATCATCCTGATGCTCGTCGGGATCATCGGTGTCGCGGCCTTCAGTTCCGCGGCACGCAAGCGGCGGGTCATCACCCCCGGCGGCACCGTGGTGGACGACCGTCAGACCGGGCGTACGTACGAATGAGCCGTACGTACGGGGTTCGAGGGAACTGAGGCGCGGCGATCCTCGTCTTGGAGCGCGGGACGGTACGAACTCCGTACCCACTGACCGCACTTCAAGCACGGGGGATTCATTCATGGGTACGTTGCGTCGGCGCGCCGCGCTCGTCATCGCGGGAACGGCTGCTGTCGGTATGGTCCTGACCGGCTGCTCGGACTCCGGGTCCGGGCGCAAGTCGTCCAACTCGTCCGGGGGCAGCTCGTCCTCGAAGGGTTCGTCGAAGGACTCCTCGAAGGGGTCGGGCAAGACGCAGGACCCGTCGGACACCCCGACCAAGGACGGCGGCAAGACCGTCCCGGCGGGCAAGCCCTCCAAGCCGGCCGCGGGCGGCGGCGGCAAGACGGGGCCGTGCACCAACGCGGAGACGAAGCTGACCGTGACCGCCGCTCCGCGCCCGGTCAACTACCAGCTGATCACGCTCACCAACACCGGCAAGCGCACCTGCACGGTGCTGCACTACCCGGTCGTCAGCTTCGGCCCCGACCTGGACGGCACGGCGGAGGGCCGCGAGGACACCAGGCCGCAGGCCGTCGTCACGCTGAAGCCCGGTGCCTCCGCGTACGCCGGGCTCAACACGAGCCCGGCGGACCGGGCGGACGACGGCACCAAGCCGCACGCCAAGACGCTCTCCGTCGACCTGATCAGGAAGGTCGGCGCCGACGGCTCGACGGTCCAGTTCGGCGAGCCGGACACCGTCAAGGTGAACGACCTGTTCATCTACGAGCCCAAGGTGTCCTACTGGCAGCAGGAGATGGACCTGGCGCTCAGCTAGGAACCCTTCGGGGACTACGCGTCCATCCCCGCGAGCACCAGCGCCAGCCGGTCCGTCGCGCCTTCGGTGAGGCGGACCGGGACGCCCCAGTCCTGCTGGTGGACATGGCAGGCGGGGTACTCGTTCGCCGGGTCGTCGTCGCACGAGGCGGCCATGGCCGATACGTGCAGGACACCCTCGGCGACGGCCGGGTTCAGCTCAAGGTCGCGGGCCAGGTCCGTGCCCGCGCCCTCGCCGGCGAGCAGCAGCGCGGGCGGGGTGGACGAGACGAGCAGCCGGGTGGACGGGCCGTAGCGGGTGTCCAGCTTCTGGCCGGTCGGGGCCTGGAAGACCACGTCCAACGTGAGCTTGCCCGGGGCGACTTCGGTCGCGGCACGCTGCGTACGGTGCGCGACCGCCTCCACGCGTACGGCCTCGTCGGGCAGCCGCAGCCGGGTGAGCCGGTGGCGGGCGGACTCGACGACCACGATGTCCTCGCCGACCAGGACCGCGTCGGAGGGCTCGCGCAGATCGGTCGCCAGGGTGGTGACCTCCCCGGTTGCCGGGTCGTAGCGGCGCAGCGCGTGGTTGTACGTGTCGCTGACCGCGACCGATCCGTCGGGGAGCGCGGTGACGCCCAACGGGTGCTGGAGCAGCGCCTGTTCGGCGGCTCCGTCGCGGTGGCCGAAGTCGAAGAGGCCGGTGCCGACGGCCGTGTGCACGATCCGGTCGCGGTCGATCCAGCGCAGCGCGCTGGTCTCCGAGTCGGCGATCCACAGCCGGTCCTCGGTGGCCGCGAGGCCGGAGGGCTGCGCGAACCAGGCCTCGGCCGCGGGTCCGTCGACCAGCCCTTCGTTGGTCGTGCCCGCCGCGACCTGGACCGTCCCGGCCTGAGGGTCGTACGTCCACAGCTGGTGCACACCGGCCATGGCGATCCAGACCAGCCCGTCGAACCAGGCCACGTCCCACGGCGAGGAGAGGTCCACTTCGAGCGCAGGGCCCGAGGTGGGCGAGCCCTGCCACCACTGGCGTCCGGTGCCGGCCACGGTCTCGATCGCGCCGGACGCCGGGTCGTACGTCCTCAGCGCGTGATTGACCGTATCGGCGATGATCACGCGCCCGTCGGGGAGCAGGGCGAGGCCCTGGGGCTCGCTGAACTCCCCTTCCCCGAAGCCTCGTTCACCGCTGCCGATCCTGCGCACCACCGTCTCTCCGTCGGCGGCCATCTCCACCAGCTGGTGCCGGGTCGAGTCCGAGACGAGGAAGTTCCCGCCGGGCAGCAGCAGCGCCTTGCCGGGGAAGCGCAGATCGGTGGCGACCGGCTCGGGCGCGACATAGGGGCCGTCACCGCGCCGCAGCGTCCCCTTCGCCTCGTGCTCGGCCTCCAGCTCCTCGACCAGCTTCTCGATCGCGTGCGCATGGCCCTCGCCTGCGTGCTGCGCGACCACATAGCCCTCGGGGTCGATGACGACGAGCGTCGGCCAGGCCCGTACGGCGTACTGCTTCCAGGTCGCGAGCTCCGGATCGTCGAGCACCGGGTGGTGCACCTCATAGCGCTCGACGGCGTCGACGACGGCCGCGTGCTCGGCCTCGTGCACGAACTTCGGCGAGTGCACCCCGATGATCACGACGGTGTCCTTGTGCTTCTCCTCCAGCTCACGCAGCTCGTCGAGCACGTGCAGGCAGTTGATGCAGCAGAAGGTCCAGAAGTCGAGGATCGTGATGCGTCCGCGCAGGTCGGCGAGGGTGAGTTCCTTGCCTCCCGTGTTCAGCCAGCCGCCCTTGCCGATCAGCTCGGGGGCACGGACTCGGGCGCGGCGGGGGGCCGGGGCTGCGTCGTTCATGGTTCAAGCTTGCCACCCGGGCGGCGCATGGCCGTCAGGCGGTCAGCGGGTACGGATCCCGGCATGAAATATCTCGTACGCGACAAGCTCTTCGCCATCGGTGACGACTACTGGATCGAGGACGAGCACGGCCGCAAGGCCTTCTTCGTCGACGGCAAGGCCATGCGGATCAAGGAGACCTTCGAGCTCAAGGATCCCGAGGGGCGGGTGCTCATCGACATCCGCGCCAAGATGTTCAGCCTGCGGGACGCGATGACCATCGAGCGCGGCGGCGAGGCGCTCGCCACGGTCAAGAAGAAGCGGTTCTCGCTGCTGCGCAACCACTACCGCGTCCAGCTCGTCGACGGCACCGAGCTGGACGTCAGCGGCAAGATCCTCGACCGGGAGTTCGTCGTCGAGTACGAGGGCGAGATGCTCGCGCATATCTCGCGGCGGTGGCTGCGGGTGCGCGAGACGTACGGCGTCGATGTCGTACGGGAGGAGGCCGACCCCTCGCTGATGATCGCGATCACGGTGTGTGTGATCCGGCTGGCCGAGAAGGAGCGGGTCGGCGAGGTCGTGGACTGACGCCCCCGGACCGCCCTGACCCGGATGCCTTCGCACGGCGTGCGCGTCACCCAGAGCGATGGTGCCCTTACGGACAGTGGTCGATTTATCGACCTTCATCCGCAGGGAAGGAATTGGGTGGCTATGTCTGCATGGCACACCACGGGTCTGCGCGCCGCGACCGCGGCCGGGCTCGCACTGACGGTGGCGGTCACCGCCATGGGTACCGCACACGCCGACGAGAAGGAGCCCTCGTACGACTGGGGCACGGTCGTCGAGACCAAGGACGGCGTCCAGGCCAACGCCTGGGTCATCGGGGTCACGGGCATCGGCCGGTTGATCAACGCCCGGCTGTTCGAGTCGGCCTCGCCAGGCACCCCGAAGGCGCCCCGGGAGATGGAGGGCGGCAACGAGCTGATCAACCTCGCCCCGGGCGGCGTGGGCCTCGGCAAGGTGTCGGCGCTGTACTCCAAGGCCCTGACCAACAAGCTGCCGATGAACAAGTCGAGCAAGCGGACCTTCCCGGTCCCGGGTGCCTCGTACGCGAACGCCGGCGGCGGCTCCGTGCACATCGGCCTGCCCTACGTCGAGAACCCCTTCGGTGGCACGCCCCTGTCGGGCCTCGGTGTGAGCGTCGACGCGATCGACGTGCACGCGCGCTCGCTGCCGGGCCGTCCCGTGGAGTTCCAGGGCGGCGCGGCCAGCGGTGAGATCACGCTCTTCGGTACGAAGATCGTCGAGATTCCGCCGATCTGGGCGGTGAACCTCGGCGCGACCATCCCGGGCACCGGCAACGACGCCGCCCCGATCATCGCGCAGACCAACGAGCAGATCACCACCGATGCCAAGGGCGTGCCCACCAAGGGCAAGAACGGCTCGTACGCGTACGACCCGCGCGCCACGAGCGGTTACGTCAACGCTATCCACGCCAGCGTGCTCGGCCCGAACGTCGCCGACGTGACGATCGGCCACGCCGCCGTGATCCGCGACGCGGCCAAGACGGACCACCTCAAGGACAAGATGCCCAAGGTGCCGACCCTGCTCGACCTGGTCACGGCGTCCAGCCACAAGCTGCCGACGGACCCCGGCGTCAAGCTGCCGACGGTTCCCGACCTGACCAACTGAGGCCGCCGCCTCGGCCGAGACCGGCCGCCGCCCGCCCGTCCGTCCCCGACGGCGGCGGTGGCGGCCGTCTCCATGGGCACCGCCCCGCCCGGCTTCATGGGCACTGCCCCGCCGGTCTCGATGGACACCGCCCCGCCCGTCCCGCCCCATCGGCGGGACCCCTCCCCGCAGCAGCATCCCAACCCCAGGACCAGGGGGTCCCCCATGCCACCCAGCACCCGAACGTCCCGCCCGCGTACGGCCGTTGTGGCCACCGTCGCCCTGACGCTCTCCCTGTCGGCGCTCGCCTCAGGCGCCTACGCCACCGGGCTCCAGCCGCCCCCGTTCCCGCCGCCCGGCGGGATCGAGGTCAACGAGGACGGCCAGCCGCAGGGCGAGGGGAACGTGCCCGTTCCCGAGAAGCCCGAGGTTCCCGAACTGATCGAGCCCGAGCTCCCCGACACCCCGGAGCTGCCCACGCTGCCGGAGTACCCGGGGCACAAGGAAGCCGAGAGCATGTTCTCCGGCATCACGGACATCGTGCACGGCGCCCTTGATCTGGGGTTCGGCTTCTTCAAGCCGCCGAGCGCCCGCAACGCCCCTCCGCCGCCCCCGCAGCAGCCGCTGCCCGCCACCCACTGGGGCACGATCTCCGACGACGACACCTCCGCCCAGGCGAACGCCTGGACGCTGCGGGCGCGCGGCGGGAACGCCCACAGGGACGCCCGTCTGACCGAGGCGCACCTGCCGGCGCTGCCCGACGCGCCCGCCGCCGTCAGCGGTGCGGCCAAGCCCCTCGAGCTGGGGAAGAAGTACTCGTTCGGCAGTCTGCACCGGCTTTCGACGCGTACGTGGATGAAGGACGGCTCCGTGCACGCCGAGTCGAAGCTCGGGCGTGCGGAGCTGGGCGTGCCGTATCTGAAGGCGCCGGGCGGGCCCGTGGACACGAAGCGGCTGCCGGTCCTGCTCGATCTGCGGGACGCGGTGACGACGGCGGTCGCGCACGCGGACCGTGCCGCCGAGTTCCGTACGGAGATCAAGGGCGGCAGGGCGATGTCGTTCGGGCGTGAACTGATCGCGTTCGACGGCCCGTTGAAGCCAAACACGAGTCTGCGCATCCCCGCCGACAAGAAGCTGCCGCCGTGGGGACTCGTCACGTTCAACGAGCAGATCACCACCGACGCGCAGGGCCACCCCACCGCGGGCAAGGACGGCCGGTACGCCCCCGAGCCGGGGGCCGGCAGCGGCTTCGCGAACACGGCCCACATCACGCTGCTGTTCCCGGTGGCGCTCGACATGACGGTGGGGCACGCGGCGGTGCTGCACCGCGGGACCGCCGACGCGGGCAAGGCCGGCGCGGACGGCGGCGACGCACAGTGACGAGCCGCCCCCAGATGGCCCCTCCGGCATGCGGATATCGCGCTGCGTAGCGAGCCTCTAACTATCAGTGGTCGATCTTCTCGGCTGCTTCCTCCTCCTTCAGATCGACTTCAGCTCCCTTCAGATCCCTTCAGCTCCCGAAGAACCCACCCGGGACCCACTCCCGGGAGATTCACCGAAAGAGAGGGTCGGCCATGGCCTCATGGCGCATTTCAGGGTCCCGCGCCCTGCTGACAGCGGGCGTCGCCCTGACCGCGGTGCTCACCGCCACACTCCCCGCGCAGGCCGCCCACGCACCCGGCGGTGTCGACGACTGGGGAACGGTGGTGGACACCAAGGACTGCGTCCAGGCCGACGCCTGGCTGGTGCGGGTGAAGGGCCTGGGCAAGATCATCGACACCAAGCTCTTCCAGTCCCACTACCCGATCACCCCGCAGGCGCCCAAGCAGCACGCGGGCGGCCGGGAACTCGTCAACCTGGCCCCCATGGGCATCGGCCTGGGCAAGGTCTCCGCGCTCTACTCCCGCGCGATGGGCCACGCGCACCCGGCGACGACGTCCGGCAAGCAGGACGTGCCGGCGCGCGGCGAGGTGTACGCGGACGCCGGTGGCGCCGCGGTGGACATCGGTCTGCCGTACATCCAGAACCCGACCGGCGGCACCCAGCTCTCGCCGTTCGGTGTCCACGTCGAGGGCATCACGGTCTCCGCGTACTCCCAGCCGGGCAAGCCCGTCGCCTTCACCGGCGGCGCCGCCCGCGGCTACATCTCGGTGGCGGGCACCCGCATCATCGACATCCCGCCGATCTGGGCGGTCAACCTCGGTCTGCGCATCCCGGAGGACTACACCCAGGCGCCGCTCGCCCTGGCCACGACCAACGAGCAGGTCACGACGGACGTGAAGGGCAACCCGACCAAGGGTCCCAACGGCGCGTACAAGTACGACCCGAAGGCGACGAGCGGGTACGTCAACGGCATCCACGCGAGCGTGCTCGGCACGGACGTCGCGGATGTGACGGTCGTGCACGCCGCGGTGCTCCGCGACCCGAAGATCACCGACAAGTTCGCGGTGGCGCCGCGCGCGGCCTCGGACCGTGCGGGTGCCCCGGCCCGTCCGCTCTCCAAGTCCTGTGCCCCGTTCGCGCCGCCGCGTACGGCCGCCGCGGGCATGAAGGACACCTCGTCCTGCTGGTAAGTCCCCTGTGGCTTGACCTGCCGGCTTGACCTGCGGTCCCCGAGCCGCCTGCCGTACGCCGAACGAGCGTACGGCAGGCGGCTTTTCGCGTGCGGTACGCCGGCGGGCGAGGGGGCGGGGCAAGGCTGAGAGGCCCGTACCCGCCCCCGCTCGAAGGAGACCCCGTGGCCGCACCACCCCGCCGCGCACGGCGCACTGCCGCACTCGCCGTTCTCGCGGCGCTGATCCTGCCCGCACTCGGCTGCGGCGGGAAGGCAGAGAACATCCCCCAGGTGAAGGGGGAGTTCGGCAGCCGGCCCGAGGTCGCGATGCCCACGTATCCGCCGCCGAAGGACGCGCGGATGAAGGTCCTCGTCGAGGGTGACGGGCCGGTGACCCGCAAGGGCCAGGTGATCGTCACCGATGTGGACATGCGGATCTGGGAGAGCGGCCGCGCCCTGATGGACACCTACCGGCTCGAACAGCCGACGACCGCGGTGCTCGACGGCCAGCACGTCTCGCGTACGTGGGACCAGGCGCTGATCGGCCGCAAGGCCGGCAGCCGGGTGCTGCTCGTCTCGCCCGCGACGCACGGCTTCGGGCCGCACGGCATGGCGCCCGCGCAGGTCACCCCGACCGACCACATGGTCCTGGTCTTCGACGTGATCGGCGGCTACGACCCCAAGGCGCAGGCGGCGGGGCCCGGCAAGTGGCCGGCGAGCGGCGGGTTCCCGTCGGTGAGCGTGAAGGCACCGGGCGCCGAGCCGGTGATGGCGGACTTCGGCGCGGAGCCGAAGAAGGTCGGCGTACGCACGCTGGTCGAGGGCAAGGGGGCACCGCTCAAGGCCGGGCACAGCGTCGTGATGCAGTACACGGGTGTGGTGTGGGGGACGAAGACTCCGTTCAACTCCACGTATCTGCGCAATGGTCCCAACGGGTTCGTGATGAAGGACGCGGCGATGCTGCCGGGGTGGTTCGAGGCGCTCGAGGGCAAGCGCGTCGGCAGCCGCATCCTGGTCATGGTGCCGGGGAACGAGCGGCCCGGGTTCACGCACACCAAGGGGGCGCTCGGGATGCCGAAGGACAAGCCGGCGGCGTACGTCCTGGATGTGGTGGACACGCGGCCGCGGTGACTCGTGGGCAGTGGCCCGCACTGGATCCACAGGCTGTGGACAGGAGTTGACGGCAAAGCACCGCGGCCCCGGAGGCGAGTCGCCTCCGGGGCCGCGGTGTCCTTCAGCGGATCACCGCCGTACGGGGATCACTCCTCGCACTGGGCGGCGCGGGTGCTGCTCGTGATCCAGCCACCGCAGTCGATCAGCTGGCCCGCGTCCTCCTTCACCACGAAGGTGTCGAAGACCCGGTTGCCGGCGTTCGGGTCACCGGGGGTGGACAGGTCCGTCCAGCCCTCCAGCTGACCGGTCGCGCCCGCGTCGACCTTGGTGTCGATCGTGATCGTCGGGGCCTTCTTGCCCGGGGCGATCACACCGTCGTGCTGGCAGGTCACGGTCCGGCCGACGATGGCGCACTGCCAGCCGTCGCCCGCGGCCTTGACCGGGGTGACACCTTCGGGGAAGGTGCGCGACACCGTCGTACGGCCCGTGGTCGGGCCGGCCTCCGGCGCGTTGGACACGTCGATGGTGAACTGGGCGGGCTTGCCCGCGATCACATCGCCCTTGGGCTTGGTCACGACGCTCAGGTTCGGGTCCTTGGCGGGCGCCGGCTTGACGTCGGTGGTGTCCTTGACCGGACCCGTGCCCTTGCCGCCGGAGGTCGCCTCGGTGCTGCCCTCGAGCGGGCCCTTGGCGTCGTCGTCGACCTGGGTGCCGATGGAGATGGGCGGGTAGCTGTTGCCCGGGTTCAGGACGTCGCTGCCGGTGCCGGGGCGGGTGCAGGTGACGGTCTGGCCGTCGATCTTGCAGGTCCAGCCCTCACCGACCGCGTTGATCGGCTTGACGCCCTCCGGGAAGGTACGGACGACCTTGACCTCGCCGTTGGTCGCACCCGCGTCGGGCTTGTTGGCCACGTCGATCTGGTACACGGCGGGGGCACCGCCGACCACGTCGCCGACCGGCTTGGTGGTGACCACGAGCGCCGGGTCCTTGGCCGGCGTCACGGTGAAGCTGCTCGTGTCGGGCTGCTTCGGGGGCGAACCGGGCGTCGTGGCCTGCGAGGTGACGTTCTTGTCACCCTTCGCGTCGGCCGCGACCTCGGTCTTCACCTTGACCGGCGGGTAGGAGTCGCCGGGCTTGAGCGCGTCGGCACCGGTGCCGGGACGCTTGCAGGTGACCGTCTGCCCGGCGATCGTGCAGGTCCAGCCGTCGCCGGAGGCCGCGACCGGCTTGACGCCCTCGGGGAAGGTCTGGGTGGTGACGACCTCGCCGGTGGTGGGTCCGGCCAGCTTGTCGTTGGTGGTGGTCAGCTCGAACTCGGCGGGCTCGCCCGCGTTGACCGGGCCCTTGGGCAGGACGCTGGTCGACAGGTTCGGGTCCAGGGACTCGATCTTGCCGTTCCACACCTCGTGGATGGCGGTCGAGTTGCCGGTGCTGGCCGCGATGCCGATGCGCAGCGAGTCGGGCACCTTGGGCTGGCCCTTGATCTCGTCGAGGTCGACCGGCTCGATGACCTCGCGGACCGGACGTCCGTCGTGGAAGTCGATGGAGACCTTCATGACGCCCTCGTGGGACAGCTCCACGATGGCGGTACGCCGGGCCTCGGCACGGTTCTTGGCGCCGTCGGCGGCAAGCAGCCGGGTCGACTTGTACGTGGCGACCATCGGGTTGTCCACGGCTGCCGCACCGCGGACGGTGATCGAGTTCGGCGTACGGCCGTTGAGCCCGCCGGCCGCGTCGAAGTCGTCCGAGGTGAAGTTGCCGTAGACGTCCAGACCGACGCCGAGGTAACCGCCCTCGAGTCCCACATATCCGAGACCCGCACCGTTCTGGCCCGACTTCTTCGGCATCTCGGCGGTGCCGTCGAGCAGCATCAGCGAGATGCCGTCGGCGGGGTCGCCCGGACGGCCGGGGCTGTAGACGGCGAAGTCGACGCTGAACTTCATGCCCGCGCGGGCGGGGATCGCCTTGCGCGAGATCACGTAGCCGTTCTGCTTCTTGCTGTTGGTCGTCAGGCGCAGAGCACCTTCGCCGGCCTTCTCGCCCACCGGCTTCTGGCACTTCTTGAGCGGCCCCTCCGCACCGGCCGCCGCCGTGAGGCACGCGAAGCCGGTCGGGTCGCCCGGGGTGTACGGACCGCCGTACCACTTCGCCTCGTCGACCGAGGCTCCGGTGAACGGCTCCGAGGAGATCTCCTCCGCCGACGCCGAAAGGGGAGCCGCGAGGGACAGCCCGAGTGCCACCACGGTGGCCAGTCCGAACGGAGCCGAGAGACGGGCCCTGAGCGGCCCCGCCTTCCGGCCGCGCCTGTGTCCGTTTTCCGTCATTAGGGTGCCTCCTCGGGCGCACCACGCCCTGCACGGGACCTGATGATGACGTCACGTATGCAAGTGATTGCATACAGTGACCGATTTTCGATCATCAGAACACCGGCCCCGGGGCGCCGCGATCGGCGAAGCCCATGCGGGTGACGGGGTTTTCCGGCCCGGCGGGCGAACCTTCCGGTGACTACGGTGCGTCAGCGCGGGCGTGACGGAGCGTCCAGGCCGAGGACGCGGTCCTTGAGCGCCGGGAACTGTTCACGGGTGGCGGCCACGCGGGCGGGGTCGAACTCCACGCGCAGCACCTCTTCGCCGGCTCCCGCCTCGGCGAGCACCTCGCCCCAGGGGTCCACCGCGATCGAGTGCCCGGCCTGCTCCACGCCCGCGTGCGTGCCCGCCGTGCCGACCGCGAGCACGAAGCACTGGTTCTCGACCGCGCGCGCCTGCGCGAGCAGCGTCCAGTGGGCGCGGCGGCGCTCCGGCCAGCCGGCGGAGACGATCAGGGTCTCGGCTCCCTGGTCCACGAGCGTCCGGTAGAGCTCGGGGAAGCGGAGGTCGTAGCAAGTGGTGACGCCGAGCGTGGCCGCCGGATGCGCGACGGTCACGGGCGCGGTGCCCGCGCCCATCATCACCGCCTCGCCCTTGTCGAAGCCGAAGCGGTGGATCTTGCGGTACGTGGCGGCGAGTTCGCCGTCGGGGGAGAACACCAGGGCCGTGTTGTAGAGGGTGCCGTCGCTCGCGCGCTCCACGATCGAGCCCGCGTGCAGCCAGACTCCGGCGTCGCGCGCGGCCTTGGCCATCGCCTCGCGCGTCGGCCCTTCGAGCGATTCGGCTTCCTGCGCGAAGAGTTCGTACGCGAAGGCCCCGGTCGGCCACAGCTCGGGCAGCACGACCAGATCGGCGCCGGCTTCCTCCCGTACCAGTGAACCCACGTACTCGCGACGGGAATTGACCGATTCATCCGGGTTTACCGCGATCTGGATGAGCGAGGCGCGCACACTACCACCGTCCTGGCATTCGAACCGGCGGGCCCGGGTCAATCAGGACCTACGATCGTCACTCGAAAGCACTGCAAGGGGCCCTCGTGGCAGCGTAACTTAAGGGCGCGAGAGCCTCTTCTGCATGCCGCCGCCGAGCCCGCGCACCCGAACCGCCCGAGGGGTCCCGTCCTGTGAGTCTCCATCCCAGCCTTCAGTCCTACGCCGACGCCTGGACCCACTCCGTGGAAGCGATATCCGAGCTGGTGCAGCCGCTCGCGGAGGGTGAGTGGAGCTGGGCGACGCCCTGCCCCGGCTGGTCGGTGCGCGATGTCGTCTCCCATGTCATAGGCGTCGACTGCGAGATGCTCGGCGATCCGCGGCCCATCCACACGCTGCCGCGCGACCTGTACCACGTACAGACGGAGTCGCAGCGGTACATGGAGATGCAGGTCGACGTGCGCCGGCACCACACCGCGCCCGAGATGACCTCCGAGCTGGAGTACACGATCATCCGGCGCTCACGGCAGCTGCGGAACGAGACGCGGGATCCCGGGACCAAGGTGCGCGGCCCGCTCGGCAGCGAGGAGACGCTCGAAGAGTCCATGCGCCGCCGCGCGTTCGACATCTGGGTGCACGAGCAGGACCTGCGGACCTCGCTGAAGAAGCCCGGCAACCTGGACTCCCCCGGCGCCCTCGTCGCCCGCGACGTGATGCTCTTCTGGCTGCCCAAGGTGGTCGCCAAGCGGGCCGGTGCGCCCGCCAATTCGGCCGTCGTCTTCGATGTGCACGGCCCGGTGGACTTCCTTCGTACGGTACGGGTCGACGCCGACGGCAAGGGCACCATCGACGGCGCCCCCTCGCTCGGTCCCGCCGTGACGCTCGCGCTCGACTGGGAGGTCTTCTACAAGCTGGCCTGCGGACGCGTGAAGCCGGCCGCGGTCGCCGACCGGATCAAGGTCGAGGGCGATCAGGTCCTCGCGCAGGCCATCATCGACAACTTCGTGATCACTCCGTAGAGATTCCTGGCTTACGCAGGTACGTGCACGACCTCCACGCGGCTGGCCACGAGCCGTTCGCGCTCGCGGCGGGCCGCGTGCCGGCGCAGGCGCAGGATCTGGGTGACACCCAGCGCTTCCAGGACGAAGATCGAGCAGAACGCGATGCGGTAGTTGTCGCCGGTCGCGTCGAGCAGCACACCGACCGCGAGCAGGGTCGTCATGGAGGCGACGAAGCCGCCCATGTTGACGATGCCGCTCGCGGTGCCCTGGCGCTGGGGCGGGTTGGCCGGGCGGGCGAAGTCGAAGCCGATCATCGAGGCCGGACCGCAGGTGCCGAGTCCGATGCAGAGCAGGATGAGCAGCCACAGCGGCGCACGGTCGCCGGACAGGCCGAGCGTCGCCGCCCACAGGAGCGCGGTCAGGGCGATCGTGCCGAGCGCGAGCGGGGTGCGGGCCTTGTGGTGGCGGGCGATGATCTGGCCGTAGACGAGGCCGATGGTCATGCTCGACAGGACGGTGAGCGTGAGGAGTTCACCGGCGGTGTCCCGGCTCAGGCCCTGCGCCTCGACCAGGAACGGCAGCCCCCAGAGCAGCGTGAACACCATCATCGGGAACTGCGTGGTGAAGTGCACCCACAGGCCGAGCCGCGTACCGGGTTCGCGCCAGGCCGCGGTGATCTGACCTCGTACGGAAGCAAGGCCCTGCGGCCCGGACGGCTTCACCGGCTCGGGGGCCTGGCCCTCGGGGTGGTCCTTGAGGAAGAGCAGCATCAGGACGAGGACGACCACACCGGCGAGCGAGCTGCCGACGAACGCGGCGGTCCAGCCGACACCGTGCAGAAGTCGGGCGAGCAGCAGGGTGGAGACGAGGTTGCCGCCCATGCCGATCAGACCGGCGAGCTGGGCCACCAGCGGGCCGCGGCGGGCGGGGAACCAGCGGGTGCCCAGGCGCAGGACGCTGATGAAGGTCATCGCGTCACCGCAGCCGAGCAGGGCGCGGGCGGCGAGCGCCATCCCGTACGAGGGCGCGAGGGCGAAGGACAGCTGGCCGAGCGTGAAGAGCACCGCGCCGATGGTCAGCACCTTCTTGGTGCCGAGGCGGTCGACGAGCAGGCCGACGGGTATCTGCATGCCCGCGTACACGAGGAGCTGCAGGATCGAGAAGGTCGACAGGGCGGAGGCCCCGACGTCGAAGCGCTCGGCGGCATCGAGGCCCGCCACACCCAGCGAGGTACGGAAGATGACCGCGACGAAGTAGACGGCGACACCGATCGACCAGACCATCACGGCGCGCCGGCCGCCGGGCGGATCCCCCGGCAGACGTACGGCGGCAGCGCTCATGCGCCAGCCTCGCTTCGCTCGGCGGGCTGTGAGCACAGCGCGCACCTCTTATTGATTCGCTCGCTTCGCTCGCTCATCGGGCTTCCCCGCGCGCGAGCGTGTGGAACCAGCCGATGTGCCGGTGGATCACGGCGACCGCCCGGTCCGCGTCACCCGCGCGCAGGGCCTCGAGGATCTCGCCGTGCTCGCCCAGGGTCTTGGTGGTGCGGTCGGGGTGGGAGTGCATCACGGCGATGCCCATCCTCAACTGCCGGTCGCGGAGCTGGTCGTAGAGCCTGGAGAGGATCTCGTTGCCGCCGCTGCGCACGATCTCGGCGTGGAAGCAGCGGTCGGACTGCGCGGCGCCCGTGTAGTCGCCGGCGGCGGCCTGCTCCCGCTGCTGCCCGAGCAGTTCCTCGAGGCGCGCGATCAGCCGCGGCGACGCGGGCACGGCCTTGCGTACCGCGTGCTCCTCGACGAGCAGCCGCGTCTCGACCACGTCGGCGATCTCCTGCGCCGATACGGGCAGCACCAGCGCACCCTTCTTCGGGTACAGCTTGATGAGCCCCTCGACCTCCAGCTTGAGCAGCGCCTCCCGTACGGGGGTGCGCGAGACCCCGACATCGGCGGCCAGCTCCCCTTCGGTGAGCAGCGTGCCGCCCTCGTAACGCCGGTCCAGAACCGCCTGCTTGACGTGCTGGTAGACGCGCTCTGCGGCGGGGGGCTGCTTCAGGGACTTCAGGGCGGGGGCGGGTGCTGCGGGCATGCGCACAGCTTAGATACAACACGTACGCAAGTGGAGGGCGCGTCCGGGATGCGGACGGATCCGAGGGGACGGGCGGACGGATCCGAGGGGACGGGCGGACGGATCCGAGGGGCCGACGGCCGGGCCCGGGGGCGGACACGGGGTGAGCCGAATCGTGACACTCCATTTCCACCTCCCGTACATCCATCCGCACCACTCGTCCGTCTGGTCTACGGGCATCACATCAAGGGTGCCCGTCGGTGAACACACCTTTCGGAGCTGTTGAGTTGATATCTGCCATTAAGGGCACCCACCGGCGCAGCCGCAATCGCGCGCGCATCCGCAACGGCGCCATCGCCACCGTGGTCGCCGGCGGCATCGCCTTCGCCGTCCAGCCGCTGATCTCTCCCGCGCAGGCCGCGGCGACCCTGCCGACGCTCAGTGCCAAGGGGGCCTTCCTCCTCGACAACGCCACCGGGGCCAAGAAGTACGGCAAGAACGCCGACATCAAGCGCCAGATGGCCAGCACCACCAAGGTCATGACGGCGGCCGTGGTGCTCGACACCCCGGGCCTTGACCTGAACCGCAAGGTCACCATCAAGCAGTCCTACCGGGACTACGTCGCCCGCAACGGCGCCAGCACCGCGGACCTGCGCACCGGCGACAAGATCACCGTGCGCTCGCTGCTCTACGGTCTGATGCTGCCGTCCGGCTGCGACGCCGCGTACGCGCTCGCCGACGCCTTCGGCAGCGGCACCACCGAATCGGCGCGTACCAAGTCGTTCATCAGCAAGATGAACAGCAAGGCGACCGCGCTCGGGATGACCAACACGAAGTTCGACTCGTTCGACGGCATCTCGACCACGGGCAACAACTACACGACGCCCCGTGACCTCGCGAAGCTCGCGCAGCACGGGATGAAGTCGGCGACGTTCCGCGGTGTCGTGAAGACCACCAAGAAGTACGAGTACGCGACGACGTCCACGGGCGGCACGCGCAAGTACACCTGGTACAACACCAACAAGCTGCTCGGCTCGTACGGCGGCGCCCTCGGCATCAAGACCGGTACGGGCACCGCGGCCGGTCCCTGCCTGGTGTTCACGGCGACCAAGGACGGCAAGACCTACACCGGCGTCATCCTGAACGGCACCGACCGCTTCAACGACGCCGCGAAGCTGCTCGACTACGGCTTCGGCACGAGCACCGCGTCGACGATGCAGCTGCGGAAGCTGCCGCCGGGCGCCCAGCGCGACTAGCCGCTACGGGCCCTGCGCCCTCAGCGCGACAGCGGCTCCGTGGACTCGGCAGCGGGCCGGTTCGTCGTCTCGGAGGAGGCGACGACCCGGCCCGTCCGCGTTCCCGCCACCGCCGCCATCACCACGGCGACGAGAGCGAGCGCGGCGCCGGCGACGGTCGCGGGGGTGATCTCCGTATCGCCGTGCGGGAGCAGACCGTCGAGGGCGAGGGAGCCGATCAACTGGCCGGTGATGGTGCACAGTCCGAGCACCAGGACGCCCAGCTTCTGGACGGCGGCGACGGCGATGGTGATGAACACGATCCCGACGAGCCCGCCGACGTAGAGATACGGCCGGGTGGGCAGCCCGGCCGGCAGGCCGGCGAACGCGGCGTGCACGAGGAAGGCGGCGAGCAGGGCGGCCGCTCCGGTGGCGAAGTTGAAGAAGGTGCCGGTGTAGGCGGAGCGGGCGGTGTTCTTCACATGGCCGTTGACGGCCTGCTGCCAGCTGACGCAGACACCGGCGACGAGGGGGAGTGCCAGCATCGCGTACGGAAATCCGCCGCCGACCTTGTCGGCCATGGAGATCCCGACGGCGACGAGCACGAGGACCGCGCCGACGACCCGGCGCCGGGTGGGCCGCTGCGGTCCGGCGGGCCCGAGTCCGATCCGGTCGAAGACCAGACCGCCGCCGACCTGCCCGGCCACGACGGCCACGGTGAAGAGCGCGACGCCGAGTGCGGTGACGGTCAGTCCCTGGGCGAGGACGAAGGTCGCGCCACCGAAGCCGCCGACGACCTGCCACCACTTGAGCCGCTGCTCTCGTACGGCGGTGAGGACCCGCCGCACACCCCGCCGGGGCTCGGCGAAGAGGAGCAGCCCGAGCGCGAGCACGACGAACCCGGACCCGAACGAGATCACCGCCGCGGCGAACCCGTCCTTGCCGAGCCCGGCGGCGAGCTCCCCGTTGATCCGGGACTGCAGGGCTATGAGGGTCCCGGAGAAGGTGGCGAGCAGCACCCAGGGGGCTGTGGTGAGGCGCATGGTGGTTCTTCCTGCAGGTTCTGCTGATGTGCGAAGGGCCCGGGGTGAAGTGCGAAGGGCCCGGGATGCGGAGCACCCCGGGCCCTTACTCTCCAGGCACTAGGCCCAGGTGATCAAACGCTTCGGCTGTTCCAGGACCGCCGCGATGTCCGCGAGGACCTTGGAGCCGAGCTCCCCGTCGACCAGGCGGTGGTCGAAGGACAGGGCAAGGGTCATCACCTGACGCGGCTTGACCTTGCCCTTGTGCACCCACGGCTGGAGCTTGATCGCCCCGACCGCGAGGATCGCCGACTCGCCGGGGTTCAGGATCGGCGTACCGGTGTCGACCCCGAAGACGCCCACGTTGGTGATCGTCACGGTGCCGCCCTGCATGGCCGCCGGAGTCGTCTTGCCCTCACGGGCCGTGGACACCAGCTCGCCGAGCGCGGACGCCAGTTCCGGCAGCGTCTTGTCGTGCGCGTCCTTGATGTTCGGCACGATCAGACCGCGCGGAGTCGCCGCCGCGATGCCCAGGTTCACGTAGTGCTTGAGCACGATCTCCTGAGCGGCCTCGTCCCAGGCGGCGTTGACGTCCGGGTTCCGCTTGATCGCGACGAGCAGCGCCTTCGCGATGAGCAGCAGCGGGTTGACCCGGAGCCCCTGCATGTCCTTGCCGGACTTCAGCTCCTCGACCAGCTTCATCGTGCGCGTGACGTCGACGGTCACGAACTCCGTGACGTGCGGCGCGGTGAAGGCCGAGCCGACCATCGCGGCCGCGGTGGCCTTGCGGACACCCTTGACCGGGATACGGGTCTCGCGCGCACCCGCCGCGACGGGCGCGGCCTGAACGGGAGCCTGGGCGGCGGGAGTTGTTTCACGTGAAACGGGGGCCGCCGCGGGCGCCGGAGCCACCGCCGCGTGCACATCCTCACGCGTGATGATCCCGTCGGGCCCGGACGGCGTGACCGTCGCGAGGTCCACCCCGAGGTCCTTGGCCAGCTTGCGCACCGGCGGCTTGGCCAGCGGCCGCGCGGACGGGGCCTCGGGCTCGGCCGGCGCCTGACCGTTCAGCTCCGCCTGGACCGCGGCAGCGGCAGGCGAGGCGTAGTACGTACCCGCGGGAGCGCCGGACTCCTGGGCGGGAACCCCGGGAGCCTCCTTGCGCGCCCGCCGCTTCGTCGAGCTCTGGGACACCCCGTATCCGACGAGGACCGGCTGACGGCCCTCGGGCTCGGCGGCGGTCTCCTCGGCGGGAGCGGCAGGAGCGGCGGCCGGAGCAGCAGCCTCGGCCGGCGCCTCGGCAGGGGCGGACCCCGGCGCCACATCGACCGAGATGATCACCTGGCCGACATCGACCGTCGTCCCCTCGGGGAAGCGCAGCTCATGCACCACACCGTCGTAAGGAATCGGCAGTTCGACCGCGGCCTTGGCGGTCTCGACCTCGCAGACGACCTGCCCGTCGGTGACGGTGTCGCCCGGCTGGACGTACCACTTGAGGATTTCGGCCTCGGTGAGTCCCTCGCCGACGTCCGGCATCTTGAACTCACGGAAGCGAGCGTCAGTAGTCATGGTGGTCACGACCCTCTCCTCAGTACGCCAGCGAGCGGTCGACGGCGTCGAGCACCCGGTCGAGGCCCGGCAGGTACTCCTCCTCGAGCCGCGCCGGCGGATACGGCGCGTGGAAACCGCCGACCCGGAGCACGGGGGACTCGAGGTGGTAGAAGCACCGCTCGGTGATCCGCGCGGCGATCTCCGCACCCGAACCGTAGAAGACGGGAGCCTCGTGGACCACCACAAGACGGCCGGTCTTCTCGACAGAGGCCTGGATCGAGTCGAAGTCGATCGGGGACATCGACCGCAGGTCCAGGACCTCGATCGACTTGCCCTCCTCCTCGGCCGCGGCGGCGGCCTCGAGGCAGACCTTCACCATCGGGCCGTACGCCACCAGGGTCAGGTCCGTGCCCTGGCGCAGGGTGCGGGCGGAGTGCACGGGAGCCGGAATGGTCTCCGTGTCGACCTCGCTCTTGTCCCAGTAGCGGCGCTTGGGCTCGAAGTAGATCACCGGATCGTCGCTCTGGATCGCCTGCTGGAGCATCCAGTACGCGTCCTGCGAGTTCGAGGGCGAGATCACCTTGAGGCCGGCGACGTGCGCGAACAGGGCCTCGGGCGACTCGGAGTGGTGCTCGACCGCGCCGATGCCACCGCCGTACGGAATGCGGATGACGACCGGCAGCTTGACCTTGCCGAGCGAGCGGGCGTGCATCTTGGCGAGCTGCGTGACGATCTGGTCGTACGCGGGGAAGACGAAGCCGTCGAACTGGATCTCCACGACGGGCCGGTAGCCGCGCAGTGCCAAGCCGATCGCGGTGCCGACGATGCCGGACTCGGCGAGCGGGGTGTCGATGACACGGTCCTCGCCGAAGTCCTTCTGCAGGCCGTCGGTGACGCGGAAGACACCGCCGAGCTTGCCGATGTCCTCGCCCATGAGCACGACCTTGGGGTCGGTCTCCAAGGCCTTGCGCAGCGATTCGTTGATCGCCTTCGCGAGGGGCAACTTCTGTACGGCCATGGTTACTTGCCCTCCCCATCCGCGAAGGACGCCTGGTAAGCGGCGAACTGTGCGCGCTCCTCGTCGACGAGGGCGCTCCCGTCCGCGTAGACATTCTCGAAGATCGCCATCATGTCCGGGTCCTCCATGGACCGCACGGCCTCGCGCACCTTCTTGCCGAAGGCCTCGGACTCGGCCTCGAGCTCGCTGAAGAAGGCCTCGTCGGCCAGGCCCTCCGCGAGCAGGTAGGTACGCAGGCGCAGGATCGGGTCCTTGGCCTCCCAGGCCTCGCGCTCCTCGTCCCTGCGGTACTTCGTCGGGTCGTCGGAGGTGGTGTGGGCACCCATCCGGTACGTGAAGGCCTCGATCAGCATCGGGCCCTCGCCACGGCGGGCCCGGTCGAGGGCCGCTCGGGTGACGGCGAGGACGGCGAGCACGTCATTGCCGTCGACGCGGACGCCCGGGAAGCCGAAGCCCTGGGCGCGCTGGAAGAGCGGCACCCGGAACTGCTTCTCGTTGCCCTCGGAGATCGCCCACTGGTTGTTCTGGCAGAAGAACACGACCGGCGCGTTGTAGACGGCGGCGAAGTTGAAGCCCTCCATCACATCGCCCTGGCTGGAGGCGCCGTCACCGAAGTACGCGACGACGGCCGAGTCGGCGCCGTCCTTGGTGATGCCCATCGCATAGCCCGTGGCGTGCAGCGCCTGGGAGCCGATGACGATCGTGTACAGGTGGAAGTTGTTGCTGTTGGGGTCCCAGCCGCCGTTGTTCACCCCGCGGAACATGCCGAGGAGGTTCTTCGGCTCGACGCCCCGGCACCAGGCGACACCGTGTTCGCGGTACGTGGGGAAGACGTAGTCGTCGTCCTTCGTGGCGCGTCCGGAGCCGATCTGGGCGGCTTCCTGGCCGAGCAGTGAGGGCCAAAGACCCAGCTCGCCCTGGCGCTGCAGCGCGATGGCCTCGGCGTCGAACTGCCTGGTCAGGACCATGTCCTTGTACAGGCCGCGCAGCTCGTCGGCGCTCAGGTCGATGGCGTAGTCGGGGTGCTCGACGCGCTTCCCCTCGGGGGTCAGCAGCTGTACGAGCTCGGGCTCGGCGGCCTGGGCCTGCGCGGTCTTCGCGGCCTTGGTGGCGGTCTTGCCCCCGGCGCGCTTGCCACCGCTGGTGCGGCGCGGTGTGCGCGCGGCGGTGCTTTCCACGGTCACGTGTACTCCTCCGTCGGTCCGGCCCCCGGGATCGGCCGGGAACCAGTGCGGCTCACCTGTATCCGTACCCGCGCACGGGGTGGGTGCGATCGGGATGTGGGAACAGGCGTGACAGGTGCCCCGGCGAGCGCCCTGTACAAAGCACGTTACCCAGGGGATCGCATATCTGCGAAACCCCATCTGACCTGCGATTTTGCTTGGATTTCCAAGTAAATCCCGGAGATGGGGAACAGCCGCTGGTCAGCGCGTTGCAAGGGGCCGGAACACGGGCACGTTATCCCGGTCACCCTCGGCATTGGAAGGCTTGTCTTTTCCCGGATCGCCTACTCACGGGATGCGCCCGGAGCGGCGGAAGGGACGGTGTGTGACACTTGCGGTGTGCGCGAAGAAGGAAAAATCACCGTATTTCTTCTCGACGACCATGAAGTGGTCCGTCGCGGAGTTCATGAGCTGTTGTCCGTCGAGGCGGATATCGAGGTGGTCGGCGAGGCCGGTACGGCTGCGGACGCCCTGGTAAGGATCCCCGCGACGCGACCCGATGTGGCCGTACTCGATGTGCGGCTGCCCGATGGCAGCGGCGTCGAGGTGTGCCGCGAGATCCGCTCGCAGAACGAGGACATCAAATGCCTGATGCTCACCTCGTTCGCCGACGACGAGGCCCTTTTCGACGCGATCATGGCCGGCGCCTCCGGCTATGTGCTCAAGGCCATCCGCGGCAATGAGCTCCTTACGGCGGTACGTGACGTGGCCGCCGGAAAGTCGCTGCTCGACCCGGTCGCCACGGCCCGTGTCCTGGAGCGGCTGCGCGACGGGAACAACCCCAAGGGCGACGACCGGATGTCGAACCTCACCGAGCAGGAGCGCAAGATTCTCGACCTGATCGGCGAGGGTCTGACGAATCGTGCCATCGGCGAGCGGCTGCATCTGGCCGAGAAGACGATCAAGAACTATGTCTCCAGCCTGCTCTCCAAGCTGGGCATGGAGCGTCGCTCCCAGGCCGCCGCCTATGTCGCGCGCATGCAGGCCGAAAAGCACTGAAACGCGCCCCGGGCGCACTGAAGCCGCCGGTGGGACTTGGTCCCGTCGGCGGTTTTTGCTTGTTCCGGGTCCCGTCGGCGGCTTTCGCATGTTTCCCACCGCTTTACTGCGGCTTTATTCGGGACTTACGTCCCCGGCCACGAGGGGCGGGTGCCCCTTTCCCGACGCCGTGTCGTCGCGGACAGTGGAGACATGTCCACCGATGAGAACCGCGCCCTCGATCTGCTGTCCCACGTCCCGCACGGGCGCGTGGCCACCAGCATGCGAGCGCTGCCCTTCCTCGCCCTCGCCCGGCACATCGTCGTGGACGGCACCCTGCTGCTCCGTATGCACAAGGGCTTCGGCTACCACCAGGCCTGTATCGGCAGCGTCGTCGCCTACGGCGCCGACAATCTCAACTCCGGCGCGGACGGCCTGTGGTCCGTCCAGCTCGTGGGCCTGTGCGAGGCCATCGAGCCGACCGTCGAGCAGCTCCAACTCTTCGGTCCCGCCCCGCACTTCGTGGACGGTGCGCTGTTCGAGCCGGTGTACATGCGCATCCAGCCGCAGGTGGTCACGGTGCACAGCATGAACGGGGCGTACACGCGGCAGCTGCAGCAGGTGCTGTAGCACCCGGGACGTACGAGATGGGGCCGACCACGTGGCGTGGTCGGCCCCATCTCGTATGCCCTTGATCCGTGCCCGTGCTCAGCCCTCGGCGGGCGGGTCCGTGTCCCCGGCCGTGGTCGGCGGGTCCTCCGGCGTGGTCGGCGGGTCCTCCGGCGTGGTCGGCGGGTCCTCGGGCTCCGTCGTCGGGTCGTCCGTGGGCGGCTCGGTGGTCGGCGGCGTCGTCGTGGGCGGCTCGGTGGTCGGCGGCTCGGTGGTCGGCCCGTCCGTCGTCTGGTTGCCGCCCGTGCCGCCCGGCTCCGTCTCCTCGTCCGTCGTCTTGTCGTCCGTCGGCTCCTTGGACTCCTCGGACTGGGTGACGGACGGCGACTTCCCCGGGTTCTGCGGTTCCTTGTCCTTGCCCTGCTGCAGCGCGTACGCGACACCCGCGATCACGGCGATCACCGCGAGCGCGACGAGGAGCCAGAGCTTGCCGCGGCCGCCGCCCCGGTTCCCGTCCCCGTCGTAACCGCCGTCGTCGTATCCGTCGCTGCCGGATCCGCGCGGGATCATCGGCTGCGCCGGGATCTGCGACGTACCGCTGTCGGGATGCCCGAGCGCGGGCGAGCCCATCGCCGGGGTGCCGGCGCCCTCGTGCATCAGCACCGGGCCCGTGTTCCACGTGCCGGTGTGGCCGCCCTGCTCCTGCAGCATCTGCAGGGCGTACTGGACCAGGCCCCGCATCTCCTCGGCGCTCTGGAAGCGGTCGTCCGGATCCTTGGCCAGCGCGCGCATCGCGAGGCCGTCGAGCTCCGGCGGCACCCCGTCCGACATCTCGGACGGCGGGATCGGCATGTCCTGGACGTGCTGGTAGACCACCGAGAGCGGGGTCTCACCGGTGAACGGGGGCCGCAGCGACAGGAGTTCGTAGAGCAGACAGCCCGTCGCGTACAGGTCGGAGCGGTGGTCGACGGCCTTGCCGAGCGCCTGCTCCGGGGAGAGGTACTGGGGTGTGCCCATGACCATGCCGGTCTGCGTCATGGTGTTCGACGCACCGTGCAGGGCGCGGGCGATGCCGAAGTCCATCACCTTCACCGCACCGGTGTTGGTGATGATCACGTTGGCGGGCTTGATGTCGCGGTGCACGATGCCGTGCTGATGCGAGTACGCGAGCGCTTCGAGCACACCGGAGACGATGATCAACGCCTGGTCGGGGCCCGGGGCTTCGGCGTTCAGGAGCAGATCGCGGATCGTGCGGCCCTCGACGAGCTCCATCACGATGTACGGGATGGTGTTGCCGCCGAAGAACTCCTCGCCGGAGTCGTACACCGCCACCACCGCATGGTGGTTGAGACCGGCCACCGACTGCGCCTCACGCGTGAAGCGGGCCTTGGAGACCGGGTCCTCGGCGAGATCGGAACGGAGCAGCTTCACCGCGACGGTACGGCCGAGCCGTACGTCCTCGGCGCCGAAGACTTCGGCCATGCCACCCCGGCCGAGTCTGTGGGTCAGACGGTAACGACCGTCTCCGACCAGTCCTCCGTTGCCCCAGAACTCAGGCGTATCCGACATTCCGCCGCCGCCAGTCGCCTCGGGGTCGGACGGGCCCTGAGCGCGCTGCTGGTCCATCAGTCCTCGCCGTCGTTTCCTGTCGTCCTGCTCGCCTTGGCCGTATTCCGCCGCAGTCAGCCACATCGGGCTGCGCTCCGCCGCCTTGATCCGCCACGGTGAACAAATTGCGACGGGGTCGTGCCTACGGTCTCCGTCGAGCCACGCTACAGCCTTTGCGCAGCACGTCGGTTGAGATGGACCGGCCATCAAACCCCCAGCGGGGCTTCCTGGGCAAATCCTGTGCGGGCTCCGTAACGCTTACAAGACGGTTCTTGCGCGTACGGTCACGGAACGGGCACCCGGCTTGACGTGTCAGTGGCCTACGGCAGACTTGGCCCGAAAAGCAAGGGATCTTCGCGCACTTGGGCGCCGATGGGGGACGCAGCGACATGAGCCAGGACGGCGCACACGGCGGCCGGTACACGGGGCGGTCCCTCGCGGGCGGCCGCTACCAGCTGCGGGACCTCCTCGGCGAAGGCGGTATGGCCTCCGTACACCTGGCGTACGACGCGACGCTCGACCGGCAGGTGGCGGTCAAGACGTTGCACACCGAGCTCGGCCGTGAGCAGTCCTTCCGCGAGCGCTTCCGGCGCGAGGCGCAGGCCGTGGCCAAGCTCACCCACACCAACATCGTCTCCGTCTTCGACACGGGCGAGGACGAGCTGGACGGCTCGACGATGCCGTACATCGTCATGGAGTACATCGAGGGCCGGCCGCTCGGTTCGGTGCTCGACCAGGACGTCGCGCAGTTCGGCGCGATGCCCACGGACAAGGCGCTGAAGATCACCGCCGATGTGCTCGCCGCGCTCGAGATCAGCCATGAGATGGGCCTGGTCCACCGCGACATCAAGCCGGGCAACGTGATGATGACCAAGCGCAATGTGGTCAAGGTCATGGACTTCGGCATCGCGCGGGCCATGCAGTCCGGCGTCACGTCGATGACCCAGACCGGCATGGTCGTCGGTACGCCCCAGTACCTCTCGCCCGAGCAGGCGCTCGGCCGCGGCGTGGACGCCCGAAGCGACCTCTACTCGGTCGGCATCATGCTGTTCCAGCTGGTCACGGGCCGTCTTCCGTTCGAGGCGGACTCGCCGCTCGCCATAGCGTATGCACACGTACAGGAGGAGCCGGTCGCTCCTTCCTCGATCAACCGCTCGCTGCCGCCGGCGGTGGACGCGCTGGTGGCCCGCGCGCTGAAGAAGAACCCGAACGAGCGTTTCCCGACCGCCGAAGCGATGCGCGACGAATGTCTGCGCGTGGCCCAGTCCTTCCAGGCCTCGGCCCCTTCGATCGTCCCCGGATCTCCGTCCGCCGCCGGCTCGGGCGTCGGCTCGGCGGTCTTCCCGCCGGTCGGCACGGGCACCCCGGCCCCCGGGCCAGGCAGCGTACAGCAGCCCTACAACCCGAACCCGTACGGCACGCCCACCCCGGCGCCGACCCCGGGCTACGGCTACCCGCAGCAGGCCGGCTACCAGACCCCGGCCCCGGCGGCGTACAGCCCCCAGCAGGGCTCCTCGACCCCGCCCCCGTACAACCTCACGCCTCAGACGTCACCGATGTCGGCGGGCGCGAACGGCGGTGGCAGCGGCGGCGGCCGGAACAACAAGTCGGTGATCATCGGCGCGATCGTCGTGGCCCTGCTCGCGATCGGCGGCCTGATCACGGCCCTGACGCTGAACGGCGGCGACAAGGACCCGGAGGCCAAGCCGTCGGAGTCGGTGGGGGCGGGCCACAAGGGTCCGGACACCACCAAGAAGATCGACAGGGAAGAGTGCACCGAGCCTCAGGAGGGCCAGGACCCGGAGAAGATCCAGGTCCCGAACTTCCGGTACAAGAACATTGACTCGGTGAAGGCTTGCTTGCAGGCGGCGGGCTGGCACTTCAACGAGAAGGACTACCACGAGAACACGTACGGCGAGGACACGGTGATGGAGCAGTATCCGGAACCGGGTGACGAGGTCCGCGAGGACGAACTGGACCTCACGCTGGAAGTGTCGACGGGCAACCCGCCGCAGTAGGCAGTACGTACGCACGCAACGCGAGAGGCCCGGTCGATCCGACCGGGCCTCTCGCGTTGCGTGACTGACGGGGGCTTAGAGGTACGGGCCCCCGGAGCGGCCCGCTGCCGGGCCCTCCTCGTCGTCGTGGCCGCCGACGCCCGGGGGCAGCGCGCGGCGCATCTGTTCCAGCTGGGCGCGAGCTGCCATCTGCTGGGCGAACAAGGTGGTCTGGATGCCGTGGAAGAGGCCCTCCAGCCAGCCCACCAACTGGGCCTGCGCGATACGCAGCTCGGCGTCCGTCGGCGTCGCCTCGTCGGTGAACGGGAGCGACAGTCGCTCCAGCTCCTCGACCAGCTCGGGCGCGAGACCGTCCTCGAGCTCCTTGACGGAGCTGGTGTGGATCTCCTTCAGGCGTGCGCGGCTCGCCTCGTCCAGAGGTGCCGCCCGCACTTCTTCGAGAAGTTGCTTGATCATGCTGCCGATCCGCATGACCTTGGCAGGCTGCTCGACCATTTCCGTCACCGGGACCTCCCGGGACTCATCGTCGCCGCCTCCGCCGAGAGCCATTCCGTCCTGGCCCACGACCAGGATCTGGGGGTTCTCCGGTGACCTGTCGTTCCTCGGCATCTCCATGCCGCCATTCTCTCGCACACCCGACTCACATCACGGTGGTGCCCCCGTTCTGATGTGATCCACCCTCCAACCGGGTCGATGATTCAGCCCCTGCGGCGCTCGAGCAGAATTTTCAGCCCCTGCGGCGCTTGAGCAGATCCGAACGAAGTTCGGATGCGGGGCCCGGGGCGAAGCCCCGGTTTCGGGAAGGGGCGGGGTGGGGGAAACACCCCCCTCCTCAGCCCCGACGCAGCCGCAGAGCCAGAAAAGCAAGCCCCAGCCCGATGAGGACCAGCCCCGTCCCCACCGGCAACACATGCAGCGCCGGATCCGTGCGAGGCGGCGACGCCGCCTGCGCGGCCGCATCCGGATCCGCCACCACATCGCGGGCCGCGGCGTCACGGGGTGCATGCCCGGCGGAGTGGTGCTGAGGGACCGCGCTGGTACGAGGGGACGCAGGCATGGGCGTCGACTCACCCGCAGAAGTGGGGAGTTGGGACGCCGCCGCCTCGGGGTCAGCCGCCTCGGACGCAGCGGGCGAAGAAGGCGAGGAGGGCGGAGCGGACGGAGAGGGCGGGGAGCTCTCACCGGCCACGGGGGAGTCCGTCGGAGTGCCGACCGCCGCGGGCGAATCCGCCGCGCCCTCCGAGGCGCTGGGCGTGGGACCGCCGGGCGTCGCCGACGCCGAGGCGGACGGGTCCTGCAGGGCAGGAGCGCTGGGCGTGGGCTCAGGTTCGAGCCGGCCCGGCCGCTCACGCCCGTCGCCTGCGCGGCTGCCCGCACGTGAGGCATCCGGCTCCGGCGTGGCGGACTGTTCCTGAGGCGCCGGCTGCTGCGCGTACACCGGAGAAACCGGCGCCCACGTCAGCAGCACGAAAAGCGCCAACGCTCCGAGCCGTGGAGCCATGAGGTCGACCCCTCCCCGTCCGAGTCGCCAAGAAGCCGGTGATGCCAGCGTCACATGGCGTGACAAATCCGGCATCCCGACTGATTCCTGGCTACCCGGAACGGGTGGCTGTCATGTCGTGCACGGGGACCCGCCCCGCTATCGCGTGAGCGTGAGCAGCACCTTCCCCACGTGCCCGCTCTCCTCGAGCACCCGGTGCGCCGCTGCCGCCTCGCTCGCCGGCAGCGTCCGGTCGACCACCGGCCGGACGCGGCCCGCGCCGATCAGCGGCCAGACATGCTCGCGTACGGCCGCGACGATCGCCGCCTTCTCGCCGAGCGGGCGCGCCCGCAGCGAGGTCGCGGTGATCGCGGCGCGCTTGCTCAGGAGCGCGTTGAGGTTGATCTCGCCCTTGACGCCGCCCTGCAGACCGATGATGGCGAGCCGCCCGTTGACGGCCAGCGCCTTGATGTTCCGGTCCAGATACTTGGCGCCCATGATGTCGAGGATCACGTCCGCGCCCGCGCCGTCCGTCGCCCGGCGCAGCTCCTCGACGAAGTCCTGCTCGCGGTAGTCGATGAGGATGTCGGCGCCGAGCTCGGCGCAGCGCTCCAGCTTCTCCTTGCCACCCGCGGTCACCGCGACCTTGGCGCCGATGGCCTTGGCCAGCTGGATCGCCATGGTGCCGATCCCGCTCGCACCACCGTGGACGAGGAGCGTCTCGCCCGGCCGCAGATGGGCCACCATGAACACGTTGGACCAGACGGTGCAGACGACCTCCGGCAGCGCGGCCGCCTCGACCAGACCGACGCCGTCGGGCACCGGCAGCAACTGCCCGGCCGGTACGGCCACTTGCTCGGCGTATCCGCCGCCCGCGAGCAGCGCGCACACCTCGTCGCCCACGGACCAGCCGCTCACGCCGGGGCCGAGCGCGCTGATCCGCCCGGAACACTCCAGGCCCGGATACGGGGACGCCCCGGGCGGAGGGTTGTAGAAGCCCTGGCGCTGCAACAGGTCGGCACGGTTGACCGCGCTCGCGGCCACCTCGACGAGGACTTCGCCCTCACCGGGTACGGGATCGGGGACCTCGGCCCACTGGAGCGCCTCGGGTCCGCCGGGTTCGGGGATCGTGATCGCATACATGCGGGCGAGGCTACTCGCCCCGCGCGTACGGCGGTTGAGCCAGGCCCGGGCCGTTACCGCCGGGCCCGGGCCGTCGAGTGCTGGGCCCGGGCCGTTCCCTGCTGGGCCCGGTGCCGTCTACTGCTGCGGAAGCGGCCGGGTGTCCGGCGGCTGCGGGGCGGACGGTGTGGCCCGGACGATGGTGATCAGGCGGTCCGTCAGCTGCAGCGGGGAGGCCGACGGGTCGTCGTAGGCGAGAAGCCTGTGACCGCGCAGCACGCTGACCACCAGGTCCTCGGTCTCCCGCACGCTCTTGCCGACCTCGGCCTTTATCACCGGCCGCTCGACCAGATCGAGCCCCGATCCCTGCTGGATGAGGTCCTCCATGACCGTGCCCGCGCTGGGGCTGAGCACCGAGAGGCCGAGGAGCCGGCCGGCCGCGCTGGCGCTGGTGATGACGGCGTCGGCGCCGGACTGCCGCAGCAGCGGGGCGTTCTCCTCTTCCCGTACCGCCGCGACGATCTTCGCCGTACGGTTCAGCTGGCGGGCGGTGAGCGCCACCAGGACGGCCGTGTCGTCGCGCTGAGTGGCGATGACGACCTGGCGGGCCTTCTGCAGTTCGGCGCGGAGCAGTACGTCACTGCGGGTGGCGTCACCGGCGACACCGACGAAGCCCTCGGCGGTGGCGGCCTCGATCACCTTGTTGCTGGGGTCGACGACCACGATCTGCATCTTCTTCAGACCCGTGGCGCACAGGGTCTGGATCGCCGAACGGCCCTTGGTGCCGAAGCCGACGACGACGGTGTGGTCACGCAAGGCAGACCTCCAGCGGTTCAGCCGCCACTCCTCCCGGGTGCGTTCCGTGAGGACCTCGAGAGTGGTGCCGACCAGGATGATCAGGAAGAGCACACGCAGGGGTGTGATGACGAGGATGTTGATGAGCCGTGCGAAGTCACTGGCGGGGGCGATATCGCCGTAGCCGGTGGTGGAGAGGGTGACGGTCGCGTAGTAGAAGGCGTCGAGCAGATCGACTTCGCCGTCGACGTTGTCGTTGTAGCCGTCATGGTCGAACCAGACGAGCAGAGCGGTCGCGACGAGGATGGACAGCGCCATCGTGACGCGCTTGGCGACCTGCTGCAGCGGGCGTTCGACGACCCGCTTGGGCAGATGGATCCGGCCGTTGGTGAGGCGCTCGTCGGCATTGCGCGCCATCACATCGCTGCCGTGTTGTTTCACGTGAAACAGCCTCCCGGCAAAGGCGCCGAGAGCGGCGAGAGCGCCCAGGGCAGGTCGAGAATCTCCAGCTCCTGGCCGGGCTTCGCACCGCCCGGCGGCACCACCGCGAGGCCGTCGGAGGCGGCGATACCGCGCAGCATGGCGGGCCCGTTGTAGTGCAGCGGTACGGCTTCGTCGCCGCGCAGGACGACGGGGACGAGCCGGGTGTCGTGCGGGTGGCCGTGGATCTCGTCCCTGGTGGGTGCGTGATACGGCTCGACCGCCGGGTGTCCGGAGAGCTTGCGCAGCAGGGGCTCGGCGAGGGTGAGCAGCCCGGAGACGGCGGCGAGCGGGTTCCCGGGCAGGCCCACGAGGTGGCGGCCGCCGGGGAGTTGGGCCAGCAGCATGGGGTGGCCGGGGCGCACCTGGACGCCGTCCACGAGGAGCTCGGCGCCGAGGCGCTTCAGCGTCGGATGAACGTGGTCGACCGGGCCCGAGGCGGTGCCTCCGGTGGTCACCACGAGGTCGGCGGGGGATTCCTTGACAGCCTTGAGTACGGCCTGTGCGTCGTCGCCGAGGCGGCGGACCGCGATGACCTCGGCGCCGAGGCTGCGCAGCCAGGGCGGGAGCATCGGGCCGAGCGCGTCGCGGATGAGGCCCTCCTGGGGGAGCCCCTCGGTGAGCAACTCGTCGCCCAGGATCAGCACTTCGGCCCGCGGCCGGGCGAGGACCTCCAGCGCGTCGTAGCCCGCCGCGGCGGCGAGACCGAGCACGGCCGGGGTGACCAGGGAGCCGGCGGGCAGCAACTGGTCGCCGCTGCGGCACTCCTGGCCGCGCGGCCGGATGTCCTGGCCGTGCACGACCTCGCGTTGCGGATGCAGCCCGCCCTTGTCGTCGGTGAGGCCGTGCTCGCTGCGCAGGACGGCGGTGGCCTCCTGCGGTACGCGGGCGCCGGTGGCGATCCGTACCGCCTCACCGTCGGCGAGCGGGCGGGGGCGGGCGTGACCGGCGAGGATCGCTTCCTCGCGGACGTCCCAGGGGCCGGGGCCCGCGACCGCCCAGCCGTCCATGGCGGAGGTGTCGAAGGAGGGCAGGTCGGTGAGGGCGGTGAGCGGGGTGGCGAGGATCTGGCCGAGTGCCTCGTCGAGGGGGACGGGGGCGGCGTCCCGGCGGGGCGCCCGTCGAGCGGCCTGGGCGGCTCGGGCGCGGGCCTCGGGCCAGGGAGTGGCCCGGGGGTGGTGGTGCTTCTCCTTGTGTCCCGGCTGTGCGGGACCTCCGTGTCCCGGCTGTGCGGGGCCGCCATGCGTACCCGGCATCGGCTGAGCCGCCTGTGCTGCCCGGTCCGCCTGACCTGCCGGCTCGGGCGTCCGGCCACCGGGGATCGGGTCGGGGCCGGAACCCGCCCTGCCGGACGCCTCGTTGACGAGCGCGAGGGCCTCGTCGACCTCCAGGTCGCCGTCGTCGGCGGCGCCGGCCGGCGCGTATCCGGTCTGCGCGGAGAAGCGCCGGGGCGGTGCGGTGTCCGGCGTACGGCGGCGGCCCGGTCCGGACGCGGGGTTCCCGGTCACTCCGCGTCCGGCGTGACGTCGGTCCGGTCGGCCGGCTTGCTGTCGGGCCGGTCCTCGTCGGCCCAGCGGGCGGCGAGAGCGACGGCCTTCTGCGTCGCCTCGGCGACGGCCTCGGGGCCGCCGCCCGCGCGCGCCGCCGCGTAGCCGACCAGGAAGGTCGTCAACGGCGCCGCGGGCCTCGCCACGCCGTGCGCGGCGTCGCGCGCGAGGTCGAGGAGCAGGGCGGTGTCGACGTCCAGGTCGAGACCCAGTTCGTCCTTGACTGCGGTGATCCATTCATCCAGCACGCGTTCATGCTCCCTGATCCGTGCCCGGGCCGCGGCGATGTCCTCCCAGGTGTCGCAGTCGAACGCGGCACGGGAGCCTTCCGGCTCGGTCACCCGGGTGAGCGCGAGTCCGGTGGTGAGCAGTCTGAGGGGCAGCCCGGTGAAAGAGCCGTGTTCGGCGCGCAGACGGTCGAGACCGTGACGCAGCGCACTGCGGCGGTAGACGGCGACGAGGGGCTGGTCGCGGCCGGTGGCGTCGGTGAAGAGGGCACCGTCGAGCGGGGCCTCGGCCGCCGTTTCGGCCGCGTGGAGCGCGCCGATGAGGAGGTCCACGGCCGGCTCGGCGAGGAAGGGGAGGTCCGAGGAGAGGACGAGGACGGGCCGGTCTTCGGCTGTGCGGTCCGGGCGCTCTGCGTGGTCCAGGTCCTCTGTACGGTCCGAGCTCCCTGCGTGGTCCGGGCTCCCTGCGTGGTCCGGGTCCGCTGCGTGGTCCGCGTCCGCTGTGCGGTCCGGCTCCCCTGTGCGGTCCGGCACCCCTGTGTGGTCCAGCGCCTCAACTCCCGCCGCCAGCGCGGCGAGCGGCCCCCCGCCCGGGGGCTCCTC
>NZ_JBEPEW010000050.1:0-50538 GCF_040300965.1 Streptomyces mesophilus | reverse complement strand
CCGATCGGGCCCGGCCCCCGGGTCGCCGACGCACGGCGCGAGGCGGACAAGCGGGTGGGCGCACCGGAGGCGGCGCTCGCCGCGTCGTGGTCGCGTTCGGCGGGTGTCAACGGCGCGGAGCCCGTGCCCGTGGTGCCGGTGCCGTCCGCGGAACCGGCGGCCTGGCGGCCGTGGCGGTTCCGGATGTCCAACGACGTCTGGGGCACGCCGCATGTCGTCGGCGACCGGGTGTACGTCACGTCGTTCGAGGTGCACGCGCTCGATGTGGCCACCGGGCGGCGGCAGTTCAAGACCCGTGACGTGGCCTGGTCGATGGCGATCACCGACGGCCGGATCCACGCCTCCGACGGGCCCACCCTCTTCACGCTCGACGCGGCCGACGGCACCGATCTGTGGCGCTTCGCGACGGACGCCTGGGTGTACTCGCTCAAGGCCGACCGCGGCACGGTCGTCGCCGGGCTGCGCGGCGGTGCCGTATGCGGCTACGAGGCGGCGAACGGCGAGAAGCTCTGGGAGATCACCGGGGCGCAGACCGACTTCGAGACGCCGGAGGCCGGGCCCGTCATCCACGAGGGCACGGTGTTCCTGTGGAAGGACGCCAGGCTGCGCGCCGTCGAGGCCCGTACGGGCGTCGAGCGATGGTCGTATCCCATCGGTGACGCCGCCTCCTGCGGGGGCGTGCCGGTCCGGCTGACCCCGGCGTCGGACGGTGCGGTGTACGTGGCCGCAGGGACCCGCGTGCTCGCCATCGACATCACGTCGGGGCAGGTCCGCTGGCACTTCGAGGCACCCGCGGTGTTCCTGTCGCCGCCCGCGTACGCACCCGGCGCCGCGGTCACCGGCGGCGGGGTCTACCTCGCGGACTATCTGGGCACGGTGTACGCCCTGGACGCCAAGGACGGGCGGGACCGGTGGCGGATCGCCACGGAGTCGCGGTCGTCCATCGACCCGGTGCTCGTGGCCTCCGGGCATGTGCACGTGGGCGCCGGCAACGGGCTCTACACCCTCGACGCCGTCACCGGTACGCCCAAGTGGCGCTTCCAGGCGGGCGGCGAGGTCATCGGTTCACCGGTCGCGGCCGAGGGACGGCTGCACTTCGGCTCCGCCGACCACTGCCTGTACACCCTTGACGCGGTGGGCGGACAGCTCCGCTGGAAACTGGCGACGGGCGGCGAGATCACCGGGGCGCCGGTCGCCCAGGCGGGCGTCGTGTACGCGTGCAGCAAGGACCGCTGCGTGTACGCGCTGGACGCGGTGAAGGGGACGGGGACGGCGCGGTAACTGGATCAGCCGCCGGAGCCCGAGCCGGATGACGGCGGAGGCTTGTGCCAGGCCGGGGGAGGACCGTCCTGCTGCTCAGGGGGCGGCCCGTCCACAGGTGGCATCGGAGGCGGCGGGGACGCTGCCGGAGGCGGGGACGACGACGAGCGGTCGTCGAACGCGTCGAACGAGTCCGGGGCGTGGGGGTCCGGGCCGTCCAGGGTCGGCACCGTGGACGCCGGGGCCGCCGGCGCAGGAGCCGCCCTGCGGGGCCGGCCGGACATGATCAGCGCCGCGAGCAGGATCATCGCCCCGCCCACGAACGCGCTGCCCGCGCCGACATCGAGCCCGTTGCCGTCCGCGTCCACGGAGAGCGAACCCTCCGCCTGGCCCACGCGCACCATCCACAGGACCGCGAACCCCATCGCCACGATGCCCGCGAATGCGAGCAGCAGCCGCGAGCGCACGACCACGCCCACCAGCGTCACCATCGCGACGAACAGGAAGGGCAGGAACAGCGAGCCGAACAACTGCGCCTTGTCGTCCGTGACACCGTCCGCCGAGAACAGCTCGTCGATGCGGTAATCACGGCCGAGACGGCCGTCGTACCAGGCACGGAAGGGGCTCCAGACGACGGCCGCCGCTCCGGCGAGAGCGAGGACCGACCCGAGGACGTTGCGGACGCGGCTCATCGGTGACCTCCCATAAGGGCTCTCGTTCCCGACGCTACGCCGCACCCCCGCGTCTCACCACCGGGAACCGGCTCCGTTCGCTGCTGCTAAGGTGCCGCCGGTTCGATTCGTTGATCGGGGGAGGGGCCCGCAGTGCGGCTTCGTCGTGTCAGGTTCGCAGTCGTGCTGGTCGCCGTGGTGCTCGCGCTGACCGGCTTCCAGACGTCGTCCACATCCGGTGGGAAGAGCGGCAGCGGCAAGAGCAGGTCGGGGAGCGGCTCCGGAGGGGGCGGATGCTCCAGCAACAAGTCGAGCGGTTCCTCGACGGGCGGGTACCGCGACCACGACAACGACGACTATGACGACGACTCCGGGTACGAGGGCACCTCGTCCGGCGGCGCACAGGAGCCGACCGAGGAGCCGGAGCCCACGGTGGCCAGCGATGGGGCGTACGCGGTCGTGGTGAAGTGCCTCGGCGACGACTCCCGGTCCGCGAAGAAGAAGCGGCAGGGCGGCAAGCTCCGCAAGCCCGGCTACGACAAGGCCTCCGAGGTCGAGGTGCACGCGGTGAGCGGCGGCAGGTACCGGGTGGGCGTCGGGTTCGTGGACGTCATGGACGTGGGGCAGGACGCGAACGACACGACCCTGACGCTGAAGGCGGGCGAGACACGCAAGGTCCGGATCCCCATGAGCGACTCCTCGCAGGCACCGAAGGTGCAGGGCTGCGAGGTCTACGAGGTCACCCTGCTGGACTGACCGGCGCCGGCGGAAAGCTCAGCGCAGCCGGAACCCCGGCTGCCGCTTGCCGAAGAGCCCGGCCTGTTCGCCGGACGGCAGGTTGCCGAGGCCGATCAGCTGGGGGGCCTGGGCCGCCGCCTGCGCCCGGGCCGGAGCCGACGCCGCCCACACCGCACGCACCGTGCCCTCGACGGCCTCGGGCGGATACGAGGCGATGACCTCGGCCGAGGACACCGCGGCCGCCAACGCCTCGCCCGGCGCGGTGAGTTCGGAGACGAGCCCGACCTCGTACGCGCGCCGCGCCGAGACCCGCTCGGCCGTCCCCATCAGGGACATCCGCGCGACCTCCCCGAACGGCATGCGCTGCGCCATGTAGATGGCCTCGTACGCGCTCACCATCCCGTACGTCGTATGCGGATCGAAGAACGTCGCCCGTTCGTCCGCGACGATGAACTCGCTCTCGCCGAGGAGGTAGAAGGCCCCGCCGCAGGCCATCCCGTTCACCGCCGCGATCACCGGCTTCCACAGGTCGCAGGCCTTCGGCCCGATCGCGACCAGGGGATCGTCGATCGTGTACGGGGACGGCGGCTGCGGCACGTCCACGCCCCGGTCGATCCCGGTGCAGAAGGCCTTCTCACCCGCGCCGGTGATCACGACGGCCCGTACCGACGGATCGAATCTGAACTGCCGCCAGGCGGCGGTCAGTTCGGCGGCCGTCTCCAGATCGATCGCATTGTGCTTCTCGGGCCGGTCCAGGGTCAGGACCGCGACCCCGGTCTCCTTGTCGCACTCCACACGTAGGGACATCAGCGCTCCAGGACCCACTGCGGCATCGTGAACTCGCCGATCCGCGCGAACACCACCTGCACCCGCGCCCCGATCCTCAGCCGGGACGGATCCACGGAGTTCCAGGCGGCGCCCGCCTCCGTGACGAGGTTGCCGACGAGGCGGATGCGTGGGGCGTCGGCGAGTTCGACGACGATCGCGTTGTACGGGGCCATCTCCGCGTACGCCGGAAGGAGCGGCGGATGCGGGAAGACGTAGGACCAGATCCGGCCCTTGCCGCTCATCCGCCGCCACTCGCTGTCGAAGGACTGGCAGTGCGGGCAGCAGGGGCGCGGCGGGAAGCGGAGTTCGCCGCACTCCGGGTTCGCGCAGGCCTGGACGCGGAGTTCGTGCTGGGCGGTGTACTCCCAGAAGGGCGCGCCGTCGTCGTCGACGACCGGGGCCAGGAGGTCGGGAGAGGTCATCGGGGATCAGCTCCTCAGGAGTACGGCCGACGTGGGGACGCCCTCGCCCGCGGTCACCAGGCAGGTGGCCGCGTCGGGGACCTGGGCGGTGGAGGTGCCGCGCAGCTGCTTGACGCCCTCGGTGATCAGGTTGAAGCCGTGCACGTACGCCTCGGAGAGGCCGCCGCCGCTGGTGTTGATGGGCAGCCGGCCGCCGATCTCCAGGGCGCCGCCCTCGGTGAACGCGCCACCCTCGCCGCGTCCGCAGAAGCCGTAGCCCTCCAGGGAGAGCGGGATGAGCGGTGTGAACGCGTCGTAGATCTGCGCCACATCGATGTCCTCGGGCCCGAAGTCGGCCTGCTTCCACAGCTGTCGGGCGGCGGTCCACGCCGGACCGGACAGTGGGTCGTCGTTCCAGTAGTTGACCATGCCGTGGTGCTGTGCGGGCAGGCCCTGCGCGACCGAGTGCAGATAGACGGGCTTCTGACGGCAGTCGCGGGCGCGCTCGGCGGAGACGATGACGGCCGCCAACGCACCGTCCGTCTCCAGGCAGTTGTCGAAGAGGCAGAGCGGATCGCTGATCATGCGGGCCGTCATGTACGACTCGCGGGTCATCGGGCGCTCGTACATCTGCGCCGCCGGGTTCTGGTTGGCGCGGTTGCGGCAGGCGAGGGCGACGTTGAAGAGGTGGTCGCGGGTCGTGCCGTACTCGTGCATATGGCGCCGCGTCAGCATGCCGATCTCGTCGGCCGGCCGCAGCAGGCCGTACGGACGGGTCCACTGTCCTGGTGTGGGGAGTTGGACCTGGGTGTTGGTCCATGGGCGGCGCCCCGAACCGCGCTTGCGGGAGCGCCAGGCGACACCGACGCCGGCCTGCCCCGTCGCGACCGCCGAGGCGAGATGGGCGAGCGTGGCGCAGGAACCGCCGCCGCCGTAGCCGACCTTGGAGAAGAAGGTGACATCGCCCGCGCCGATCGCCTTCGCTATCTCGACCTCGTCGGTCTCCTCCATCGTGTACGAGGCGAAACCGTCGACCTCGGCGGGGGAGATGCCCGCGTCGTCGAGCGCCGCGAGGATGGCGCGGCAGGCCAACGCCTTCTCGGATTCCGGTAGTTGTTTCGCGAAGGGGGTCTGGCCGATCCCGACTATCGCTGTAGCGTCCTTCAATGCGCCCGCGGCCATGGCCACCTCCGAGATCACGCGCCTGCATCCCTGCTGACAGCGGAGGAGGCTACAGCTAATCTGACGGATAGTCAGCTACTGCGGTGGGAGGGCTTGCGATGCGCGGGGAAGAGCGAGTGATGCGCGGCGACCTTGAGTGGGGCAGCATTCCGGGCCTGGTACGTGCGGCGGCCCGGCGTTACAGTGCGCAGGAGGCGGTGGTCGAGGGCCGCACCCGGATCACGTACGCGGAACTCGGCAAGCGCGTCGAACGCGCGGCGGCGGCGTGCATCGCGAGCGGGGTCGAACCCGGGGACCGGGTGGCGGTGTGGGCGCCCAACACCCTCGACTGGATCGTCTCCTCGCTCGGAGCGGTGTCGGCGGGCGCGGTACTCGTCCCGCTCAACACCCGCTTCAAGGGCAGCGAAGCCGCGTATGTCCTCGGCCGCTCCCGCGCCAAACTGCTGTTCATCACGGGGACGTTCCTCGGAACCTCGTACGTGGCCTCGCTGCGGCGGGCGACCGCCGAGGGCGAGGGCTCCGGGCCGCTGCCGGCGCTCCCGCACCTGGAGCAGGTGGTGGTCCTGTCCGACGACGCCCCGGAGAACTTCCGTACGTGGAAAGACTTCCTGGCGGGCGGGGACGTGGTGCCGGCCGCGGAGGTCGAGGCGCGGGGAGCCGGCATCGACCCGGCCTCACCCTCGGACCTCGTCTTCACCTCGGGCACGACGGGCCGCCCCAAGGGCGCCGTCATCACCCACGCGCAGTCCCTGCGCTGCTACGACATCTGGAGCGAACTCGCGGGCCTGCGCGAAGGCGACCGCTATCTGATCGTCAACCCCTTCTTCCACACCTTCGGCTACAAGGCGGGCATCCTGGCCTGTCTGATGCGCGGCGCGACCATGGTGCCGCAGCCGGTCTTCAACGTGGACACGGTGCTCGCCAACATCGCCAGCGAACGCATCTCGGTGCTGCCGGGACCGCCCACCCTCCACCAGTCGCTCCTCGACCACCCCGCCCGCGCCAAGCACGATCTGTCGGCGCTGCGGCTCGTCGTCACGGGCGCTGCGGTGGTCCCGCTGCAACTGGTCGAGCGGCTGCGCACCGAGCTCGGGATCGCCACCGTCCTTACGGCATACGGCCTTTCGGAGGCCAGCGGGATCGTCACGATGTGCCGGCGCGGGGACGCGGCCCAGGTGATCGCGGAGACCTCGGGGCGGGCGATACCCGGCACGGAGGTCCGTGTCGTCTCCCCGGGGGGCGAGGCGCTCGCGGCGGGGAAGTCCGGTGAGGTGATGGTGCGCGGGCACAACGTGATGCAGGGGTACTTCGAGGACCCCCAGGAGACGAAGAAGACCATCACGCCGGACGGCTGGCTGCGCACCGGGGACGTCGGGGTGCTCGACGAGGAGGGCAACCTCCGGATCACCGACCGCATCAAGGACATGTTCATCGTCGGCGGCTTCAACGCGTATCCGGCGGAGATCGAGCAACTGCTCGGACTGCACCCGGACATCGCGGACGTCGCGGTGATCGGCGTGCCGGACGCGCGGCTCGGCGAGGTCGGCAAGGCGTACGCGGTACGGCGCGCGGGTTCGACCCTCACCTCGGACGATCTGATCGCCTGGTCCCGGCGCGAGATGGCCAACTACAAGGTGCCGCGGCAGGTCGAGTTCGTGAGTGAGCTGCCGCGGAACGCGAGCGGGAAGGTGCTGAAGACGGAGCTGCGGGGGCGGGGCTAGGGGCTCGGCGCCCGGCCGTGCGCCCAGTTCGGCGCCCGGCCCGGCGCCCGCCTCTGCGCCCAGTTCGGTGTCGAGCCCGATGCTAGCTCCGTGCCTGGAACGTGTCGATCTCGGCCTGGCTGGGCTCGACGCAGAACTCGTTGCCCTCGGGGTCGAGGAGCGTCTGCCAGCCCCTGCCGTTCGGGCGGCGCATATCGTTCTCGAGCGTCGCGCCGAGGGCGAGCAGCCGGTCGACCTCTTCGTCGCGGGTACGGTCCTGCGGCTGTACGTCGAGGTGGACACGGTTCTTGAGCGTCTTGCCCTCGGGCACGGTCACGAACAGGATCGTGTCCCCCGCGTGCTCGACGATCGCCTCGGGATCCCCGGGCTGATCCTCGTCGCTCATCTTCCCGCCGAGCACTTCGGCCCAGAACTGGGCCTGGGCGTAGGGGTTGTGGCTGTCGATGGTGATGTGCCGGATGTGTGAGGTCATCCGGGCATCCTGACTCGCGTGGACGTGTGGGGCAACGGAGTTGTTCCGGGGGCGTGGGTGGGCGCCGGTTGGTGGCGGGCCGGGTCCGGTGGGGGTGCGGGTGGGCGCTGGTTGGTGTGGGCCGGGTCCGGTGGGGGTGCGGGTGGGCGCCTGCGGCGGGTGGAGTTCCCCTACCCGCCCCTTCCCGAAACCGGGGGCTTCGCCCCCGGGCCCCCACCTGACGGAGGGTGTGTGCTCTTGAGGGCTCCGCCCTCAACGCTTCGGGCGAGGCTCGCCCCTGCGCCCCAGCGGGGGCGCGGCCCCTGCACCCTCGGTGCTTGGCCTCCGCCTTCATCCCGGTGCTTGGCCTCCACCTGTATCCCGTGCATGGCCTCCACCCGTAGCCCAGTGTTCGGCCCGGTCCGCCGCGGACCGCCCCCGGCGAGGCCCTGCCCCGCGTGGCCCCCACCCCGCGTGGCCCCCACCCCGTAAGGCCTCACCCCGCGAGACCCCCGCACGACATGCGTCGGCCGCGGCAGCGGGCTCCCCCTCCGCGCTGCCGCGGCCGATCCCCCGTCATGGAAGGAAGTCGTTACACCTCTTCCGAGCCCGCGTGGCTGTCCTCCGTGGTGGCGGGCTCGCTGCCCGCGTGGCTGTCGGTCGGCTTGACCGGCTCGCTGCCCGCGTGGCTGTCCTGCGTCGTGATCTCTTCGTCCGGAGCAGGCTTCTTGTCGGCGTCGCTCATCGTGTTCCCCTGTTTTGTTTGGGATCTGTGGTGGAGACGCCCGCTCGGCGACTCCCCCGAGGACCGCCGAGCGGGCGTGCTGGACCGTTCACCCTAGAGGGTGAACATCCCCGCGAGCCGTCTGCCCCCCGACGCGACGGGCCGCTGAGGAACACAGTGGCGTGCCGTCATAAACGATTGATGAACGGCCGCCTCGCAGAGCTCACTTACACCGCTCGCGCAGCTGCCTCACCTGCCCGGCACGCCCTCGCTCAGGAGCTCGCCGGCACGCCCTCGTTCAGGACCTGCCCGGCACGCCCTCGCTCAGGACCTCGTCGGCACGTCCTCGCTCACGCCGCGAGCGGAGTCAGCAGTGCCCGTACGTCGGCCGCTTCCGACGCGCCCGCCTGCTCGTGCAGCGCCAGCGCCTCCCGCCAGCAGGCGCGCGCCCGATCGGACTGGCCGAGCGAGTCGAGCGCCTTGCCCAGCGTCGTGAGGACATTGGCGCGGGCCCAGTCGCCGCCGATGCAGCCGAGTGCGAGGGCCTGTTCCGCGTGCTGGGCCGCGCGCGCGGGGCTGCGCCTGGCCAAGTGGGCCTGCGCGATCCGCAGATGCGCCGACCCCTCCCACAGGCGCTGCCGCATCTCGCCGAACACATCCAGTGCGTCGGTGAGTTGGGTCAGCGCCTCATCCGCGCGTCCGCCGTGCGTCAGCGCGATGCCGAGCGCCAGCCTGGCGTTGGCGAGCCGCAGGGTGAGCCCCAGCTCGTCGTAGATCTCGATGCCCTGCTCGGCGAGGCGGACGGCCTCGGACGTGCGGCCCATGGCCACCAGGATCCGGGACAGATTGCACAGCGCGCTCGCCGCACCCGGACCGTTGTCGTCGGCGCGGAAGGCGTCGATGGCCCGCTGCAGATACCGCTCCCCGTCCGCGTACTCCTGACGGTAGAGCGCCAGGATGCCGCGCTCGTTGGGGGCGTTGGCAGCCGTCCACGCGTCACCCGAGACGACTCCGAGTTCGGTGGCCCGCTCCGCCTCCTCGGCGGCCTGGGCGAACCGGCCGAGCCTGCTGTGCACCTGGCTCAGCGTCGTGCGCGCGCGTCCCTCGGCGACCGGTGAGCCGGCGGCCGTCTCGCACGCGGCCTGCGCGGCCGACTCGTACCGGCGTGAGGACGCCCCCGACTCGGCGAGGTCCTTGGCCACGAGCAGCAGGTCCACGGCTCGGTCCAGGTACGTGCCGTGCAGGTTCTGCTGCACGCACGCGAGGATGCAGTCGGCCTCCGCGTGCAACCAGTCAAGGGCAAGGGCCTTGTCGTCGAAGCGCAGCCCCGCATAGTGGGTGACCGCCAGATGCGCGGTGGTGCGATCTCCCGGCCGCTCGATCGCGTACACCTGCGCCGCCGTCGCCAGATAGAAGTCGAGGAGCCGCGACAGCGCGGCCCCCCGCTCGCTGGGCGGCTGCTCGTCGCGCTCGGCGCAGGAACGCGCGTAGAGGCGTACGAGGTCGTGGTAGCGGTAGCGGCCGGGCGCCGCGGATTCGAGGAGCGAGGCGTCCACGAGGGACTCGAGGAGGTCCTCGGCCTTCTCCTCGGGCAGGTCGAGGACGGCGGCGGCCGCCGCGAGGGAGATATCGGGGCCGTCCGCGAGGCCGAGGAGGCGGAAGGCGCGGGCCTGCGAGGGCTCCAACTGCCCGTAGCCGAGCTCGAAGGTGGCCTTGACCGCGAGGTCGCCCGCCTGGAGCTCGTCCAGGCGCCGGCGCTCGTCGGCGAGCTTCGCCGCGAGGACGGAGACCGTCCAGGTCCGGCGGGCGGCGAGCCGGGAGGCGGCGATACGGATGGCGAGCGGCAGGAAACCGCAGGCGGCCACCACGTCGAGCGCCGCCTCGCGCTCCGACGCCACTCGCTCATCGCCGACGATCCGGGTGAAGAGCTGAAGGGCCTCCTCGGGCGACATCACATCCAGGTCGACGAGGTGTGCACCCGCCAGATCCACCATGCGGTGGCGTGAGGTGACCAGGGCCGCGCAGCCCGCGGTGCCCGGCAGCAGCGGCCTGACCTGCGCGGCGTCGCGCGCGTTGTCGAGCAGGACGAGTACGCGCCGGCCGTCGAGCACCGAACGGAACAGCGCCGAACGCTCCTGAAGCGTCTCGGGAATCGCCGCGTCCGCGGTGCCGAGCGCCCGCAGGAACGCACCGAGCACCGCCTGCGGCTCGGCGACGCGGGGGCCGGATCCTTGCAGGTCGACGTACAACTGCCCGTCCGGGAAGTGCACACGAGCGGCATGCGCGACATGGACGGCGAGTGTGGTCTTGCCGACGCCGCCGATCCCGGCGACGGCGGAGACCGCCATCACCTGGCCCTCGGCGGAGGCGAGCACATCGCTGAGCTCGGACACGAAGGCGCCGCGCCCGGTGAAGTCGGAGACGGTGGCGGGCAGTTGGGCGGGATGGATCGGCGCGGCGGCGGGCTGGGCCAGCGGAGCCGCCGGCTCCGCGAGACCCGGGTCCGCGCGCAGGATGCGCTGGTGCAGATCCGCCAGGCCCTGGCGGGGGTCGACTCCCAGCTCTTCCGCGAGGAGACGGCGTGTGTCGTCGTACACCGCGAGGGCCTCCGCCTGGCGCCCGCTGCGGTACAGCGCGAGCATCAGGAGCTCGCGCAGCCGCTCCCGCAGCGGGTGCGCGGCCGTGAGCGCGGTCAGTTCGGAGACGGCCTCCGCGTGGCAGCCCTGCTCGAGATCCATGTCGAGACGGGTCTCGAGGATCTGCAGGCGCCACTCCACGATCCGGGTGCGCTGGGTGTCCGCGTACGGTCCCGGAACATGCGCGAGCGGTTCGCCGTCCCACAGGCCGAGCAGCTTGTTGATGAGCGCCCGCGCCTGGCAGAGATCCCCCACCGCGCGCGCCTTCTCGGCCTCCGTCCACAACTCCTCGGCCACGGCGAGGTCCAGCGCGTCGGCGGAGATCCGGATCGCATAGCCGCCGGCCTCGCTGACCAGCGAGTCCGGGTCGAGGATCTTGCGCAGTCTGGAGGCATACGTACGCAGCGCGGCCAGGGCCTGCGACGGCGGCTCCTCACCCCAGATGCCGTCGATCAGCTCGGCGGCCGTGGCCGTCCGCCCCTGCCGCAGCAGCAGCGCGGCGAGCAGCGCCCGCTGCTGCGGGGACCCGGTCGGCAGCGGGTCCCCGCCGCGCCAGGCCCGCACCGGTCCGAGCAGGCTGAACTGCAGCGGCGCCATTGTTTCCGGCCGCCGCTGGGCCGGCACGCGCGGTATACCGTCCATCGTGGTCGCCCCCCTGGCCCCCGTTATGCCCTGATTTGGGTAACTCCCGTCGGGTGTACGGGAATCACCGGGCCCAGTTTGCCTTGGCGGGGTGTGGGGGCGCAGCCCCCACGAGCACGAATCGGCTACAGCTCACAAACATCCACCCTTACTGCATATCTGCACGGGGGCCCGGGGGCGGAGCCCCCGATTCCTGACGCCAAGAGGAGGGGGACCGCCGAAGCCCCCCAGGAAAACCCCACCCCGCCCAGACAGCTGACGATCCGTCAGATAGAGGCTACCGTGGTGGACATGGAGACCTTCCCGAAGATCATCTCGGTGGACGACCACACGGTTGAGCCCCCCAACGTCTGGCGGGACCGGCTCCCGTCCAAGTACCAGGACATCGGCCCCCGGATCGTACGAGCGCCCCTGAAGGAAATGACCTTCCTCGGCGGCAAGTTCGCACCGGTGATGGGCGCACCCGGAGACGACGGGCCGATAGGCGACTGGTGGGTCTACGAGGACCTGCACCGCCCCCTCACGCGCCTCGACACGGCCGTCGGCTACTCCCGCGACGAGATCAAGCTCGAGGTCATCACGTACGAGCAGATGCGGCCGGGCTCGTTCTCCGTGCCCGAGCGCCTCGCGGACATGGACATCAACCACGTCCAGTCCGCCGTCTGCTTCCCGACCTTCCCGCGCTTTTGCGGACAGACCTTCACCGAGGCCAAGGACCACGAACTCGGCCTGCTCGGCGTGCGCGCGTACAACGACTGGATGGTCGAGGAGTGGTGCGGCCCCGACGCCGAGGGCCGCCTCATCCCGCTGACCCTGATCCCCCTGTGGGACGCGCGCCTCGCGGCCGAAGAGGTCCGCCGCAACGCCGCACGCGGGGTCCGGGCGGTCGCCTTCTCCGAGATACCCCCGCACCTCGGTCTGCCCTCGATCCACACGGACGAATGGGACCCGTTCCTCCAGGCGTGCGACGAGACGGGCACCGTCATCGCGATGCACATCGGCTCCTCCTCGAAGATGCCGTCGACCTCCGCGGACGCCCCGCCGGCCGTCGGCTCCACCATCACCTTCGCCAACTGCTGCTTCTCGATGGTCGACTGGCTGATGAGCGGCAAGTTCGAGCGCTTCCCCAACCTCAAGATCATGTACGCGGAGGGCCAGATCGGCTGGATCCCGTACATCCTGGAACGCGCCGACGTGGTCTGGGAGGAGAACCGCGCCTGGGGCGGCGTCGCCGACAAGGTGCACCGGCCGCCGTCGGAACTCTTCGCCGAGCATGTCTACGGCTGCTTCTTCGACGACGCGTTCGGCCTGAAGAACCTGGACGCGATCGGCGTGGACAACGTCCTGTACGAGACGGACTACCCGCACTCGGACTCGACCTGGCCCAAGTCCAAGGAGGTCGGCGAGGACCAGATGGGCCACCTGGCCCCTGACGTGGTCGACGCACTGGTGCGCGGCAACGCGATCAAGCTGCTCGGTCTTACGGAGGACGGGCTCTGGGGGCCGTCGGCGCCCAAGGCGTGAGTCGGGCCGCAAGGCGTGAGTGGGCGTCCAAGGCGTGGGTCGGCGCTCAAGGCGTGAGTGGGCGTTCAAGGCGTGGGTCGGCGCTCAAGGCGTGAGTGGGCGTCCAAGGCGTGAGTCGGCGCTCAAGGCGTAGGTCGACGCGGAGGTTCTCCCCGGTGGGTGCTGGGGAGAACCTCCGCATGACTCTCACTCCCGCCGAGGCCGAGAAGGTCCTCGCCGCCAACTTCGCTCCCTGGGTGCTCGATCTGGGCCTCACCGTCGTCGAGACCGGGGAGCTGCACGCGGTCTTGCGGCTGCCGTGGTCCGCGCGGCTCGCACGCGAAGGGGGCGGGCTGTCGGGGCAGGCGCTGATGGCCGCGGCCGACACTGCCACCGTGATCGCCGTGGCGGCGGCGCGCGACGGGTTCGTGCCGATGACCACAGTGCAACAGTCCACCAGCTTCCAGCGGGCCGTCCTCGACACCGATGTGCGCGTGGCGGCCCGGATCACCAAGCTCGGCCGCAGGATGGCCTTCGCCGACATCGCCATGACGGCGGTCGGCGCGACGGAGCCGGCAGCGCGGGCGAGCACGGTGTACGCGTTGCTGGGGTGAGCACGGTGTACGTGTTGCCGGGGTGAGCACGGTCTACGTGTTGTCGGGGGTGGCGCGCTCCGCTCCTGCCACGGCCCTTGTCTGATACACCGTCAGGTACCACGATGTCCCCGTACCTGGACGTGACGGTTCGTCAGATAAGGGGAGCCCGGCATGACGTACGAGCAGGGGCGGCTGGTGTACGGGATGCAGCTGCCCATCCAGTCGCAGAGCACCATCTTCGCCGAGGCCTGGGAGCCGGACGCGCGCGTCGAGGATCTCGTCGAGATCGCCCGCACCGCCGACCGCTCCGGATTCGCCTACATCGCCAACTGCGACCACGTCGCCATCCCGCGCCGCCTCGCCGGCGCGATGGGCACCACCTGGTACGACCCGGTCGCGACCCTCTCCTTCCTGGCCGGCGTGACCGAGCGCGTGCAGCTGCTCACCCATGTCGGCGTCGTCGGTCTGCGCCACCCGCTCGTCACGGCCAAGGCGTACGCGACCCTCGACCATCTCTCCGGCGGTCGCCTGGTCCTCGGGGTGGGCGCGGGCCACGTGGAGGAGGAATTCGACGCGATCGGCGTGGACTTCGCCGGCCGCGGCCGCGTACTGGACGAGACCGTCGACGCCCTGAAGGCCGCGCTCGGCCAGGAGGAGTTCCCCGAACACCACGGTGAGCGCTACCAGTTCAGCGGACTCGGACAGCGCCCGCGCCCGGCGCAGGAGCGGGTGCCGATCTGGGTGGGCGGATCCTCGCCGGCGGCGGTGCGCAGGGCCGCGACCAAGGGCGACGGCTGGCTGCCGCAGGGCGATCCGCGCACCGAACTCCCGGCTCAGATCGCCAAGTTGAAGCAGCTGCGGGAGGCGGCCGGGGTGGAGGAGCCGATCGTCATCGGCGCGATCGCCGAGCCGATGTACATCGGCGAGCCCGACTGGGACACCGGCAAGTGGACGCTCACCGGCAAGGCGGAGGCGCTCGCCGAGTCGCTCCGCGAGTTCAAGTCAATGGGCGTCCAGCAGATCCAGGTCCGCTTCCGCAACCGCAGCCGCACCGAACTGACCGATCAGATGGCGGCATTCGGAGCCGAAATCGCCCCTTTGCTCAACACCTGACCCACCCCGCCCCCCACCCACCCCGGACAGTCCCCGCCCACCCGGGGGCCGAAGCCCTTCTCAGGCTATCGCCCACCTCTGACAACCCGCCCCCATCCCCGCATTCCCCCCAATAGGGGGACCGTTTGTCTCGCCGGAATCGGGGTGAATCGGGCAGCTCGCTGAACAATTGGTCCCCCTATCCAACCCACCAAGGAGACCCCACCATGGGCAAGCTCGACGGACGTGTCGTACTCATCACCGGGGCCGCGCGCGGCCAGGGCGAGCAGGAGGCGCGGCTGTTCGCGGCCGAGGGCGCGCAGGTCGTGCTCGCCGACGTGCTCGACGAGCAGGGCGAGGCGGTCGCCAAGGAGATCGGTGACGGTGCGATATATGTGCACCTCGACGTGAGTCAGGAGGACCAGTGGCAGGCTGCCGTCGCGGCCGCCAAGGGAGCCTTCGGGAAGATCGACGGACTGATCAACAACGCCGGGATCCTGCGCTTCAACGCCATCGTCGACACTCCGCTCGAGGAGTTCATGACGGTCGTCCAGGTCAACCAGGTGGGCGCCTTCCTCGGGATCAAGACCGTCGCGCCGGTGATCGGGGAGGCGGGGGGCGGGACGATCGTGAACACCGCGTCCTACACCGGCCTGACCGGGATGGGCGCGGTCGGTACGTATGCCGCGACGAAGCACGCCATCGTCGGGCTCACCCGGGTTGCCGCCCTGGAGCTCGCCGGCATGAAGATCCGCGTCAACGCGGTCTGCCCGGGTTCGATCGACACCCCCATGGCCAACCCGTCCCAGCTCGACCCCGACGTCGACGCCGAGGAGATGAGCGCCGCCCTCGACGAGCTGTACGGGAAGCTCGTGCCCATGGGGCGGATCGGTAAGGCCAAGGAGGTGGCGGATCTCGCGCTGTTCCTGAGCGGGCCCGACTCCACGTACATCACCGGTCAGCCGTTCGTGATCGACGGGGGCTGGCTCGCGGGTGTGAGTGTGATCTGAGAGAGCGACCCGGCAGTGCGACCCGGCAGTGCGAACCGACAGTGCGGCCCGGCAGTACGACCCGACACTGCGGTCCGGCAGTACGACCCGACACTGCGCCCCCGCAGTACGAGCGTTCCTGACGGGCCGTCAGTATTGACGGCCCACTCAGGTGGTGGAACAGTTCGAAGCGTTCGATCTGACGGTGCGTCAGAAAGCGGGCCGCGTCGGAGAGCGCGACACGTCGGAAACGTGACACGTCAGAAAACGATGAGGGCCGACCGACACAGGACCGACCGACGAAGGACGGTGAACCTCCGTGGAATTCGGGATCTTCGTACAGGGCTACGTGCCCGACACCCGACGAGCCGTCGACCCGCAGGCCGAGCACCACGCCCTGATGGACGAGACCGAGTACGTCATCCAGGCGGACAAGTCCGGCTTCAAGTACGCCTGGGCCTCGGAGCACCACTTCCTCGAGCAGTACTCGCACCTCTCCGCCAACGAGGTCTTCCTCGGGTATCTCGCCCACGCCACCGAGCGCATCCATCTCGGCTCCGGCATCTTCAACCCGCTCGCGGCGGTCAACCACCCGGTGAAGGTCGCCGAGAAGGTGGCCATGCTGGATCACCTTTCCCGCGGGCGCTTCGAGTTCGGCACGGGGCGCGGGGCCGGCAGTCACGAGATCCTCGGCTTCCTGCCCGGCATCGACGACATGAACGCCACCAAGGAGATGTGGGAGGAGACCATCGCGGAGTTCCCCAAGATGTTCCTCCAGGAGGAGTACGAGGGGTTCCAGGGCAAGCACTGGTCGCTGCCGCCGCGCAAGGTCTTCCCCAAGCCGTACGGGAAGTCGCATCCGGCCATGTGGTACGCGGCCGGTTCGCCCACCTCGTACGCGATGGCGGCGAAGAAGGGGCTCGGGGTCCTGGGCTTCAGCGTGCAGCGCGTGCAGGACATGGAGTGGGTCCTCGAGCAGTACAAGGGCGCCATCACCGAGGCCGAGCCGGTCGGTGACTTCGTCAACGACAACGTGATGGTGACGACGACCGCGATCTGTGCCGAGACGCATGAGAAGGCGGTGCAGATCGCCATCAACGGCGGTCTGAACCGGCTGCAGTCGCTCGTCTTCTACTACCACGACACCTTCCCCAAGCCCGAAGGGCTGCCCGTCTGGCCGGAGATGCTGCCCGAGTTCAACGAGGAGATCGTCGAACTCCTCATCCAGGAGGAGCTGTTGGTCTGCGGTGATCCGGATGAAGTGCTCCGGCAGTGCAAGCGCTGGGAGCAGGCCGGTGCCGATCAGCTCAGCTTCGGCATTCCGGTCGGCGTGCCCAAGGAGGACGTGCTCACCACGCTCAAGCTCGTCGGCGAGCACGTCATCCCGAAGATCGACACCGATCCGGTGCACCGCACCACGAGGTTCCGGCAGGCGGCCTGAGGTCCGCCAGTAGTTCCGGCAGGCGGCCTGACACCTGCCGCAAGGCGAAGCTCCGGCAGGCGGCCTGAGACCTGCCGGCCGAGCGGGGTGGTGTGTCTTCCCGGACCGCACCGTCCCGTACGAACCCGGCCGGGTTCCCGCACGGTGGCGGCCACACCGGGCGGGCCCGGCCGGGACACAGTCACGATCCCGGCCACGCGCCAGACCCCACGTACGTATGGCAAGAACGCACCGCACCCGAAGGGAACCGTCATGCTCGACCACCTGATCAAGGGCGCGACCGTAGTCGACGGCACCGGCGCCCCCGCACGCGCGCTCGACGTGGGGATCCGGGACGGCCGGATCGCCGTGATCGCCGAGCCCGGGACGATCACCGAAGAGGCGCGGACCAGCGAGGACGCCACCGGCAAGATCCTCTCGCCCGGCTTCGTCGACCCGCACACCCACTACGACGCGCAGCTCTTCTGGGACCCGTACGCGACCCCGTCCCTCAACCACGGCGTCACCACGGTCGCCGGCGGCAACTGCGGCTTCACGCTCGCGCCGCTCAACCCCGCGCGCCCCGACGACGCGGACTACACCCGCCGGATGATGTCCAAGGTCGAGGGCATGTCCCTGGTCGCGCTCGAAGAGGGCGCCCCCTGGAACTGGTCCGGTTTCGGTGACTACTTGAACGCGCTCGACGGCCGCATAGCGGTCAACGCCGGTTTCATGGTGGGGCATTGCGCGATACGCCGGTACGTGATGGGCGAGGACGCGGTCGGCGGACAGCCCACCGAGGAGCAGATGCAGCAGATGCTCGACCTGCTGCACACCGCGATGGACGAGGGCGCCTGGGGCCTGTCCACCACGCAGTCCTCCACGCACTCCGACGGCAACGGGAAGCCGGTCGCCTCGCGGCACGCGAAGCGCGAGGAGCTGATCGCGCTGTCGCGGGCCGTCGGTGAGCACGAGGGCACCCAGCTCGAGGCGATCGTGGCGGGCTGTCTCGACCAGTTCAGCGATGAAGAGATCGATCTGTTCGTGGACATGACGGCGGCCGCGGGCCGGCCGCTCAACTGGAACGTCCTGACCATCGACGCCTCCGTCCCCGAGCGCGTCCCGCGCCAGCTGGTGCCCTCCGAGCGCGCCCGCAAGGCCGGCGGCCGGATCGTGGCGCTCACCATGCCGATCCTCGCGCCCATGAACATGTCGCTCGGCACCTTCTGCGCCCTCAACCTCATCCCCGGCTGGGGCGAGATCCTGGGCCTGCCGATCCCCGAGCGCATCGAGAAGCTGCGCGATCCGGACGTACGGGCCGAGATGCTGAAGCGGGCCGACTCCAAGGAGGCGGGCGTCTTCCGGCGGCTCGCCAACTTCGGGCGGTACGTCATCGGCGACACGTACTCCAAGGAGAACGAGGGCCTCACCGGCCGCATCGTCAACGACATCGCCGCCGAACGCGGCCAGGACGCCTTCCAGTGCCTGGTCGAGATCTGCGCCAACGACGAGATGCGTACGGTCCTCTGGCCGATGCCCACCGACAACGACCCGGACTCCTGGGAGCTGCGCAAGCAGGCCTGGGAGCACGAGGACATCATGCTCGGCGGCTCGGACGCCGGCGCACATCTGGACCGTATGTGCGGAGCCCCGTACACCACCCGTTTCATCGGTGACTGTCTGCGCGGCCGCAAGCTGACCAGCCTGGAGAAGGCGGTCAAGATGCTCACCGACGACCCGGCGCAGCTCTTCGGTCTGATCGACCGCGGCCGGATCCAGGAGGGCTACTTCGCGGATCTGGTCCTGTTCGACCCCGAGAAGATCGCCGCAGGGAAGGCCACTTTGGTCCACGACCTGCCCGGCGACAGCCCCCGCCTCGACTCCAAGGCCATCGGCATCAACGCCGTCTGGGTCAACGGTGTCGAGGCCATCCGTGAGGACGTGGTGACCGGGGCCGTTCCCGGCAAGGTGCTGCGTTCCGGCCAGGACACGAGGACGGTGTCGACCAAGTGAGCGATGCGCAGCGCCTGTTCATAGGCGGCGAGTGGGTGGAGCCCGAGGGCGGCCACTACGAAGTGATCAACCCGGCGACCGAGGAGGTCGTCGGGCTCGCCCCCGAGGCGTCACGGTCGCAGGTGTACGAGGCGGCCGCGAAGGCGCGTGAGGCCTTCGAGACGTGGTCGCGTACGTCGCCCGAGGAGCGGGCCGCCGTGCTGCAGAAGGCCGCGGACCACATCCAGGCGCATGCGGGGGAGTACGCCGAACTCGCCCGCGCCGAGACCGGTGCCACCACCGGGACCGCGCGCGGGATGCAGGTCGCCGTCGGTACGGCGCGCTTCAAGCGGTACGCGAAGGGAGCCCTCGAGCCGACCGAGCACGCGCTGCCGCCGCAGATCAACGAGGCGGGTCCGATGGGCAAGGCGGGCGCGTTCGGCGCGCTCGAAGTGCGCCAGCCCGTCGGCGTGGTCACCTGCATCACCTCGTACAACAATCCCTGGGCGAACCCGGCGGGCAAGGTGGCGCCGGCGCTCGCGATGGGCAACACGGTCGTCGTGAAGCCCGCTCCGCAGGATCCGCTGTCGGTCTACAAGATGGCCGAGGCGCTGGAGGCGGCGGGCGCTCCCGCGGGTGTCGTGAACGTCGTCTCGGGCACGGCGGTGGAGGTCGGGCAGGCGGCCGTGGACTCCCCGGACGTGGACATGGTCAGCTTCACCGGGTCCACGGGGGTCGGTCAGGCGATCGGCGAGGTCTGCGGCCGCACCATGAAGCGCCAGCTCATGGAGCTCGGCGGCAAGGGCGCCGCGATCGTGTTCGAGGACGCGGACCTGGACGCGGCGATGATGGGCATCGGCACCACGTACGCCTTCTACAGCGGGCAGATCTGCACGGCTCCGACCCGTGTGCTGGCCCATCGCTCGATCTACGAGCAGCTGCTCGAGAAGCTCACGCAGTACATCGGCTTCATGAAGGTCGGCGACCCGGCGGTGCAGGGCACGGTCGTGGGACCGGTGATCTCCGCCGCGCACCGCGACCGCGTGGAGTCCTTCATCGAGCTGGGCAGGAAGGAAGGCGCACGGGTCGTGGCGGGCGGTGAGCGGCCGGCCATGGACCGCGGCTTCTACGTGGCCCCGACGCTCTTCGCGGACTGCACCAACGACATGCGGATCGTGCGCGAGGAGATCTTCGGCCCTGTCGTCGTGGTCGTCCCCTTCGACGACGAGGAGGAGGCCGTCCGGCTCGCGAACGACAGCGACTACGGGCTTCTTTCGTACGTGTGGTCCGGCGACGTGGCCCGCGCCTTCCGCGTCGGCCGCCGGCTCAGGTCCGGTGGCGTCGGCATCAACACCATCGGCCGCAACATGGAGGCGCCGTTCGGCGGCTTCAAGCAGTCCGGTGTGGGCCGGGACTGCGGGTCGTACGCGCTGGCGGCGTACAGCGAGCTGCAGTCGGTGGTGTGGACGACCTAGCCGTACGACGGCTCGAGGAACAGACGGCACAGGAAAATTCTGAACCCGAACAAAACGGGCAGCCCTGCGGTTTCCGCACCCCGGAAACCCCCGGAATTCAGCCTTCCGCAAGCTTGTGACCTGCACTCCACGGGCCCGGGGGCATGGAAACCGCAGGGCTTAACGTCCTGGTCATGACCCAGGTGGATGCCCGGCCCCAGGCCGGAGACACGGCCGCCCCCTCGCAGGGCGGCGTACGAGGCAAGGGCCTCGGCGGTAACTCGGTCGGCCTGGTCGGCGGAGCCGTCATCGGCGTCTCGACCGTCGCGCCCGTCTACTGCCTGACGGCCACCCTCGGCCCGACCGTCGGCGAGGTCGGTGTGCAGATGCCCGCGATCTTCCTCGCCGGGTTCCTGCCGATGCTGCTCGTCGCGTTCGCCTACCGCGAGCTGAACCGCGCGGTCCCTGACTGCGGCACCTCGTTCACCTGGTCCGTGAAGGCCTTCGGGCCGCGCGTCGGCTGGATGTGCGGCTGGGGTCTGCTGATCGCCACGGTGGTGGTCCTGTCCAACCTGGCGGGCGTGGCCACCTCGTTCTTCTGGCTGCTCGCGGGCGAGGCGACGTCCAGCGCGGACGTGGCCGCCCTGGACGACAACAAGGCCGTCCACATCCTCACCACGCTGGTCTTCATCGCCCTGGCCACGGCCATCAGCTACCGCGGCATGACCGCCACGAAGTGGCTCCAGTACACCCTCGTCGGACTGCAGCTCGCCGTGATCGTGCTGTTCGCCGCGATGGCCGTCGCCAAGTCCGGTGAGATCGCGGGCTCCCTGGACTTCTCCTGGTCCTGGATGAACCCCTTCGCGGTCGACTCCTTCGCCGCCTTCACCGCGGGTCTGTCCCTGTCGATCTTCATCTACTGGGGCTGGGACGCCTGTCTGTCCATCAACGAGGAGTCCACCGGCAGCGCCCGCACCCCGGGCCGCGCCGCGATGCTCGCCATGGTCGTGATCGTCGCCTCGTATCTGCTCGTCGCCATCGCGACCCAGATGTACGCGGGCGTCGGCGACAAGGGCACGGGTCTCGGCAACCCGGACACCGCGGACAATGTCTTCGCCACCCTCGCCGAGCCGATCATGGGCTCGGGCCTGGGCATCCTGCTCTTCGTCGCGGTCCTCGCGTCGGCGGCCGCGAGCCTGCAGACCACGTTCATCCCGGTGGCCCGCACGGTCCTCGCGATGTCCACGTACGAGGCCCTGCCCGCCACGTTCGCGAAGGTCCACCCGCGCTTCCAGACCCCCGGCCGGGCCACGATCGCGGCCGGCGTGGCCACCGGTGTCTTCTACAGCGTGATGACGGTGCTCAGCGAGAACGTCCTGGTCGACACCATCTACGCGCTCGGCCTCATGATCTGCTTCTACTACTCGATCACGGCCTTCGCCTGCGTCTGGTTCTTCCGCCGCGACCTGCGCCGCTCGGTGCGCGACCTCCTGGTCAAGGGCATCCTGCCGGGCCTCGGCGCCCTGATGCTGACCGCCGTCTTCGCCCAGACCCTCTACGACATGTGGGACCCGGCCTACGGCAGCGGCTCCTCGGTCCTCGGCGTCGGCTCGGTGTTCGTCATCGGCGTGGGCCTGCTGCTCCTGGGCCTGGTCATCATGCTGGTCACGTCGTGGCGCAGCCCGGCGTTCTTCCGCGGCGAGGTGCTGACGAAGGAGACGCCGGCGCTGGTCGTCGAGGACTGACCGGGGCTGATCAAGACGGGTCGGGGCTGATCAGGACGGGTCGGGGCTGATCAGGTCCCGGCCGCGGCGCCCTGATCCGCAGCGGCTCTGAAGGTGCGCCGGTAGGCCGCCGGAGTCGTGGCCAGGGACCGGTGGAAGTGCTGGCGGAGGCTGTCCGCGCTGCCGAGGCCGCTGCGGTCGGCGACCGTGTCCACGCCGAGATCGGTGGTCTCCAGGAGTTCGCGGGCCCGGGCCAGACGCTGCTGGTTGAGCCACTTCAGGGGCGTGACGCCCAGGTCGGCCGCGAAGTGGCGGCCGAACGTCCGGGTGCTCATGCCCGCCCGCGAGGCCAGTTCGCCGATGGTCAGGGGCTGGTGGAGCCGGGCGAGCGCCCAGTCGAGGACCGGGCCGAGCCCCTGGGCGGAGGCCTGGGAGGCGGGGCGCGGCGGCGCGTACTGGGTCTGGTCGCCCTCGCGGTGCGGCGCGACCACCATCCGGCGGCTGACCTCCGCCGCCGCTGCCGTGCCGTAGTCGCCGCGCACGATGTGCAGACACAGGTCGATGGCGGCGGCCGTGCCCGCGCTGGTGAGGACCGCGCCGTCGTCCACGTACAGGGAACGGTCGTCGACCTGGACCGCGGGATGGCGGCGGCGCAGCTCCTCGGCGTACATCCAGTGCGTCGCGGCCCGGCGCCCGTCCAGCAGACCGGCCGCGGCGAGCACGAACGCGCCCGAGCAGAGCGAGGCGATCCGCGCACCGCGCCCGTGCGCCGCGCGCAGGGCGTCGAGCAGGGCGGCCGGGGGCTCGTAGCCGTCCATCATGCAGGCCGGGACCACGATCAGATCCGCCTCGCGCAGCGCTTCGAGACCGTGCTCGGCCGCCAGGCTCAGGCCGCCCGGCGCGTGCTGGAGGCCGCCGGGCGCGGTGCTGCACAGCGTCAGCTCGTACCCCTCGCCGGCGAAGACGGCGCACGGCACCGCCAGCTCGAACAGGGAGGTCTCCTCGAGCAGGGTCACGACCACGCGCAATGCCATGACGTCGAATCTACGCAACGCGATGGCGTAAATCTAGAGGAGCCTGACGTTTTCGCCAATGGTGCGGGGGAGCCATGGACCCGACCGTGGAGGCATGGCTTGGACATCACGCACCTCACTCGACGGACCGGGGCAGCGCCTCGCGGTCGCGGGGATCTCCGCGATCGGGGTGACCTTCGGTTTCGCCCGGTACGGATACGGGCTCTTCCTGCCCGAACTGCGCGCCGAGTTCGGACTCTCCGTCTCCCTGCTCGGCCTGATCGGCAGCGCCACGTACGTCGGCTATCTGGTCGCGCTCCTGACGGTCGGCGCCCTCGTCGGCCGGTTCGGACCGCGCCCGCTCGTCGTCGTCGGCGGGCTCTGCGCCACCGTGGGCATGGGCTGTGTGGCCCTCGCCCAGGGACCCGCACTCCTGATCACCGGCCTGGTCCTGGCGGGCACGAGCTCGGGCTGGGCCTGGGCGCCCTACTCGGACGCGGTCGACCGGATGGTGCCCGCCGGGCGGCGTGAGCACGTCATGGGCGCCATCTCCAGCGGCACCGCCTTCGCGGTCGTGCTCGCGGGCCCGCTGGCGCTGCTCGCCCACGGCACGGGCTGGCGGTTCGCCTGGCTGGCCTTCGCGCTCGCCGCCCTGGCCTCGACGGTCTACAACGCCCGGGTGCTGCCCGGGGGTTCGGCCGCACGGAAGCCTGGGCGCGGTGCCGGTCGTGTCACGTACCGGCGCAGCGCCCTGCCGCTGCTGCTCACCGCCGTCGTGTACGGCGTGGTCGGCGCCGTGTACTGGTCGTTCGCCGTCGAGTTGATCTCCGGCTCCGCGGACACCGGCTCGGCCACCGCGCCGCTGTTCTGGTCCCTGATGGGCGCGGTCGGTATGGCGGGCGCGCTGACGGGGCACGCCATCGCCCGCTTCGGTCTGCGCCGGGTGCACGCCGGGCTGTTCCTCGGGATCGCCGCCGCGGTCGCGCTGCTCGGCCTCGCGCCCGGCGCGCTGCCCGCGGTCGCGCTGTCGGCCCTGCTGTACGGCCCCTGCTTCATGGCCGGATCCGGACTGCTCGCCGTGTGGAGCTACCGCGTCTTCCCGGAGCGGCCCGCCGCCGGCTTCACCGTCACCGTGTTCTTCCTCGGACTCGGCACGATCGCCGGACCCGCGCTGCTCGGCGCCTTCGCCGAACTCCACGGTCTGCGCGCCGCGTTCCTGCTCACGGCGGCCGTCGCCCTGCTCGCCCCGGTGTGCGCACCCCGTACCCGAGTCGTACGCGACCGTCGGCCAAACGTGCGCAGCGCTGCCCAGCCGCCCGTGTGTCCCCGACGGTCGCCGTCGCACCCTGGACGATCGTGACCTCCTACCCCCGAGGCCGGGCCCCGATCACCCAGCCCGGTGCGACAGGAGGCGTCCATGTCCACGACCCTGGTGAAGGCCGCGCCCGCGCCGCTCGACCGGCACAGGCCCGCCTGGTCCTCCGCCGCCCACGCCGTCGGCTGGTACGCGGCGGCCCGGCTGACCGGACTGCTCGTGGCCGTCGTGGCGGCGGCCGCCACCGGCCGCAGTCCGCGGACCGTGCTCGGTGCCTCCTGGGACTCCCTGCACTACCTGTCGATCGCGGCGCACGGATACCGCACCTGGTACGTGACCGGGAGCGGGCTCACGTACAGCGATCTCGCCTTCTTTCCGCTCTATCCCGCGCTGATCCGGGCGGGCTCGGCGGTCCTTCCGCTCTCGCCCGTGGACACCGCGCTGCTGATCTCCGCGGTCGCGGGGTGCATGGCCGCATGGGGGATCCACGCGGTGGTCCGTATGGCCGCCGGGCCGCGGACGGCGACCGGGGTGGTGGTCCTGTGGGCGCTGCTGCCGCACGCGGTCGTCCTGAACACGGCCTACACCGAGGCGCTGTTCGTCGCGCTGTGCGCGTGGGCGCTGCACGCCCTGCTGCGGGAGCGGTATCTGCTCGCCGGCGGCCTCGCCGTCGCCGCGGGACTGACCCGGCCCAGCGGGCTCGCGGTGATCGCGGCGGTCATCACGGCGGCCGTGCTCGCCCGCCGCGACCGCCGCGCCTGGGCGGGCGCGCTGATCGCTCCGCTCGGCTGGCTCGCGCACGTGGCCTGGGCGGGGGTCCGCACCGGGCGGCCGCTCGGCTATCTGGACATCCAGTCGAAGTGGGGATCGCACTTCGACTTCGGCCACGGCACGCTGCGCTTCGCCGCCCATCTGCTGCTGACCCGTGAACAGCCGCTGTTCTACGGGGCGATGCTCATGGTGGCGGCGGCGGTCGTGGCGTTCTTCCTGCTCGTACGAGGAGCGCGCAGGCAGCCGGGAAGCGTGCCGCTTGTGCTGCTCGTGTACACGGCGGTCCTGCTGGCCCTGGCCGTCGGACAGACCGGCAACTGGGGCTGCAAGGCCCGCATGCTGCTGCCCGCCTTCCCCCTGCTGCTGCCCGCGGCGGCCGTGCTGTGCCGCGCCCGGCGGACGGCCGCGTACGCCACGGTGACGGTGCTCGCCGTCGTGTCCGTGACGTACGGGGCCTATCTCGTGGTGTTCGCCGGGAAACCGCTCTGAGGGTCCGGGGCTCGGGAAGGTTCCCGGCGACCACCGGGGAGTCCCGCTCCTAGCGCCCGAGGAAGATCGGGTTGGTGAACGCGGCCAGTGGGCCCGGCAGTTGCGGCACCTGGGGTGCGCGGCGCACTTCGGCCCGTACATACGAGGCGTACGAAGCCGTGGTCCGCCACTCCGCCGTCAGCGTGCCCGACTCGGGAACCGTCGCGCTCGTGAACAGCGTGCCCTGGTCCGTCACGAAGCGCAGGGTGCAGCCCGGAACGCCCTTCGCCTCCAGGCGGACGGTGACCGGGTCGTCGCGGTCCACGGCCAGTCGCTCGCCGATGCCGGCGTGCTTGCCGCGGCCGCCCGCGGCGGAGAAGTCCAGGGACACCGCGGCCGATTCGGCGATATAGCTGCGGCCCGCCTTGATGCCCGCCAGGATCGCCTCGCGGGTCAGATCGTCGGCGAGCACGACCGTCTGGGGTGTGCCGATGCGGTCGTTGGGGGTGTGGGCGTCGCTGCTGCCCATCGCCGGGGTCCAGGTGCCGCGGTTCGCCTGCAGGGTGTTGTCCCAGGACTGCAGGGACACCTCGTCGTCGGGGGTGAACGGGCCGTTCCACACCTCCACGGCGTCCGCCTCGCCGAAGCCGAACTTCCAGTTGCAGCCGATGCACGTGGCATGCGGATGGGCCGGCACGACCAGGCCGCCCGCACGCCGGACCTCACGCGCGTAGTGGCCGAAGCGGTTGTCGCGGGCGCGGTAGCGCCAGTCCACGAACGTGCCCGGATCCATGCCGAGCGCAACGATGTGGCCGTTGCGGGTGGTGATCTCCTCACCGGTGAGGATCAGGAGGTCGTCGCCGGCCTCCGGGGCCCAATGGGCATGCGCCGCATGGGTGTTGTGCTCCGATGAGTTGATGAAGTCGAGGCCCGCCGCGCGGGCGGCCGCGGCGATCTCGGCAAGCGTGCGCTTCCCGTCCGAGTACCAGGAGTGCATATGGCAGTCGCCCCGGTACCAGGCACGGCCCCGCCCCTTCGCGCGCTCCGGCGGATAGGTGGGCTTCGGAGTCGGCGCCTGCTCCCCGTACTTGAGCGTGATCGTCACCTCGTACGGGAGTCCCTGCGGCGCGACCGTGTACGGACCCAGCGCGATGTTCCACGTGCCGGGGCGGATGCGTCCGGGGATGTAGCCGGGTGTCGCCTCGTCGGAACGGATGAAGAACTCGGTGCGCGCACCGCCCGACCAGCCGCGGAAACCGCGGCCGCCGAGCTCGGTGCCGCGCTCGTCGAAGATGCCGATGTCGAGTGCGTTGCCCGCCGTGCCGGCGGGGACAGGCAGCTTCTCGTAGGTGTACGCGACGTGGATCTCGCGCACCCCGCCCGGCACCTGGACGGGCAGATAGACGAAGTCGGGGGACCCGGTGGGCAGCGTGCCGCGCACCACCTCGGTCTCCTCGCCGGGCCTGTCGGGGTCGCGCTCCTCGGCGCTCGCGAAGGTCACGGTGCCCAACGTAAGCGCGGTCGCGGTGCCCGTCACCAGCAACGCGCGTCTGCCCATGAGGTGTTCATTGCCGCGACCGGACGCGTGCTCCGTGCAGTGCCCGCTGTCGTGTTCCGTGCACATGCCGTCGGCTCCTTCGGCTCGGAGGATCTCGGAGGGTGTCGGATGTGATGCGTGGTCCTGGAGCAACCCTCGTATTGAGCCGTGAACCGCGGGGCAAGGGAAGGGGGCCGGATGATTGCGGGCCGGCGCCCCCTGGCACACGGGCGGGCCGGCCGCCCTCGGACGGCCGGCCCCACCCTGTGCCCGGTCAGGCGCGGAAGCGCTGGCCGATCTCCCTGGTCTCCTCGCCGGAGCCGCACTCACCGCCCCACGTGGCGGTGCTGATCCTGGCCTTGTAGGGGAAGCTCGCGTAGGAGCCGGCGTCCGCCGCGGATCCGGTGCTGTAGTGCAGACAGCCCTTGACCGTCGCGTACCAGCCGTCGCCGTACGAGATGATCCCCTTGTAGCGGATGTGGTCGGCGCCGGTCTGCGCCCGGCCGTTGTTGAACAGCGACTTGACCTTGTAGCCGGTGGCGGTCCAACTTCCTTCCGTCTTGCGGACGATGGATCCGCTCAGCCCGGTCCCGTCGTACGCGCAGACATACCCGGACGGGCAGCCCTTGACGGTGCTGTTACCGGCCTGGGCCGTGCCCGGAACCGCCACGAGCGCCGCGGCCGCGGCGGTGGTGGCCGCGGCGGCCGTCCAGGCGCGCAGGTGCTTGGCCATGATGTCCCCCGTTTTCCCCTGAAGTCGGGTCATGCCCGCCAACAGGTCGCTTGCGTTGTTCGACCGGTTTCACGCTAGGGGGAGCCCGGGGCGGAACGGTACTCGTAACTCCTAGGCCCCCGAAGGGAACCGGATCTCTATGGACTTGCCAGGGCTCACCGGTTAGGAAGCCCCATGCGTATCTCAGCGACCTTGTACCTGACGGACGAGACCATCAGCCCCGTACGTCTCGCGCGGGAGCTGGAGGAACGGGGCTTCTCGGGGCTGTATCTGCCCGAGCACACGCATATCCCCGTCTCGCGGGAATCGCCCTATCCCGGCGGCGAGATGCCACCCGAGTGTGCCCGGATGCTGAACCCTTTCGTGGCGCTCGCGCAGGCCGCCGCCGTCACGTCCCGTATCGGGCTCGGCACGAACATCACGCTCGTCGCCCAGCACGATCCGGTCGACCTCGCCAAACAGACCGCCACCCTGGACCATCTGAGCGCGGGCCGTCTCACGCTCGGCATCGGTTATGGCTGGAACCGTGAGGAGGCCGCGGACCACGGGGTCCACTGGCCGACGCGACGCGCTCTCGTACGGGACCGGATGGCGCTGATGCGGGCGCTGTGGAGCGAGGAACCGACCGCGTACGAGGGTGAGTTCGGGCGCGTACAGGCGAGCGAGGTGCATCCGAAACCGGTGCGCGCACCCCGTCCGCGCAAGGACGGGCCGCCGCTGACCGGGCCGCGGACGCTGATCGGGGGTGCGCCGGGTCCCCGTCTCTTCGGCGAGATCGCGGACTTCGCGGACGGGTGGATGCCGGTCGGGGGCAGCGGTCTCGGCGCCCGGCTGGGGGAACTGCGGGGTGTCTGGGCGGAGGCGGGGCGGACGCCCGAGGAGCTGTATGTGGCGGTCACCGCGGTCGTGCCCGAGGCCGGAAAGCTGGAGCACTATGCCGCGTTGGGGGTGGACGAGGTGATCCTGCAGCTGCCGGCGCGCGGGGAGGCCGAGGTCCTGAAGGCGCTCGACGGCTTCGGGCGGTACCTGTGAAGAGGCGGGGTTCCCGCGGAGAGGAAGCGGACTGTGATCAACGGCTCTCGACCCGTTGTCGGCGTACGCTCGTATGCTCGAACCATGACTGATCAGCAGCCGGCAGACGAGTCCGCAGGCCCCACGGCGAATGCGATGCGCCGCGCGCTCAGGCGTGCGCGCGACGGTGTGGCGCTCGACGTCACCGAGGCGGCCGTGCTGTTGCAGGCGCGCGGCGAGGATCTGGCCGATCTCACGGCCTCCGCCGCGCGGGTGCGGGACGCGGGGCTCGAGGCCGCGGGACGGCCCGGGGTCATCACGTACTCGAAGAGCGTGTTCATCCCGCTCACCCGCCTGTGCCGGGACAAATGCCACTACTGCACCTTCGTGACCGTGCCCGGCAAGCTGCGCCGGGACGGCCACGGGATGTTCATGTCCCCGGACGAAGTCCTGGACGTCGCCCGGCGCGGGGCCGAACTGGGCTGCAAGGAAGCCCTGATCACCCTCGGCGACAAGCCGGAGGACCGCTGGCCCGAGGCGCGCGAATGGCTCGACGCGCACGGCTATGACGACACCATCGCGTACGTACGGGCCATCTCGATCCGGATCCTGGAGGAGACGGGTCTGCTGCCGCACCTCAACCCCGGGGTCATGACCTGGACCGACTTCCAGCGGCTCAAGCCGGTCGCGCCCTCCATGGGCATGATGCTGGAGACGACCGCGACCCGGCTGTGGTCCGAGCCGGGGATGCCGCACTACGGGTCGCCCGACAAGGAACCGGCCGTACGGCTGCGGGTGTTGGAGGACGCGGGCAGGTCCTCGGTGCCGTTCACCAGCGGGCTGCTCATCGGGATCGGGGAGACGTACGAGGAGCGCGCGGAGTCGCTGTTCGCGCTGCGGCGCGTGGCGAGGGCGTACCACGGCATCCAGGAGCTGATCATCCAGAACTTCCGCGCCAAGCCGGACACGGCGATGCGCGGGATGCCGGACGCGGAGCTGGACGAGCTGGTCGCGACCGTCGCCGTCGCACGCCACATCATGGGCCCCTCGGGCAATCTGCAGGCGCCGCCGAATCTGATCGCGGGGGAGTACGAGCGGCTGATCGGCGCGGGCATCGACGACTGGGGCGGGGTCTCGCCGGTCACGATCGACCATGTGAACCCGGAGAAGCCCTGGCCGCAGCTGGACGAGCTGACGGCGCGCTCGGCCGAGGCGGGCTTCGAGCTGCGTGAACGCCTGTGTGTGTACCCGGAGTTCGTGACCCGGGGCGAGCCGTGGCTGGACCCGAGGGTGCTTCCGCACGTACGGGCGCTGAGCGACCCGGCGACCGGGCTCGCGGTGCCGGACGCGCCGGTCGTGGGCCTGCCCTGGCAGGAGCCCGACGAGGGGTTCACCTCGGCGGGGCGCACCGATCTGCACACCACGATCGACACCGAGGGCCGCACCGGCGACCGGCGCGAGGACTTCGACGAGGTGTACGGCGACTGGGAGGCGCTCAGGGAGGCGGCGGCGCCCGGGATGGTGCCGTCCCGTATCGACGGGGATGTGCGGGCGGCGCTCGCGGTCGCCGCCGACGACCCGACGCGCCTGACGGACTCCGAGGCGCTGGTGCTGCTGCACGCGGACGGCCCCGCGCTCGACGCGCTCACCCGGATCGCGGACGACGTCCGCAAGTCGGTGGTCGGCGAGGACGTCACGTACATCGTCACGCGCAACATCAACTTCACCAATGTCTGCTACACCGGCTGCCGCTTCTGCGCCTTCGCCCAGCGCCGCACGGACGCCGACGCGTACACGCTCTCCCTGGACCAGGTCGCCGACCGCGCGGCCCAGGCCTGGGACGTGGGCGCGGTCGAGGTCTGCATGCAGGGCGGGATCCACCCGGACCTGCCGGGCACGGCCTACTTCGACATCGCGCGCGCCGTGAAGAAGCGCGTGCCGGGGATGCACGTCCACGCCTTCTCGCCGATGGAGGTCGTCAACGGCGCGACCCGCACCGGGCTTTCGATACGGGAGTGGCTGACCGCGGCCCGCGAAGCCGGTCTCGACTCCATCCCGGGCACGGCAGCCGAGATCCTCGACGACGAGGTCCGCTGGGTCCTCACCAAGGGCAAGCTGCCCGCGGCCACCTGGATCGAGGTCATCAAGACCGCCCATGAGCTGGGCATCCGCTCCTCGTCCACGATGATGTACGGGCATGTGGACCAGCCCCGTCACTGGCTGGGGCACCTGCGCACACTCGCCTCCATCCAGCAGGAGACCGGCGGTTTCACGGAGTTCGTCACCCTGCCGTTCATCCACACCAACGCGCCGGTGTACCTGGCGGGCATCGCACGCCCGGGCCCGACGGACCGCGACAACCGCGCCGTGACGGCGATGGCCCGGCTGCTCCTGCACCCGCACATCCCCAACATCCAGACCAGCTGGGTCAAGCTCGGCACCGAGGGCGCGGCGGAGATGCTGCGCTCGGGGGCCAACGACCTGGGCGGCACGCTGATGGAGGAGACCATCTCGCGCATGGCCGGCTCCTCCTACGGCTCGTACCGCTCGGTCAAGGACCTGATCGCCATCGCCTCCGAGGCGGGCCGCCCGGCCCGTCCCCGTACGACGCTGTACGGGGAGGTGCCGGAGGAGCGGGTGAGGGCGGCGGAGGCTTCGGATGGGCATCTGCCGGAGTTGTTGCCGGTGTTGGAGGGGTGAGGGCTTGTCGGAGGGGTGAGGGGTGTTGAGGGCTGAGGGCTGTGGGCTGAGGGTTTGAGGGCTGTGGGCTGAGGGCTGACGAAGCGGGGCGCCGGTCTGCCGGGATGCCGGCGCCCCTCGGCCTCCTCCGCCCTGAGGTCCGCCCTGAGGTCCGCTCCCAGGTCCGCTCTCATGTCCGCGCGTAGATCCGCCCCGCCAGATCCACCCCCGTCACCCTGCCGTCCGCGTCCCGCGAGAAGTAGCCGAGCTGGCCCGCGAGCGCGCCGTCGGTGACGCGGTACTCGTCCTCGCGGCCGGCGAGCAGACCGATCTCGGCCGCCGCCAGGTCCGGTGGCATCTCGTCCCCGGAAGCGGCGCGGATCTCCGGCTTGATCTCGACGGCCAGGGTGAGCCGGGTGCCGTCCGCGACGATGTCGACGTTCATCACGTCGTTCGCGTACCGGCCCGCCAACTGCCGTGCCGGCGCATCCTCGTACGGCAGCACCTGGCGCGGCGGTTCGGCGAGCCCCAGCACGTGCTCGAGCGCCCATGACGAGACCTGCTGCCCGAAGGTGTAGCCGTCGGGGCCGCCGTTCGCGAGGGCCGCCACCGCGAAGTTCCGCTCCGGGACGAGCAGATGCTCGGCGAACTGGCCGTTGCCCGAACCGCCGTGCCCCGCCGTGAGCACACCGCCGACGGTGCGCAGATACCAGCCGATCCCGATCCCGTCACCCATCGAACTGGCCCGTACCGCGATGGTCTGCTCCCGCATCCGCCCGAGTTCCTCGCGTGTCAACAGGCCCTTGCCATCGCTGAGATGGAAGCGCGACCAGCGCAGCACATCGCTCACCGTGGACACGAGCCCGCCGCCGGGATTGTTGGCCCGGTCGCCCTCGCGGAAGGCCTTCCAAGGGGTGGCCGGATGCTGGACACCGTCCTCGTCCCGGTTGTGGCCGACGGCGGACTTGCGGATCAGCACCTCGTCGAGCCCGTACACGGTGTCGCGCAGAGCGAGCGGCTCGAAGACCAGCGCCCGCATGGCCTGCTCGAAGCCCTGCCCGGTCGCGCGCTCGACGATCAGCCCGAGGAGGTTGTATCCGGCCTGGCTGTACGAGGCCCGCTCGCCGGGCTTGCCGATCAGCGGCAGCTCGGCCATCTTCGCCACGTATCCGGGCAGGAAGAGCAGATCGTCGCTCTCGCCGGTGTTGATGATCCCCCAGTCGAGCCCGGCCGTGTGGTTCAGGAGCTGCAGCACGGTGATCCCCGCGGCCTGCTCCTCGTCGACGAGCCGCAGCTCGGGCACGTAACGCCGTACGGGGGCGGTGAGTTCGACCTTTCCCTGTGCGACCAGGCGCATCATGGCGGTCGCGGTGAACGGCTTCGAGGTCGAGGCGAGCGCGAAGAGCGTCCTCTCGTCGACGGGCCGCGGGTGCTCGATGCTCGTCACCCCGTACGAGGCATGCACCTCCTGCCCGTCGACGAGGAGTCCGACCGCGGCTCCGGGGATCTTGAACTCCTCCGCGCGGGTGGCGACGTACTCGATCAGTTCCTGCTGCAACTTGGCTATGTCGTATGGCACGTGAACACTTCCCCGCGGTCGCAGTCGCTGTCACTGTCCGGTCCTGAGAGAGAACCAGCGTGGCATGACCGGGCCGGCCGGTCACGGGGCGGCCTCAGCCGAAGACGGCCGTCGGCTCGCCCGTGTACCAGGTGTTGTGGATGGTGAGCCGCCGGATCACCCAGCGTCCGCCGTCCTCCCGTACGAGCTCCACGTCGTACGGGTTCTTCAGAAGCGCATACGTGGAGTGGTCCGCGGTCAGCAGGTGCTGGGCCTCGACCAGGGCGGTGAGCCGGGCCGTGTCGCCGTCGATCGTGATCCTCGGGTTGGTGATCTGGTGGGTGGTGTCCACGCGGCCGGTGAACATCCCGAGGATGGTGGTCACGATGGTGTCCCGCCCGGCCATCACCGGCGGCGCGGCGCCCCACTTCGCGGCGGCCGGGCGGAAGTCGAGTTCGGCGTCCGCGGCGAAGGCCGAGGCGAACAGGTCCTTGTCCTTGAGGTCCTGCCCGAGCCCGAACCGGTAGAGCGCGTCGAGGATCTCGGCGCGGTCCCGCAGCTCGGTGACGACGGCGGCGGCGTCGTGCGCCGGGGCGGTGAGGGCGGCGGCGGTGGTGACGAACATGGCGAGGTGCTCCTTCGCAGGCGAGGCGGTGGCTCCGGTGTTCTCAGCCACCACTGATCCTGCTGAGGGCCGCCCGGCCCATCAATGAGCGTCTGTGCAACGATCGTTAAGCGAGGCTCAACGATGCCGAAAGGGGGCGGTCATGCTGGAACGGCACGAACTGGAGGCCTTCCTCACGCTCGCCGAGGAACTGCACTTCGGCCGCACGGCCGAGCGGCTGCACGTCTCCACGGCCCGCGTCAGCCAGACGATCGCCAAACTGGAACGCCGTATCGGAGTCCGCCTCTTCGACCGCACCAGCCGCCGTGTCCGACTCACTCCGGTGGGTGCGGAGTTGGCGGCCTCCGTGCGACCCGCCTGGGAACAGATCACCGCTTCCGTCGAACGGGCCGTCGCGGCGGGCCGCGGCCTGACCGGCGTCCTCACCGTCGCCTTCGTGGGTCCCGCGGCGGGTCAACTCGTGGTGGGCATCGCCCAGGCCTTCCGCGCACAGCACCCGGACTGCGAGATCCGCATCCGCGAGGCCCAGCTCACGGACGTCGCGCCGTGGCTGGCCGCGGGCGAGGCCGACCTGGCGCTCACCCGCCATCCGATGGACGAGGAGGGCCTGGTCGCGGGCCCGGCCCTGGTGACGGAGGCCCGCATGCTCGCGGTCCCGGCGGACCACCCGTTCACCCGCCGCGATTCCGTCCCGGCCGAGGACCTCTCCCGCGTCACCCTCCTCCAGCACCCCACGTCCCTGCCGCCCTCCTTGCGCGCCGACCTGTCCCCGCCCCGCACCCCCGCGGGCACCCCCATCGAACTCGGCCCCACAGCCGCCACCTTGAACGAACTCCTCACCCTGGTGGGCGCGGGAACGGGCACAGCCCTCGTCGGCGCCCACACCCGCCGCTACTTCACCCGCCCCGACGTCGCCTACGTCCCGGTGGAAGGCGCGGAACCGGTGAGGTGGGGGCTGGTGTGGCCCACGGGCACGGAATCGTCCCGGGTCAGGGCGTTCGCGGGGGTGGCGGGGCGGGTGGTGGCGTGAGGGTGGGCGCCCTGGATCTACCGGCGCCCGCCGGGTGGTGGCCATGGCGTGCTGCTGGTGAAGGAAATGTGAACTGGCGTGTCAGTGACTGCTGTTAATCTCCACGCACTCGCCTGAGGAGCGGGTCCGCACAAGGGGAGGGGTGTTGGTGAAGGGGACAAGTCTGTCCAGATCCAGCTTGGTTGTGGGGTGCCTGGCTCTGGCCACGGTGCTGGGGGCGCCGGGTGCGGCGGTTGCGGCGGAGAATCAGCCGCCGGCACAGCCGGCCATCGCTGATCTGGTGACCGGGACGAAGGCCTGTGCCGCAGGGGACGCACGCGTCTATGTCGGTGAACCGCCGCGGCTCACCGCGAAGGTCTATGACGAGGACGAATCGGCCCGTGTGGCAGCTGAGTTCGAAGCCTGGTGGCTGGATGCCGAGGGGGTGGAACAGCGCCGGAGCATGACCACCTACGCCACCACGCCCGGGAGCGGGCTCAGTTGGCAGATGCCCGAGGATGTGCCCGCGCAGGCCGTGGTGTCCTGGCATGTCCGGGCGAATGACGGACAGGCGGTCTCGCCGTGGAGTGATGAAGGCTCCGGTGCTGCCTGCGAGTTCGTGTACGACGACAAGAGCCCCGAGAAGCCGGTGGTGCGCTCGGAGCAGTACCCCGACAACGACGTGTGGACGGACGGCGTGGGCGTCTATGGGACGTTCACCGCGGACTCGCCGTCCGATGATGTCGTCTCGTATATCTATGAGTTCTCCGACGGCTCGTACAAGAATGTGCCGGCCGATCAACTGGGCGGCCCTGCCTCGTTGAAGTACCTGCCGTTGTCCGCCGGGCCGAAGACCCTGAGCGTCAGGTCGGTGGACAGGGCCGGCCGGGGCAGCCTTCCGAACACGTACCGCTTCCTGGTGAGCGAGGGCCGGACGCCGACAGCCCGGTGGAATCTCGCGGACGAGCCGGGTGCGCGCCGCGCGACGGCCCTCAGCGGCCCCGAAGCCCGCGTCGGCAGCGGAGTCACCTTCGGCGCACCCGCGCCCCGGGGCACGGACCTCGAGTCCACCGCGACCCTCGACGGCAGCGGCCACGGCTTCATCACCCCGGACGCTCAGGTCGTCGACTCCGCCAAGACCTTCGCCGTGAGCGCCTGGGTGCGGCCCGGGCGTACCGACCGCGCCATGACTGTGGCCTCCCAGGACGCCGGGGAGGGCAGGGCGTTCACGCTGGGACTGCGGACGACGACCGAAGCGCCCGTCTGGTCCTTCGACTTCGGTGGCGCCCGGCTCACCGGCGGTGCACCGGAGACCGGTGAGTGGGCGCATGTACTCGGCCTGTACGACGCCGGGACCGGTCTTGCCCAGCTGTATGTGAACGGCAGGCCGGTGGGCGACGGGCAGCAGGCCGAAGCCGCCGCCACGGCCGGGAACTTCCAGATCGGCCGAGCCCGCGGCAAGGAGGGCTACCGCGACCGTTGGCAGGGCGAGATCGCGCATGTACGGGTGCACGACAGGGTCGTCGTCGCCACGGAGGTCGCCGAGTTCGCCTACCGCTCCTTTGCCGAGCGAGGCCACTGGCAGCTGGAGTCCGCGTCGGACGGGCGCAGCCCTGAACTGCATGGAGGTGAGGCGCTGAAGCTTGGTGAGGGCGGCTCGATCGTGCACATCGAGGCCTGCCCACCGGACGATCCCTTCTGCCTGCCGTCCGGGGAGCCGCTCGAAGATCAGGGGTATCTCGAACTGGACGGGACATCGGGCTACGCGGCCACGGAGCTCCCGGCCGTTGACACCGACGACAGTTTCACCATCAGCGCCGTGGTGCGTCTGGCCGACACGGCGCCGGAGCGTCCCATGACGGTGCTGTCACAGGGCGGTGAGAACGGAAACGGCTTCAGGGTGCGGTACGACCCGGCCGTCCAGCAGTGGCAGCTCGTCCTGACGCGCGCAGGAGTGGAAGAGACGGTGGCCATCCAGTACGCGGCAGCGGATGGCGGCAGGGGACAGGGACGAGAGGTGACGGTCGTCTACGACGATGCCGCCGACCAGATCACGCTCTACCTCGATGGGGACCGAGACGCGGGCGCCCGGGCACAGCTTCCGAAGCTCTGGACGAGCGCCGGAGGCCTTCAGATCGGCCGGGCGAAGGCGGCTGATGGCTGGGGCGAGCATCTGCACGGAGCCGTTGACGAGGTGCGGGCGTTCGCCGGTGCCGTCGACGAGCGCTGGATCGGATCGCTGCGCTGGGGGACCGAGTTCAACCAATAGTTCCTCCGCGTGGGGGGACTGCCCGTGTTAGAGGGCGGTCCCCCCATGTGAGGGATCAGCCCACCAGCAACTCCCGCTTCAGATCCCGCAGTTCCGCCGGGCTCAAGCCCAACCCCTTCTTCTCATACGCCCGGAACGACCCGAACTCCGCCGAGACCTCGTCGAACCCGGCGTTCAGATACTCGGCCCGCACATCGAGCAACGGCTTGTAGACCTTGGCCTGTTCCGGCGTCATGTGGTCCAGCGCCGCCGCGTTCGCTTCCGCGCGGTAGTCGTTCGAGGCGAGGTAGTCGGACATGACCGTGTCGCGGGGTACGCCCAGGGCCGTCAGGAGGGCCGCGCCCGCCCAGCCTGTGCGGTCCTTGCCGGCCGTGCAGTGGAAGAGGGCGCCGTCTCCCTCGACAAGACCGTCGAAGACCGTGCGGTAGGCGGTCTTCGCGGTGTCGCCGCTGACCATGTACTTCTCGCCGTCCACCATCATCGCGACCGCCTCGGTCTCCGTCTTCGGCATGGAGACGAACGCGTCCGAACCGGCCAGGACGTCCGCGACGACATATCGTGTGCCGGCCGGTACGCGGTCCGGGGCCGCCGTGCGCTCGGATTCCATGCGCAGGTCGTAGTCCACGCGTATGCCCAGGCGCCGCAGCTTCGCGAGATCCGCGTCTGTGAGCTTCTCCAGCGAGTCCGAGCGATAGATCTCACCCATCTTGACCCAGCGGCCGTCCCCGGTGCGATAGCCGCCCGCGTCACGGAAGTTGACCGTTCCGTCCAAGGAGATCAGCCGGTCGGCCAGGCGCAGGGAGCGGCCCCGGTCCGCGTCGAGGGTGAACCACTGGCGGTCGGCCGCGGGCAGGCCGCGCACCGTGACCTTGCCCGAGGAGCCGCCGCGCGCGACGGTGCGCCCGTTCGCCTCGACGGCGACCTGCCGTACACCCGGAGCCTTCCACTCGATGACGTACGAGCCGTCCTCGGCGGCCGTGACGGTGGCCTGTGTGAAGGGGATCGAGGCGCGGCGGGGGCTGTGGTCGTGGGCGGTGGCGGCGGGGGCCGCCGTCAGGCCGGTGAGGGTCAGGACGACGGCGGCGGAGAGCACGGAGGAGATCTTCATGCCGCGGATGCTGCGGGCCCCGCGGAAACGGCTGGTGAACGCCGGTCGGAAGGGGGTTGAAGGGTGAGAATCCCCATCGGTCCGGGGCCTGATCGGAAACCGGCCGTTCGATTACAGTGCTGCGGACGGTGAGGGAGGGGAGAGCAGCGGTGAGTGCCGTGACTGCCGTGTGGGGGCGCGTCGAGCAGCAGGACTTCCGCAGCCGGGTGCGCGGCACGCTGCTCGGGGCCGCGCTCGGCGACGCCCTCGGAGCTCCCGTCTCCGCGCTCGCCCTCGACCAGGTGCGCACGGCGCACGGAGTGGACGGTCTGGCGGATCTGGCCTCCGCGTACGGGCGAAGGGGCGCTGTCACGGCGGCGACGCAGCTGACGCTGTTCACCGTGGACGGGCTGATACGGGCGCATGTACGCCGGGACACCGGCGCCTGGCATCCGCCGACCGATCTGCACCGTGCGTACCGTCGCTGGGCGGTCACCCAGCACGAATGGGGACCCGACGAGCGGCGCAAGGACGACGGCTGGCTCGCGCGCGAGGAGTGGCTGTACGCGCGCCGGGATCCGGACCGATCGCTGCTCCTGGGCTTCGGTGACGAACGGCTCGGCACGCTCCAGGAGCCCAAGAACCCTACGGAGCGCGGTCCTTCGGCGGCGACCCGCTCCGCGCCGTTCGGGCTGCTCGTCGGGTGGGAGCCCCAACTGGTCCTGCAGCTGGCCGTCGAGTGCGCGGCCCAGACGCACGGCCACCCCACCGCGTATCTGAGCGCCGGGGCCTTCGCCGTCCTGGTCCACGCGCTCGCCCGGGGGGACTCCTTGGACGCCGCCGTCCAGCGCACCCTCGCGCTGCTCGCCGCCCGGCCCGGGCACCAGCCGGTCACGGACGCGCTGCAACAGGCGCTGGGTGCGGTACGGCAGGGGATGCCCAGCCCCGGCCGGGTGGACGCCCTCGCGGCGGGCCGTACGGCGGAGGCCTCGCTCGGCGCGGCCGTCTACTGCTCCCTGGTCTGCGAGGACATCCGCCACGGCCTGCGTCTGGCCGTCAACCACGGCGGCGACTCGTCCGCGGTGGCCGCCCTGACCGGCGCCCTGCTCGGCGCGATGCACGGCGAGACGGCGCTGCCCCCGTCCTGGCTTACCGAACTCGAGGGCCGCGCCACGCTGTTGGAGCTCTCCGACGACTTCGCGATGGAGATGACCCAGTCCGCGGCACTGCACGGACCGGGCACCTCCTCACCGGGCTGGCTGGCGCGTTACCCGCGCGGCTGAAGAGGTTCAACAGCAGCGGGGGTCACATCCGCCCGACCAGCTCCGTGCACGGCGTCAGGTGGTAGGACCTGATGAACTCGACCGGGTCACCCCAGTTCGGCATCAGCTTGTCGAGAGCGGCCCAGTCCTCGTCCTCGACGGCCCCCAGCGCCACCGCCTTGTACTCCCAGAAACGCTGCACTCCCTCCGAGGTGGCGCAGCCGTCCTTGAGGTCGCCCTTCCGGTCGAGGATGCCGTTGCGCACGGCCTCCCCGAAGGCCACGGGGTCGGCGCAGATCACGGCGCGGTTCGACTCGTTGAGGTCGCCTCCGTTCTGCGGCCAGAGCCTGTTGCGGGTCTCCCTGTATGCGGAGATCCCGCCCTTCCAGTCGTACGGCTGCATCGACTGCCAGGAGTCGAGGGCCTTGAGCCGTTCCGTGCCGACCGGCTTGCTCGCGAGCTCCTCCTCGGGCGGGCAGAGCAGCTGCTCGAAGCGCCGGATCAGGTCCGCGTCGTCGCCGGGAGCGGCCTGCGCCTGCCCGGGCAGCGCCGTCAGGGCGAGCGCGGCCGAGCAGCCGGCGAGGAGGGTGCGCAGGACGGGGGAGCGTCTGGACATGCGGGGGCCACCTTGTTGTGCGGGGGAGTGGGTTGCGGCTCCATGACTGCCATCCGACGGCCCGCGATGCAACGCAACGCGCCGCCCGCGGGAGATCCCCACGAGCGGCGCGCCGCGGACAAGGCGACAGGACTAGCTCGGCGTCCCCGACCGGTCGGAAGAGGAGGAGGAAGGAGAGGATGAGGAGGCCGAAGAGCCCGCCGAGGCTGGCGACACCGTGGACTGGCCCGGGATCAGGACCGGGTCGGCGAGGAACTTCCGCTCCAGCTCCTCGCGTTCCGCGTCGCTCGGGTCGTCGTCCAGGGAGTCCACGATCGCCGCACGCTCCGGGCTGCCCTCCGGCTTGATCAGGCCGATCACCACGTACAGGACGAGCGAGGTGACCAGCGGGCTGGAGACGGTGACCGTCTGGCTCGCGTCCTCGACTCCCCAGTACAGCCAGGCCCATACGGCCAGACCGCCCGCCCACGACACCAGCGCCGCCGTCGGCCCGGTGCGCTTGAACCAGGGCAGCAGACCGAGCATCAGCGGGATCGAGATCGGGCCCATCGTGGCCGCGACGATGGAGACCACGACCGTCAGGATGAAGCCCTTCGGATCCGCGGTCAGCGCGATCGACATGGAGACCGTGACGAAGGCGACCGTGGTGATCCGGGCGAAGAGCAGCTGCTGGGCCTGCGTGAAGTAGCGGACCTTCTTCACGATCACCGGCGCGAGGTCACGGGTGATGACCGCGGTGATGACGTTGGAGTCGGACGCGACCATCGCCATCGTGTGGGAGAAGAAGCCGGCGAGGACGAGACCGATGATGCCGGTCGGAAGCAGCTCCTTGGCGAGCGCGATGTACGCGCCTTCGCCGCCTTCGAGACCGGGCACGATCAGCGGCGCGGCGATCATCGGTACGAAGAGGATGAACGGCCAGACGATCCACAGCGCACTCGACAGGAGCGCCGACCTCTTGGCCCGCGAACCGCTGGGCGCGGCCATGTAGCGCTGGGCCAGGTTCCACATGCCGCCGTTGTATTCGAAGGTCTTGACGACCAGGAACGCGATGACCAGACCGGTGGTGACGGAGCCGTTGACCGGGTCGGAGTGGCCCTCGGGCAGATCGCCCCAGAAGGTGAACAGCGAGGTGAAGCCGCCGAGGTGGGCGAGGACCGCGAAGAGCATCGCGAAGCCGGCGACCGCCTGGATGATGAACTGGCCGAAGTCGGTGAGGACATCGGCCCACAGACCGCCGAAGGCCATGTAGAACATCGTGCAGACACCGGTGATCGCGATGCCCCAGCCGAGCGGGATGTCCGCGAAGCCCTGGAGCAGTACGGCGATCGCGACCCACTTGGCGGCGATGTCGACGACCTTGAGCAGCGCTCCGGAGTACGCGAGCACCTGCTGCGTGGGCAGGTTGTAGCGGACCGCGAGATACGCGAGCGGGGAGTTGACGCCGTGCTTGGCGCGCAGCCGGTTCCAGCGGGGAGCGAAGAGGAACGAGCCGATGCCGACGCCGAGTCCGATGGTCAGCGGCCACCAGAAGTAGACGGTGACACCGTCGTTGTACGCGACGGCCGCGAAGGTCACGAACATGATCGCGCTGTAGCCGGACATGTGGTGCGAGATCCCGGACAGCCACCACGGGATGCGGCCACGGGCGGTGAAGAAGTCGGCGATGTTCTCGACGCGCTTCTTCGACCAGAGTCCGATGCCCACCATCACGAAGAAGTAGGCACCGAGTACGACCCAGTCGAGGCTGTTCATATGTCCCCCTCCAGGGGTCCGTCGGGTCAGTCGGTAGCCGCAGCCCGCTCATGGTGGGTTCGCGCGAGGTGCCCCGACAACTGGATGGAAGGTCAAGGGACAGTAAAATCGTTCCAGTTGAGGATCTGCGTTCACGTACATGACCTTCCTGGGGAGGTCTCAGAACGCACGTAGGCGGTACGGGAGTCGACTCCCGTACCGCCTACGACCTGCGAGGATGAGGACCGCTAGCGCATGATCTCCCCTGCGTTCACCAGGAGTTGCTGGCCGGTGATCGCGCGAGCCCGGTCCGAGGCGAAGAACACGCATGCGTCCGCGACATCCCCGTCCGTCGCGAGATCGGGCAGCGCCATCCGCGATGTGAGCCGCTTCTTGACCTCGTCCTCGGGCGCACCCTCCGTATCGGCGGTGAACTGCACCCACGCCTCGACGGGCGGCCCCCACATCCAGCCGGGGAGCACCGTGTTGACCCGGATCCGGTCAGGGCCGATCTCCCGGGCGAGCGAGTACATCGTCGAGGTCAGTGCGCCCTTGGAGGCCGCGTACGCCGCCTGCTTGACCTGGGTGGGCGAGGCGATGGCCGACTGTGTGCCGACGATGACCACCGAGCCGCCGCGCTCCTTGAGCGCCGGCAGGCAGGCGCGTGTCATCCGCAGCGTGCCGAGCAGATTGGTGTTGATGACGCCCGTCCATGTCTCGAAGTCCGCGTCCTGGAGGCCGCCGAAGTAGCTGTCCCAGGCGGCCACATGGATCACGGCGTCCAGCCGTCCGAACTTCTCCACCGCGAGCGCGGCGAGGGCCTCGCACTGCCGCTCGTCGGTGATGTCCGTCGCCTTGTACGCGGTGCGCTTGCCGTCGGGGTCGATCTCGGCCGCCGACTTCGCGAGGTTGGCCTCGGTGCGCGCCCCGAGCACGGCGTTGCCCCCGTCGCGCACCACGGCGGCGGCCACCTGTTGTCCGAGCCCGGCGCCGACCCCGGAGACGATCACGGTCTTGCCCTGGAGCAGCACGGCTACCTCCGACGCGACTCTGGTCTATTCCCTGACGGGGCGTCAGAGTAGGGCCGTCCAGCGGAGGAAGGAAGGGGAACGTCATGGGTGAAGAGACCCGCAGCGAGACCTATGCGGAGCTGGCCTCGGTCGGCCCGTACGGAGTGCGCCCCGGGCATGCGCTGATCACGATGGTGGAGCCGCATCCGGGCCATGAGTTCGCGTACAACCGCTGGTACGAGGACGACCACTACTACGCCGGCGCGATGGCGATGCCCTGGATGTACGCGGGCAAGCGCTGGGTGGCGACCCGCGATCTGCAACTCCTGCGCTACCCCGAGAAGTCGGCCGTCGCCCAGCCCGTCACGGCCGGCTGCTACATCTCCACGTACTGGGTCACCGAAGGCCGCTACGACGACCACATGAAGTGGACCGTCGGCATCAACAAGCGCCTCAACCGCGACGGCCGCGTCTACCAGGACCGTACGCATGTCTTCACGGCGTTCCAGGACCACGAGGCGACCGTCTACCGCGACGGCGCCGCGGGACCGCGCGACTACCACGCGCTCGACCACCCGTACCAGGGGCTGGTCGTCGAGGTGATCGATGCCGAAGGGCCCGAGCAGCGGGCCGAGTTGCTCGAGTGGCTGCGCTCGAAGCATCTGCCCAGGAAGCTCATGGACTCGCCCGCCTCGATGGTGGTCATCTTCCGGCCGACGCCTCTGCCCGGCGACAGGATGACGTACGTGAAGCAGGTCGAGGGGGTCGACACCCGGCTGACCCTGCTGTGGTTCCTCGGTACGGATCCCCGTGAGCGCTGGGAGGGGCACTTCGCGCGGCGTGACGAGGAGGTGGCCGAATCGGGGCTCGGACGGGTGGAGTTGGTGGCCCCGTTCATCCCGACGGTGCCGGGGACGGACACGTACGTGGATCAGTTGCGGGACTGAGGCGGTCCGCATGGGGCAGCTGTGGGAGAGGGAAAAGCCGAGCCCCCTCGGCTAGGACGGCGGGCCAGTCGAGAGGGCTCTTCGGTGGTACGTGTGCAGTTGTTGTTCCTCGCACCTGTGCTCAACCGAGGTCGAAGGCCCCTCGGCTGACCTGGCCGACGAACGCCGTCCAGGTGTCGGGCCCGAACGCGATGGCGGGTCCCTCGGTGACCTTGGAGTCACGCACCGCGACTTCGCGCAGGGCGGGGGACCTGACCTCGACGCACGCGCCGTTTCCGGTGGAATACGAAGACTTGGTCCACGCATTCGTGGCGCCTTGCTGGATTGCCATTTTCGCTCCGCTTTGCTGTTGATGAGTGCTGTGTCACCGTCCCAGGCCCCTGGGGCCGGTGACGGTCGTTGCCGGGACCAAGTCCTCGACGTGATCGACGCTACTCGCCAACATCGGTATATGACGCGGCCATTCACTCGACCGGATGGCATATTCCATTCGACTCTTCACGGCCGACGTGGCGAGGGTGTACCTTGCCGTCGCCTTCCCGTGGTGGCCGATTTCATGCGCTCCGGGACCCTTGTGCGCCAAGGGACGTACGGTGTCCGGCGTGCCTAGCGGGCGTACTCCTTGGCGATCTCTGTGATGAATTGCCGGGTCTGTTCCACGTTCAGCGCCTGTGCCCGGAGATGTTCGTACATCACGCTGTATTTGTGGACGTCATTCGCCTTCTCCAGGTAAAGATCACTGGTGACGCCCTCGATGTAGACCACGCTGGAATCGGCCGTGTCCGGGAATTCCAGAATGGCGTACTGCCCGTTCACACCCGGATGTGCGCCCATGTCGAAAGGGATCACCTGCACGGTGACATGCGGCAGATGGGACATTTCCACGAGATGTTCCAGCTGCTCGATCATGACCTGCTTGTTGCCCACGAGCCGCCTCAGGGCCGCCTCGTCGAGCACGGTCCACAGCCGCAGCGGGTTCTCCGTGGCGTGGATCCGCTCCTGGCGGCGCACGCGCACCTGGACGCGCTTGTCGATGTCGCCCTGCGGGGTCTCCGGCAGCGCCCCGGTGATCAGCGCCTCCGCGTATCCGCGGGTCTGCAGCAGACCGGGCACCACCTGGGGGTCGTACACCCTGAGCGAGGCCGCGTCCGTCTCGAGCCCGATGTACACGGAGTACGGGATGTCGCCGAACGCATGCCACCAGCCCTGCTGGCGGCTGTCCTTGGCCATCTGCATCAGCGAGTCGACGATCCGGTGGTCCTCCACCTCGTAGACCCCGCACAGGTCGCGGACGTCGCGCTGGGAGATGGAACGGCGGCCGTTCTCCAGCCGCGAGATCTTCGACTGCGAGACGAGCAGGCGCTCGGCGACCTCCTCGGCCGTCATGCCCTTGAGCTCGCGCAGCCGGCGCAGCTCCTGGCCCAAGCGGCGTCGCCTGACTGTGGGATTGACGTTGGACGCCACGGAATGTGCCACCTCTCCGGCAAGCGGTCTGTTCGAACGGATACCCGCTCCGATCGTGCGTATATCCGCTCCGTATCTGCTTGTTCAGCAGATTGCCACCAACAGGGCGTCCCGCGCTGGGAAATGGACCATCTCAAAGCCCCCGGACCCCGCCGCAACCAGGCCAAACACGACCGCGCGGGGTGGTGGCCGACGGATCTCGGCCACCACCCCGCGCGATCGACTGCGGCTCCCGAACCGGGTCTTGGGGACTACGGTGCGGCGGTGGTGCGGGTGGTGCTGACGGTGACGCGTGGTGCGGAGGAAACTAGTGCGCCACGACGCGCGCCATGGAACCGCGGCGCGGCTGTGACGGCAGGCGTCCTCCGTCGGTGGTGGACCTGATCTGCGGCTGCTGTTGTTGCTGTGGCCGGCCCGGTGCCGGAGAGCGGCGAGGTTGCGCCGCCACCCCGTTCTGGACGTCCATCACGGCGTGTGCCACGAGGCCGCCCATCGGGTCGTGCCTGATCAGGTCGCGGAGCCGGGAGCGCGATGAACGCCCCTCGTTCCCCGGATACAGGTGCTTGCCGAGTCCGACCGCGTGGGCCAGTGCGGCAAGCGCCGCGGTCCGCGGGTCCGGCGGTACGCCGGTGCGGATCGCCGAATCCAGTCGGGCCCTGATCTCCCGGCTGATCGCCGTCTCGGTCGCTTGGTAGCGCGTCGTCGGCAGCACCCCGCACATCTGTCCCGCCACGGCATGCACCATGCCGCACCGTTCGAGATGCGAGAGATACGTCTGGCGCAGCCCCAGTCGGGGCCCGCCGATCCAGTGGACCGCACGGACCGGAGCGCCACGCCTTCGCAGCAACTCCAGTGCGCAATCCAGTGTCGGATCTCCGGTCGGCCGTGGGGACACCACGGCGATACGATCCCCGTCTGGGGCTATCCGTCCGGCCAGCGCCAGCTCTACTAGCTGTGCTCCGGCGAGACCTAGGTCGAGCGACTGCGGCTGCGCTGTGGTACCCGTGGCCGGGTCCAGAGCGAGCAGCAGAAGCTCCTCCGGAATAGTTCTGCGGCTCCTGCCCATCCATGCCTCCCCGCGTGGATGAATGACAGGGTGACCCCTCTCACATTCATCTGTCGAGAGTGCGTGGGGGCTTTGTACGGGAACCAGTAGGTATGTCGTTCTCGTCTAGCCAGGGGGCCAACCCCGCAGACAGGACACTGGTACATGGTTCGGACACCGGGGTCCGGACGGCGGGGGGCCCTGACGGGCATGCGAAGCGTTGAGTCGTACGGACCCATCAGGCTGTACGGGTCGTTCAGGTCGGAGCTAAGGGAGACATCGGTGGCGGGCGAGACCCCGGACAGGGCGCAGCAGCGGAATTCTTCGGACGTGAACGGTTCGGCCGCGTCGGGGGAACGTGCGGTGGATCCGCGCCTTGCCGTGTCCCGGGAGAGCGAACCGCGGACCGAGTCCGGGGAGCGCGAGCCGCGGACCGAGTCCCGGGAGGGCGAACCGCGGACCGACCAGGCGACCGCGGTGTTCTCCACGGCGGGGCTGCGGCTGGGGGATGCCGGGGCGGAGCCGGAGCGGGAGCCTGAGGCCGAGGTTCGCGCCGAGGGTGAGCCGGAGCGTGCGCCCGAGCCTGAGGGCGGTACGGCCGCGGCCGAGGGCGGCCAGGAGTCGTCCGGCGACGCCGAGGGCGGTCAGGACGTGCCGGGTGACGCCGAGGGCGGCGAGTCCGGCGACGCGACCGGCGACGAGGCCGGCGGTGGCGCGGAGGACGCGCGGCTGCGGGCTGCTGTGGCGGCTTGGGTGGCCGGGGAGTCCGCGGAGCCCACGGAATCCGCGGAATCCGCGGAGTCCGCGGGAGAGGGCGACGCGGCGGAGGCCTCCGAAGGCGCCGAGGCCGAGGGTGAGGGCGGCGACGTAGCCGGGGCTGAGCAGGACGAGGCCGAGCCGGAAGCCGATGCCCGGACCGAGCCCGAGCCGGAAGCCGCCGTCGACACCGATGCCGAGCCCGAAGCTGTGCTCGAGCCTGTGTCCGAGCCCGCAGCCGCCCCCGAGCCCGTGGCCGATGCGGACCCCGGCACCGACGCCGAGCCGGAAGCCGCCACCGCGGACGGCAAGCGCGACGCCGACGTCGAGGACTCGGGTGCGGAGGCCGAGCCGCCCCTCGACCAGGCCACCGCCGTGTTCAAGACCCTGCCGCCGCCGGTCGACCAGCCGACGGCGATGTTCCGGACCGTACGGCCGGACGCCGAGCCGGACGCCAAGAGCGACGCATCCGCCGACGCCAAGTCCGCCCCGGCGGACGCGCAGCCCGCGTCGGAGCCGGCGGACGCGAAGTCCGAGCCCGCCGACGCCAAGACGGACGCGGAACCCGACGCCAAGACGGACGCCAAGCCCGAGGCCGGGACGGACGCCGGGCCCGGCAAGGGTGTCCGGCCCGAATCCCCCGCCGAGCGCACCAGCAAGTTCATCGCGCTGAAGCCGCTCGACGAGCCCGCCCGCGCGCCCGAGCAGCCCGCCGCGCCCAAGGCCGATCCGACCCGGGCGCCGGAGCCCGAGCCCGCAGCCGCGCCCGAGCAGCCCGCCGTCGCGAGCGCGCCCTCCGCCGTGAACGCCGGTCCCGAGCGGACCGCGCAGCAGCCGCTGCCGCCCAAGGCGCCGCTCGACCTGCTCGCCGAGCTGACCAACCGTCCGCCGCCGCCGGAGACCCCGATGCGCACGGTCGGCCGGCGGATCAAGATCTGGACCCCGCTGGTCCTTCTGCTCGCGGTGGTCTTTGCGGTCGCACAGGCCGTACGCCCGCTGCCCACCCCCAAGTTGAGCCTCACCGCGCAGGAGACGGTCTCGTTCGAGGGGGACAAGCCGCAGATCCCGTGGCCGGACCAGGGTCAGGCCGCTCTCGATGTCGAGGGCATCGGCTCCTTCGGTACGTCCGGCGAGCAGAAGCCGGTGCCGATCGCGTCGATCGCCAAGGTCATGACGGCGTACGTGATCCTGAAGGAGCACCCGATCAAGGGTGACGGCAAGGGCGTGACCATCCCCGTCGACAAGAAGGCCGAGGAGCACTGGGTCTCCGGGCAGGCCGAGAAGGAGTCCGTGGTCGACGTCAAGGAGGGCGAGAAGCTCTCCGAGTACGAGGCCATCCAGTCCCTGATGTTGCCGTCCGCGAACAACGTCGCAAAGTTGCTCGCTCGCTGGGACTCGAACGGCGACGAGAAGGCGTTCGTGCAGAAGATGAACGACGCCGCCAAGGACCTCGGCATGAAGAACACCACGTTCACCGACGCCTCAGGTCTCGACAAGACGACCGTGTCGACCGCCGAGGACCTGGTGAAGCTGGGCCGGGCCGCGATGGAGATCCCGGTGTTCAAGGAGATCGTCGGACAGCCCTCGTACAAGCCGGCCAACGGCCGGGGAGACACGAGCAACGGCCGTGACGGTACGACTTGGTACAACTTCAACAGCCTGGTCCCGACCGTCGCCGTCGGCATCAAGACGGGCACCACCACGGCGGCCGGCGGCAATCTGCTCTTCTCCTCGAGGAAGACGGTCGACGGCAAGGAGCAGATCGTGATCGGCGCGGCGCTCGCGCAGTTCGCCAAGCACACGGGGGCGAACATCGATGAGGTGAACGCCAACAGCCGCAAGCTGATGGAGGCTGCCGAGGCCGCGCTGATCTCGAAGACGGTCGTCAAGAAGGGCGATGTCGTCGGACAGGTGGACGACGGCTTCGGCGGGACGACCCCGGTCGTGGCGACCAAGGACGTCAAGGCCGTCGGCTGGCCCGGACTCACGGTCAAGCTCGCCTTCGCCGAGGACAAGGGCAAGAAGATCCCGAACACGGCGAAGGCCGGCACCCAGGTCGGCGTCCTCACGGTCGGCGACGGCAAGGGTGCGGCGGTCACCGTCCCGGTCGCCCTCCAGTCGGATCTGGAGGAGCCCGGCTTCGGCGCGAAGCTGACGCGGATTCTCTGACGCACCCCGAGAAGGGGGACCATTCGTGCTGTGCGACCCGGCAATTCGGGCGCGCCGCAGGACGAATGGTCCCCCTTCTCGCTTACCGGACGGGATACGCGCTTCTCGCTTACCGGACGGGATACGCGATGTCGCACGCCTCGTCGTCCGGGCCCAGGCCGTCCCAGTCCGCGAAGTAGACCTCGCGGCACGGCCCGTCGACCGTCAGGCCCTGCTGCGCGATCCAGTGCTCCACCGCCTCGTACGCGGCGATGATCTGCGGGTACACCACCTGCGCCTTGGTGATCCGCGTGTACGCGAGGCGCCGGGCCGGCTCGACGCGCGCCGTCACCGCCGGACTCTGCCGCCCGGCCCAGGACTGCGCGGCCGCCGCGTCCGCGACCGGGACGCAGCTCTCCACCGGACCGTCGCTCTCCTGGGTGACCTCGGCGTGATACGCGACGAACGGCGCGGCCGTGGTGCCGCCGCACTCCCGCGCTGCCTTCTCCAGGCGCCCCAGCGACTCCCCGATGAACGCGGGCAGTTCGGCTGCGAGGACATGCCGGCTCTCGCCGAGCACCGTCTGTTCCGGCACCTCCACCGTGCGGATCTCGAACTTCTCGTACATCTCGGAACTCCTCCCTGAAAGCCGTCCACGGAGGAAGTGCACCAGCGTCCGCTGGGCGGCGAAGCGCTCCTCGACGTCCGTCCAGTACGCCTGGACGGCGTCCGCCGCACGGGCCTCGTCGAGCGCGAGGATCTCCTTGACCGTCGCGAGCGGCATGTCGAGCTGCCGCAGCAGCGCCACGAGCCGTGCCCGCTCCACCTGCGCGGGCCGGTAGTAGCGGTACCCGCTGAGGTCGTCGACCCGGGCGGGGGCGAGCAGGCCCAACCGGTCGTAAAGGCGCAGGGCCTTCGCCGACAGGCGCGAGCGGGACGCGAACGCACCGATCGTCAGCCATTCCTCGTCACCGCCACCGTCGCGGCCACCGTCACCGTCACGGCCACCGTCGCGGCCGCCACCACCGTCGCGGTCCGCCGGGCCCGCCGGATCCATCAGGTCCGTCATGGCACCATCCTCCGTGACCGGGAGTGCTTTCTCCCGGTGACCACGACCCTGGGCTTTGCCCCAGGGACAAGGTCAAGCGGCAGCCCTTAGCGTTGGCGTCATGGAAGCTTGGGAGCCGGGTACGCCCGGAGTGCTGGCCCTGCCCTCGGGGCGACTGATCCGCGGCCGGGGGCTGCGTCATCCGATGCCTGACGGGCTCGAGCCCACGTACGGGCTCTATCTGCTGGGCAAGCAGCCGCCCCAAGTCGCCTGGGAGCACGGCTGGTTGAAGTGGCCGGACTTCTGGCTGCCCGCCGCGGACGCGGCCGCGAAGCTCCGTACGGCATGGGAGCGCGCCGCCGGCGAACGCGTCGAGCTCGCCTGCGGCGGTGGCCGGGGGCGGACCGGG